>CBDFHU010000087.1:0-72596 GCA_965247375.1 Arsenicibacter sp.
GGAGGCCAAGGCGGGCCACTTTGTCCTGATAGGTCGGACCGATACCCCGCAGAGTAGAGCCGATTTTTGCTTCACCTTTCGATTGCTCAAAGGCTGCGTCGAGCAAACGGTGGGTTGGCAGAATGATTGATGCTTTTTTAGAAATGACCAGATTCTGGTGGATGTTGAGGTTGTATTTGGCCAGCCCGTCGATTTCGCGGCGGAACACGATTGGGTCTAATACAACGCCGTTACCGATAATATTGAGGGTTTCGTTCCGGAAAATGCCCGATGGAATTTGGTGTAATACGTGTTTGAAACCATCAAATTCGAGGGTGTGACCGGCATTCGGGCCGCCCTGAAAGCGGGCAACTACCTGATATTGTGGCGCCAAAACATCCACAATCTTGCCTTTCCCCTCGTCGCCCCATTGGAGGCCTAATAATACATCAACCATTAGATTGTTAACTTATTGGTGATACTCCCGATAAAATTCACACAAAGATACGCTAAGTTGCCGCTTATGGAACCAAAATCTGTAGTACGGAATGATATTCCGTATTGTAAAATAAGGCATACCGATTCGCAGGAAGGGGCCTTCCTGATACGCTGATGGGTTTTCATACGCTGCTTAGTACGGAATATCATTCCGTCTTACATAAACAGGTAACTTTATCGTAAACGTCGTGCCTTCGCCCTCGGTGCTTTCAACGAAGAAATCGCCCTGATGGGCTTTGGTGATGATGTCAAATGAAAGCGACAGCCCCAGCCCAGTACCTTCGCCGGTAGGTTTGGTGGTGAAAAACGGCTGGAAGATCTTGCCGATAACCTCCGCAGGAATGCCCGGACCGTTGTCGCGGATAATCAGGGTGACGAAATTCGGGGACTGACTGGTCGAGACCCGGACCGTTGGCTGGAAGCTGTCGGGTACGGTTTTCTGCTTTTGATCAAGGGCGTAAAACGCGTTGTTGAGCAGGTTCAGCACCACGCGCCCAACATCCTGCGTCGCCAGATTGACAGGCGGCAGGTCCGGGGTAAAGTCGGTTACCAGCTGACAGTTAAAGGCTTTATGAGCCGCCCGGTAACCATGATAGGCCAGCCGCAGGTATTCGTCGGTGAGGGCATTAAGGTCGGTTGGCTGCTTTTCGCCCGACGAAGTACGGGAGTGCTCGAGCATGCCTTTCACAATCGAACTGGCCCGTTTGCCGTGGTGGGTAATTTTTTCCAGGTTCTGGCGCAGGTCGCCCAGAATTTCGTCAACCAGGCCTTCGTCGCGGTCGTCGGCGGGGCGTTGCCGTTCGTCTTCGATTTCGGCGACAAGGTCGGCCGATACTTCCGAGAAGTTATTGACGAAATTGAGCGGGTTCTGAATTTCGTGGGCAATACCGGCCGTGAGTTCACCGAGAGAGGCCATTTTCTCCTTTTGAATCAGCTGATCCTGCGTAGCTTTCAGCGTGTCGATAGATTCATTCAGGGCGGCAGTACGCTCCTGCACCAGTCGCTCAAGGGTTTCGTTCTGGGCGGCCAGAATCTGTTGCTTTTCCTGTTCCTGAGCCAGGGAACGTTCCGAAAGCCGCTGCACTTCATCGAGATTCTGCCGGAGCGAGGCATGAGTCCGTGTATAATCCTGCACCAGCGAAAAGGAGAGGCCGATCGGTACACTGAGCAGGAACAGAAAAAACAGTAAAATGACGATCAGCACAAAGAGCAGGTTACTGAAATCCCAATAGTCGTACAGAGCAGACAGGATACCGTTTGCCAGACTCAGTCCGGTAGCAAGCAAAAAGGAGATAAACGAAAACCGCAGGGAGTTCCAGGGTAATTTGTCTCCGGCCTGACCGCGTTTCTTACCGAGCCAGCTGGTCCGGATATAGTCAAAGGCAAAGAAGGTGGCTGTAAGCCCTGCCAGGCCTTCAGGAAGACTTCCAATAAGCCACTGATATCCAAAGTTGATAGTGAGCAATGTAATAGAGATGGCGAATATCCAGCCTTTGGGTCGTTGCAGATATGTGTAAACAGCCGTTAATAAACAACCCGCGCCGATGTGTAGCCCGGCATACTGGATCAGATCAACCACCGATTGTTCTCTGAGGTTAGCATTATGATATTCAAATACCGATACACCGAACATCAGGGAAAAGCATACCGAGGAAATGCTGAGTAACCCATTTACTTTTTGTCCCGGATTTGCCCGGAAAAACATCAGGTGGAGTAGCGCCAGAATGATAAAAATACCACCCAGAATACCACCGACTGCTGCACTTACTGAGGCATTGGCTGTCCGGTTGAACAGCGTATGCTGTCGTTGCTCAATCCAGACGGTGAACGGTTCGAAAGTTGTATTGGCAAACAGAAGGTCTTCATTCCTATACTGAAGCCGTATGGCGAGCACATGTTTTCCCGTATCCGGTAACGAAACAGGTATATGTTCAAAGGCCATCAGATTGTCAGCGCCTGATTGCCGGTCGGCAGCAACGGTGGCAATCAGCTTACCATCGAGATAAATTTTTGAGTCCCCTAATTGCTGGATAACAAGGTCCCACTGGGTTTGCTTGTAGCGCTTATTCCCGTATATCCGATAGCGGAACCAGCCTGTTTTCTCCTTCAGGAGCGCGGCCCGCTGTTCAGGCGTATCATCGAACGTATTCCAGCTTTTATCCTTGTAGGTGGATTGTGCCCAGACCAGCGAGTCGCCCGCCTTGAACCGGCAATCTCCTGACTTGAAGTTAACGGCTTCCTTGGTCGCGTTAAACGAAACAAACTGAGCGTAAACGGTCTGGCTCCCCAAAAACAGTAAAATCAGTAGTAGATAGCGCATGGGTACGTGGAAGGGTTGATACCGGAAGATCAATATTAGCACATCCCCGCCAATTGACAAGCATCCTGCCGGTAAGGATTATGCAGAAAGAACGTACATTTCCCGAAAAACAGATGGGTACAGTACGGCTGGAAAGCCCGGTTTTTATTCTTTTAGGGATAAATGCTTAAGCCCTTATAATGTCAATGCGTATATCACAAAAAACTGGTGAAGCGAGCTGTATACCTATCGCTCGTTCCCGCCTTTTGCCTTTCGGCCTTAACACAGGCACAACCCAAATGGCCGGCCATCACGCAGGAAACCAAACCCTGGACACGCTGGTGGTGGATGGGCAGTGCGGTGAACCCAACCGATCTGACCAAACTGATGGAGCAATATCAGAAAGCTGGTTTGGGCGGTGTCGAAATAACGCCGATCTATGGTGTCAAAGGAACTGAAAGCCAGTTTATCCCTTTTCTGTCGCCGAAATGGATGGACGTGTTGGGGCATACGCTGAAAGAAGCCCGCCGCCTGAATATGGGTGTCGACATGGCACAGGCGTCAGGGTGGCCGTTTGGCGGGCCGTGGGTCAATCAGGCCGATGCCTGTAAATATGTGGCCTCCAAAACGTTCACACTCAAAGCGGGCGAACAGCTACAAGAGCCGGTCAGCTTTATCCAGAGACCCATTACGCGGATTGTCGGTCAGCCGATCGACATTAAACAACTGACTGAACCGATCACGAAAAATCCGGATTTGCAGCTACACGCCTTCGATCAGGTACGTTTTGAGAAGCCTTTACCGTTACAATGCCTGATGGCTTATGCCGATAACGGGCAGATCGTTGACCTCACCGCTAAGGTCGATGGCAGCGGTAAATTAGCCTGGACGGCCCCCGCCGGTACCTGGACACTGTATGCCGTTTTTGAGGGCTGGCACGGTAAAATGGTCGAACGGGCCGGTCCCGGCGGTGAGGGTGACGTCATTGACCACTTCTCGAAACCGGCAACGGAACATTACCTGAGCTACTTCGATAAGGCATTCAAGGGCCGTGACCTGACCGGATTACGGGCGTTTTTTAACGACTCCTACGAAGTTGACGATGCCAGTGGTGAGAGTAACTGGACACCGGCTATGTTTGATGAGTTTAAAAAACGGCGCGGTTACGACCTGCGGCTGCATCTGCCCGCGCTGTTCGGCAAACCGGAAGGGGAGCAGAACAAACGGGTGCTGAGCGATTACCGCGAAACCATCTCGGAACTGCTGCTCGAAAACTACACTAAAGTCTGGTCGGATTGGGCGAAGAAACACGGTAAACTTATCCGGAATCAGGCCCATGGCTCACCCGCCAACATTCTGGATTTATATGCCGTTACCGACATTCCCGAAATCGAAGGGGTTGATGTGATGCGGATTAAGTTTGCGTCGTCGGCTGCGCACGTGACGGGCAAAAAACTGACTTCGTCGGAATCGGCGACCTGGGAAAACGAGCATTTCCTGACCAAACTCAGTGATGTTAAAAAAGCAATGGACCGTTTTCTGCTCGGCGGGGTCAACCATACGTTTTACCACGGTACCAACTACTCGCCGCAGCAGGCTGCCTGGCCGGGCTGGTTGTTTTATGCCGCTGTTCACTTTAACCCGAATAATAGTTTCTGGACAGACTTCGGGAAGCTGAACCAGTACGTAGCCCGGTGTCAGTCATTTCTGCAACAGGGTAAGGCCGGCAACGATGTGCTGGTTTACCTACCCGTTTACGATGCGTATACACGGCAGGGGAAAGTGCTGCTGCAACATTTCGACGGTATTGACCACGGCTTCAAAGGCCTGCCGGTTGAGCATCATGCCAAAGACCTGTGGGAGCGGGGCTACGGATTTGACTTTATTTCCGATAAGCAACTGACAGGTGTAAAAACGGCGGGCGGTATTCTGCAAACCGGCGGCAACAGTTACCGGACCATCGTGGTACCCGAAGCACAGTACATGCCGTTGGCAACCCTGGAACAGCTGGTCCGCTTGGCGGAGCAGGGAGCCACGGTTATTTTTGCGGGAAAACTACCTGACGATGTGCCCGGACTGACCGATTTAGCGGCCCGGCAGGCGGCGTTTAAACAGGTACTGGCTCGTCTGCCGTTTACCGAAACGGCTGGTATCCGCGAGGCGAAAGCGGGGCAGGGGCGGATTCTGGTTGGTGCTAATCTGGACGAAACGCTGCAAAAAGCCGGTATCCGCCGCGAAACCCTCGTCGACGGCGGGCTGGAGTTTATCCGCCGCGAACACGCCGAAGGCCACTACTATTTCCTGACCAACTGGAGCGATAAGCCCATCGACGGCTGGGTACCACTGGCCACAAAGGCCAATTCGGTAGCCCTGTACAATCCGATGACTGAACAGATGGGCATGGCCCGCAAACAGCCGGCCGAAACCGGTATGGACGTATACATACAGTTGCAGCCGGGTGAATCGTGTATTCTGGAAACATCGGCGAAAATGATCAAGGCAACGGGCTATCCTTATGTTGAGGCCGTGGCGGAGGCCATACCGCTGACCGGTACCTGGACGATTAATTTTGTGTCGGGTGGCCCCGTGCTGCCATCGCCCGTAACGACAGAAAAGCTGGGTTCGTGGACGGAGCTGGACGGTGATGCCGTTAAAAAGTTTTCGGGAGCCGCAACCTATACGCTGACCTTCCCGAAACCGGCGGGCGTTGCCGATGCCTGGGTGCTGGATTTGGGCAAGGTTGCCGAAAGTGCTCGTGTCGAACTGAATGGTAAAGCGTTGGGAACCGTGCTCGGGCCGGTGTATCAGCTGGAAATTCCGGCCCGAGCTATGGCGGCTACCAACAAACTGGTCGTAACGGTATCTAACGGGATGGCCAACCGCATTGCTGATATGGATAAACGCAAAGTAGACTGGAAGAAGTTCTATAACATCAACATGTCGGCGCGGCTGCGCGAAAACCGTGGCGCCGACGGTAATTTCACGGCCGAAAACTGGTCGCCCCGTGCGTCGGGCCTGCTCGGGCCGGTGATGATAAGGCCGGTAAAGCGGACGTTTTAATGGAAGAGCCCCGGATGTTGTCAGGGGCTTTTTTTTACGTATTGCGCATTGGAGCAGGGCAAAATAATTTTCTTACTAGTTGATGTATAGGTTAGTATCTATTTGTTATTCTTTCTTAATTGCGGATTCAATTGTGTTACTTGTACCACTTCATGGAAAAATATAATCGACAGAAACTGTGCATAAACCTATACTTTGGTAAACTGTTGTTATTGCTGATTACCGTGGGTAGTTGCCAAACGGGATTCGCAGAAGGTACCGCGAGTCAAGGCAGTATCAGCGCGCCG
Source organism: Arsenicibacter sp. (assembly GCA_965247375.1). GTDB lineage: Bacteria > Bacteroidota > Bacteroidia > Cytophagales > Spirosomataceae > Arsenicibacter. The sequence goes on from CBDFHU010000087.1 coordinate 6,124, forward strand.
GCTATAGGGGTTGCCGGGTTAGGCGTATCCGCCATCACCGACCCGACCCTGGCCGCGCATTATACACGGATGCTACGTTATGTCGGGAGCCGGTTGTCGGTTGTTACAACTGGTGACGGGCCTACAACGGAGGCAGGTGCTGTTGCCGATACAACGCCGCCCGATACAACAATACTGTTAAACCCGACAAACCCGTCAACGTCAACGAGTGCTACCTTTTCATTCACGGGCAGTGATGATGTAACGCCTTCTGGTTCTCTGACATTTGAAGTTAAACTGGATAACGGGGTGTTTACGGCCGCCACAAGTCCACGGGTATTTACCGGCCTGAGTAGTGGCACACATACGTTTCAGGTACGGGCAGTCGATGCCACAGGGAATGTTGACCCCACGCCGGCCTCGTATACCTGGGTAGTCGATAATACGCCGCCCGACACTACAATAACAGCTAACCCGCTTAATCCGTCGAATTCAGCGAATGCGAGTTTTTCATTTATCGGAAATGATGCAGGTGGTTCCGGCGTTACCGGTTTTCAGGTGCAGCTGGACGGGGGCGGATTCAGCAGCGCTACCAGTCCACAGGTATATAGTGGTCTGAGTGACGGCTCACATACGTTTCAGGTGCGGGCGATAGATCTAATAGGGAATATTGATCCTACTCCGTCGTCGTATACCTGGCTAGTCGACACCACGCCACCTAATACCACGCTGACGGCCACGCCGCCAAACCCATCGGGTTCAGCGAATGCGAGTTTTTCATTTATCGGAAATGATGCAGGTGGTTCCGGTGTTACCGGTTTTCAGGTGCAGCTGGACGGGGGCGGATTCAGCAGCGCTACCAGTCCACAGGTATATAGTGGTCTGAGTGACGGCTCACATACGTTTCAGGTGCGGGCGGTAGATCTAATAGGGAATATTGATCCTACTCCGTCGTCGTATACCTGGATAGTCGACACCACGCCGCCTGCCGCTCCGGTGGTGATTACTCCCGCCAACGGTTCGGTGGCTAACAATAACCAGCCGGTGGTTACCGGTACGGCCGAAGCCAACAGTACAATAACGGTATTTGTGGATGGTACATCGGTGGGCACCACCACCGCCGATGCGTCGGGGAACTGGTCATTTATACTTTCGGCGGCGTTGTCCGATGGTTCTCACACGGCCAAAGCGCGGTCGTCGGATGCCACTGGTAATACCAGTGTAGACAGTAACACCAACACCTTTACAATCGATACCACGCCGCCCAACGCCACGCTGACGGCCACGCCGCCGAATCCGTCGAATGCAGCCAATGCGAGTTTTTCGTTTACCGGAAACGATGGCAGCGGATCCGGCGTTGCGGGTTTTGAGGTAAATCTGGACGGGGGCGGCTACAGCAGCGCCACCAGTCCGAAGGTATATACCGGCCTGAGTGACGGTTCACATACGTTTCGGGTGCGGGCAGTGGATAATGCCGGCAACGTTAACCCGACCCCTGCTTCGTATACCTGGATAGTCGATACCACACCGCCGCCCGCTCCGGTGGTGATTACTCCCGCCAACGGTTCGGTGGCTAACAATAACCAGCCGGTGGTTACCGGTACGGCCGAAGCCAACAGTACAGTAACGGTATTTGTGGATGGTACATCGGTGGGTACCACCACCGCTGATGCGTCGGGGAACTGGTCGTTTACGGTGGGCAGTGCTTTGTCCGACGGGTCACATACGGCCAAAGCGCGGTCGTCGGATGCCGCTGGTAATACCAGTGTGGACAGTAACACCAACACCTTTACAATCGATACCACGCCGCCTGCCGCTCCGGTGGTGATCACCCCGGCTAACGGCGTGGCAACCGGCAATACTAAGCCGGTGGTCAGCGGCACAGCCGAAGCCAACAGTACGATAACGGTATTTGTGGATGGTACATCGGTGGGTACCACCACGGCCGATGGGTCGGGGAACTGGTCGTTTACGGTGAGCAGTGCTTTGTCGGAGGGTTCCCACACGACTAAAGCGCGGGCGACGGATGCAGCCAGCAATACGAGCGTTGACAGCAACACCAATACCTTTACAATCGACACCACGCCGCCTGCCGCCCCGGTGGTGATTACCCCGGCTAACGGCGTGGCAACCGGCAATACCAAGCCGGTGGTCAGCGGCACAGCCGAAGCCAACAGTACGGTAATGGTGCTGATGGACGGTACATCGGTGGGTACCACCACGGCCGATGGGTCGGGGAACTGGTCGTTTACGGTGAGCAGTGCTTTGTCGGAGGGTTCCCACACGACTAAAGCGCGGGCGTCTGATGCGGCTGGCAATGCGAGCGTTGACAGCAATACCAATACCTTTACAATCGACACCACGCCGCCTGCCGCCCCGGTGGTGATTACCCCGGCTAACGGCGGGGCAACCGGCAATACTAAGCCGGTGGTCAGCGGCACGGCCGAAGCCAACAGTACGATAACGGTATTTGTGGATGGTACATCGGTGGGTACCACCACCGCCGATGCCTCAGGGAACTGGTCGTTTACGGTGAGCAGTGCTTTGTCGGAGGGTTCCCACACGACTAAAGCGCGGGCGACGGATGCAGCCAGCAATACGAGCGTTGACAGCAACACCAATACCTTTACAATCGACACCACGCCGCCTGCCGCTCCGGTGGTGATTACCCCGGCTAACGGTTCAGTGGCTAACAATACCAAGCCGGTGGTCACTGGCACAGCGGAGGCCAACAGTACGGTAATGGTGCTGATGGACGGCACATCGGTGGGTACCACCACGGCCGATGGGTCGGGGAACTGGTCGTTTACGGTGAGCAGTGCTTTGTCGGAGGGTTCCCACACGACTAAAGCGCGGGCGACGGATGCAGCCAGCAATACGAGCGTTGACAGCAATACCAATACCTTTACAATCGACACCACACCGCCTGCCACTCCGGTAGTCAGTACGCCTGCCAATGGTGCGGTCTTAAGTAATAACCAACCCATCATTAGCGGTACTGCTGAAGCCAGCAGTACCGTAACCGTGAATGTTGATGGTACTGAAATCGCAGTAGCAATCGCAAATGCATCCGGTAACTGGTCATTGACGATCAACAGCGCCTTCCCGGAGGGTGTACATACGGTGAAAGCACGGGCCACCGACGCGGTCGGTAACAGCGGGGTTGAGAGCAGTACAAATACATTTACCGTTAACACAGCACCGTCCATCACCGGATTTGCACCGACAGCCGCATTAGTCTGTGAAGGAGCACCGGTGACACTGACGGCTACAGTCGGCAATGTCACCGGTAGTTATGCCTACACTCTGACGAACGGGAGCAGTCCGGTGTCGGGTACGTCGGCCGCGGCTACTTTTTCACAAACACTGAATGGCGTGAGTCCAGGAAACTATACCTATGCACTGACGGTAAGCAGTAACAAGCTGAATGCAACGGCTGAAACGCAGGTGGTGGTTGGGAATCCGTCTGCGGTAAACAACGTTTCGCCCGGGGGCGTGCTTGGCAACGGTATCTGTTCGGTCGATCTGACCTGCAGCGGCACCGGTAGTAGTTTTATCGTAACCGGCCCGAACGGCTTTGTTTATTCAACTGTGTACCGACAGGCTGGATCCTACACGGTTAGAATCCCCAATGTGACTACCCCCGGAATTTATACACTGACTGTCTACAGTGGTGCGTGTTCGACAAAGCAGCAGACGGTAGTAAGCGGTACTGCCTGTAAATAGGAATTCTTTGCCGCATCACGCATAAAAAAAGCCTGACACAATGCGGTCAGGCTTTTTTGCTGTTAGTTTTAGTCTACTTTTTTTCTGGCGACAGGGAGTTAATCCAGGCCGCAATCTTCAAGGCATCGGCTTTCGGAACCTGCGGCATCGGCGGCATTTCTGTCGCGTAATCCGGCCAGTTTTGTGGCTTCGGATTGTGAATCAGTTCAACAATCTGCTCGTTGGTATATCCGCGCTTAGCGACTTCGGAATAGGCCGGACCAACCTGCCGCTTGTTCGCCTGATGGCAGGCCAGACAGGTGTGTTTCGCTAACAAGCCTTTCACTTCATCGTAGGTTGGAGCCTTGGCACTGGCAACCGCTTCTGTTTTCGTGGAGGCCGGTTTGGTCACGGCACCGGTTTTGGCACCTGCTTTGGCCGGTGTTGCTTTTCCTTTGGCTGGAGCGGTAGCTGGTGCCGGAGCAGGAGCCGGTGTTTCGGCGGTTTTGGCTTCTGAACTGAACGTGCTTACTTCGCTCATGGCCAGTTTCTGGCCTGTCGGAATGTTATTCAGCGTGTAGAACGCCAGCGGGTGAACCAATGAGTATGAACCATCGGTGCTGCGAACGCCGTCCAGACGGATTTCGTGGATGTGGTAACGGCGCAGGTTGTCCACGATGATACGGGCTTTCAGACCGTCGGCCGACAGTTTAACCCCTTTTATGGCGTTCGTTTCGCGGTTAACCGGCGGGCTGCCGTATACCGGATGGTATTTGTAGATAAAGCTGCTGACCGAATACGAAGCCAGATCTTCGGCCGATTTGCGGTCAACCGGCGAGGTGAATTCGATTTCGAACCCATCCGGCATGGCGCGGACAGCCTTCATCTCAAACGGCATCTTTTCGTTCCAGACCAGACGCTGTAAGCCTTCCGTGGCTTCACCGGCTGAACCCCAACCCCGGTTGGTTTCACCGACAAACAGCGAACCATCGTTGCCCCAAGCCATCCGGAGTACACCCGACTGGAAGCCGGCGCGGAAATCGAAGGCTGCTCCCTGGAATTCGCCGTTTACTTTCTCCATGTACACCCGCATGATCTTGCTCTGGCCCTGATCACCAACCAGTAGCTGACCACTGAACGGCCCGAAGCTGCCTTCCGGAATGGCTACAATTTCGGAGTTCGAAATCCCGAAAATACCGTGAGGTAACCAAACCGCCGGAAGCTGCAATTCAGGGAACTGCTCCTTCAGCGTGTAGAGTGGAATCGGTGTTTCGTCGGCTACGTTTTCCGGTTTGATGGCGCGGCCCTGCTCATTGCGGCGTTTCCGTGGGTCGATTTTCGCATACAGCTGCTGCTGGGTCAGCTTCACCGGTGAGTTTGGCATGTTAGACCAGCGGAGACCGGCCGGGTGACCCACCCACGCGCCTTTTTTCAGGTGCCATACACCACCCGAGCCAATCCAGTCGCCCTGGTTGTCGGAGTAGAACAGTTCACCGTCGATCATACCCAGGCCGCAAGGAGAGCGAACCCCCGTTGCCCACGGTTCCATTTTACCGTCTTCGGTGATGTGCATCACCCAGCCCCGCCACGGGACACGGCTTTCGCCCGCCCACCATTCTTCGTCACCGAAGGCTACGTTGCCCGATACGAAGAATGAACCGTCCGGTGCGATTTTAGGCCCGAAACTGTATTCATGATAGTGACCAGACAACGGCCACGAAAAGATGGTCTTCATCAGATCGGCTTTGCCGTCCTTGTTGGAATCCACCAGTTTGGTCAGCTCGCCGCGCTGCGCACAATACAGAGAGCCGTCTTTGTAGGCCAGACCCAGGATTTCGTGCAGGCCTGAGGCATATTTACGGAAGAACGGCCGGCGGCTCGTCGGGTTTTCAACGATGAATACATCGCCGCGACGCGTACCGATACCCAGATCGCCGTTTGGCAATACTGTCAGACCACCGACTTCGAGCAGGGTACCTTCCGGAGCCGGTACCCGCATGATCCGGAAAAAATCTTCTTCTTTCGGAGATTCCTGTGCCTGAGCCGTCGACAGGAAAGCCGACATCAGGCAGGTGGAAAGCAAAAGTTTATGTAAGTTTCTCATGGAGTTTAGAACAGAATCGAATAACTCAGTTTACCACTGCTGACCGGAACAATCAGTTCCTGACGGTTGCCTGCCGGACGAATAACCGGTTTAACATTGCCCGCCGTTTTGATGTAATACGACTTACCGTCGATCAGGTACGAACCGTCGCCGGTTGCTTCGATGGTAGCGCCGTCGGCCAGACGGGCGTACAGGTTCGACGCCGGGTTGCTGATCGTAATGTCGCGCTGCACACCGCTGCCGTTATCCAGCAGACGGATCACATCCTGCACCCCTGAGCCATAGATTTTGTACAGGAACGTCGGGCGGTCACTTTCATCAAGCGAGTAGCCTTCCGTTTTGAAGCCTGTACCGGTCGTGTCGGTAACCCAGGCTGCTTGTGGTGAGCTCAGTTTGTTGAGCACTAGCTGCGGTAAACCCAGCCGCTGTACCATACCGGTCGGGCGTGATGACCCGTCGCCCCGGCTGTTCCACATCGGCGTGGCATCCAGAAACTGACCGCGCCACACCTGCACCAGAAATCCGTTGTCGAGGTCATACGTGTAATGAATCTGCTCCGGGCTACCTACCGAAATTCCGTGGGTTACCCGCATCCGGCGACCCATGCCGTTCTCGTTCGGAACGTCCATGAAGCTACGCAGGAGCGTGTTGTTCGGGGCCTGAATCAGGATCGGACCATTGTCGTTGAAGCCACCTTCGGCCAGGTTATCGCCGATGAAGAACTCCCGCAGGCCTGAGCCCTGCAGCGACAAACCAATCGACGGAGTGGCGCGGCCCTGAACTTTTGAATAGATAATTTCAACCGGTAATTCACCGGCTGGCAGCGAAACAGAGGCTGAGGCGCGGCGGTTTGAATTAGCCCATGGAAAAACCGTCTGGTTATTGATTTTCATGGATGTAAACCCGCCTGCACCGGCCAGATTGAAGGCATATTCGCCTGCTTCCTTAATGTTGAGTAAACCAGAATAGCGCACTAGAAAGTTATTCGGACTAACGGTAACGTTGGCCGTCAGTTTGGGTGCCGTTCCCTTTGATTCGGGAGCCGCCTGACCCAGGGCATTTTCCTTGTCGTACTGGCCGGAGTACACCGCATAGGTCAAGCCGGTCAGCTCAGGACGTGGTTTGTTATAAACCGTATAGCGGATGTTCCGGAACGCAACCGGGCCATGATCGCCCTGAATCAGCAGTGGCCCGATGGCCACCTCGTCATTTTTCAGCGGACCACGTGTCGGGCCGGTCAGCTCCACGTTTTCGTGGATTGTGACCCCGTTCAGATCAATGCGCAGGATTTTGGCGTTTTCGATTTTTTTACCGCTTTTGTCGAAACGCGGTGCCTGAAACGAAATACGCATACGCTGCCACAGACCGGGTGCTTTTGTTGCGTTCTGGCGGGCAGCATGGCCTTCGTAGCCTTTCTGACCTTCCGGACGGCTTTCATCCCACCGCTGGTAAATCGACCCGTTGTCGCCGATTTTGGCCGTTTTCTGGCCCCAGCTGTCGATCAGCTGGATTTCATACCGTCCCTGCAGGTAGATGCCGGAGTTTGAGCCTTTCGCCATCATGTACTCGAGGTCGAGGTCGAGGTCGCCGTGTTCGAGGGCCGACAACAGGTTGGCCTTCTCGCGGTCGGTTGGCAGGTTTACCAGTATTCCGGAGCCGGATTTGCTGGTCAGCGCGTTGTTTTTGGCAAAATCAGCGGTGACGTCGCCGGCAATCTGCCAGTTTTTACCGACGTTACCTCCGCCCGGATTCCGGAAAGCACTCAAGTCGTTGAGTGAGACCGTGTTCGGCTGTCCGTTCTGGGCCATTGCCGGGCCGAATAAGCCCAGGCTCAGCAGCCAGCAGCCGGTTGCAACCGAACGCGTAAGCACTTGTGAGGGTTTTGTGAACATTGAAAAACAAGGATTAAATTTGGTGTTTAAGGGTTAGGATCAGTGCGTTATTTTTTATCAATTGAGAACGAATAAGGAGCGTCTGCCGGTCGGGTCCCCCACTGTTTGTTCGGCGTAGCACTCATGTTGACATCAATGGTCGCGCCCTGCAACAGTGCCTGATGGCTCAGCCACGTTTTGGTATAGGGCTTGCCGTTAACGGACATAGTACTGATATACCGGTTGGCTGTACTAGTGTTAGAAGCATTGATTACCACTTTTTTACCATTCTCAAGGGTAAGGGTTGCTTTCTTAAACAGCGGAGAACCGATTACGTACTGGTCGCTGGCCGGACAGACAGGGTAGAAGCCAAGGGCGGTAAATACATACCAGGCCGAGGTCTGGCCGTTGTCTTCGTCGCCGCAGTAGCCGTCCGGAGTCGGCAGATACAGGCGGTTCATCACCTCACGCAGCCAGTACTGAGCTTTCCATGGCTCACCGGCGTAATTATAGAGGTAAATCATGTGCTGGATCGGCTGGTTTCCGTGGGCATACTGACCCATGTTGGCAATCTGCATTTCACGGATTTCGTGGATAACCCCTCGGTAGTAGCTTTCGTCGAAAACCGGTGGTAAGCTGAATACTGAATCCAGTTTAGCCACAAACTTCTGCCGGCCACCCATCAGGTCGATCAGGCCCTGTACATCGTGGAATACCGACCAGGTGTAGTGCCAGCTGTTACCTTCCGTAAAGGCATCGCCCCATTTGAACGGATTGAACGGAGCCTGGAACTGGCCATCCTGATTTTTGCCGCGCATCAGACCGGTCTGCGGGTCAAACAGGTTGCGGTAGTTCTGCGACCGTTTGGCAAACAGATCAATTTCGGACTGCGGGCGTTTCAGGGCTTTGGCCAGCTGGTAAATGGCAAAGTCGTCGTAGGCATATTCCAGGGTACGGGCGGCGTTTTCGTTGATTTTTACGTCATACGGCACATACCCCAGTTTGTTATAGTACTGCGCGCCACGGCGACCGACGGCATCCATCGGGCCTTCGTTATTGGCATTTTTCAGCAGCGCTTCGTAAAGCGTATTGATGTCGTAGCCACGGCCGCCTTTCAGATAGGCTTCAGCCACGATTGATGCCGAGTTCGATCCCACCATCACGTTTCGCAGGCCGGGGCTTGCCCATTCCGGCAGCCAGCCGCCTTCCTTGTAGGCATTGGCCAGGCCTTCCTGCATCTGGTTATTCAGCGACGGGTACATCAGGTTCAGGAACGGGAACAGCGACCGGAACGTATCCCAGAAGCCAGTGTCAGTAAACATATACCCCGACCGGACTTCGCCATTGTAAGGACTATAGTGAACCACCTTGTTGGCAGCATCAATCTCAAAAAACTTACGCGGGAAGAGCAGAGCGCGGTACAGACACGAGTAGAACGTGCGCGTTTGGTCGATGCTGCCGCCTTCGATCTTCACGCGGTTCAGTTCCTTGTTCCAGGCGGCTTTCCCTCTAGCCATTACTCCGTTGAATGAGTCGCTACCCAGTTCGCGGAGGTTCAGCTCGGCTTGTTCGTAGCTGATAAATGACGAGGCCACGCGGATATGCACCTGTTCGCCTTTGGTAGTTTTAAACCTGACAACAGCGCCGACGTGAGCCGCCTGAAGTTCGAGGGTGTCTTTCGCTACTTTGTAATTCTTCCAGCCCTGCGCCATGGCAAACGGCTTGTCGAACGTCAGTACGAAATAGTTTTTGAAGTTGGCCGGCACACCGCCGCTGTTTTTGGTGGTATACCCGATAATTTTCCGTTGCGACGGGATGACTTTGACGTATGAACCCCGGTCGAAGGCATCCAGGATCACAAACGAGCTGTCGGATTCAGGAAACGTCAGCCGGAACATGGCCGCCCGTTCGGTAGGGGCAATTTCCGTGGTAATGTCGTGATCAGCGAGGTAAACGCTGTAGTAATAGGGTTTGGCGATTTCGGCCTTGTGCGAGAACCAGCTGGCCCGGCTGTCTTCATCAATCCGGAGTTTGCCGCTGACGGGCATGATCGAGAACTGGCCGTAATCGTTCATCCACGGCGAAGGCTGGTGTGTCTGTTTGAAGCCCCGGATTTTGTCGGACGCATACGTGTAGGCCCATCCGTTGCCCATTTTGCCGGTTTGCGGCATCCAGAAATTCATACCCCAGGGCATGGCAATGGCCGGGTAGGTGTTTCCGTTGGAGAGTGACGGTTTAGAGTCAGTTCCCATCAGGGTGTTAATCCACTCGACGGGGTCGGTAACGTTGGTAACTTGCTGGGCGCTGGCCTGGTAAGCCAAACCGGTAGTGAGTAGTAAAGCGATTAGGCGTTTTTTCATTTTTATATAATCCCCCGGTTAGTCGGTAACCAGGTACAGGATTTACGGTAACCAGCCCTGAACTGTGATTCAGGACAAGATGCCATCACAGCGGGCCGGATCACTCAATCACAAATCACACAATCACAACTGCGTTTGCCCCGTCGGACCTGAGGAGATTGCCGGAGCGCCCTCCTCAGGCCGGGGCAGGTAAGGGTCAGGCAGGATTAGTAGCCCGGGTTTTGTTTCAGGTTCGGGTTCGCGGCCATCTGAAGCTGCGGAATCGGGAACAGGTTCTTCGATTCGTTGCTTGGCTGGTGATCCCACCATGAATACGTATGGAATGCGCCGAACCGGATCATGTCCGTACGGCGCTTGCCTTCGAAGATAAACTCACGACCGCGCTCTGCCAGCAGTTCCGGCAGCGTCAGAGTTGTCGTGGTATACGCTTCTTTGGCGAAATCAGCTGCGCTGAAGGCCCGTTTGCGGGTATCGTTGATCAGCTGTACGGCTTCGGCGGTGGCAGTTCCGTTATTTTTACGCATCAGCGCCTCAGCCTTGTTGAAATAAATATCGGTTAACCGGTATAACGCCCAGTCATTGCTCCAGTATTTAGCTTCTGACTGACGGCCGGGGCGATACTTGTTAAAGCGTGCACCGCTGTTTTCCTCCCCGTCGATCATAGTTGAACGGGTGCCGCCTTCCGACGCACGACGGATTTCCTTCACGAATACCAGCTGTTTGCCTTTGTATTCTTCCGTTGCCAGTACCGGCTGTGAAGGGTTGGCTGCATATACCTGCGGACCGATCAGCATCCAGGTCGATTTGCGGAGGTCATTGTCTTTGAACGCGTCGTAGGCGCTCGGGATAACCACAACCCCGTTGTTGCCGTTGGCGTCACCGTCATAGATGAACCGCTGGGCAAAGTGGTAGAAGTCGCCGCTCCAGCCGCACCGTGTCGGCGTCAGCTGGTAGTCATACACCAGCTGGAACAGGATTTCCTTCGAGTTGTCGTTGGTATTGCTGTACGTAGCCAGCAGGTCGGCATCCAGCGCCGGTGTGCCGTTCAAACCGCCGGTTTCGCCCTTCATGATTTTGTCACAAGCCGCAATACACTCATCCCAGCGGGCCGTACCTGACCATACCTGAGCGTTCAGGTACAGTTCAGACAACATTGAGTAACCGGCCGCCTTGGTGATCCGGCCGATCATGGCCTTGCTCAGGTTGGGCAGCTTGTCAACGTTTTCCTTCAGTTCTTTTTCGACGAAGGCAAAGATTTCGGCACGCGGAACAGTCGGTGGGCTCAGGGGTACACCCACCGTAGTTACGAGCGGAATGTTGCCGTAGAGGTCCATGAGCTTCATGTAGTGGTACGCCCGGAACACTTTCAGCTCGGCCAGGAAGGCGTCGCGCTCCTGGTCAGAAACACCGGCAGCCTGGAAGTTGATCTTATCAAAGTCGCCAATGGTGTTGTTACAGAAACCGATACCGGTGAAAATCAGCCGCCATGGGTCCCAGATGTTGCTTTCGGTGTAGACCCAGCTGTGACCGTGCAGACGGATCCACTGCGCGTCGTCATAGCCGTGACGGCCTTTTTGCGGCCATGCCAGCTGATCAGCCGAGAATTCGTTCAGCCGCCAGAAGCTGCGCTGACCAGTCGGGGCCATCCAGGCGTTGGCGTGGGTATAAGGCCGCAGTACGGCCGACAGAATTTCCTGACGGTTGTTATAAAAGTTATCGGCACTGATCTGGCTATACAGTGTTTCGTCGAGGTTTGTGCAGGCATTCATGCCAGACATAACGCCAACCAGGCCGGTCATCAAAAGTCCTTTTGTTATGCGATTCATAGGGTAGGTTCTGATTAAAATCCGACATTAAGACCAACGGTGAATGAGCGGGTGCGCGGGTAGAAACCGCGGCCGTCGATACCCGGTGCCAGACCGGTGTCGTCTACTTCAGGGTCTAAGCCCCGGTAGCCGGTGATCGTAAGCAGATTGCGTCCTGTGGCATACAGGCGGAGGTTACGGACAAACGGCGTCTTGAACTTAAAGTTGTAGCCTAGGGTCAGGTTGTCCAGCTTTACGAAGTCGCCGCGCTCCAGGTAGTAGTCAGAGTATTGCAGTACGTCGTTGATCTGGTTGTTGCGCGTAATGGCATCCAGTAAAACGTTGTTTGGCAGATACACTTTGTTACCCGAGAAAGCCTGCTGCAGGTTCAGAATGTCGAACTTGAACTTGCCGCGGAAGAAAACCGTCAGGTCAAAGTTCTTGTACTTCAGGTTGTTTGTCCACGACAGGTAATATTTCGGAATACCGTTGCCGATGTACGAGAAATCGTCGTTCGGCACGATTTTGTCGGCTGTGACGGCCTCACCCGTTGCTTTGTAGAACAACCATTTGCCTTCCGGTGTGAAACCGGCGAAGCGCTTGCCGTAGAAGCTGCCCAGCGGACCGCCTTCAATCGTACGGATGGCCGGCCCGAGGGCACCGAAACCGCCGATATCACCGAAGGTCAGGAACGTAACTTTGAAGACATCATCCGAGAACGCAACCAGTTTGTTGTTCTGTGCGCTACCCATCAGGTCCATATCCCAGCGGAAATCGCCTTTTTTCATGATGTTACCGCTCAGGGTTACTTCGATACCGTTGTTGTCAACTGTACCTACGTTCGTAAACAGCGTCGACTGGATATATGGAGGCAACTGTGTGTTGAAGTTACCCAGCAGGTCGGTTGTCCGGCGCTTGTACACTTCAATGGCACCCGACAGACGGTTGTTGAACAGACCGAAGTCCAGACCAATGTTTACTTCGTTTTTCCGCTCCCAGCGCAGGTTCGGGTTCGGGTTGTTGTTCGGGCCATACGTCTGACGCCATACACCATCGTCGTTCAGGTAGAGGTTACCCGTGCCCAGCCGTACCAGCGACTGGTAGTTCGGAATACCCTGGTTACCCGTTACACCGAAACCGGCACGCAGTTTCAGGTTGTTGATGAACGTATACTGGTTCATAAACGGCTCGTTGGTGATGTTCCAGCCCGCCGATACCGCCGGGAAGTTACCGAACTTGTTGTTGGCACCGAAACGTGACGAACCTTCACGGCGCAGGATAAACTGCAACAGGTACTTGTCTTTGTAATCGTAATTGATCCGGCCGAAAAACGCGATCAGCTTGTTATCTTCCTTACCGCTGGCCAGTGACGATTTACCGAGCTGGATAAAGTTACCGGCACCGAGGTTGTTTTCTTCGAAGGCGTTATTCAGAAAGCCCGAGTTGGCTGCTTCGAACGACTCGGCTACTCCATACTGATAGCTATACCCGGCCAGAGCGCGGATGGAATGATCTTCCTTGAAACGATGGCTGTACTCCAGTGTCGATTCGAACGTGTAATTGTTCGACAGGTAATTCCGCTTACGGCCGTAGCCAGTTCCGTTAACCGGCGTACCGTTCAGGGTACCGATCTGCGAGAAACGGGAATCTGTCCGGCGGTATTCGTTATCGTTTTGCGAGTCCCGCATCAGGGCACCGAAAACCGATGCTTTCAGTCCGTCGATTGGTTCGAGCGTAAACCGTACGTCAGCCGATGTGGTCTGCTGGTCGCGGCGGTTTTTCTCCTGATTCAGTCGGCCGAGCGGGTTGGTTGTTGAGCCTTCTTCGTAGTACTTGCCGTTAGTATCGAACACTGGCTGTGTCGGGTTCCGGCCCAGCGCGTTTTCAAAGTCGCCGCTTGAGCCACCCAGCAGGTTGGCGCGGTTGAAGTTGGTGGCCAGGTTCACCTGCGCCGTTAACCGGTCGTTCAGACCACGCTGATTGAAGCTCAGACGTCCGCCGTACTGACGACGCCAGTTCTGGATCGTGATCGGGTTGGCTTCGTTGTAGTACATCGAGGCCCGGTAGTTGCTGTTGCTGCTACCGCCCGACATCGCCAGGTTATGGTACTGGCTGATGTTCTGCTTATCCAGCAGCAGATCGTAGAAATCCGTTGACGCACCGAGGTCCTGCATCTGACCGCGTTTTACGTTAGTCGGGTCATTGCGGTAATTCCGCCATTCTTCGGCCGTCAGGTAACGCGGGCGCTTGGCCACTACTTCGCGCTGTGCATAAGTCGAGTAATCGAAGCGGGCAGGACCTGCCTTGCCTTTTTTCGTCGTGATCAGGATAACGCCGGCGTTGGCGCGGGTACCGTAGATGGCAGCGGCCGAACCGTCTTTCAGGACGTCGAACGATTCGATGTCGTCCTGCTGCAACAGGTCAAGGTTACCACCCGGAATACCGTCGATAACGACCAGGGGCGAGCGGTCACCGTTGATGGAGACAATACCCCGTAACTGAATCGCAACACCTGAGTTCGGGTTATTGCCCTGCGTACGGGTAATCTGCAGACCGGCTACTTTGCCCTGAATCAGGTCAAGTGCGTTCCGTGTACCACCCTGGTTGAAGTCTTCGACCTTCACCGACGTAACGGCTGAGGTTACTTCCGCACGGCGCTGGGTACCGTAACCCACTACGACTACCTCATTCAGTGAACGGACATCCGATTCCAGAATGACGTCGATGGTCAGGCGGTTGTTTACCGGTACTTCCTGCGACTTAAAGCCGATCGACGAAATAACCAGCACCGAATTTCCTTCCGGAACGTTCAGGCTGAAGCGGCCTTCCACATCGGTTACCGTACCGACGGTTGAGGTGCCTTTCAGCAATACGGTGGCACTAGGCACCGGCTTGTTGGTTTCGTCGAGTACCCGGCCGCGAACGGTCAGAGGAGGCATCGCCGTCGATACCGGAATACCGGGCAGTTTGAGGGTAGCGGGGGCACCCCGAAACACCAGCGAACCACGGCTGAGGACGATCCGGTTTCCGATCATCTCATAGCGGATCGACAGAGGCTCAAAGAGTTCTGTTAATACACTGGCCAGACTTTCGTTGGACGCCCGCAGCGAAACCTGCCGGTTTGCCTGGATCAAATCAGGACTATACGAGAACTTAACGTCGGCTGCTTTTTCCAGCCGGCCAAGTACTTCGCTTATCCGTTTATTGGCGATCTGAAGTGTAATCCGACGATCTAATGCGCCCTGCGCACGTCCATCGAGTGCGAGGGAAACATTCGTAAATAAAGCTGCTAATATTACTTGTAGTAAAGTTAACTTCATGACAGTCCATCCAATATTCTTGGAGAATAGGTGTCTTTTCATAACTTTGAATCGGGTTTTGTTTTTTGGTTAGGCAAAATCTTCCCTGCCATCCGTTTTTCGGATGTTCTACACAGGACCTGGGGATCTTCGGGAGTCAGTGATGGTGGTGCATTACTGACTCCTTTTTTATTGATAACGTGGTTAAGCCATCGTAAACGTATAGTATTAGTTAGTAATTCAGGGTTTTCAGAAACAGGGCATCAGGAAATCAGGATCAAGGGTGGCAGCCTCTTCCGGATACGACAATCTGCGTAGCCTGTATGTCCCAGTTGGCTTCGACAGTCGCACAGATGATGTCGAGTTTTTGTGCCAGCGTTCCTTCCCGTAAGTCAGCGGTCAGGCGGCAGTTGCCGACTGCCTGATTGGAAAAAATAACCGGCAATCCATACGATCGTTCAATGTCTTTAAATACCTCCCGGACCGGCACTGCCTGATAATCTGCGTTGACGGGCTGGAACGCAAGCGCTTTGGCATCACTTGTTTCGTTCGGTCTGGTCTGTACCAAACGGGCATCTGTACGGGTGTATACAGCCTGCTCGTTTGGTGACAGAACCATTCCGGTCAATTTATCAGAAGTAAGTTGTTCGGGTGCACGTGTAATGTCTGCCTGTGGGAAAACCGATACCCGGCCTGACCGGACGGTAACCACAACATCTTTGGCGCCACTGTAGGCGCGGACATTAAAACTGGTGCCTAATACCTTCGTTACAAGATCGTTGGCATAGACAATAAAGGGTTTGTGTGAATCTTTGGCTACGTCGAAATAAGCTTCGCCTTCAAGAGTAACTTCCCGGCGATTGCCCGACAACGTTTTGTCGTAAGTCAGGCGGCTGTTTTTTTGTAGAATAACAGAGCTGCCGTCCGTCAGTACGACGAACACAGGCTGTTGGGTAGCATTTACTTTTTCGACAAGTTGTGGTGGTGTTGACGTAGCAGATTGGTGAGTCAGCGTTTTCTGAAACGGTGCCGTAGTGGGGTAGAGCAGCCACCCGCTTAGCCCGGCAACCACCGCAACGGAGGCCGCTGCGACCCAGCGGAACCGGCCCCATACCGGACGGACAACCGGTTCGGGCGTCAGGTCCGTTTCCTGGTTCTGTACAATTTGCCGGTGAATGGCCTGCCAGATAGCATCCTCTTCTCCCTGGTTAGCAGGGCCTGCCAGCCGGGTAGTAACCTCGCTCAGTTTATGGACGAGATCAATCGCCTGCCGGACCGTTTCCCGTTTTTCGGGATGCTGGTCCAGAAAGAGCTGCCAGTATTTCGAAGAGGCCTCGTCGGGGCTCTTTACCCATTGCCGGAAATAAGAATCGGCAACAAAATCCTCCCGTCGGTAATTAGTTTCTTTCATGCTTCAGGCACCGTTCTACAGACAATAGAGCGGAAGGAGCCGGAATAACTCATGAATTTTAAAAAAAATTAAAAATAGTTTAAAAAGATGCAGATGATCAGCGAGAAATCGGTGAGCGAAACCCGCAGGGAGGCAAACGCACGGTTGAGATTATTGATTACAGACTGATGATTGATGCCCATGATCCGGGCAATCTCGTCGTTACTGAAGTTGTGAAAGAAGGCCAGCATAATGGCTTCCCGCTGCCGGTTCGGCAGGGCCTCGATGGCGCGTTGCAGCCGGAGCTGCTGATCCGTCAAGGCTTCTTCTTCGGTAAGAACCAGTTCAATGGATGGGGTAAGTAACAGTTCTTCGTCAATAGGCGCTTCTTCTGTGCTGACAGTCAGGTTTTTTTGCTGAAGACTGGTAAGCCGGTTACGCAGGACGCGGAACAGGTAAAACTTGATTGTATGAAGATCACGGAGATTTTCACGGCGCTTCCAGATCTCTATAAATACGTCCTGAATGGCGTCTTTGACCAGATCATGATCGGTTGACAGGCGTTTGCCGTAGCCGAGCAGGGCCGATGAGTGAGTCCGGTAGATTTGCTCAAATGCCTCTATATCTCCTTGCCGGAAAGCATCCCAGAGGACTGATTCGTTGTGATATGTAGACAAGTTTGCCAAAAAGTAGTACCAGTCATTGAGCAACTATCCTACAAATTTAACACAAAAAAACCGGTTTTGGTTAGTCCAGGGAAAACTTGCAATTGCCATATTGGCAGATAGAAATCGTGGGGTAACAACACGGTAAGTAAAGTCTGTTTTAAAAAAAGAGGAGAGTTTCCTAAGTTTGGCCCCCAATTTGCTGAAGATCATCCGAAATCGTTTACCCCAACCCGGAAATTATGGAAGAAATTGCGTTTACCATGCAGCTTAAGCCTGGCGTTGACGCCGAATACAAGCGCCGGCATGACGAAATATGGCCTGAATTATCGGCCTTACTGACCGGGGCCGGAGTCCGTGATTATTCAATTTTTCTGGACCGCCCGACGGGTCGCCTGTTTGCCGTTCAGAAGCGGGTCGCCGGCCATACGACCGACACCCTGCCCGGCCTCGACATCATGAAACGCTGGTGGGATTACATGGCCGACCTCATGGATACTAATCCCGATAATTCTCCGGTGGTGACGCCACTCGAACGGGTCTTTCATATGGACTAACGGTTCATTCGATAATGCCGCCTCAATCTATTTGTATTAAAAGTCGTTAACTGAATAATGAATACGCGTGTACTACCCCGGAAAGCAATGTGGAACGGAATGAGGAAAGGGCAGCAACTGGTGCTTTACACAGTACTATGGACGCTGGCGGCGGGTATCCTGCAGCCGGCCATGAGTAAACCCAAAAAAGAAATGGCCGTTACCAAAACGACGGCTGTGAAAAGCACGACCCGGGCGGCATCGGCCAAACGGCTGGACAGCAAAAAAACAACAACAGCGGTCAGTGTGGTAAACATGCCCTTGCTGGGTGAAAAGTATGCCCGGGTTGTGGTGAAAGACCAGAAGCTGAGCGGAGCCGTGTTTTATCTGGCTCCCGGTCATGGCGGTCCCGATCCGGGAGCAATCGGGCAGTACGGCGAACATAAACTGGCCGAAGATGAGTATGCCTATGACGTAACCATCCGGCTGGCGCGGGTACTGGTAGAGCACGGTGCTAAGGTGTACATGACAGTACAGGACAAAAACGACGGTATCCGCGACGAAAAAATCCTGAAACTTGACCGCGATGAGGTTGCCTACCCGAATTTACCCATTCCGCTCAATCAGACGGCACGGCTGAAACAGGGAACGGATGCCGTGAACCGGCTACATAAACAACATAAAAACGCCTACCAGCGGGTGCTGGCCATTCACGTTGACAGCCGGAGCGAGCGCGAGATGATTGATGTGTTTTTCTACCATCATCAGGATAGTATAGCCGGTAAACGCCTTGCTACCACGTTGCAGCAGCGTTTTGGGAACTGCTACCGGCGCTGCCAGCCTAACCGCTCGTATTTGGGCAGTGTGTCGGAACGCAGTAGCCTGTATGTGGTCAAAAACAGCCATCCACCGACCGTATTCATTGAATTAGGCAATATTCAGAATACCAAAGACCAGCGCCGTTTCCTGATTGCCGACAACCGGCAGGCGCTGGCGAACTGGATTTATGAAGGCATTCAGGCCGACTATAAGCGGCAGTAAGCATTAGATAACAACAGTCCGGAAGCCGGGCGATTGGTCTCCTCATAGCAGGCCGGTCGCCCGGCTTTCTGCATGTTGACGGTCTGAGAGCAGGTCGGTGACTGTATAAAAATGATACAATACATATGTCCTGGCAATGACTTACAAATTCAAAAAATAATCATAACAGGTAAGTACGGGAGGGTAAACGGGCTGGTTTAAGTCAAATTTGTAGCTATTAAAGTACCATTTGGTCAATACTATCAGTTTGAAACCTTTGATTTGATATACTATGAGGAGATTGTTCTATGTATGTTCGTTCGCCTTGAGTGCGCTGTTGCTGCTGAGCAGTATGGCGATGGCTCAGGTGATCACGGGTGTTGTCACAACATCCGAAAACGGTGAACCGCTTCCGGGCGTAAACGTGGTGCAGAAGGGCTCAAGTTCAGGAGCTGTAACGGATGCGAAGGGAGCTTACATCCTGAAACTAAACAACGCGGGGAATGCGGTGCTGACATTCTCCTTCATTGGCTATGTGACGCAGGAAATTCCGGTCAAAAGCCAGTCAGTTATTAATATTAAACTGGAACCAGATACCAAATCGCTGAGCGAAGTCGTGGTTATCGGGTACGGTACGGCGAAAAAAGCAGACGTGACTGGTGCGGTGGCGTCGTTCAATGCCAAAACCATTGACCAGCGGCCGATTCTCCGCGTCGATCAGGCATTGGTGGGACAGATGGCCGGTGTGCAGGTAAAACAGACGAGCGGTGCGCTCGGCAAAGGCTTCAGTATTCAGGTGCGTGGTACGGGATCGATCACGGCCGGTAACGAGCCGTTGTATGTCATTGATGGTTTTCCGCTGGCAACGGCCCGCCCGAACGGATCGGGTAACTTTGCCACCGGTAACCCGCTGGATAACATCAACCCGAACGACATTGAATCGATTCAGGTCCTGAAAGATGCTGCGGCAGCGGCGATCTACGGGTCGAGAGCCGCCAACGGGGTGGTCCTGATTACGACCAAACGCGGTCAGTCGGGCCGGCCGAAAGTAACGCTGAATACCTTTACGGGCTACATGGAGCGTAGCCGGAAACTGGACATGCTGAGTGCCGATGAGTGGGTTGACCGCGCGACGGAAATGATCAACGCCCAGTGGGTGGCTTCGGCTCCGAACCGGACTGCTTCGCAAACCAACGAGCAGCGCCGCGTTATTCTCGGCCTGCCGGTTGGTCAGGTAAATACAACCTACATGACCGACGATCGTTGGGCACAACCAGGGCATCCGGGCCTGCGCTATATTGACTGGCAGGATGAGGCTTTCCGGAAAGGCTTGACCCAGAACCACCAGCTGTCGGCGAGTGGCGGCAATGAGTTTGTACGTTATTATATATCAGGCAACTACGTCCGTCAGGAGGGTATGGTGATCAACACCGACTATACCGCGTATTCGGCACGGGCCAACGTGGAAGTAAATGCCAGCAAAAAGCTGAAACTGGGTCTGAACATTGCGCCGACCTACTCGGTCAACAACGATCCGGGC
Organism: Arsenicibacter sp.; assembly: GCA_965247375.1. GTDB lineage: Bacteria > Bacteroidota > Bacteroidia > Cytophagales > Spirosomataceae > Arsenicibacter. The sequence goes on from CBDFHU010000087.1 coordinate 26,398, forward strand.
GTGGAAGGTAAAGACAACATTCTGCACCAGATGGTGAGCTTTACGCCGGTGCAGGAAGATACCATGGGCGTATACCCGAACGTCGGTAATAACGGCCAGTATCGCTGGAGCGTGTCGCCGAACAGCCCGATCGGTAAGTTGCAGAATATCATCGGCGAAACAAAACGGTTCCGTACACTGACCTCGACCTACGCCGATTACCAGATCATTCCGGGGCTGAATTTCCGGACAACGATCAACCTGGATAACACGGATAACGCCTCGAAATCCTACACACCGTATAGCGTAGCCGGTTCGTACCAGACCCGTCTGGCGCAGCTGACGACTCTGACTTCGGGCTCGTTCAGTACGTACCGGAAGCGGACGTTTGTTAACGAAAATACGCTGACCTACAGCAAACTGTTTGCCGACAAGCACGACGTAACCGTGCTGGCCGGGCTTTCGTACAACTCCGATAAAATTGAATCGGCTTCGCTAAGTTCAAACGGAGGCTACAGCAGCAATGCCATTACGACGCTGAACGCTGCCAACGGCGTAACCGGCAACACATCCGAAGCCCGCAACGTACTGATTTCGTACTTCGGCCGTGTCCAGTATAGTTACGCCAGCAAGTACCTGTTATCAGCCAGTATCCGCCGCGACGGTTCGTCGCGCTTCGGGGCCAATACCCGCTGGGGTGTATTCCCGTCGGCATCGGCCGGCTGGCGTGTATCGGAAGAGGCGTTTATGAAGGCCATTCCGGTAATCAACGACCTGAAACTGCGGGCCAGCTGGGGTACGTCGGGGAACTACAACATCGGTGATTACAGCACCATCCCGACCCTGGGCACGTATAACTACACGTTCAACAATGTGGCTGCCGTTGGTCAGGCACCGGCGGGTGTAACCAACCCGGATCTGGGCTGGGAAAACTCGCGGACATTTGACGTTGGTCTGGATGTATCGGTGCTCAATAACCGTATCTCGGCCGCGTTCGATGTGTACAATAAGCTGAATACGAATCTGTTATTGAACGTGCCGCTGCCGGGCGCAACCGGCTTCGCTTCGTACCTGAGCAACGCGGGCAGTGTGCGGAATACGGGCTGGGAAATCGAACTGAATACCCGTAACACCACCGGTGCCCTGAAGTGGAATACCTCACTTAATTTCAGCCACAACGCCAATAAGGTGGTTTCGCTGGCAGGCGGGGTAGATCAGATCCTGATCCCGTCGTCATTCGATATTTCGCATTCAATCCTGAAACTCGGTCAGCCGCTTTACAGCATCTACGTGGTGAAGCAGACTGGTATTCTGAGCCAGCAGGACATCGACAACAAAGCGGCTTTGTATGGTTCAGAGACCGTTGGTGATCCGAAATACTTCGATGCTAACGGTGACGGTGTCATTGATGCCAATGACCGTGTGATTGTGGGCCGGCCAACGCCGAAATACATGTGGGGTATTACCAACACCCTCCGCTACAAAGGCTTTGACCTGACGGTGCTGGTACAGGGCCAGAACGGCGGCTCCATCTACTCGCTGCTGGGCCGTGCGCTGGGCCGGACCGGTCAGGGCTTTACCGACAACGCGCTGGGCTTCTACCGTGACCGCTGGCGGTCGCCGTCTGACCCGGGCGATGGGGTTGTCAGTAAGGCGTATTCAACATTCGGCCGGATCAAAAACACCGACTGGCTGTATTCATCGGATTACGTACGGGTCCGGAACATTACGCTGGGCTACGATCTGGGTAGCCTGATGAAGACTAAGTTCGTACAGGGCGCACGGATTTACATGACGGCTGAAAACTTCTTCGGTTTTGACAAATACAAGGGTGGTTTCAACCCGGAAGCGTCAAACACTGACCTGTCAGGTAGTTCGCAGTACCCTGAGCCGGGCGATTACGGTGGGTTGCCACTGCCCCGGTCACTGGTCTTCGGTCTGAACGTAACGTTTTAATAAAACAAACATGAACTCATTCAAATCCTATATACTCCCTGCCTTAACGACCCTGGTACTGGCTTCGTGTACCAGCGATCTGACGCAGATTCCTATTTCGCAGGCGACCACGGCTACGTTCTATACGCAGACCAACGATTTCCTGCAGGCCTCAAACGCGATCTATAACGATCTGCGGGGCTATCCGGACCGCCTGCTCAACCTGTCGGAGACCCGTTCGGATAACCTGTATGCGGTATCCGACGGCGGTGTCCGCGACTGGGAAGGCATCAACAGTTTTCACAAAACCATCGCGTCGAACCCGTATGTGTCAGACGCGTGGAGCGCCAACTACAACGGCGTTTACCGGGCAAACGTGTTGCTCGATCAGCTGTCGAAGAACGGGAAAGTAATTACCGACCAGAGCCTGAAAACGCGTCTGGAAGCCGAAGCAAAATTCCTGCGGGCGTTCTTTTACTTTGATCTGGTACGCTGGTTCGGCAAAGTGCCGGTAATCGACAAGCCGGCGACGGCCAACGAGGTGCTGGCCATTCCGCGCAGCTCCGTGGAGGACGTATACAAGCTGATTATTTCGGATCTTCAGTTTGCCAACACCAACCTGCCCGAAACTTACGCGGCAGCTGACAAAGGACGGCCGACAAAGTTTGCGGCCAAGGCGGCACTGGCACTGGTGTACATGACCCGCTCAGGCAAAACCTACGACATTGAAGGCCCCGGCGTTGGTGTCAATGAGTGGGCCAATGCCCTGACACTGCTGAACGAAATCATCGCCAGCGGTAAATTCTCGCTGCAATCGAGCTATGCCAACGTGTTCTCGTATACCAATGAGAACAGTGCCGAGGTGATTTTTGACGTTCAGTACCAGACCGGCCTGAGTCCGGTGGTGGGCGGTACGTTTCCGTGGGTACTGGTGCCGGATACCTGGTTCCAGTCGCAGGGGAAAGCCGTGCAGGGCGGTCTGACGATCCGGCCGGTATCGACCAACCTGCTGAATGCCTATGACGCGAAGGATACCCGCAAAGCCTTTACCATCCAGTCGGGCTATGTCTACAATGGTGTGGCCGAAACGCGGTCGTTTTTCAAAAAATACGTCGACCTGACCAAGGTGCCGACCAACCGTGTCGACTGGCCGATCAACTTTATCGTGTTCCGGTATGCGGATATTCTGATGCTGAAAGCCGAATGTATCCTGCGGGGGGCTTCGGGTGCGCAGGCAGATGTAGACGCCATCGTGAACCAGATCCGGACGCGGGCAGGCCTGGCCGCTACGACAAACGTAACACTGACGCAACTGCTGGCTGAGCGCCGTCTGGAGTTTGCCGCCGAGGGAACCCGCTGGCATGACCTCGTGCGTTTTGGCGTGGTTGATACGGTGATTCCGGCATGGGTAACGGCCGAAGATGTGCAGAAGGTGATGCAGCCGTTCCAGAAAAACTACATCCTCTATCCGGTACCACAAACCGAGCTGGACGTAAAACAAGGACTGTATACCCAGAATGCGGGATATTAGGCTATTATGTAGCACGGATTGGCAATCCGTGTTACCGGACTAGTTTGCTGATTATTTGTTTGTTAACCGACTTCCCGATTGCCTTTGCTTTCGGGAAGTTTTGTTTATCATGAAAAAACTTGTTTTCCTGTTTGCCGCCTTTTGTTTGAGTACACAACTCATAGCTCAGATGCAGCCGGTCTGGCATAACCAGGCACGAACACTGCATTACCGCCCCGACGGCGAGGATTTCGTGACGGTCAACGGGAAGCGGCGTTTTAACCGCGCCCTGTATGGCACCAACACGGCCTTCCGTGTTGAGGCTGGGGATTTGCCGGAGTTTGCGCTCTATCTGCCCGGGATCGGCGGCACGCTGCGGCTGGGGCTGGTGGCAGACGGAACGAGTAAATGGCTGATTAACGCCGGCAGCATCACGGCCCGCTATCGGCCGGGTGCCATGCTGTATACCATTGAAGACCCCCTGTTGGGCAAAGCTACCCTGCACCTGACGGTCTGGGCCATGAGCGAGGCGGAAGGTCTGCTGGTAAAGGCTGACGCAAACGGGCCATTGCCCGAAGGCGTTTCGCTGGTGTATGCCTTTGGCGGTGCGACGGGTAAGAAACTGAACCGCGACGGCGATATCGGTGCCGACCCCGAATCGAGCTTCTACCTGAAGCCTGAAAACTGCGCCGCCAACGAAATTGACCTGAGCGCATCCGGCTTTATGCTTCAGTTCGGGGCGGCTAATCAGCGCCGGAAACTGATTGGTGTGCTGCCGCCGGGTACAACGCTGAAAACCGGTGATGCTGCTAAGCAAGCCTCTCCGGCTGAGCTGCTGAGTTCGGAAGTCGCCGGTGCACCGGTGGTGGTCGGGACGGTACCGCTACAGGCGGATAAACCGGTGTTTGCCGGTATTCAGGTGCCGGGTACCCGACAGGTTTTGGCAGCAGGCCAATTGCCGGAGCTGGCCGCTGCGGCTGAGCAGGCGCGGCAGGCGCTGGCAGGGCGGGTAGTGATCAAAACACCGGACCCATGGATCAACACCATCGGCGGGGCGCTGAGCGTAGCGGCAGATGCTATCTGGGAAAACCCGACGTACATGCACGGGGCCGTGGCGTGGCGTATGCGCCTGAACGGCTGGCGCGGCCCTTATGCGGGTGATCCGCTGGGCTGGCATGACCGGTCGCGGGCTCACTTCCGCGCCTATGCCAAATCGCAGCTGACCGAACCGCTGACGGGGCCTAATGTGCCGGATACACTGCTGCACTTTGCCCGTCAGCAGGAAAAGCTGGGCAATACCGTGTTCAGCAGCGGTTATATCTGCCGGAACCCCAACGGCGACTTCCGGCCGCACCATTACGACATGAACCTCATCTACATCGACGAACTGCTCTGGCACATCAACTGGACGGGTGATCTGGCCTTTGTCCGCGAAATATGGCCGGTGCTGACCCGCCACCTTGCCTGGGAAAAACGCAATTTCGACGCCAATAACGACGGACTTTACGATGCCTACTGCTGTATCTGGGCGAGTGATGCGTTGCAGTACAGCGGGGGGGGCGTAACCCATTCGTCGGCCTATAACTACCGCGCTAACCGTCTGGCCGCGCGGCTGGCGGCGCTGATCGGGGAGAACCCGGTGCCCTACCAACAGGAAGCCGATAAGATTTTACGGGCCGTAAATACCAACCTCTGGCTACCTGCCAAAGGCTGGTATGCCGAATACAAGGATATTGCCGGCAAACAGCTGCTGCATCCGGCGGCGGGCCTGTGGACGGTTTACCATGCCATTGATTCGGACGTGCCCGATCCGATGCGGGCCTACCAGACCCTCCGGTATGTCGATCATGAAATTCCGCATATCCCGATCCGGGCAACGGGTCTGGCCGACACCAGCCTCTACACCCTGTCGACCACCAACTGGATGCCGTATGACTGGTCGCTGAACAACGTGGCGCTGGCCGAACTGATGCACACTAGTCTGGCCTATTGGCAGGCGGGCCGGACCAACGAGGCGTTCAGGCTCTGGAAAAGCTCGCTGGTCGAAAGCATGTACCTCGGGGCCAGTCCGGGCAATTTCCAGCAGTTGTCATTTTACGATGCCAACCGTGGCGAACTCTACCGCGATTTTGCCGATCCGGTGGGTATGGCGGCGCGCTCGGTGGTAGAAGGCTTGTTCGGGATTGTGCCCGATGCACTGAATCACACACTGACGGTCCGCCCCGGTCTACCGGACGCATGGGACACTGCTCTGCTGACCATCCCCGACGTTCATTTTTCGTTTACCCGCAAACGCACAGACGGGCAGACTACCGAACAGTATCTGATCAGACCAACCTTTGGCGGGCCGATGGCGCTCCGGCTGCTGGTTAACGTTCCGGCCGACCGGTTGGCGCAGGTTACGGTCAACGGGAAACCGGTGGCGTTTACGGTTGTGCCGTCAGCGGTCGGCCGACCGCTGGTTGAAATTAATGCCGCCGCAGCTGAACAGTACGACGTACGGCTCAGCTGGTCGGGCGTTGCGCCGGATAACGCACCGGAATTGCCGGCACAGGCCATCGGCGCAACGCTTTCGGTGCAGTTTACGAACGCAACGGTTGTGCAGGTAGCCGATCCGCAGCAGGTACTCCGCCGGTTAACCAGTACCGGACACAGGCTGCAAGGGATCGTCGCCGGTGAGAAAGGGCACCGGACCTTGTTTGTGCAGCTGCGTCAGGGGGCGTTCACGTGGTGGGAGCCGCTGCATATTACCGTAACCGAACCGGTCTCGTTTGTCAGTACGCAGGCTGATGACAGCCCCGGCCTTCGTTTCCGGATCGTGAATCATACAACTACACCGCTACGGGGCCAATTGCGGGTGAATACCGGCTATACCATTCCGGTGGCCGTCGCAGCCGGTGCGATGTCGGCAGAGGTAACCGTACCGGCAGAACAGGTTGTTTTGGGGACGAACGCGCTTGAGTTGCGCTGGCAGGGTGGCGGACAGGCAAAGGCAGAACTGGTCAACTGGGCCGCCACAACGCGACCTGCGCGTACGGAAACCGTCCCGATGACCGGCCTGTTCAATGACCGTGTAACGAACATTTTCCGGAATAAATACCTGTCGCCCCGGCCGGATGCACCTACCTTGCAGTTGCCCGAACAGGGCATCGGCAACTGGTGTTACCCGAATACCGACGCCGTTATTGACGACGCGGGTTTGCGGCAGCTCGCCGGTGTTGGTGCCGGAATTCAACTGCCGGGCGGTATTCCGTTCCGTACGCCCGGACCAGGTGAGGCGCCGAATACGCTGTTTGTTTCGCAGTGGGACAACTATCCGGACGAAGCCACGGTGCCGCTGAGCGGTCGGGCGTCACACGCATACCTGCTGATGGCCGGTTCGTCGAATCCGATGCAGAGCCGGCTCGATAACGGGGAGGTGCTGATCGAATATACCGACGGGACACAGGACCGGCTGGCGCTGCGCAATCCGGATACCTGGTGGCCAATCGAGCAGGACTATTATGCCGATGGCTATGCCTTTCGTCTGGAGCGGCCGGTGCCCTATCGGGTACACCTGAAAACCGGAAAAATCATCCGCGGAGCGGCTGCGTACACCAGTATCAAGGGATTCACCAACCGCGCCATCGACGGCGGGGCGGCCACGGTACTGGACCTGCCGCTTCAGGCCGGTAAAACGCTGAAGCAATTGCGGGTACGGGCCATTGCCAACGATGTTGTAATCGGCCTGATGGCGGTGACGCTGGTCCGGGAGTAGGGGGGACCGTGAAGTATATACCCTGATTACCTGCCTTTTGATCCTTCAGGAGTAAACAAATTTCCTTTATGTCCATCCGTTTTCCCTACGTGCTGTTAGTCATGTTGTTGATACAGGCATGCACCACTACCGATAAACAACCGGTTGTTGAACCTGACCGGATTCTGAAGGATGCAGCCAGCTTTTGGGCGTACAAACAAACGTACGTTCTGCTCTATGAAGATTTCCAGGCTTTTGATAACCAGCTAAAACCAATTACCCGGGATGCCTTTCTACAAACCCTGTCTACGGGCCGCTATTTGCCGTTACGAGTCAGGTCAGCAGATAAGATCACTCGTTATCAGCTTTATCCATTACCTGACAGAGTCGATAAAACCCTAAAAGCGCTGCTTCGCCAATGGGCAACTAGTGAATATGCTTATTACCTGGTTGAAGGCAAACCGTTACCCGATTATCACTTTGTGGATATGGACGGAAAGGTTTACACCAGGCAGTCAACAAAAGGGAAGATTCTGGTCCTGAAATGCTGGTTTGTTCATTGCGTGGCTTGTATTGCCGAAATGCCCGCTTTGAACGAATTAAAACAACAGTATAAGCACCGTGACGATGTGTTATTTGTCAGTCTGTGCCTGGATTCCGCCGATAAAGTGGCGGCTTTTTTAAAGAAAACTCGGTTTGATTACGCTACTGTACCCGCCCAAACGGATTACCTGGAAGAGAAGCTGAAGATTGGTTCGTATCCCATGCACCTGGTGATCAACAAGGAGGGGTTAATTAGTAAGCAAGTCGATAACTATCAGGGCGTAGCCTATATTCTGGATAAAATGCGTTAACCCATCGCCGGTCTGAATGTTGGATGGGTTGGTAATGTGGGGTATTGTTCAAATAAGATCAGTATCTATTCATTTCGGTCTTCATAATCCTGAATTCCGGATAACTGTAGCGTAGTGCATACTACGCACAGAAAGCGAAACTTACATCATAATGAACAATCTCCAGGAAATCACCAATCCATTGAAAATAATGACCAGTCAGCTGATTGCCTGGTAATAAGGATCATTTCGGAGTGGGGGCGACAGGATAATTGAAAGAATGCTACATAGCAAGAAGCCAATGTTTAAAGCGGACGGATTTTGTAAAAAAGCCGGATAAACACTCAGGTATTTTGTACTCTGCTCGTTTAACGTGTGTGATTTCAACGTTGTGGTATAGAATAAATACCCACTATCCAGGTACGACACTAAGCATAAGATGCAAGCTGCTATCAGGTTCCTCATCGTTTTTGTCAAAAGTTAACCAAGATCAAAGAAAGAAACGACATATAACCTTGCCATATTTCATGGCAGGTCCCTGGACTATAAACTATGCTTAACTCCCACGGAGCACGAAGGAGGCATACACAAAACCATTAGACGAAAACCTGGCTAAATAAGCACAACCGGTTCATTTTTCCGCCAAACAGGAGGGTGCGGGAATGTTGGATTAAAAGATAAAATCAAATTTGATAGCCGGGAAATACCAGTTGCCGGTACAGATCAATCGTCCTTAACTTCCATGGAAACAAACCTCAATAACCTGTCACGACGCGATTTCCTGCGTCAGTCTTCTCTGGCAACCGCCGGTCTGGTGGCGGCGTCTCCGCTGACTACCCTCGCCGCTCCGATGGCGAAACGCAAAGTGGCCATGGTCGGTACCGGTCACCGCGGCACGAGCATGTGGGGTACGCCGGTCGTCAAGGAGTTTGCGGATATTATCGAGTTTGTCGGCCTTTGCGATAAAAATATCGGCCGTGCCGAAACGGCTAAAAAAATGCTGGGCGTGTCGTGTGCTACCTACACCGACTTCGACAAAATGATGCGGGAAACAAAGCCGGACCTGCTTATCGTAACTACCGTAGACGCCACACACGACGAATTTATCATCAAGGGCATGGAAATGGGGGCGGATATCGTCACCGAAAAGCCCATGACCACCGACGAAACCAAGTGCCGCGCCATTCTGGATGCGGAAAAGCGGACGGGCAAAAAAGTGACCGTTACCTTTAACTACCGCTATTCGCCGCACCGCCAGAAAATCTACGAATTACTGCGCCAGGGAGCAATCGGCAAGATTACGTCGGTCGATTTTCACTGGTATCTGGATACCCGCCACGGGGCCGACTATTTCCGGCGCTGGCACCGGCTGCGCGAAAACAGCGGATCGCTCTGGGTACACAAGGCGAGTCACCACTTCGATCTGCTGAACTGGTGGCTGGAGTCGGAACCGGAGTCGGTCTATGCACAGGGATCGCTGGAACATTACGGCAAAAACGGTCCGTTCCGCAGCACCAACTGTCGCTCCTGCGCCCACAAAGCTGACTGTAACTTCTACTGGGACATTACAAAAGACAAGCGGCTGACGGCGCTGTATGTCGATAACGAAAAATACGACGGCTACCACCGCGACGGCTGTGTGTTCAAAGAGGATATCAACATCTTTGATAAGATGGCGGCTACAATTCATTATGCCAACGGGGTGAATGTCAGCTATTCGCTGACAACGTACTCGCCGTATGAGGGCTACCGGATTGCGTTCAACGGCACCAAAGGCCGGCTGGAAGCCTGGATTAAGGAGTCGGGCAAGATGACGATTGAGCCGTACGATGAACTGATGCTGTCGAAAAACTTCGGCGATGTCGAGTATATCAAAATTCCGCAGGCAGAAGGCCACGGCGGCGGCGATGCCCGGCTTCGTGATAAAATCTTCCGCAATCCCGGGGCGGCCGATGCGTTCCGGCAAGCCGCCGGCAGCCGCGACGGAGCCATGGCGATTCTGGTGGGCATTGGCGCCCGCAAAAGTATCCAGACCGGACAGCCCGTCCGGATCGAAGACCTTACCGGCTTAAAGCCACTGGCCGCCAAATCATAAAGTGGGGGATAACCGGAATTGTATGACGCCATCCGTAGAGACGCAATATGTTGCGTCTCCTCCCCCGATCATCGTACGAAAAAATGGGAGGGGTACGGTGGTTTAAAATGCTGCCGCGGATTGAGACGCAGCAATGGCTGCCGCGATTTGAGACGCAACAATGGTTGCCGCGATTTGAGACGCAATGGCTGCCGCGATTTGAGAGGTAACAATGGCTGCCGCGATTTGAGACGCAATGGCTGCCGCGATTTGAGAGGTAACAATGGCTGCCGCGATTTGAGACGCAATGGCTGCCGCGATTTGAGACGCAATGGCTGCCGCGATTTGAGACGCAGCAATGGCTGCCGCGATTTGAGACGCAAAATATTGCGTCTCTACGGGTGCTGTGGTGGTGTGCGGCGGTGGTCTGTCAGGCGGCACACGCGACGGGGCGGGATTTCAGTTGCTCTTGCTGAACGATTATTCGGGACAGGGGACGGCGCTGGTTGGTCTGCTGGACGCGTTCTGGGACGAAAAAGGCTATGTGACAGACAAAGTGTTCCGCCGGTTCTGTAGCGAAACGGTTCCACTGGCGCGATTACCGAAGTTTGTTTTCCGGTCGGATGAGCTGCTGGAGGTGACCATTGAGCTGGCCCATTTCGGAAAGTCGCCGCTCAGCAAATCAACCCTCAGGTGGACCTTAACCGACGCAGCGGGGAATCAGATCGAGGGTAGTGCGTTTGGGCCGCAGTCGTTTTCAATCGGCAGTAACCAGTTGGTCGGATCAATCAGCGTCCCGCTGGCCGGCGTGCAGCAGGCCACAAAGCCCATGCTGGAAGTGTCAATGCCGGGAACAGCAGTTGCCAACAGCTGGGACCTGTGGGTCTATCCGGCAGCACCGCCAGCGCTGCCCGCGGATGACATCTATGTGACAACAACGCTGGACGAAAAGGCGGAAACCATCCTGAAAAACGGCGGAAAGGTATTTTTGCAGGCGGCCGGTAAAATTGAAAAGGGTAAGGAAGCGGTGCAGCATTTTCTGCCGGTCTTCTGGAATACATCGTGGTTTAAAATGCGGCCGCCGCATACCCTGGGCTTTGTGGTCAATCCGGCCCATCCGGCGTTTGCGCAGTTCCCGACCGATTTTCACAGTAACCTGCAATGGTGGGAAATTGTGCATAAGGCGCAGGTAATGAACCTTGACGATTTTCCGGCGTCGTTCCGGCCGCTGGTGCAGCCGATTGATACCTGGTTCCTGAACCGGCGGCTGGGCATGATTCTGGAAACCCGCGTTGGGGCGGGTAAACTGATGTTGTGCAGTGCCGACCTGCTGAGCGACCCCGATCATCGGATCGTAGCCCGGCAATTGTTCCGTAGCCTGCGGGCATACATGCAAACCACCGCTTTTGACCCGAAAACAACGGTAGATTTAGCAACAATCCGCGCTTTGTTTAACAGCCCGTCCCGCGATACCTTCAAGGCATTTACGAACGATAGTCCTGATGAACTAAAGAAAAAGCCGGACGTAAAATAAACTGATCAAACACATGAAAACACTGAAAACACTGCTGGCGATTGCACTGATCGCCGTTGCCTGCTCCGCTCAGGCTACCGCTACCACAAAGGGCGACGACAAAAAAGAGGTAGAACAGGCGGTTGAAAAGCTGCGGCAGGGAATGCTTAACGGTGACCGCGCCACCCTCGAATCCATCGCGGCAGAGGAGCTGAGCTACGGCCACTCCAACGGGCGTGTTGAAGACAAAAAGGAGTTTGTGGAGGCATTTGCCAGCGGCACATCGGACTTCAAAACCATCGAACTGACCGAGCAGACCGTTACGGTATCGGGCAATACGGCCTGGGTACGCCACAAACTGTACGGCGAAACAAACGACAAAGGTGTACCGGGTACGGCTAAAATCGCGATTCTGACCGTCTGGGTTAAGCAAAAAGGCAGCTGGAAGCTCTTCGCCCGGCAGGCTGTTAAGATTCAGTAATGGTTGACCACATAGCCACATAAGAGACACAAAGAGCGTGAAAACCTATGTTCTCCATGTGGCTATGCGGTAAAATAATAATTTGTTAATCATTCTGTAAAGGCTTGTTGTTTCATAAAGTCACTATTTCCGGTAAAGACGGCAAGCCACTGGAGGTGAAAAAAAGTACCGGCATTTCTTTTTAATTGGCTTTCCGGTAAGTTACGGCTAATTTCCGGCCCTAATCGAATCTGCATGGAACTGACTGCCTACCTGAAAGAGCTTGTTGCGATGACGCCGGAACTGGAACACGAAATTAACCAGGCCGTTGTGCGTGACGTTTTCCCGAAACGGCATAAGCTGTTGTTGCCGGACAATACCTCGCAGAAAGTATTTTTTATTGAACAGGGACTGGCCCGTACCTACTACATCAAACCGGATGGGAAAGATGTGACACACCATTTCATTCTGGAAAACTCCTTTTTCATGGCCATCGAAAACATTTTCTACGGCAAGACGTCTCCCTATGGCTTCGAACTGCTGGAGAAATCGGTTGTCCGGTCGATTCCGTATGCCGATCTGGAAAAACTCATTGATCAGCACGATACCCTCGAAAAGGTGATGCGGACGCTGCTGATTCAGACCCTGAAAACGTTTTCTGACCGCTTATACGCGCTGCAATTCCAGTCTGCTCTGGACCGCTACAATACCTTACTGGCCCAGTATCCGTCTATTCTGCAACGCGCTCCGCTCGGCCATATCGCTTCTTATCTGGGTATTACCCAGCAGACACTCAGTGTTATACGCGCGCAACGCTAAGTGCTGTAACACGGAATGCCGTGCTACAAAAGACCTGAAAATAAGTTTATGCTTACTTTAGGGTTATATACTGATTTTTTAATCCAGATGAAAAGAAATGAGGCCCGCTAATTAGTCTTTTGTATGACTAATCGGTTAGGCTATGAAAACGATTCATCCGGCAAAAACAGTCCATTACCTATACATCACCGACGAAACAGGCATCGATGATGTGTTTCCTGCTATAAAACGAAAACTGGTCGAACATACCTCGACCCACGTATCCCTGATTTATGCGTCAGGGACGCCGGCGCACGTCTTTGCGCCGGAACTGCATTTGTTATCCCGTCACTTTCCGGTTCAGTTCATCCCTTGTCTGGTACAGGACGCGGATAACCGCTTTGATCACCAGTCCACTATTGAAACCATCCTGAATGCCGATACACGCGACCGGCTGCTTGTCAGCGTGTCGGGGCAGGAGGATTTTGTGTCAGCGGTAGAGGCACAGCTACAGTTTTTAGGAGTAAAGAAAGATACTACTGAGCTCCATTTTTTAAGATAGATGAAAAGAAAGCAGTCTTTCATCCGTCAATTTTGCATCATCAATTTTCGACGAACCAATCGCTATGAAAAGCCAGTATTTCTATATCGCGCTGATCCCTACACTGATCGTAAGTAGTTGTCAGACAAAGCAAACGGCTACCGAAACCAGAGAAGCCGTCATTCCGGTCATCACCGAGCAGGTAACGAGCCGGCAGGTCAACCGTACCACCTCCATCAGCGGAAATATTGAAGGAAGCCGCACGGTCCGGCTGGGATTTATGGTAGCCGGTAAATTGAACTTTATCGCGGCCGACGAAGGACAGGTTGTGCGGAAAGGTCAATTGCTGGCCAGCCTCGATCCGGTCAGCTACGGCATCGCCAAAGAGATGACCGACGTGCAGGTGGCGCAGGTCAGCGACGAATATAACCGGCTGAAACTGATGCACGACCGCAACAGCGTGAGCGATGCTGATTTCGCTAAAGTCAACTTTGGTCTGCAACAGGCAAAGGTGCAGCAGAAACTACAGGCTAAAAACCTGGCTGATACCAAACTATACGCCCCGATCAGCGGCGTGATGCTGAAAAAAATGGCCGAAGCCGGTGAGATTACCGGTGTGGGCACGCCGCTGTTTGTGGTATCAGACATCAGCAAGGTAAATGTAAATGCCTACATCCCTGAAAGCGAGCTGCATACCATCAAAATCGGTCAGCCGGCGAGTGTACTGGTATCGTCGCTGAGCCAGACCTTTACCGGCCGCGTAAAAGAAGTCGGTTCGGTGGCCGACGTAACCTCACGGGCGTTTACGGTAAAAATCGAACTGCCGAACCCCAAAGGCCTGATCCGGCCGGGTATGATCGCCGAAATTAACCTGAAATCCAGTCAGCCGGTGTCACGCCTGTTGCTGCCCGCTGAGGCCATTCTGCACGATACCGACAGCCAGAGCTATGTATTTGTGGTCGACAAAGGGCAGAAGAAAGCCTTCCGCCGCAACGTAAGTGTTGGTCAGCTGATCGACAACAAAATTGACGTAACGGCCGGGCTGTCGCCGCAGGAGCTTGTGGTAACGGGTGGGCAGCAAAAACTCACCGATGGTTCATCTGTCAGCCTTTCTAACTAATCAACGTCATGAATTTTGTTCAAGCTTCGTTAAAATATAAACAGGTCACCCTGTCGGTGTTGCTGTTGGTTTTTGCGCTGGGAGTATACTCGCTGCTGACGATGCCACGGCGCGAAGACCCGAAAATTACGGTCCGCCAGGGTCTTGTGCTGGCGTTTTACCCGGGTGCCAATTCGGCTCAGGTCGAAGATCAGGTCACCAAAAAACTGGAGCAGTACCTGTTTCAGTTTGAGGAGGTCCGGAAAGATAAAACGTACTCGACCACCCGCGACGGTATGGTGGTAGTCAACGTGGAGCTGGGTGAAAACGTGAAAAATCCGGATGTGTTCTGGAGCAAACTGCGTCACCAGCTGCTGGTCGTTAAAAGTCTGGAGCTGCCGCAGGGCGTTCGGGGGCCAATCGTCAACTCCGATTTCGGCGATACCGAAGCCCTCGTGATCGGGATTGAAAGCGACCAGGCCAGTTTCGCTCAACTGAAACAATACGCCCAAAAACTGGAAGATAACCTGCGGACCATTCCGGCCGTGTCGAAAATCAAACGCGTCGGCGATCAGCAGGAACAGATTACCGTCTCGTCAAACTCCGAAAAACTGGCGCAGTACGGCATTGACATACAGCAGGTTGTAAAAGTCCTGCAATCGCAGAATACCATCGGGGCAACGGGCTCGATTGAGACCAAAACCCGCAAGGCTCCGCTTTATACCAGCGGCTATTTTACCAAAGAAAATGAAATCGCTAATCAGATTGTCGGCGCTTCCAAAACGGGGGCCCTTGTCCGGTTGGGCGACATCGCGGCCATTCAGCGGGAATATACCGAGCCGACCAGCAAGATTACCGTTAACGGCCATAAGGCGCTGGTACTGACTGTGCAGATGCACGAAGGCAACAACATTGTTGATTTCGGGAAAGCCGTTGATCAGAAAATTGCCGAAACGACTAAGCTGTTCCCTGCCAACGTGACGCTGACCACGATTGTGAACCAGCCGCAGGTGGTAGGCCATAACGTCTCGCACTTTATTGACGAATTTTTTCTGGCCATTTTCTCGGTAGTAATCGTGGTGGTGCTGCTGCTGCCGTTCCGGATTGCGTCGGTGGCGGCCATGGCCATTCCGATGACGGTGGCGGTGACGTTTGCGCTCATGCACGCCTTTGGCATCGAGCTGCATCAGGTATCGCTGGCGGCACTGATTGTGGTGCTGGGGATGGTGGTCGATGACGCGATTGTGATTGCCGACAACTACGTCGAGCTGCTGGATGCGGGTGTCGAACGCTGGACGGCGGCGTGGCGGAGTGCGAGCGATCTGGTGGTGCCGGTACTGGCTGCTACCGTAACGATCATTGCTTCGTTTATGCCGATGATTCTGCTGACCGGCTCGGTCGGGGAGTTTATCAACGCCCTGCCGTGGACGGTTGCCATTGCCCTGGCCTCGTCGTTTATTGTCGCCATGGTGCTGACCCCGCTGCTGTGTTACGTCTTCATTAAGAAAGGCTTACACGATCCGGATGCGGTCAATGAACCGAAGAAAACCTCGCTGCTCGACCGGATGCAGAACGGCTATAACGCCTCACTGGATTGGGCCATCCGTCACCCGAAACTAACGATTGGTCTGAGCCTGATTACGATTGTGTTTGCCGGGTTGCTGTATGTGGGCGGTGTCCGTCAGAAATTCTTCCCGGCCGCCGAGCGCAATCAGTTCGTTGTGGAACTCTGGATGCCAACCAGTACGAGCCTCGATAAAACCGAAGCCGCCATTAAAAAAGTGGAAAAACTGGTGCAGAACGATGAGCGTGTGACTTCGTTCGCCACGTTTGTCGGCACGAGTGCCCCGCGGTTCTACTATAATTTTTCGCCGGAAGTGCCGGTCAGCAACTATGCCCAGATTCTGGTGAACACGACCGATGAGCACACGACCGAAGCCATGTCGGAAGAATTGCAGGAAAAAGTAGAAGCCATTATTCCGGAAGGCCGCCCGCAGATTAAACTCCTGCAACAGGGTCAGCCACTGAAAGCACCGGTCGAAGTGCGGATTATCGGCGACGATATTAACCGCCTGAAAACCATCGGTCAGCAAGTGGAAGCTATCGTGAAAAAAACACCCGGCAACGCGCTGATCCGCAACGATTTTCAGGAGGACTATTACGGCGTAAGCATCCGGTTGAAAGATGAAGCGAGCCGCCTCGGCTTTACGACATCGAGTATTTCGCAGATGGTCTATACCGGTTTCAGCGGTGCGCCGATCACGACCCTGTACGAAGGCAACAACGCCGTCGACGTTGTGTTCCGGCTGGATAAGCAAAACCGCGAAACCACCGACGATCTGGGGAATACCTACCTGTCGTCGCCGGTTACGAACGGGCGGGTACCGCTCCGGCAGATTGCTGACCTGGTGCCGCAGTGGCAGACCGGCCGCATCATGCACCGGAACGGGGTACGTACCCTGACCGTGCAGAGCGAAACAAGCAACGGGCTGTTGCCGGCCGAATTACTGAAAGAAATCCGGCCCGAAATTGATCAGATTCAACTGCCGGCCGGTTACCGGATCGAATACGGCGGGGAATATGCCAACAAACAGGAAACGTTCAGTCAGATGATTACGGTGCTGATGATCAGCCTGGTCCTGATTTTCTTCATCCTCCTGTTCCAGTTCCGGAATCTGAAAGAAGCAGTGATTGTGATGCTGACCATTCCGCTGAGTTTGTTCGGGGCCTTGTTCGGGCTCTACATCACCGGCAACAACTTTGGCTTCACGGCCTTTGTCGGGCTCATCAGTCTGTCGGGTATTGTGGTCCGGAACGCGATTATCCTCGTGGATCATACCAACGAGCTGATGCACCACGGCATGGACATCCGGACGGCGGCCATTGAATCGGGCAAGCGCCGGTTGCGGCCGATCTTTCTGACGGCCTCAGCCGCTGCCATCGGGGTCTTGCCGATGATTCTGTCGGGTTCACCGATGTGGAGTCCGCTGGCGAGTGTCATTGCGGTAGGGGTACTGTGGTCGATGGTCATGGCCCTGCTGACGGTGCCGGTGCTGTACATCGCCTGGATCAAACCCGCCGACAAGAAAGATCTCCTTGCCGTTCAACAACAAGCTGTCAACCATGAAATTTAAGTCGAAACTATATACCGGCCTCGGCATCATGGGGATGCTGGCGGCCACTCCGGCACTGGCCCAGACAACTGAGCCGGTTAGTTTGCAGCAGGCGATTGATCTGGCCCTGCAAAACAACCGCGGGCTGGCCATCCGCAAATTACAGGTGGCCGAAAAAGAGGCGAAGCTGAAGGAGGATGAGGTGAAAAAATATCCCTCGGTCACCGTCAACTCCACCTACCAGTACAATGCCAACACCGGCTCGCTGGTGATTGATCAGGGTTCGTTCGGGATACTGCCGCTCAACGCAACCACGCAGGTGCCGCTGCCGAACGAAACAAAAACGTTTGAACTGGGCCAGCACCATACTATCAACGCGGGCATCATGGCCTATCAGCCCCTGACGCAGCTGGGTAAGGTGAAAACCGGTCTGGCTATTGATCAGACAGACATTCAGGTATCACAGCAGGAGCAGCGCAAAACAGCTCTGCAAATCCGGCAGGCGGTAGAGCGGCTGTATTATGGCCTGCTGATCAACCAGCAGCAACAGTTGGAAGCCGCATCTAAACTCGATGTGGCAAAGCTGAAACTCTATGATGTTGAAAGTGCGCTGACCTCGGGCAAAACCATCAACGTAAGCAAAGCCGGTTTGCAGGCCAACATTGCCGATGAAGAGCAGAACCTGCTGAAACTGGCGATTCAGCGCGAAGATTATGAAGCGGATCTGAAACGCCTGACCGGCCTCAAAGCCGACTCGCTGATACTGGCCGGTGTTGAGTTGAACCCGGTGGCCGTGCCGTCGCTGGATTCGGTGGCGTTGTCGACCCTGCGTAACAACGTAGATATTCAGCTGGCGTCGCTGGGGCAGCTAAAGGCGCAGCTGGGGATTAAAGCCGCACAGCAGAGCTACCGGCCCGATGTAGGGGTGCTGGCGGGCTATACCTTCCAGAAGGGTAACCTGATTTTTCCGGTCAATAACCCGTATGTAGGTATAAACCTGAAATGGAATTTACAGGACCTCGTGGCTAATAAACAGGTTATGACCCAGCGCAGCCTGCTCCGGCAGCAGGCACAGGAAAACCTGCTGAACACGCAGGAGCAGGTGAGCAGCGATCTGGAAAAGGCGTACCGGAAAATAAACCAGGCTAAAGCGCTGATTGACGTAGCGCAGAAAGCCGCCCGTTACCGCAGCGAAGAGCTGAAAGTCCAGCAGGACCGGCAGGCGGCCGGCCTTAACCTGAAGAGTGACCTGCTGACGGCGCAGTCGAATCTGGCCAAAGCGCAGGTCGATTTACTGGCCGCACAGCTGAACTACCGGCTGGCGGTGCTGGATGTGAATATCCTGACGGGAACCATGTAGAGACGCAATATTTTGCGTCTCATCCGCATGCGCCATGCGTTGCTGCAGGACATAACCGCTATGATCGGTTCGTAGTTTGAGACGCAATATTTTGCGTCTCATCCGCGACCATCACATTTTAATCAGATTTTGGGCGAAAGTGGAGACGCAAAATATTGCGTCTCTACGTATTAGGGCTGGTGTATTGGCAACTGCCCATAAGTAAGTAAATAAATGCTTCCGCTTTATTGATACGTATTGACGCACCGTTTCCGGGCGTCCAAACCCTTACTTACTTCATGGACCAGTTCAATCTTAATCGTCGTCAGTTTATTCAGGGGACGACCGCTTCCCTGGCGCTCACCGCCATGGGCGCTCAGGCGACGGATATTACAAAGCCGATGAAAACCTACCGCGTTGCCCTGATCGGAACCGGCTGGTATGGCAAAAGCGACTTGTTCCGCCTGATTCAGGTGGCCGATGTCGACGTTGTCGCGCTTTGCGATGTCGATAAAAACATGCTGGAAGCAGCCGGTAAGCTGGTGAGCCAACGGCAGAAATCCGGAAAAGTCCCGAAACTATACGGTGATTACAAAAAACTGCTCGCCGAAAATCAGCTGGATATTGTGCTCATCGGCTCGCCCGACCACTGGCATGCACTGATGGCGATTGACGCCGTGAAAGCCGGTGCCCACGTATATGTGCAGAAGCCGATCAGTGTCGACGTAATGGAAGGCGAGGCGATGGTGGCCGCCGCCCGTAAATACAACAAGGTGGTGCAGGTCGGGACGCAGCGGAAAAGCACGCCGCACCTGATCGATGCCAAAAAGAACATCGTGGATGCCGGTCTGCTGGGCAAGGTGTCGCACGTCGAAATGTGCTGTTATTTCCACATGCGCAACAACGGCAATCCGCCGGTTGTTGCCGTGCCGGATTTTCTGGATTACAACATGTGGACGGGACCGGCACCGCTGCGGCCCTACGACGGGTTGCCGCACATCCGCTGGTGGCGGACGTTTAAGGAGTACGGCAATGGCATCATGGGCGATATGTGTATCCACATGTTCGATACCGTGCGCTGGATGCTGAAGCTCAGCTGGCCGCAAAAAATCAGCTCGACGGGCGGGATTTACGTGCAGAAAGACGGTAAGTCGAACATTGAAGATACGCAGTCGGCTATTTTTGAATATCCGGAGCTGAACTGCGTGTGGCAGCACCGCACCTGGGGAACACCGAACAATCCGGATTATCCGTGGTCGTTTACGCTCTATGGCGAAAAGGGAACACTCTGGGCCAGTACCATGAGCTATGACTTTATCCCGCAGGGCAAGGGCGACAAGATTCATAAGGATGTGGTCTACGAAAAAGAGAAATATCCGGAAGACCTTACCGAAGAACGCATTGAGTTGAATGCGGCTCCGGCTACCCGCCTACACATGCTGAATTTCCTGGAAGCGATTGAGAAGAACAGCCGCCCCGTGGCTGATATCGAAGAAGGACACATTTCAACGGCAAGCTGTCTGCTCGCAAACCTGTCGATGCAGTTGGGCCGTCCGCTGGTGTATGACCCGCAAAAACGCGAGGTTGTGGGGGATAAGGAAGCCACAAAACTGCTGCAACGGCCTTACCGCGCCCCGTGGGTCCACCCCGATCCGAAGAAGGTATAATTTTTTTCGCCACAAAGACGGGAAGTCAGGAAGGTGCACAAAGAAGAGTTAGTCATAAAAACTTCGTGCACCTTTCCGGCTTGGTACCTTCGTGGCAACCAATCATAAAAACGATATGAAAAACCGATTCTTTTTCCTGTTGCTGTGGCTGGGGTCAACCGCATTGCATGCCCAGCGCACGTTTACAAACCCGATTAAAAACTCAGGCCCTGACCCGTGGGTAACACAGAAAGACGGCTGGTACTACTACATGAACACGACCGGCCGCAACCTGACCCTGTGGAAAACCAAAAATATAGCCGATCTGGCCTCGGCCGAACATAAAGTCATTTACACGCCGCCGGCCAAAGAGCAATACTCCCGCGAGCTGTGGGCCCCGGAAATTCACTTCATTCGCGGCAAATGGTATGTCTACTTTGCTGCCGATAGCGGCCGGAACGTGAACCACCGGATGTGGGTAGTTGAAAACGACTCGCCGGACCCGATGCAGGGTACCTGGGTGCTGAAAGGCAAACTCGCTGATCCGGGCGATCACTGGGCAATCGACATGACTGTCAAGGAGTTTAAAGGGAAACTATACGCGGCCTGGTCGGGCTGGGAAGGGCCGATCAACGGACGGCAGGATATTTACATCGCCGAACTCGAAAATCCGTGGACGATAAAAGGCGACCGCATCCGGTTGTCGAAGCCGGATCTGCCGTGGGAAATGCACGGCGATGTGCCGCAGGAGTGGCAGAAAAACGGCGAAGTACCGAAGGTGTTTGTGAATGAAGGTCCTGAGTTTCTGGAACACAACGGCAAACTATTCCTGATCTATTCGGCCAATGCCTGCTGGCTGGATTACTGCCTGGGCATGTTGCAGTACAGCGGCAAAGGCAGCCTGCTGGACCCGAAAAACTGGAAAAAATCGCAGACGCCTGTGTTTGTACAGGCTCCCGAAAACAACGTATGGGCACCGGGGCACGGTGGTTTCTTTACCTCGGCCGATGGTAAGCAGAACTGGATGATTTACCACGCTAATCCGTCGGCTACGGATGGCTGCGGTAACAAGCGGGCGCCACACATTCAGCCGTTTACGTGGAATGCCGACGGAACGCCGAATTTCGGTAAGCCTATGGCCAAAGTCCCGATGGCCGCCCCGACAGACTTGTAACACGGAATGGTATTCCGTGCTCCATTGCTTATCAGTCGCTTATATGACGTACGGAATGGCATTCCGTACGTCATGCTAGTACGCCAGCCGCGCTATTTTGCCGTCCATGGTCGTGACGAGCAGTTCACGCTTGCCCAGTGGCCAGATGCGGTTCACCATGGCATTCGACAGCTTATGTACCCACGCCACCTGTTTTGTCTGCTTGTCGATGGCATACACGGCGCCGTCGTCGGTCGGGACAAACAGGTAATTATCCCGCTCCGCAACCGGCGACGGGCTGATTTCGTAGCCATACCGGCAATTCACAAACCAGCTGCCCTTGCCGTCCGGCGACGACGTCGGAATGGCCCATACGGAATCCTGCATACACTTTACATAGATCAGCGCTTTATCGGCCGAGACGCCGATGGATTCAAAGCCTTTGTGCTCACTGCTTTTCCAGATGTCTTTGCCGGTTTGGGTGTCAATGGCCGTGACGGTGCGGTCGGGTGTCTGAATAAACAGACGATTATTGACCAGAACCGGTATACAGGCGGCCGGTGAGAAATTCCGGAGCTTGTTGTTGGTCCAGGTCCAGACGAGGTTACCGGTTGCCTTGTTGAGTGCATACAGGCTGGAGCCCCACGAGCCGATATACACGTTGTGTTTGTCGGTTACCGGCACCGATTCGATAAAGCCGTTGATCCCGCCGAACTCCCAGACCGTTGAGCCGTCTTTGAGCGATAATGCCCGGAATTTTCCCTCCGAACTGCCAATAAACACCTGCTTCCCGTCAATTAACGGTGACGCAACGATAGGTTTGCCGGTTTCCTGTTTCCAGATTAATACGCCGGACTTGCGGTTGAGGCAATAGATAATGCCGTCGGTTGAGGCCACCACCACGCGGTTTCCGTCAATGGCGGGCGTTGAGTAGACCTTACCGCCGGTTGCAAACTTCCAGACCGTGCCGCCGGTTTTGGCCGACAGGGCCACAATGTAGCCCTGCGTGTTCGGGTAAATGCAGAGCCCTTTTGCTTCGGTAATGCCCGCGCCAACGTCGCTGCTATCCTGTTTCTGCCAGACGGCTTTTACGTTACTGAACGTTTTATTGGCCTGAAAGTCAGGGCGGGGATAGGTTTTGGTTTCCTGCGCAAAGTGATGGTTCTGTAACGGAATGGTCCGCCAGACCGGTTTGGTTTCACCGCCCGGTGTCCGCTCCGCAAACGTCATGGTATCGTTCTGAATCGTCACCAGATTATAACCGCCAACGGCATCTTTGGCCCGCAGATTCGAACGGCCCATCGTGCCTGGAATGCCTTCGTAGTCCATGGCCCGGTTCGCGTGTCCGTGCCCGCACATGGCCGCCTGCACATTCGTCTTTTTCAGCTCATCAATTATCAGATACCAGTTGGCCAGTGACTCGTCGAGCGGGTAGTGGTTCATGAAAATAACCGGCTGATTGGTCCCTTTCAGCTGCTCCGCCTCCGACCGCAGCCAGAGCACATCTTCACGGGCAACCAGTCCCGGCGACATCCGCATGTTGGGGCCGCTGCCACAGCCGATAAACCGGTATTTGCCGAAGGTGAACGAAAACCGCTCGGCACCGAAAAACTTCCGGAAGCTGTTGCAGCCGTTTTCCGACCATTTGGTGTCGTGGTTGCCCGGAAAAATATACCACTTCTTGTTCAGTCCATCAATGATCTGTTTGGCCTGCCGGAATTCTTCGTCGGAGCCGTAGTCGGTCACGTCGCCGGTAAAGACCACAAAATCAATGTCGGTCATGGCGTTGAGGTCGGTCACGGTGCGCTGTAAATCTTCGGCAGCGGTGGCAGGGGCGCCCACGTGCGTATCCGTCACGAAAGCAAACCGGATGGGCCGTTCTGTGGTGGTCTGTGCTATCGACAGACTGACTGACAGGAGGAAAGATAGAAAAAGGGAAAGATGTACTTTGGTATACATAACGATTGATAAACGAATACACATCAGGTATACACGCGGTTTGTAACGGATATGCCTGATGTGGTTGCAAGATATGAAAATGCTGACCCGAATCCTTTTCTGCACGCTTATTCTGATCGCTGCCCGTCCGGAGATGCGGGCGCAGGGCCGGCCGCCGGAGCGCCGGCCGCCAGTGCCGGTTATTTTTGACACGGACATGGGACCTGACTACGACGATGTGGGCGCTATTGCGTTGCTGCACGCGCTGGCCGACAGCGGGCAGGCACGTATCCTGGCGACCGTTGCCAGCACGACCTATCCGCGGGTGGCGGCGGTGCTGGATGTGTTCAATACCTACTTTAAGCGTCCGCGTATACCCATCGGCGTGCCTAAAGGGGCGGCTGTCAACGAAGGCGATTTTCAGCACTGGTCGGACACGCTGGTGGTTCGCTATCCGCACCGGATCAGTCAAAACGATCAGGCGGCTGATGCGGTAACGGTCTACCGGCAGGTGCTGGCTAAACAACCCGACCACAGCGTCACAATTGTTACCGTCGGTTTTCTGACGAATCTGGCCAACCTGCTGGCTTCTCCGGCCGATCAGTATTCCCCGCTGACCGGCAAGGAGCTGGTGGCCCGGAAGGTGGCGCGGCTGGTCAGTATGGCGGGTTGGTTTCCCAACGGCCGTGAGTTTAATGTGCATAAAGACGCTAAATCGTCGCAGCAGGTTTTTGATCAATGGCCTACAGAGATAATTCTGAGCGGATTTGACATCGGGAAGGAAATTAAAACCGGTCTGCCGCTGGTCCGGAACGCCGCCATCCGGAATAGTCCGGTGAAGGATGTGTTTGCGATTTGTCTGCCCAAAGCGGAGGGCGACCGTCAGGGTCGGATGAGCTGGGACCAGACCGCTGTGCTTGTTGCCATCAAGGGTACCGGGGGCTATTATACCCTGAAACCGGGGCGGATGCGGGTGGCTGCTGACGGGTCCAATACGTGGGACGAGCAGGGGAAAGGGCATTTTTACCTTGTGCCTGCCATGCCGGTGCCGCAGGTGACTGCCATTATCGACCAGCTGATGCAGCACCAGCCGGCCGGAAAATAGGAAACTGAACGAAGCTAGAGGCCAGTGGTTTACGGGTAAATGCTGCCGGCTGGCGGCATAACACCAACCCTTTTCCCTGTACCACGATGAAACGAATCTCAATCTGGGCACACCGCCATACGCTTCCGGCAATCAGCCTGATTATTCTGTTTGAAACCATCAATGCGCTGATCGGCCTGACGCTCGGGGCCGGTATCTGGTCGGCGGGTTTGCCGATAGGGCTTACGTCGCCCTGGTTCTTGCACGGACTGGTGGCCCTGCTGGTCGGCGCTGCTGCCGGCATGCAGGACTACGGGAAAATCGTCGGGCAACTGTCGCGCCGGATGAAGCATGCGGGTCTGTTCGGAGTCTTTACGCTGAACTTATGCCTGTTCATAGCCTGCGGGGCGATTTGGGCAGAGCGTTCGCAGACCCTGCATCCGTCGGGGGGGCTGGGGAGTTATAGCCGGATTGAAGCCGGGCGTGATTCGGGGCGGGCCGTTAGTGCTACGGAAGGCGATTATGTCCGTGAAAAAGCGCTGCGGCAGCAAAAAAAGGCCGGCGTGTTCCGGAACGTGCTCCGCCGCGATGACACACCGGCCGGCAAGGACCTGACCGGTACCCGCATTGGCTACATCTTTTTGTTCTTACTGGACCTTACGCTGGCTTATTTCTCGGTGCCGCTGGCCTGCGGGCTGCTCTGTGCCGAGAAGGCATTTCTGGCCGCGCTGGTGTTCCTGCTGGGCACAGGCGTGTTGTCGGGCGGCATTTATTTCCTGATCCGTGCCCTGAAACCGGACCTGAAACTATACCGCGACATGACCCGCGACGAACGCAAGCGGGAAGGCCGCCGCTATTTCCGGACCTGGCTGGCGACCCTTGGCGGCGTAGTGTTGCTGGGGCTGCTGGCCTCGGTGTTGTAAGATTAACCGGAAATACGCGGGTGGACTGCTATTCGCCGCGTTTGTTCCGGTGATCTGCCTGGCTTTCAGCATGACCGGTCATGATGACATTGACTTGGCGAAAAGGGAAATTTTACTTCGCCGGATCGGCCATGAACTGCTTCTTCAGTCGGGCGACAGTACCTCACGGGTGCTTCCGGTAAAAAGATTACCGGAGTGAATGCCAGATCAGTTTTGAAAATGCTCTTACGTTTCAACCGGATTTTCTGGTTAAGACGACCCGCCAATGTTCGGGTTGACACAGACTCACTGCTATGTGCCTGTTTGTCTGGATGGGGTAAAAGTAAGTAATAGCGTGAAATATCCGGATGGTAATTATATATGAGGCTGTAGGTTATTGATATAGAGTAGCATAGCTTTGCGTGATTCTTGCTGCTTAGCTGAATTGATATGGATGATATCAGGAATTAATAGCTATTGCTTGTTTATAGAAAATATGCCGGTCAGAGACCGGCTAATGCTCGGACGTAGTTCAAACTACGCCAACGGGCGAGGCTTACCGTTTACGTTTGTAGAAAGAGTAAACCTTTCAAGATGGCATTTGATAAGCGGAACAGATGCGGGTAAACCATTTCGGGAATGCCGGGTTTCTATAAGTACACCTGCCCGACCCGCCCCATGACAACCTGGCTTCAGCAGTATTGGCAACAGCTTAAGGAATCACTCTGGTTTGTTCCTGTCCTGATGATACTTGCGTCATTCGGGCTGGCCTATGGGCTGGTAGAGTTCGATGTACATACCAGCTGGCAAGGACAAAAACGGCTTCCACTCCTGTTTGGTACGGGAGCTGACGGAGCCAGGGGTATGTTAGCGGCCATTTCCGGTTCCATGCTTACTGTAGCCGCGCTGGTCTTTTCCTTAACGCTGGCCACCATTACCCAGGTTAGCAGCCAGTACTCGCCACGCGTATTACGCAACTTCATGCGCGATCGCATCAATCAGGTGGTCATGGGCTACTTTGTGAGTGTTTTTGCCTACTGTCTCCTCGTGCTGGGCACTATCCGCGGAACTGACGAAATAAAATTTGTTCCTGCGACGGCCGTGCTGGCGGGATTGATCCTGGCTCTGGGTGGTGTAGCCGCCCTGATTTTCTTTATTCATCATATCGCTGAATCACTCCAGACCGGTACTATTGTTCAGCATATTTTCCGCGAAACCGGCAAAGCCATCGAGCATCTGTTTCCCGATCAGTTCGGCGAACCCATAGACGATTCCAAAAAGGCAGAGGCTGCCCTGCGCTATGCCAATGAGCAAACAGGCTGGCATGCCGTTCAGACCAGTCAATCGGGCTATCTGCAACGCATTAACACCGATGGCCTTCTCAAATGGGCGATCCGGAATCAGGTTGTCGTGCGTATTGAGAAAGAGATGGGGGCTTTTGTGGGCGAAGAGACCGTACTCTTTAACGTCCGTGGTGGCATGGAACGACCTGATCCCGCCGAAGCTGACTGGCCTGACGATTTAATGACCTTTGTCAGCATTGGCCGACACCGGAATGTAGAACAGGATGTAGCCTTTGGGATCCAGCAGCTGGTTGATATAGCGCTGAAAGCACTCTCGCCGGGTATTAATGACACGACGACCGCAATAATGGCGATAGACTACCTGGGGGCTGTGGCAGAACGACTAGCCCGGCGCGAGTTTCCAACCCGCCTGCGTTCCGATGGTAAGCATCTGCGGGTTCTGCTGCGCAGTCCGGGTTTTGATGACTATGTCCGGCTGGCGTTTGACCTTCCCCGCATTAATGCAAAAGGAAACCACGCTGTTTTACGACGGTTGCTTCGCGCGCTGGAACTGGTGAATGATGTCTGTTCAGCAGACCGCAAACCGATCCTGAGGCAGCAGGCTTCTCTTCTGGCAACCTGCGCCGGGCAAACGCTCAATAGTGATTACGAAAAGCAACAAGTACTCGACTTGTACAACAGGTTGCAGAAGACGTGGTTGTAGGTAATTAACCAGCTCATTACCAATAAGGAAAAAGCCCTTAAAGCGTCCTTTTCTAACCAGATTCTAAGCTCACGTTAAGGGATTACTAAGGCCTCCGCTGTTTATTGAATACAACCAGTTAACAGGTGCAATTGATAACTTTCATAACTCAACGGACAATATGACTACTCAACAACCAACAACAGAGAAGACAAAGACGTCTAAACTTAGTTTGGACCCTAAAAATGTACTGTACATCGTCATCATTCTATTAGGGATTGGCTGCGCGTACCTACTTTACACGAATTGGCAGTTGAAAAACGAATTTGGTAACGAACGTAATGCCATGCGGGTTACCGCGCACAACAACCAGCTTTCGGCTAATCAGCAGCAGCTAAACTTTGGGATGAAAGCCTTTGCCTGGGCCGTTCGTAACGCCCTCCTGCAAGATAAGTCCGGCGAAATCAATGAGTATTTCAATACGCTTGTACAAAATAAGGGTATACAGGAAGTATTACTGGTTGATCCCGCCGGGAGGGTGACGTTGTCTACAAATAAGAAGAATCAGGGTATTGTGTTTGCCAGCCGTTTTCCGGACTATCTGCTTCAGAAAGAGGATATCTACTTTAATAACAACGTCGTTTATGAACTTTCGGCACCGATAATGGCGCCCAATAAGCGATTAGGTACCCTCGTGCTGTTTTACAAGCCAACGCCTGTTCTGCCTGCCCCCGCTACAGACGAATAACGGACCGGTCATCTGTCATGATCGGGAGCTGGCTCTGAGGCGTCTGATATCAATGGTAAGATTTTTCTGCACCCGGGCAGCCCCGCCATTCTGTCCCGGCTATCCGCGCTTACATCCCAAAAGACGCCTGACCAAACTGGTAAACAAGTATGATCAATATCGTTAACACCATCAGCAACTGGCTCTTTAAGGGCTGGGAAAGCATCGGGCGTATTTTGGCCGTTGGGTAGAAATGTCCAGGCGTATTTGTCTTTCATTGCCCGGAACTATGCGTAGACAAAGCCAAATTACAAGGATATACGTTTTGTAAAAAAATCACAGGCCATTAAGCCTGCGATTTTTTACAATAGACTTATGCAAGACTTTCTCCTATCAGCAGATGAGTACTTAAGATAACCCTGTTCCAAAGGTTGATGGTAATTACGGTCGTTATAATATCTGCAATTTGGGTTTCGCTGAAAAATTGCAAGGCGTTTGAATAGGTTTCGTCTGATAAGCCATTTTTATGGATTAATGTTATTTCTTCCGTTATTGCCAGCACTACTTTTTCTTCGTCCGTAAAAATACCTTCAGCTTCTCTCCAGGCACTCAATAGAAAAATACGCTGATTTGTTTCACCATTTTTAAGTGCGTCCTGCGTATGAATATTGATACAATATGCACAACCGTTGACTTGTGAGGCACGGATCTTTATAAGCTCTTTGGTTGACTTAGATAGAGAGCAGGTTGAAAGATAAATTTCCAGACCAACCATCGCTTTCAGGGCATTTGGCGCAGCTTCCTTAATGTTGAATCGTTTTTGCATTGCATTATTCTGTTAAAGTTGTTCAATGCAAAATTGGAGAACAGAGAAATGGAAAAACTTAAACTAGTTTAAGAAAGGAGCCTTGTTAGGCTTCATTTGACCTACGTCCGTGTGTTAGCCCGTCGCTGACCGGCATTAACTGTCAAACATCAATCCGGTACGGGTAGGGCTATATATGGGTTGCTGTCCAGGCTAATACATGTGCGCCTGGTAAAAATAATAGCTGAGCTAGAAAAGTTCCTAAAAGTCTGGCAGTTGTCATGTAGACAATGTATTTTCTGAAAGTTGATTCTGAGCAATTGCCTAAGGTAACATCGTCTGTCATGGCTGATAGATGTGGATCAATAAAGGCAAACATTAAAATAGTGGCAAATCCATTTATAAACGCAGATAAGTTACTAGCTGTTGTCCGGTAATCAGGATTAATATAGGAAGCATAAACAGCCGATAAAACGCCGATTGTCAAGATAGCAACTGCAAAAATGTTCAGAATGAATATCCGCCATGGGAATTCACGGTCAAGTTGAATTTGAGAAACGTTGTCTTTATTAGGAATAGTTATATTGTCTTTGATATAAAGAATCCCTGCTTTTGAAAAGCCATGAAGAATGAGCTTTCCCATTGATTTATGTATACTGAAATTGGTAACCGCTTTTGATAAAACCCGTTGAAATGTCGGGATAAGTAATGCTCCGATTAGGGTAGCAACAGAACAAGAAAGAATGATAATCCGGAATGTATCAATGTTGTCATAGACACCGATTTTAATGTCATTCTCAACGGTTTTGGCTAAAAGTGGTGCCTGAAAGCCGTTTGCTGTCCTTGATACTAAAACAAGGATATTAAACAAAGCAAATGAAATGGCAACCCGCCCTGTCCGGATACCCACAATTCTGACCGAATAGGACAGTGTCGTAATAAGGTTGATTACAAAAGTCAGAACTAAAACGATTATGATTTGTGTCGTCATTGTTGGTGTTTGTTTGCCTTGATCCGAAAGGTATGTGGCGGGGCTTTACTACGAAACTCCTTATCGCTTGGGTTCAGCGAGTGAGGAATATCGGGGCCGTAGCTCCTGGATGCTCCTCACTTGTCACAGGTAAGCTACTTGGGAAAAGAATACTGATTATTTTAGTTTTCTTGTAAGTCTACCCTGTAGCTTATAAGGAATACCAATTGTCTTAATCAATTGCAAGTGCTTAGCAATGTCAACAGTATCAAATTCTACTTGCAGTCTGCAATAAAGATGTTCAGTGGGCTTCAAACGTTGAAAATGTATTTCTTTGTTTTTGTTTTTTTTAATGTCAATAAATAGAGATCTTTCTTGTCGAGCACCCAAAAGTCGAACTCTTGTTCATAGTCAATTTTTTCAGGAATTAGATGGATTTGAAAAACCAGGCTGCCTCCAATAATTTCAGAGCCTTGTATAAAGGGTCTGAATTGTCTTCGCCTTTTTCTTCTTTCTCTTGAATAAATACTCATTCAGTTAGGAGATATAACGTCAGTATATGCAAAAATAATTTGCTTTGACAAATGGGTAAGAAGTGGATGATTAATATTCAAATATTGAGCTTAGTACAAAAAGCTATACAGAGTTGAAAACGTTGAGTCAATATCTATCAGCTCAACTATTACCAATATGATGTTATCTGTTGATTTATTCAATGCCTGTTATCAGTTCTTTGTTTTTATCTGTCAATTCGTTTATTGCTTCTAAAACATATTCAAGTCCTGAACTTTTTGGATTGTGTCCTGAAAGTGAGTATGAGTTATCTTTTGAATTTTTCATAGCCATTTCAAGTTGTTTCTTCTCGCTGTTTGTCCAATAATTATGCCTAATAGTTTCAATGTCGCCAAAATATAATTCTATTTTACTTTTTAATAGCAAGTATTCTTGTCTGTCAAGAAAACCAATTTTGTATTCATTTGTCAAGCTATCAAAATCTAAATTATCTTTCAACGACCTTCCTTTCGTAATATAAGTCCATAAGTCAATAAAGACCTTGTCGTTTGTTTTTCCAACTTTTTTAGTGCTTTCTTCATAACGCCATTTATTAAACATTGGTCCAAAAAATTCAAATATTTTGTTTTGCTGGTCTGTCAAGTCACAGTAAGTTCCAATAAATACAGAAGTTAGTTCGTCAATAAAACTCTTGTCTAAACTTCCAAAGTCAGTTTGTAAATTTCTCTCTTGTTTGAAATAGTCTTTTAGAATTTCGTTTCCAAAAGGTTCATTGAATTCTTCAATTGAAGATTTGTCATAGTCTAAATACCAAGTTCTAAATTCTGAATAATTTTCAAACAAAAGTTCTTTAAGTCCTTTGTTGTAATTATTCTTGAAATAACTTATTCTTTGTCCTATTGTGTGTGTCTCGTAAAATAACAGCTAACGGTTTGGGTATTGCCGAAGGCGGGGATATTTTTGCACCGAACTTCAATAGAAATACCAAAGTTCAAATATAGCAAAAAGTTCATTAGAATTACTTCAGCCCCGCTTTTGGCAATACCTTGTTAGCTGTAGTTTTTTTTAGCAAGAATCAACAATTACAACTCTTGGATTTTTTATAAGGCTTGAATTCAAGTTTGAAGTGCAATATTATTCATAAGAGCGAACTGAATAGGTGATAAGTATCCAAGTGCCTTGCGGGGTCTGTTGTTTAATTGGTCTTCAATCCAGTGTACGTCACTTTTTTTTACAATAGTGATTGGACAGGTCTTAGGAATATACTGCCGGATTAATCCGTTTGTATTTTCATTTAGCCCGCGCTCCCAACTATGATACGGATTAGCAAAATAAATGTCTGCCTTCAAGGCAGCACTCATTTTTTCATGTTTTGAAAACTCCTTTCCATTGTCAAATGTAATCGTCTTTATTGGTATATTACACTTTTTTGCCCTATAAATCAGCACTTTAGCCAGCTCTTCAGCATTTTTTGATTGCAGTTTTGCCACAATAGTATACTTGGTTACTCGTTCGACCAGTGTCAGTAGCGCCCCCTCATGATTGGCACCAATTACAGTATCACCTTCCCAATGACCAATTTCTGTATTCAGATCAACTACGGCAGGCCGCTTTTCGATACCGACCCTGTTGGGAATTGATCCCCGTTTGCCTACACTGCCCCGCTTAGTATATCTTTTCTTGTGCCGGATTCGCAAATAAGAAATAAGTGACTCATTTTCAGTAGTACCCGTTGAGTATATATATTTATAGATCGTCTCATGGCTTATCTGGTTTGAACCCGCTTCTAAAGCCAGAACGCCACTTATTTGTTCCGGGGAATAGCGCTCTTGTAACAAATCCATTACTTGCTTTTCAAGCTCCGATTTCATTTTATAAGGTCCTCGCTGAGCGCGGTCTGCACGTAGATTATGTGCTTCGCTGGCAATGTAAGACCCTGATAATGAACTATTCCTTTTAAGTTCTCTGCTTATGGTAGAACTGCTCACGTTTACAAAAGCAGCAATTTCACACTGTTTATATTCTTGTTGTAGTAGTGTCTGAATTTGGTATCTTTGCTCCAGGGTCAATTGCTTGTAGTTAGCCATTTGTTTTATGATTAGACACCACAAAACTATGGATTTAGCACGTAGCAGTTGGCTCTTTTTGTTTACATATCAAGTGGATGCCACTTAAAGTTGCATTTCAAATCTGAATCTGCGAGGTTTATTTTGGATTTTATTTCAATTGATTTATTTAAGAATTCTGATGCCAAATAAACAGTTTCTCTTTCTATATTTCGACCAGAATACTCTAAATCATATTGAGATTTTATAAAATCAAATTCTTTCTCTATTATTAGATGCAATATATAATTTTCTTCATTTTCTTTAACAACTTTATTTAATATATCCATTTCATTATTATTCAAAAAATAATCACCATCATCATATAGCTTACTATCTAAAATTCTTTTCATCATAAGAATCATATAATCATTGAATTTTAGAAAATCAACTGAGTCAATATTTTCACCTTCATCATCTTTGTCAAATTTAATTTCTTCGATAGGATAATAATGAGTGTAATTACCATATTGAAACATATAGCTGTAACAAGCTGTGGTATTTCTAAGTTCATAAAGTAGTGTTATACCGTATTTGTCATAAACTTCTTGTTCTTCTTTTTCTTTCAACTTCCAGAAATCTTCTCCATAAAAATGCTTTTTGAGATTCATATCATAATCGAATAGATAATGTAATAATTCAAATAGCTCATCTGCGGTAATTTTATTTATATCAACTTTTATAGTATTTAATATATTTTCGTAGGAGTGGTTGTATGAGTTTCCAATTTTGTTTTTCCTTCGCTTAATGAATTCTTCAAATGAAGTTTCATATAGTTTGTTTAATTTTATATCTAAATAAAGATTTGTTGAAGCTTTATCTTTATCAAATATATATATTTCAGTGTTTCTTCCCATTTGAATTTACAGTTCGGGTTTAAAATTACGGCTAACGTTTTGCGGCTTGGCGAAGGGCGGGATTTCTAGGACAAATGTTCTAAAAAAAACAAATATTGGATTTAGCATTCTGATTCAAAGAAGAACTAAACCCCGCCTTTTGCCAAACCGCTGTTGTGTGCTGACCATTTTTACGGATTATTTGTTGTTAATTATTATACTTTGAAAGTTTAAGCTATTCATTATTTTCATTAAATCATTTTCATTTTTTTGAAGTTTAGCCAAATCGTATTCTCTTGGATTACGTAATGAAATTAAACCTAAGTTACTTTCAGAGGCATATTTTAAAAACTCTTTAAATTCATTTACATAATTTAAATACTCATTATTGAAAGGCTTTATGTTTTCTCTGTCTAAATAAAGTAATTTAACTTCTTCCTCACTTAGCCAATTAATTATACCACCATCTATTAAGTCAAGGATTGAGCCTTGATTTTGAGCTCTTATTTTTTCTATCAATTCGTCAGCAATCGAATTTTCTTCAGTTTCAAAACTTCCTTCAAACCATCGTTTTCCAAGTAAAAAATGTGGATTAAAGTCTGCAACACGTGAAAATATTGTTTCAATAATTACATATTCAAAAAATTCAATTGCAGGTTGATTATTTCGAATAAATTCATCTCTATATGCCGTATAATTGTCATATTTATTATTCTTTATATTTTCTAACCTTATTAAATCTGGATGACAATTCAATTCTTCGTCAAGTTTAGAAACCAATTCTATTGTTTGACTTATAATTTCTTCCTTTGGTTTCAAAAATCCATTTAGCCATCTTTCATGACTTTCATTTAGGAACCCGTTCAAATATGTCTTTATATTCTTAACTTTTGGAACGACTTCATCAATGTATTTTGTTTTGTCGAAAAGATGTAATGTTCTCCAATCTCCCATATTGTCTTTTTAAGAGTTGTCTCGGTTGGTTTGCACACAACGTTTTGGGTATTGCCGAAGGCGGGGTTATAAAGGCACAAATGTTCAATCTAGCACAAAGATACATAAAATGCACAAATGTTCGATTTAGCACTGAAGCCCCCCTTTTGGCAATACCGTGTTAGCACCAGTTTTTATTTTTCCATTTCAATTAATTTCCATTGACCATTTGGTTCTTTTTCTAAGTAAACACTAACATTAAGGTCTTTTGTATTTCCTAAAACTTTAATTTCAAGTTGTGCTTTTCCTTGTCCGTTTGCTATACTT
Organism: Arsenicibacter sp.; assembly: GCA_965247375.1. Lineage (GTDB taxonomy): Bacteria > Bacteroidota > Bacteroidia > Cytophagales > Spirosomataceae > Arsenicibacter. The sequence continues at coordinate 61,253 of CBDFHU010000087.1, forward strand.
ATATTTCCTGTTGGCATCATACCATACCCTTTTATTCCACCAGTTTCAGCGATAATTTCTTTATTTTGTTCGATTTCTTTTGTTGCTACTTTGTATGCATCTGAATTTTTCATAGCACTTCCTGCGAATAAAAATACAAACACAAAAAATGCAACTCCAACTCCAATAAGTGCTAAAATTCTTGGAAATTTAGTTGGTTTATTTGGATTTTTTACCACAATGGTTTTCGCAACTTTGTCACCCAATCTTTTCTTTTGGTCGTTAGTTGCCAAAGCAATGAATTCAACAGGCCAAATAGTTATAAATAAGTTTCGTAATAATAGTCGTCCAAAAGAAGGAATTTCATTTTGGTTGTTCTCGTCTCTAACCATAATTCCCATAATCCATTTTCCAGCACTAATTCCTTTCAGGCTGTCTTTTGCAAAATATAGAATGAAACCAGGAATCATAACAAACAACATTTTTGTCATCATTTTACTTGGATTATTTTCGTCCATAAAATTTGGTCCAAGTGCAATAAATACAATTGAAACCATTAAAAATGTCATTATGAAATGGTCAAGTAAGAATGCAGCAATTCGCCTTTTTCTACTTGATTTTTGAAATGTCAATTCTGTTGTTTGTTCTGTCATACGTGTCGTTTTTTAATATTGGTGCCAACGGATAGGGCTTTGCGACGGGCGGGTTTCAATGCACAAATGCCCAATTTATTACTAAAATTCAATTGAAAACTGCCGTTGAGTTTTGTACGTCACACCGCCTGACGCAAAACCCGTGTTAGCTGCTGGGCATTTTGTCTTGATTTGTCTAACTGTTAGGATAATTACCAATAGTGTAAATTTTTCCACTTTGCTCGACATATTCTGAAATTGTTGTCTCATTAATTATAGACAATTCTGCTTCACACTTTGGACAGGGGTAATAAAGTTGTCCTTGGTCATTTACCTTTTTTTTGAAATAGAGCAGATTATTTCTGTTTAACAATTTTTCAAGACGATTACTGACAGTTTTACTGTCTAATGTTTTGTATTCTTGAAACTCGTTTCGTGTCAAGTGTGTAATAAATATTTCTTTTGCATGTAAATTAGTTAAACCAATTACTCCTAGAAAATTCATTGCTTCAGTGTCGCCAATAATACTAAAGTAGTCACACTCAAAATCGCAGTGATGGCATTTCAATTTTCTAATTGTTCCTCTTGTAATATTTTCGTGTCCTAAGAAAAATTCCATTTATTGTTTGTCTTTTCTTGCCTTGCAGCTAACTCCCAGATAGACGCAACTTGTGTCTATCTGGGACAAAAGTAAGAATTTGTCAAAGTTCTCCAAAGATTCAACTTATTTGCTACGCAAACGGCTGATAAAGAGGTGGATGAAAGCCTTTTTGCTTTAGATGCTTAGCTTGTACAATACAAAATGCGAATAGCGTATTCTGTATTGTCATCAAGTTTACTGCTTTACGGGCAATACAAAATGCGCATATGCTTTCATAGCTTGTCCAAGGGACTTTTAATGTTCTTCAGACTCCTTTCACTAACGTGGGTATAACGTAACGTTGTTTTTATATCGTTATGCCCCAAAAGTTCCTGAATAAACTTAATATCTGTTCCGTTTTCAAGTAAGTGTGTAGCAAAGCTATGTCGCAGGCCGTGTATCCCCACTTCTTTATTAATTTTTGCTTTTTTCAGCGCTGATTTGAATACTTGTTGTACACTACGGATGCTGTACTGATCCCCGTATTGCCCTTCAAACAGGTATTTTTTGGGTTTATATTCCCGAAAATAGGTACGTAGCTGTATCAGGATACTGTCAGGTAAGTTAGCGTAGCGATCTTTTTTACCTTTGGCGCGTGCTATAAACACCTGCATGGCTTTGCTATCTATGTCGGTCACTTTCAGGTTCACGATTTCGCTCACTCGCAGGCCCATCCCATAGCACAGTTTGAGCATTGTGTTGTGCTTAAGATTAGTTGTTACGGCAAAAAGCTGCTTGATGTCGTCAGGTGCGATCACTTTAGGCAGGATTGAAGGCTTCTTAGGGCGAGGAATTTCCACAAAGAAACGCTCTCGTTTCAATACCTGTTCATAATAAAACTTTATGGCGTTAATACGGCTATGTAGCGTATTTTCAGAGAGTTTCAGCGTATTAATGCAATATAGAAAATAACTGCGGAGCCGTTCGGGGTCAAGCGATTCGACAGGAGTTGTTTTTAGCACATAAAGTAGTTGAGCAAATTCGTTTCGGTAAGTTCTAAGGGTACTAGGGCTGTATGCCTTAAGTTGAAGTGTTTCGATCAGACGATCCAGAGCGGGCATGTTAACCTATAATGCTCCCCAAAAACTGGACAGGTAGTATAACTTGAACTCTAAAGCGTTCAACTACAAAATGTCTAATTATGACCAAATCCCCACGTCGTGTTCACGACTCAGCTTTCAAAACAAAGGTGGTTCTGGAAGCCCTAAAAGGAGCCAAAACACTGGCTCAACTCGCCACCGAATTTGGCATTCATCCTCAGCAGATTACCGACTGGAAGAAACAGGCACTCGACGGCTTGCCCACTCTGTTCGATTCCCCAACAGCCAAACCCACACTGTCCGAGCAACAGCGCGAAGAGATCGAAGAGCCTCTGTTCCAGCAAATTGGAAAGCTGAAGGTCGAAAACGACTGGCTCAAAAAAAAATTACGAGCGAGTTGATCGTTGACCGACGGGTTCTGATCGACCCTGCTGATGGACAGTTCTCCATAGCCCAACAGTGCGCACTGTTGGGGCTGGCCCGCTCTTCTTACTACTATCAGCCCGTCGGCGAGTCAGCCGGGAATTTAGCCCTGATGGAACGCATAGACAAACTGTTTACAGCCCGGCCGGAGATGGGGGTTAGACGTATGTACCACGAGCTAAACTCGCCAGCCAATCCAGTCAATATCAAGCGAGTCCGGCGACTGATGCGCCTAATGGGGCTGGAAGCGATTGGGCCAAAACCCAACCTATCGAAACCCCAACAGGGCCACACCATCTACCCTTATCTGTTAAAAGGGGTGGTGATTGATCGGCCTAACTACGTCTGGTCAACGGACATCACGTATGTGCCGATGTCTCATGGTTTTTTGTATCTGTGTGCTGTCATTGACTGGTTCAGCCGCTACATTCTGAGCTGGCGGCTGAGCAACACGCTGCTGGCCGACTTCTGTGTAGATGCATTGAAGGAGGCTTTGTCAAAGTGGGGCAAACCTCAGATATTCAATACAGATCAGGGAAGTCAGTTCACTAGTCATGACTTCCTTACGCCATTGATAAGCAACGGTATAGCTGTAAGTATGGATTCTAAAGGCCGTGCCCTGGATAATATTTTCATCGAACGGTTTTGGAGAACGATTAAGTATGAGCATCTTTATCTGCGAGCTTACTCCGATGGTCATAGTCTGCATCAGGGGTTAACCGAGTACTTTCGATTTTACAACCACGATCGTAAACATCAATCCTTAGGCTAGCAGACTCCGGCTGTCTGGTACGAAGGAAAACAGAAGTGAGACGAAAAGTACAATTTTGAGACGTCATCTAACAAGCTTAAAAACACCAAAATCCTGTCCAACGATTGGGGAGCCCTATAACCGGGTCGATGTGGGCCAAAATATCTTTGCCAATTCTTACCGGATCTAATTTAAACTTCTGCCGATAGGTCAGATTGTCAGGTACATACCAGGCTTTGCGGCTGTTACTCCATTTTGCACCAACCAATTTTCGGACATGCTCATTTAGCCGGGCATTGAAGTCAAACAAGATAAAAATAACTGCCTTGTTATGATGTATGCAAGGTACAAATTGAATACTTGACATCGGAGATACTGAATCCTTCATCATCTGAATAGCTGTATTATGAAGTTGTTAGACTTTAAAATACAGACGGATATAGTTTACTGCCGTCACGTGTCATTGATTCACCTCTGTTATTAATCAATCAGTATTGCTGACCCAATACCAGTTAACAGTTCTCTGTAGTTATGCCAAAGTAGATGTGAAAAGCATTATACAATTGTCAGGCTGTCTTCCGCACCCCCCCTCCAAAAAATCCGGGCCTCCCCAACCGGAGAGGCCCGTGACTGTTACTGCAACCGGAACTCGACGCGGCCCAGAAAGGCCTTGTCCGTAAAGAGCTCGGCTGAATAAATGCCTGATTTCAGGCGTTCGCTCAACTCATAGGGGAAGGTGAGCCGCTTGCCCGCTTTGGCTACCTCAACCACCTGGCTCATGTGCACCGTTACGGGGTTCATAATCCCCGGTGCATCGACCGTCACCTGGCGGCTGTCTTCGGCTTTCAGCGGGCGCTGGGCCATGTCTTTCAGACTGACGTAAATCGTCTGTTTGCCGGTACCGGCGTCGGCAAGTTCTTCGGGAAGATCAACAATAACGGCAATTTTCCGGACGCGGCGGGCCTTTACCGTCAGCTTGTCACGACGGCGGATGACTTCGACCCGCAGGGAATTGGCCCGCAACACGGGTGCCTTCGGTTTTTCTTCGACTTTCTTTGGGTTGCTTTTCAGGATCTGATTTTCGACCAGCAACGCGTCGTTTTTCTCGCGGAGCTGCTGGTTTTCACTGGCCAGCCGCTGATTATCGTTTGTCAGGGTGTTGAGCTGATTGGTCAACGCTGCCCGCAGTTTCCGCAGCTCGCTTACCTGTTTTTTCAGCGACCCGAGCGAGTTGTTTTCCTTTTTCAGCCGCGTCAGCACGCGGTCTTTTTCGGCCAGGGTATTGGTGAGACCGGCCAGGTTTTCGTTCAGCGATTTGTTCTCGTCGCGCACGGTTTCCAGCTGACCGGAAATGGTACGTACTTCCTGTTCCAGCGTCTTTTTAGTGGTCAGGAGCGAATCCGCCTGTTTGGTCAGTGTGCTGTTGGCGGCCTTCAGTTCGGTGCCCTGATTAAAGTGGTAAATGCCCCAGCCGAGTGAGCCGAGCAGGAGGAGCAATAAGGCAAGCAGCGCATACCGCTGGGAGCGTTTTTCGGGGGCTTGTTCGTCCGCCGTTTTCCGTTCAGTGTAAGAATCCATATGGGCAGGGTAGGGTTGAATGTGCTACAAGAATATCAAGTTGTGAGTAGATGAAACATACTCAGCGGCTTAGAAATAAATTAAAATTTGGTTTTTGTGTATACCTGGCTTTCACCGGAAACATGAAACTGCATAACAGTTTGGCGGCATAGTTGCATTATGTTTACACAAATTTTCAATTAACCCATCTTTGTCAGGCAATTGCCATGGTTACGACCCGAATCCGCAAAAAGGCTATTCTATTCCTGCTGATGGCGGGGCTTACGCTCGTATGGCCCGTTCAGCTCCCGCTTATGGCGCAACCCCCGAACACGGCAAAACCGTGGACCTACTGGTGGTGGATGGGCAGTGCCGTCACCCGCGAAGGCATTACCAGTCAGCTTGAGCAGTTTGCCAAAGCCGGGCTAGGGGGTGTACATATCATTCCGATTTACGGGGTGAAAGGCTACGAAAGCCAGTTTAAACCGTTTCTCGGGCCCGAATGGCTGGCCCATTTTCAGTTTACGGTGCAGGAAGCCAAACGGCTCCGGCTCGGTGTGGACCTGACAACGGGTACCGGCTGGCCCTTTGGTGGCCCCAACGTGACACCGGCGATGGGGGCGAAACAATGGAAACTCGTTGACGGGAAACTGACCAGCGTACCAACGCGGCAACAGGTGAAACGGCCGGCACCCGGCGGTGCCGGGCTCGTGGTAGACCCGTTCGATAAACAGGCGGTCCGGCAGTATCTCAACCGATTCGACTCGACCCTGATTCCGCTGGCCGAAAAGCCACGGGCCATGTATAACGACTCCTACGAAATCTACGGCGCTAACTGGACCGATCAGTTCCTGACCGAATTCCGGAAGCGGCGCGGCTATGACCTGAACAGTCAGCAAGCGGCGTTTCTGGACACTACCATGGCCGACGCTAGTGTCCGCGTGCGGCAGGATTATTACCAGACCATTGCCGAACTGCTGCTCGATCAGTTTACGACTACGTGGACCGGCTGGGCCCGCCAAAACGGCTACCTGACCCGGAATCAGGCCCACGGTTCGCCAGGCAACCTGCTGGACCTGTATGCTCTGGCTGACATTCCGGAGACCGAATCGTTCGGCACCAGCAAATTCCCGATCCCCGGCTTGCGGGTGGACCCCGATTATGAGCCCGACCGGTTCGGGAATCCCAGCGTACTGGCCATGAAACTGGCTTCGTCGCCGGCTCACCTGCTGGGGAAACCGCTGGTCAGTTCCGAAACCACCACCTGGCTGGCCAACCACTTCAAGGTGTCGCTGTCGCAAATCAAACCGCAGATTGATGAACTCTTTACGGCGGGTATCAACCACATTTTTTACCACGGTACCACCTATTCGCCGCCAGGCGAAGCGTGGCCGGGCTGGCTGTTTTACGCCTCGACCAACTATAGCCCGTCGACCCATTTCTGGAACGAATACCCGGTGCTGAATGCCTACGTCGAACGCTCGCAGGCCCGTTTACAGGCGAGCCAGCCCGACAACGATGTGCTGGTCTATTTCCCGATGCAGGACATATGGGCGCTGCCGGGCAAATCGCAGGGCGGGATTCAGCAGCTGGACGTACACCATGTCGAACGCTGGCTGTCGCCGCAGCCGTTCGGGAAGCTGTGTGAGCAGCTCCGGCAGCAGGGTTTTACGTTCGATGCTGTTTCGGATGCGCAGCTGACCGGTTTGCGGGCAGTCAACGGCCGGATTGTGTCGAAAGGCAGCAGCTACCGCGTCATTGTTGTGCCCGACTGCCGCTACATGCCGGAGGCAACCATGCAGCAGCTGGCGCGGCTTGCGGGTCAGGGAGCTACGATTGTGTTTGAGAAAAACCTGCCGCAGCTGGCACCGGGTTTCCGCGAGGCGGTCCGCCGGAATGCGTCGCTGAAGGCGATGGCACAGGCACTGGCCAAACGGCCGGGTGTTCGGGTGGCCGCCGATGTGCCGGCCACGCTGACGGGGCTAAAGGTATTGCCGGAAGCATTGGGGGCTAACGGCCTGTCGTTTATCCGGAAAAAAGCCGGTGACGCGGCGCTGTATTTTGTGACCAACCTGAATAACCGGTTTACCGAAGGCTGGGTGACCATAAACCGGCCGGTATCGCAGCGCTTCGATCCGCTCACCAACAAAACCGAAATGCTGATTACGCGCAAAAAGCCGGATGGCGGCGACGAGGTCTGGCTGCGGTTATTGCCCGGGCAGTCGTGTTTCATGAGCAGCCTGGTGAGTACCGATGCGTGGGGCGCTCCCGAAATTCTGCCGAAGGTGCAGCGGCCAACGACGTTCCGCCCGCTGACGCAGCTGAGCGGCCCGTGGTCGCTGTCGTTCGGTATAGGTCGGCCGGCGCTGTCGGATACCCGAACCCTGGCCCAACTGACCTCCTGGCCTGCGCTCGGCGACTCGGCCGTGTATTTCTCCGGCAAGGCCATGTACACGACGAGCTTTGACCTTCCCGCCGCGCCATCGGCCAAAAATACCTATCGCCTCGATTTGGGCGATGTCCGTGAAACAGCCCGCGTCTGGATCAACGGGCACGATGCCGGTCTTGCCTGGTCGATTCCGTTTGAGCTGGAAATACCGGCGGGCTGGCTGAAACCGACCGGCAACCAGCTGAAAATTGAGGTAACGAATCTGTCGGCCAACTACATGCGGCTGCGCGACAAACAGCAGCCTGCCTGGAAGAAGTTTTACGACATCAATATCGTTGATATTACCTACAAGCCATTCGATGCGGCCCGCTGGGAACCGATGCCGTCAGGACTGCTCGGGCCGGTGCGCGTGCTGACCAATGAGTAACTGATCTTTTGTGACATCCGGACGCCGCCCAGTGCCCGGATGTCGCATTTTTACAATACAAGGCGATGCTGCCGCTGTATGTTTGACCCGGCAACCAGACATACCCGCGATGCAGACGCTCCTGACCACCGGCAGAACCGGCTGTTTTCTCCCTTTCACGCTTCCCGCGAACATAACCACCGCCCCTGGTGTGTTGTACCTACCTTTCCTGACAACGTATTGCTCCGAAAAAAACATGGAAAACCATGAGGCAAAATCATGGTTTTCCATGACCGGTTGATTCATGCTCCTTTCCGAAATGTACCCGTAAATTGGGATTTCAGGACGTACCGCTGTCTGTTTGTGTCCGGGATTGCTATGACTGGATGATTGCCGGGAAGATTCTGTGATCAATTCTCAAATTAGCATAGGCGATCAGTCTTGTATTTATCCATAATCAGAATAATCGATGCGTTTCGACAGGCAAAAACGACTTCCCTGGTCACCTCCGGCACTACCCGGCCGACGGGGCTGGTCTGCGTGGTAGCGGTAGTGCATCTGGTTACGGTTCCCGTAAACGCCACGGCCAATCCCAGAGCAATAAACTATAGCGCAGGTAAGAAAGTAAGTCTGACTAATGAAAAATAGGTCATGCGCAGGTTGATATTCAGTTCTGTTTTAAAAAGTAAATAACCGGTTACACAATACCCGTTAATAGCTACAGATAAATTGGTTAGTTTGACAGCACCACAAGTCAAACCTTCTCAGGCTATGAAACAATCAATGTACAAACTTTTATTAATATTGGCAGCTGTTCATCTAACGGCAGGCGTAACAATTGCCCAGAATAATCTCCGTATTGTCAGCCCTGTACTGGCTACACCAGGTATGGATAATACAATGGTGGGCGTGGGCGCCGGCAATACCACCATGACCGGCTGGTTTAATACCCTGATTGGCCGGCAGTCAGGAACAAATCTGACCACCGGAACCGGAAATACGGCGATAGGGTATGTATCTGCGTTAAGTATCACGACAGGAGGGTGGAATACGATGGTCGGTTATGCGGCAGGAAGCGTAATTACTGTGGGCGAAGGTAACGTGCTTATGGGTGGGTTTAGCGGCAGCAGGATAACATCCGGCAGAAATAATACGTTTCTCGGTTATTTTTCCGGTTATGATAATACCATCGGTGTGGCGAATACATTTGCCGGCAACCAGAGCGGCACCAACAATACTACCGGATACAGCAATGTACTGATCGGTGAAAAAGCAGGTTATAGCAATACTACGGGCGATAATAACGTCATGGTCGGGGATTCGGCGGGATACACGGCGACAACCAGTGTCGGGAACACTATGATTGGCAGTAAGGCCGGTTACCGGAATATCACCGGGGGAAATTCATTTGTAGGCTATCAGGCCGGATACAATACGATCACCGGGAATAACAATACATTTTTGGGGTATCAGGCCGGTTATCGTACCAACAGCAATTATGAAAACGCATACATGGGACATCAGGCCGGCTATAACCTGGATGGGGCCTATAATGTGATGCTGGGATCGAAAGCCGGGTTTGGCGGGACAGCGGGGGCTATGAATGCCGATAATGCGTTTATCGGTTACCGGGCCGGTTATCTGATCACTACCGGCAGTAACAATGCGTTTATCGGTTCAGGTTCAGGAGCCGCTACCACTACCGGCGGCCAGAATGTATACATTGGCCATCAGGCGGGCGATGCCAACACAACCGGCTCCCGGAATACGATGCTGGGTGCTTCGGCTGATGTTACGGTGGCCGGACTGACGAATGCGGCTGCCATCGGCTACAACGCCCGGGTGGCAGTCAGCAACGCCATTGTTCTGGGAGATCCCGCGAATACCAGCCTGAATGTAGGTATCGGCACCGATTCGCCTCAATATCCGCTCGATGTCAGAGGTATTATCAACGTTCGCGGGGCGGGCGGAAAACTCAAATTCAGTTCGCTGTCAAATCCCCGCTACCGGCAGGGCTATACCGATCAGTTTCTGACTGTTGATGCTGAGGGAGAAACCGTTCTTGCCCGTTACCGGCTACAACCGGCAACCGCCAGCGAATGGGCCGACCATGTCTTTACGCCCGGCTACCGGCTGCGGCCGCTCACAGAGGTAGCCGAATATGTAAAAACCCGGAGGCACCTGCCGGGTATTCCGTCTGCGGCAACGATGGCGGCTGAAGGGATCGATGCAACGCAGATGAGTGCGCGCCTCCTTGAGAAAATAGAAGAGCTTACCCTGTATATCATAGCGCAGAAACAGGATTACCAGCAGCAGATTGATGCACTGAAGGCCGAAAACCAAACGATTAAACGCCGGTTGCAGAAACGCTGACCTGGAGGGATGAGCCTGTAACCCGACAAACCAATTTACCGGTAATTCGGTTATAGCCTTATCCCATTCGCGCAACGTATGAAAATTCTGGTGGTTGAAGATGAACCCAAAACCCTCAATGCCATCCGGCAGGGGTTGGAGGAAAGTCAGTTTGAGGTCGATATTGCCTACGACGGTCTGATTGCCCGGCGGCTTGCCCTGAAAAATAATTATGCGCTGATTATTACCGATGTTATTCTGCCGGGCATTAATGGGTTTGAGCTGATTAAAGAGTTGAGGAGTAAAGGTTTAACCACACCCATTTTGCTGCTGACCGCTCTTGGTGAAACCGAAGATAAAATTATGGGATTCGACGCCGGTGCCGATCAGTACCTCACGAAACCGTTTCAGTTTGCCGAACTGCTGGCCCGTGTCCGGTCACTGACCAAACGTAGTACGCAGGTGACCATGACGGCCCAGACCCTGAGCTACGCCGGGCTGGAAATGAATCTCGACGCCAAAACCGTTACCCGCGACGGCCAGCTGATCGACCTCACTGCCCGCGAATTTGCTCTGCTGGAATACCTCATGCGCAACCAGGGGCGGGTACTCTCCAAAATTGATATTGCCGAACAGGTCTGGGATCTGAATTTTGATACCGGCACTAACGTTGTAGAAGTCTACATCAATTACCTGCGCAAAAAACTGGACCGCGAATTTCCGACCAAACTGATTCATACCCAGTTTGGTATGGGCTATGTGTTAAAGACTGACGAATGACGATCCGGACCCGGTTGACGCTGCGTTTTACGGGACTCGTGACGGCCATCGTCGCAGTGTCGTTTGCCTGTATTTACTGGTTTACAGCCTACTTCATTACTTCCGATTTTAACCGGCGGCTCGAACGGAAAACAAAGCCTTACGGCACGGCCCTGGTTATGTTCGGGCGCGATCATGAGGCGCTGAAAAAGCTCAGTCTGCTCCATGCCGATCAGCTGCCAAGCCAGAAAATTACTATTTATGATAGCCAGAACACGCCGTTTTTTACCAATAACGATGGCCTTCGTTTAGGGGTGCCAGTGCGGGAAATCAACAAAATCCGGAAGCAGGTCCGGCGATTGTTCCGGTGGCGGTATTTTTACGTGGCTGCTGTGCGGTACGACACACCGTCGGGG
>CBDFHU010000088.1:0-8683 GCA_965247375.1 Arsenicibacter sp.
CCTGATTTTAATGGTATCGCGCACCTAATTTTAAGTGTGCCGCGCACTCATTTTTTAGCCAGCACTTCTCCTCAAGCAGGTTTGTTGAGGCATTGGCCAGAAAGCCCTTTTCAGTTTCCCCGGAAAACAGTTCACTATGTGCCAAGCGCCCCTACATGGGGCAGATGTTTTCAAGGTCGAGGGGGACCTCATGTCTGATGTTCAAGCGAGTCCGGGTCAAATCGGACTCGGTGATGCCGCGCAAGACCGCGCTTTTTTTGGCCACCCACGTGGTTTGTCGACACTTTTTTTCAGCGAAATGTGGGAGCGCTTTAGTTACTACGGCCTCCGCGCGCTGCTGATTTTGTTCATGACCGCCAGTGCTGCCAACGGTGGCATGGGGCTGGATGTCGCAACCGCAGGCGCCATCTACGGCACTTACACGGCGATGGTCTACCTGATGAGTGTGCCGGGCGGTTGGTTGGCCGATAAAGTGTTTGGTCAACGGAAAGCGGTCTTATACGGCGGCATCTTGATTGCGTGCGGGCACTTCTCGCTCGCGGTTCCTTTCAATGGTTTCTTTCCGTTGGGCTTGGTGCTCATCGTGTTGGGCACTGGTTTGTTGAAGCCTAATATCAGCGCCATGGTCGGCCAGCTTTACGCCGAGAAAGATGACCGCCGTGATTCTGGGTTCTCCATTTTCTACATGGGCATCAACGTCGGCGGCTTCTTGGGGCCATTGATCACGGGCTATCTCGCGCAAGATGCAAGCTTCCGCGCGACCTTGGAGGGTTGGGGGATTGATCCCAATAATGCATGGCACTGGGGTTTTGGGGCCGCAGGCGTTGGGATGACGTTGGGTCTTATTCAATACGTGCGTGGCGGTGGAACACTGGGCAGCGCAGGTCTTGCCGCAGGTGGCGCGCCCACATCTGAGCTGGCGGCGAAGTTTCGCAAGCAAGCGTTGCTATACGGTGCCGTTGCTTTGGCGCTGCTTTTACTCGGGGCTTTTGCAAACAGTACCGGGCTTATCACCGTTACGCCGCTATTGATTCGTGATCTTGCGGGGTATTCGCTGCTGCTGATTACCGTCGTGTTCTTCGGCATGCTGTTCACAGACAAAAGCTGGACCGCGCAAGAACGCAGCCGCCTCTGGATTATCTTTGTGTTCTTTGTGGCTGTCGCGATCTTCTGGTCGGTGTTTGACCAGGCTGGCTCCACGCTGAACTTGTTTGCGGATCGCAACACAGAAAACGCGCTGTTTGGATTTGAATTCCCCAGCGCGTGGTTCCAGTCATTAAATTCGCTCTTCATCATCATGTTCGCTCCCATCTTTGCCCTGGTGTGGGTGAAACTGGGTGCAAATCAGCCGTCGAGCCCTGTGAAATTCGCGATGGGCCTGATTGGCGCTGCTGTCGGATTCTGGATCATGGCGCTTGCCGCCATGCAAACGGGTGATGGTACGTTGGTCAGCCCGATGTGGTTGGTGCTGGTCTACCTCGTTCACACCTGGGCCGAACTTTGCATCAGTCCTGTAGGCTTAAGTTCCATGAGCAAGCTGGCTCCAGCCAAAATCGTCGGCGCCATGATGGGCGTGTGGTTCTTGGGCGCTTCGGTTGGCAACTTCTTTGCGGGCCAAATGTCGGCCTACTACGAGGAAATGTCGCTTGTGCAATTGTTCGGTGTTGTCAGCCTGATGCCGACCGCCGCGGCGATTATCATGTACCTCTGTGCCAAGCGCATGACCGCCATGATGGGTGGCGTTCGCTAGGCTTTCAGGCGACCCCACCATTCCGGCGGCCCCAGATGGGGGAATCGGACTGGTGGGGCTTACCTGATTTCAAGCTGGTAGCCTTGCAATTCAATGCCAGCTATTTTTCAAATCATTGATTTATAATCATTTTTACCCTTCTACGGGGTCTTGAAATTCCTTTGCGTCACCGCTAATTATGATGTGTTACTGCGACTTACTCGCATTAACCGCCATAGCTTAGGGCAAGGGTTTTTCGGTGTACGTCTGCATCTGCAACGCGCTTCGCAAATCGCAAATTACCGCCGCCGCACAAAACGGCGCGATGACGGTCGATGCGGCCTATGCGGCGTGTGATGCCAAGGTACAGTGCGGCCACTGCCGTGATGAAGCACATGATGTGATCACTGAAGCGCACGCGGGGTGCCAACAATCCTGCGCATTGCAGGCGGCAGAATAAACGCAGCACGTCTCAAACGATAAAGCCGCGATTTTCATCGCGGCTTTTTTTATATCTCGAGAAATGAAACGCCTTTAGCTGCCTGCGGCTTCGCTTTGTAGCTGGATGTAATTTTGTAGGCCCATCTTTTCGACCATCGTGATTTGGGTCTCCAAGAAGTCGATATGTTCTTCTTCAGACTCCAAAATGTCTTCAAAAAGCTCGCGACTAATGTAATCCGCAACCTTCTCGCAGTGTGCGATCGCGTCTTTCAACGGCTTAATCGCTTCCATTTCCAAGCGCAGATCGCACTTCAGCACATCTTCCACGTTCTCGCCGATATAAATTTTGCCCAAGTCTTGCAGGTTCGGAAGACCATCTAAGAACAACACGCGCTCGATCAATTTGTCGGCGTGTTTCATCTCGTCGATAGATTCTTTGTATTCATATGCACCAAGTTTTTTCATGCCCCATTGATTGAGCATACGTGAATGCAAGAAGTACTGGTTAATGGCGGTCAATTCATTCTTCAACGTCATATTGAGAAATTGAATAACCTGTTTGTCGCCCTGCATAACGCACCTCGCGCAAATGTTTGAAAGTATAAAGATGAATGTGTTGGCGCACTGTCTCACATCAAACGAACAACGTCACCTTTTGTTCACGTTTTGATAGCGCCTCGCAATTTCAAAAATTTGCGAACGCGTTGCAGAAGCGCTTTCGTAATGTTGATGTGCGTGCAGAGCGCATGTCGCACGAAAACGCTTCATGCAGCCTCAGCGTGGCGCTGAAGGTATTTGAACGGCGAAAGGAGAACGTGATGGTGGAGCTGAGCGGGATCGAACCGCTGACCTCGTCATTGCGAACGACGCGCTCTCCCAACTGAGCTACAGCCCCTTATCCATCAACGGATTCGACCTGCCTTTGGGATAGCAAAAAAATGCCTGCGGCAGGTCTGAAGGGCGCGGATATTTTAACGAAAGACCTTTGAAGTCAAGCCACGGATCATGGCCCGAAACGAAGACGGCCCGCCCCTCGGCTGCAGAACGTACAGCACGGTTTGCAGATCAGAAGGCAGATACAAATCCCCATCAGACCCCACAGCCAAGCCGTTAAAAATTCGGGCATCGGCAGGTTGTCCCAGATGGGGCGTAAAAGCGGTGGCGGCTTGATCGCCAATCGCAAGATTGGTGGCTAAGTTGGCGCGCTTACCGCTCACGGCGTCAAAGGTGATGATGCTTCTGGCGCCGGTTTCGACCACGGCAATATTGCCATCAGCCAAAATAGCTACACCTTCGGGCGCATTAAGCCCGTCAGCGATGATACGCCGCGCCAAGGTTTGAAGATTGAGCGCGATTAACGTACCTGCCTTGCGGTCGGTCACATAGAGTGTGCCGTTCTGGGCTAATGCCAAACCGAACGGCTGTTGAAATCCATCAGCGAGAACGTGCCGCTGGCCATCTACGTTAAGTGTCATTACGCGGCCTGTGCCAGCCTCAGCCACCACAACAGTACCATCTGCCAAGGCCACAATATCATAGGGCTGGGCAAGGTTCGTTTCATCGCGCACAACCTGGCCCGAATCCGCATCGATGAACTGAAGGCGACCTGAAATCCAACTCGCGACAAGCAATATTTTGCGCCCGTCGATTTCAGTTGCGGCAACTGTCGTGGGATAAAAATCTGGCTGTGAGAGCGGCAGAATATTTTTAATCGCCCCTGTCGTGCTGTTGATCTCGCGCAATGTAAAAATATCGGCGATGTAAATGCGGTCTGCGCCTTCGCCGCGCACAACACTCACGCCGCCGGGTGCAGCAAGGTGCGACTTTAAATCGTCTGCAGATATATCTGTGCGAATACGGACATCGTTTCCTTCGCCAGATACGACCGGGGTCGTATTGAACAACGGCCCAGCTGAGACAACAACGCGCGCATGATACGCGGCCAGAGCTTGAGATGATGCGAGCAGCAGTCCAATTGTCAGGGCATAACGACGCAACATGTGTTGATCAATTCTGATGTGGAGTGAATTTCAAAAGGCTGTTGTTCGCACCCCACCGTGACATAGATCGCGCCTTGCGTATCGGTAGCAACCCCTGTCGGCAGATACACAGGGGCCGGTGCGCGCATCATGAATGTATCAAACGGCAGGTCAGCTGCAATCACATGCGATCCGGTGGAATCAATATGCGTTAATTGTTTCTTTGCCACTTCAGCAACAACGATGTTGTCGGTGGGAAGAATGGCCAGCCCTTCGGGTTGCGCTAAATCACGCGCAATAACCTCTTTTTGACTGGTCGCGGGGTCGATACGCGTGATGGTGCCACGGGTTGCTTCGCTAACCACCAAACGCCCGACTTTATCGAGCGCCAGCCCCACCGGGCCTTGCAGGTCCACGGCAATAGGCATGCGGTCCGGCATCGCATCGGGCAGGATTTTCAAAATCTCGCCGCTTGCGTATTCCGCCACATAAATCTCGCCGGTATTTGTTACTGCAACGCCCATCGGGTCTTTGAAGCCTTTGACTGTATGCAATACGCGCCCCGAAGCTTTGTCGATCACTACGACGTTTGAATTTCGCACATTGCTGGTCACAATCAGTTTATCGTTCACAGCAACTGATGTGGCTGAGCGTGCTGCCATGTCGAAGGGCAATGTTTCTGTTGTTCCTGTGACGGGGTCGGTAAACCGGTATCCAAACGGATCAGCAACAATCAATGCGGGTCGTCCATTGCGCTCGGTGACGGCCAATCCACCGGGCGCTGAAAAGGCGCCTTGTACTAAGGGCGTTTGCTTCCCGCTCTCGTGATCAATCGCAATAATCGTGTTGTCGGTGGGGCGCGACACATAAATCGTGTCGTCGGGGGCGATCGCGATGTTATCCAACGGCGGTGCAACGGTTGCCAACTTAATGGTCTCACCGCTGTCGGGGCTGACGTAAATGACTTTGCCCTGTGAACGTTTCGATCGTGAACACATTGCCGTGGGAATCGCGCTTGGCGGCAACGGGGTTGTCAAAGCCATCGGCAATAACACTCATGGTGTTCGTGGTCAGATCAAACCGTCCCATAGCACCTTTTTCGCGCAAGGGGGACATACAAGCCATTTTTGCCATCACTGCCAAAGGCATTGATGGAACCTAAATCACTGGCCAGCACGCGTGGTGGTTTTTTACCGGTGCGGTCGATTTCCACCAGCGTATCGGGCCGCGTGATCTGCCCGACAATCAGGCGTCCATCAGTGGCAAAATTCACAGGGTTCACGGTTGGCAAATTTGTTGCCAGCGTTTCAAGTGTTCCATTGGGGCGGCGTGCGCGCACCTCACCACTGATAATGGCCGTCCACACCAAGGTGCCATCGGGTGCCATGGCGACATCATCGGATTCGCCCATGGGCGGCAGCACCACTTGCTCAATGGTGCCCGTCTTCACATCAATGCGATGAATGCCAGCACCGACCACGCTTGCGGCATACAATTTGCCGTCCTTGCCGAAATTCATGCCGCTAATGCCATGCACTGATGTACCGGCGGTTGTTCCTGCCAAGGGCGGCACTAACACGGTTTTGTCATATACAGGTGTCGTCTGAGCATGGATTGGCGTTGCAATCAGAAGACTTACGCACGCAAGGATATGTTTGTTCATGACGTTGTCCCCCTCGTCGTCCCCCTGGTCCACCGCGTGTTCTTGCGTAAAGGCGATGGGCTGATTAGTTTAGCTCTCAGATGTTTCAAAGGGCCAGCCAGAGAGATCGGGTTGCCCATAAAGACTCGAACATAAAACGCTAGGATTTTTTGCCATGGTGCTGCTGGTTCCTATCATCAACGTCATCGATATGATCTTGGGATTGTATTGGTGGGTTGTCATCATTTCGGTGATCATGAGCTGGCTGGTGCAGTTTGGCGTCATCAACACGCACAACCGTTTTGTTGATATGGTGGGGCCGCGCGGTTCATCAACTGACCGAACCGCCGTTGCGGGTTATTCGCAGGTATGTGCCGAACTTCGGTGGCCTTGATTTCTCGCCGATTATTCTGCTGCTGGCGCTTTATCTGGTGCGCTCGTACCTTGCCATTGCTGCGATGAAATTGGCGACCGGCGGCTAGACGCCGTTACAGCGAACCATGACCTTTTATCGCGCGGTGCCTGACGGGTTAAACCTGTCGGTTCGTGTGACACCCAAGGCCTCAAAAGACGCTATTGCCGGAACCATCGCCATGCCTGATGGCGTGGCGTTAAAGCTGTCCGTATCCGCGCCGCCCGACAAAGGCAAAGCGAACCAAGCCGTGTGCGAGCTTCTGGCTGCAAAACTGGGCTTGCCAAAAAGTGCTGTGGCAGTCATCTCTGGCCTTACAGATCGCCGCAAGGTCGTGCATGTGTCGGGGGACACAATCGCACTCACCCAAGCCGTACAGCATTGGATCACGCCATGAGCACGCCGATTGTCATTGACGGAAAAGAAGCCTCAGCCCGCCTGAAAACGGCAATCGGTGCTTCGGTCGCGGACATGAAAGCCAAGCATGGTGTCACCCCCGGTTTGGCAACGGTGCTGGTGGGCGATGATCCGGCCAGCCATGTTTACGTGCGCAACAAACAAAAAACCGCAGTCGCTGCGGGCATGAATTCGTTTCAGCACGATTTACCTGCTGACACCTCGCAAGCTGATCTTCTGAAACTCGTGGCGCAACTGAATGCTGATCCAGCCGTGCACGGTATCCTGGTCCAGTTGCCGCTGCCCAAGCACATCGATCAGTTCGCGATTATTAATGCCATCGATCCGGCAAAAGATGTGGATGGCCTGCATCCCATCAGCGCCGGGCGTTTGCTCGCGGGTGGTGATGCGCTGGTGGCTTGCACGCCCACAGGCTCGGTGATGCTGATTACAGATGTGATGCCCAACATTGCGGGCAAACATGCGGTGGTACTGGGCCGTTCGATTCTGGTGGGTAAGCCTGTGTCGTTGCTTTTGCTGAATGAAAACTGCACCGTCACCATGGCGCACTCAAAAACCGCTAATTTACCTGGCCTGTGTCGGACTGCTGACATTCTGGTGGCGGCTGTCGGCCGCCCTGAAATGGTGCGCGGCGATTGGATTAAGCCCGGCGCCATTGTGATTGATGTCGGCATTAACCGCGTGCCGACGCCAGATGGCAAAGGCAAGCTGGTGGGCGATGTGCACTACGAAGAAGCGGCCAAAGTGGCTGGGGCCATTACCCCAGTGCCGGGCGGCGTCGGGCCCATGACCATCGCATGCCTGATGGTGAACACCCTGAAAGCGGCCTGCCAGATCCACAATATTAAGGACATTGCGGTTCCCACCCGCCTTCCGCCGCGCGCTTAAGCGGCACGTAAATTTCTGCATAGCCTGTTTTTTGCATAGCTCAGGGGTGGGGGTTAAAGCTCATCACCCTTAAATCCCAGCCGGCCTTAAATCCCGACCTTGTGAACCATAGCCGGGCTTTTGCCTGCCGTTGTCTTATGGCTATGATGACCTCAAATCGCTTTAGAGGTGTACGATGTTACGTTCTCTTGTTTTGAGTTTGTTCGCCGTTGTGTTGTTCGCGTCTGGTTCGGCCTTTGCTCAACCAGAACCGATTCAAAATGTTGCGCAAGCCACCGATATGTCGGGACCCGCACCAAAAGCCGAAGACCCGAAAATTTGTCGCCGTATTGCCACGACAGGTTCACGCGTCGGTGGCGAGCGTGTTTGCAAAACCGCTGCTGAATGGCAGCAGGAAGCAAAAGACAATCAAGCTGCGGCAAAAGATATGAGCAAGGTGCGCGGCGCGACCAAAGGTCAATAGCGCGCTCACTCGTTTAAATTATTCAATTATCAGAGGTGTCAGATGTTGCGTTCTGCAGTTGCCATCGCTTTTGCTACCTCGCTTACGCTTGGCACGGCGGCTTATGCTCAAACCACGCCAGCCGAAGATGGCGTGAAAGAAGAAAAGAAGATTTGTAAAACCCAAGGTGTCACGGGTTCGCGCTTAAATAAAACGCGCACATGCCGTACCGCTAAAGAGTGGGACGATTTGGAGCGCTACAATAAAGAAAACGCAGCCAAGATGACCGACATGAAGGGCGCCACCAACGGTCAAGTTGGTGCGGGCTCTACGATGGGTCAGAATTAAAAATTGAGTTTCTAATCGAACTTCGAGAAGTCGGGCGCGCGTTTTGCAAAAAAGGGCCGCCACGGCTTCTTGCAGTTCAGCCGACTGCAAGCGTTCACCGAACGCTTTGGCTTCTGCGCCAATCCGCGCTTTCACATCCGTAATATCTGCGCGCAACAACGCTTTGGTTTGGCGTAACGCTGATGGCGGCTTCGCGGCCAACAGTGCGGCTTTGGCCTTCGCTGTGGCCAACAATTCTTCTGCAGGCACCAATGCACTGATCAAGCCGATGTTATGCGCGATTTCAGCAGTGAACGTTTCGCCTGTCAGCAATAGTTCCTGGGCTTTACGCAACCCCACGAAGCGTTCCAGTAACAAGCTCGACCCAAATTCTGGCACTAATGCC
>CBDFHU010000089.1:0-15706 GCA_965247375.1 Arsenicibacter sp.
TAGTTACGCTCCATTTCCTCAAAAATTTATATAAAAATGACCCAATGGTAAGACTTTTAGCAAATGAGCGGTATTAACCAAAAAACACCAGTT
This sequence comes from Arsenicibacter sp., assembly GCA_965247375.1. Classification (GTDB taxonomy): domain Bacteria; phylum Bacteroidota; class Bacteroidia; order Cytophagales; family Spirosomataceae; genus Arsenicibacter. The sequence goes on from CBDFHU010000089.1 coordinate 94, forward strand.
TTTTAGAGTTAACCTCAAACCGGTTACATTTCAGATGAAACACTTCTCCTCCTTTCTGATGGGCATCATGAGCCTTTGGGCGATGATGAGTACAGTTGCGCATGCGCAGTCACCAACGCCGGTTGCCGCCAACGGCCGCCTGAAACTGGTGGGCCGCCAGTTGTCTAATGAGTCAGGGAAACCCATTCAGCTGCGGGGAATGAGTTCCCACGGTTTGCAGTGGTTCGGACAGTGCTACACGGCCGGTGCTGTGCAGACACTGGCTTCGCAATGGGGTGCCGACGTATTCCGGGCAGCCATGTATGTGGATGAGGGCGGATATACCAGCAATCCGGCTGGTCTGCGGGCAACGGTCGATAACATTGTAGACTGGACGGAGCAGAACGGGATTTACTGCGTCATTGACTGGCACATCCTCAATCCCGGCGACCCGAATATTCACCTGAATGAGGCCAAACAGTTTTTTCAGATCATGGCGCAGAAACATGCCGGTAAAAAGCACGTGATCTACGAAATCTGTAATGAGCCGAACGGGGTGAGCTGGAGTTCGGTGAAAAGTTATGCCGAACAGGTGATTCCGATTATCCGGCAATACGACAGCGAAGCCATTATTCTGGTCGGTACACCCAACTGGAGCGGTACACCGGGCGATGTTATCAGCAACCCGCTGACGGGAGCCAATGCCTATAATGTGATGTATACCTTCCACTTCTACGCCGGTTCGCACTATTCGCAGAACTATATCGACGATGTTCTGAAAAGTGTTCCGCTGTTTGTATCTGAGTGGGGGACCAGCAACTATTCCGGCAACGGCGGCAACGATTATGTAAACGGTCAGAACTGGATTAACCTGATGGCCGGTCAGAATTCATCGGGTATTAAAGTGAGCTGGTGTAACTGGAGTTTCTGCGATAAGGATGAGTCGTCGGCCGCGCTGGCGCCGGGAGCATGCGGCAACAATGGCTGGAATAACACGAGTCAGTCCGGAACATACGTTAAAAACTGGATATTGAGTCCGGCGGATGATTTCGGACCGGCAACGCCGAATGTGGCCATTATCAGTCCGGCGGCTAATGCAACGGTCCTGATCGGATCAAACGTAGTGATTTCGGCAGCAGTGAGTAATACAACCGCCACACAGGTTTCCTTCTACAGCGGAACCACAAAGTTAGGCGATGATATCACAGCACCGTATACATGGAACGCTCACCGGCGTGGCGGCCGGTACGTATACGCTGAGTGCACAGGCAACCCTGCCAAACGGGCAGACACTTGCGTCAACGGGCGTGCAAATCACAGCAGTATCAGCACCGAACCAGCTACCGGCCGTAAATCTGACGGCCCCGGTGGCGAACAGCAGCTTTACCGCTCCTGCAATGGTCAATCTGTCTGCCACAGCAACAGATTCCGACGGCAGCGTTACCAAAGTTGAATTTTATAACGGGACTACCAAACTGGGCGAAAGTACAACCGCGCCATACACGTATTCCTGGACGAACGTGGCTGCCGGTTACTATACCGTATCCGCAAAGGCAACGGATAATCAGGGAGCTGTAGGCACGTCATCGTCTGTGAATATCATTGTGGCAAACCCCGGCAGCTCAGGGGCTGATCTGATCGGGCCGGACTGCGTCAGCCTGAACGATAGTAAGGTCTATGAACTGAATCCAAACCTGTTGCCGAACGCAACCAATTTCTCATGGTGGAGTACAGGGTCGACCAGCAGCATCACCCCGACGCAGCCCGGCAAGGCAACGTTTAATTTCGGGCCTTATTTTTCCGGCGGGCAGGTATGTGTCGGGGTAAATTATTCGGCGGCACCCTGGTATCAGCAATTCTGTAAAACCGTATCGGTCTGCTCAACAACCGTAACACCGCCTGCCAACCAGGCGCCAGCGGTGACGCTACTAAGTCCGGCAACTAATGCAACATTTACCGCACCGGCATCCGTAACGATTTCGGCCAATGCCGCTGATAGTGACGGCAGCATCATGAAAGTGGAGTTTTTACAACGGCAGTACCAAACTGGGTGAGTCGGCCACAGCGCCATACCGCTTTATCTGGAGCAATGTGGCAGCCGGTACTTACAGCATTTCGGTAAAAGCAACAGACAACGCCGGTGCCGTGGGGACATCGGGCAGCAGCAACATCAGCGTAAGTAATCCTGTTCCGCCTAATCAGGCGCCAACGGTAACGCTCACCAGCCCTGCCAACAGCAGCACGTTTACCGCACCGGCATCCGTAACGATTTCGGCTAATGCAGCTGACAGTGACGGCAGTGTCGCGAAAGTTGAATTCTACAATGGCACCACTAAGCTGGGTGAGACCATTACAGCGCCATACCGGTTTGTGTGGAGTAACGTGGCGGCGGGTACCTACACGCTGTCGGCAAAAGCAACGGACAACGCTGGTGCTGTGACCACATCGGGTTCGGTCACCATTACTGTACTGACCGTTACGGTAACGCCGCCGGTGTCGGCCACGGCCGATATTGTGGGGCCGGATTGTGTACCCGTCAATGCCATAACAACTTTTGAGCTAAACAGCACCTATCTGGCTAACGCGACCAATTTTTCGTGGTGGAGCACCGGCTCAACCAGCAGTGTGACGCCGGTCCAGCCCGGTAAGGTGAGCATTAATTTCGGCCCGTGGTTTACGGGCGGCGATGTTTGCGTGGGGGTCAACTATTCTGCTTCGCCGTGGTACCGGCAGTTCTGCAAACGGGTCAACAAGTGTACGTCGGGCGCACGCGAAGCTATTGTGGAGGAGGTGCTGAACGTGGCGTACCCGAACCCAACCAATGACCGGTTTACGTTCGTGGCAGACGGGGATATTACGGCTTTACGGGTACTGGATATGCTCGGTGTAGAACGGAATGTATTGGGAAGTGCACAGAAAGGCGAAAAAGTAATGTTCGGCGATAATCTGGCTGTCGGGTATTATCTGCTCGATATTCAGTACACAAGTGGCGGACGGCGGACTATCAAACTGCTGAAAGCCGGCCGTTGATGTAAAGGATAAAAAAAAACAAAAAAAAGTAATCCAAAGGTCCGCACAGGGGTTTACACTATTCAAATACTAGTGTAAACCCCTTTTATGGTAGCACCGCATTTAGCATCCCCCGATATACTTTTTGGCGAACTGTTCCGCGATGTACAGTTGAGCCGCATATTTACCGACACCAAAACATTTGTGGACGCCGTTCCCATGCTGTCGCCTGATAATATTCTGATGCTCTATCAGGCTGAGAGAGAAAAGCCGGATTTTAATCTGGAACAGTTTGTAAGGCAGTATTTCCTGATTCCTGAATCAGCCACCAGCCATTTTGTGAGTGATACGTCGATGACGACAAAAGCGCACATCGAACGGCTCTGGGATGTGCTGACCCGACCGGCAGACCAGCTGGTTGAGGGCAGTTCCCGGTTGCCGCTGCCCCATCCGTATGTGGTGCCGGGCGGGCGGTTCCGCGAAATTTTCTATTGGGACAGTTACTTTACCATGCTGGGCCTTCAGCGTTCCGGCCGCAACGGACTGGTACGGGGAATGGTCGATAACTTTGCTTATCTGATTGATACCTACGGATTTATTCCGAACGGAAACCGTACCTATTTCCTGAGCCGCTCACAACCCCCTTTTTTCGGACTAATGGTCGAGCTGCTGGCTGAGATCGATGGTCCGGATGTGTTCTGTGAGTACCTGCCGCAGCTCGAAAAAGAATATGCCTACTGGATGGCAGGTGAACAGAGCGAAGCGGCGGTGGCTGACCATGTGGTAAAGCCGGCAACCGGCGGTGCCTTAACCGGCCGTGTGCTGAACCGTTACTGGGATCCGACGCCCACACCCAGACCGGAAGCATTCCGGGTTGAGACCGAACTACAGCAGGAAGCTAATTTTCTGGGTGTTAATCCTGATGATATGTACCGTAACCTGCGGGCAGCGTGCGAGTCGGGCTGGGATTTCAGCAGCCGCTGGATAAGCGATGAACAGAGTATCCCCTACACGGAGACGGTTGATATCCTGCCGGTTGATCTGAACTGCCTGTTGTATTCCTATGAACGTACACTGGCCAGGGCGTTTACGCAATGCGGACAGGAAACACAGGCCTCGGTTTTTCACCGGAAAGCCGACGCCCGGAAGCAACTGATCCAGCAGCTGTTCTGGGATGAGCAGGCTGGTTTCTACAAAGACGTCCAGATCAGAACATTGCAGCCGACACCGGCGCTGACGTTGGCCGGTGTGTTTCCCCTGTTTTTTCAGATAGCTACGTTTGAACAGGCGCAACGGGTGCATGACCTGCTGGAACAGGAGTTTCTACAGGCGGGTGGCTGGGTCACTACCCTCAAACAGTCGGGGCAGCAATGGGACTGGCCAAACGGCTGGGCTCCCCTGCAATGGATTGTCTATCAGGGGTTACTGAACTATGGGTTTACGACGACCGCCCGGAAAGCCCGCGACCGCTGGCTGATGCTGAACGATAAGGTATTTCAGGTAACCGGTAAACTGATGGAGAAATACAACGTTGTGGATGATGTACTGGTAGCCGGTGGCGGTAAATACCCGAATCAGGACGGCTTTGGCTGGACCAACGGCGTGTATCTGGCTTTGCTGCACAGCTGATCAGCGGCGGAAGTCGAGGTCCCAATACACACTCAGGTTGAGGCCGTTATTCCGCTCAAAGATGGGTAAACCGGTTGCCGGATCGGGTTCCGCGTGCTGAACGAGCTGGTTTAACCAACCTGCTTCAATCTTCAGCGAGGAAGAGAACCGGTAACCAAGTCCCAGAAAGATCCGGTTTTGGTCAAAAACATCCAGCTGAACATTCGGCCCGAAGCCGATAAACAGCTCATCGTAAGCGGTGAGGTACCAGTCTGCCTCCTCCATCGACGGCTTGCCGAGGGGAAAGGCGGCGCGGATGCGGTACCGGGCGCGGTTCTGGTACTGCCAGCCTAACACCTTGTTTCCTCCGGCGGTTGTCCAGTTGCTCATCCAGCGTTGTTCGAGCCGGAACCGATGCGTGAGTTGCAGGCGGCCGGTCGTTTGTTCCAGCTCAATATCCTGATAAATCCGCTGCTCCGGATTGGGCACACCCGCTTCGGATTCCGGAAAGCGTCCGTACGGAAATCCCAGCAGCAGGGTGTAACCTGCGGATGTTTTAATGCGGTCGGTCAGGCTGTACTGGATACCGGCACGGGCGAGAGATTGCTGCCAGGTCCGGATCAGATCAATCCGGCGCCACTGGTATTCTGTATGAATGGCCCATTTATCCGACAGTTTGTGATCACCGAAGTAGGCATACCAGCCAATGAGATTCGGGTCATGGATCCGGTTCTGTCCTGATACACAGCAGGGTAGAAGCAACCCTGAGAGGAATAAGATAAGGTAACGCTGGCAAACAGACATGGATGGCGGCAGAGCCGGCTTGTTTCAGTAATCAAAACCGGTAACGCAGCATTGAGTCTGAAAACCATATCAAAAGGGACTGTAGAGCCGGTAAGCCGGTTATTTAAGGACTCTCACTCAACAAATTACCGGTTTCCCCGTTTTTAGTCTTACTTTACCCCGGGAATGTTATAGACCATCGTGAACAATAAAACCTATGCAAGTACAACATAGATGGAAACGGGAAGCCGCTGTGCTTCTGACTGCCGCAACGATACTGGGCAGTGGCCTGCTGCCGGCAAAAGGACAGGGGGGCGCTCCGGTACGGCCGGATACGGTTAAGGCCGGTTCGTATGATATGGGCAAAATGTGGACATTCGACAGTCCGCCGAAAGACTACTTTGCCAAAACATATGGGTTCAAGCCGGATGACAAATGGTTTGAGGAAGCAAGGCTGGCCTCACTACGGTTTGCCGATTACTGCTCAGCATCGTTTGTGTCGGCGAGCGGGCTGGTAATGACCAACCACCACTGTGCCCGTGAATCCGGCACGGGGGTGGCGCGTAAAGGCGAAGACCTGAACAATACCGGTTTTTACGCCAAGACCCTTGCCGAAGAACGCAAAGTGCCGGGCTTGTTTGTCGATCAGCTGGTGAAGATCGACGACATTACCAAACGGGTGCAGGATGCGATGGGTACCGGTTCGGAACGCGAGCAGCTGCGTGGCCGCGAGCAGGCATTTGCGGCCATTAAACAGGAGTATGCCGCCCGCGCCGACTGGAAGGGACTGGAGTTACAAACCATTACGTTTTATAACGGTGGCCGCTATGCCCTCTATGGGTTTAAGCGATACACCGACGTGCGGCTGGTATTTATGCCCGAGCTCCAGCTGGGCTTTTTCGGTGGTGACCCCGACAATTTTACCTATCCGCGTTACGCGCTCGACTGCTCGTTCTTCCGCGTATATGACAATGGTAAACCGTTGCAGACCAAACATTTCTTTAAGTTTAATACCAACGGTGTCCGTGAGAACGAGCCTATTTTTGTCATCGGTAATCCCGGCAGCACCGAGCGGCTGAAGACGGTAGCCGAACTGGAATTCGACCGTGATCTGAAAATTCCGTACATCCTGACCCTGATCCGGAACCGGTCTGCGGCGCTTCAGGCCTATAATACAACGGCTAAAAGTGACAGCATCCTCAACGAAATTTTCAGCTTTGAAAACAGCTATAAAGCCTACAGCGGTCAGCTCGACGGCTTACGTGACCCCTACCTGATCGCCCGCAAGGCTGCCTTTGAGCGTCAGTTCAAGGCCGATGCCTTATTGGGTCAGTCGGCAAAGCGGGAAGCACAGGTCGGCGGGAGTTCGGCGGCAAACGGTGCACAGGCTGCGGGTAATGCCGCAACAGTTGGTACTGCTACCGGCCGTGCCGACGTCTGGGCAGATATTACGGAAAATGTGACAACCATGCGGCAGTTGTTCAAGGATAATACGTATCTGTCGCCGAATCCGCTGGCGCGTGGCGAAATGCTGACCTTTGCCCACTTACTGGCACAGTACGGGGAGTTTTTTCTGGCCCAGCCACGGCAGGCCGAACGCATGCGGACCATGCTGGAAATGCCGGAGGTAGCCAGCCGGTCGCTCGAAGAGAGCTACCTTGCCGCTCACTTAGCCGAAGCGCAGGCAGCGCTGGGGAACGACGATACATACGTGAAAGCAGCCCTGACCGGCGACAACGGACAGCTGCGGACGCCGAAAGAGGCGGCAGCTTACCTGCTCCGCACGACAAAGCTATTTGACAAAGCGTTTGTAGACGACCTCATCACCAGAGGCGGGGCCATCACCTCGTCTACCGATCCGATGCTGGTACTGGCGCGGGCGGGTCAGAAACGATACGATGCCGCCAGCCAGAAAATGCAGCAGGTTAATGCCCGTCAGGAAGTGCTGAGCAGTCAGCTGGGGCGGTATGTATATGATGTGTATGGCAACAGCGTGCCGCCGGATGCTACTTTCTCGTTGCGCATCAACGATGGTATTGTGAAGGGGTATCCGTACAACGGTACTGTTGCGCCGGTAATCACCACCTTTGCCGGTTTGTATGACCGCAATTACTCTTTCGGTGATAAATATCCCTGGAGTTTGCCGGCCCGCTGGAAAAATCCGCCGGCCGAACTGCTGAAACAACCCATGTGTTTTATTACGACCAACGATATTATCGGCGGCAATTCCGGTAGCCCGATGATCAACAAAAACCGGGAAGCGGTCGGGCTGGTTTTCGACGGCAATATGGAGAGTTTGCCCGGCAGTTTCATTTTTGTGCCGGATAAAAACAGAAGCGTTTCGGTACATGCGGGTGGAATGGTGGCGGCCATGCGTTATATCTACAAAGCCGACCGCCTGATTCTGGAACTCAGCAACGGGAAATAACAGCCATAACGTTACACAAACCGGTGTTTTCTTATGGAATCATTCATAGGGGAACGCCGGTTTTATTATCAGGGGTACAGAATCCTGCTAATGTTGCTTATTTTACATGAAGATTTGAGAAGTCACGCCTTGTCGTGCTGACAAAGGTAGAGTGAGCATAAAAACAGAACACATGAATTATATTGAATTGTCGCTGACGCTTTCGCCGGACTATACAGATATCCTGATGGCAGAACTGGGAGAGCTTGGTTTTGAGTCATTTGTTGAAACCGATGAGGGACTGTTGGCATACGTTACCGAAGACCTGTTCGACGAGGCAGCTATTCAGGAAGTTATCGCGAAATACGGAGAGTTGACTGCAATAGCCTATCAAGTCAGTTCGTTAGAGAAAAAGAACTGGAATGCCGAATGGGAACAGAACTATGAGCCCATTACAGTGGGGGGGAATCTGGTCAGAGTGCGTGCCTCGTTTCACGAGCCGGATGCGGCATTTCAGCATGAACTGGTGATCAACCCGAAAATGTCGTTTGGTACCGGCCACCACGAAACAACGTCGATGATGCTGGAACACCAGATGAACGTTGATCACGCCGGTAAATCGGTGCTGGATGTCGGGTCAGGTACGGGTATTCTGGCGATTCTGGCCGCTAAAATGGGGGCGTCTCCGGTGGTTGCGTTTGACATTGAAGAATGGGCCGTGGAAAATGCCATCGAAAACGCATCGTTAAACGACCATCCCGAAATCCGGGTTTTTCAGGGGACCATTGCCGATGTTGATCCGGCCGAACGCTATGACATTGTCCTGGCCAATATCAACCGCAACGTCCTGCTGGTTGAAATTCCGGCGTATGTGAGTCTGCTGAATGAGGAAGGTTACCTCTTTGTCAGCGGGTTTTATGAGTACGATGCGCCTGATATCCAGGCGAAGGCTAATGAATCGGGTATGGAACTGGTTCGCTCACTGACGAAAAACCAATGGTCGTCGCTCGTCTTCCGGAAAGCATAATGAAAGCCCGTTGGGGCATAACTAATTGATCGATCACAAACGGGCTGGCCTGCGGGCCGGCCCGCGTAGTTGAATACAACAGATGCGGTTTATGAAACGTGTTTACCTGCTTTTGCTCGCAAGCTGGCTGGCTGGCTCAATGGCCTTCGCGCAGGCCATCAAACTTTCCGAAAATCCCGATCAGTTCCTGGCTGATCTCCAGAAACTGATGGCAACGGGTGGTCCCGTGGCGGCGAAGGCCCAGAAAGATCTGGAATCGCTTTGGGCCGATAACCGGTTAAGTCAGCCGCAAAAAGAGCGGATCATTGCCTTAAGCCGCAAGATGAACACAAAGCGCTATCAGCCGGCAACGCATTTTGCGCCGCTGTACGAAGCGCTCTATCACGCGTTGTATACCCAGAAAAACGTGTCGCCGCCCGATATCGATAACCTGATTCTGGTGGCCGAAAAGCAGTTCGATGCCAATGACCCGAAAGCCTTTACGCGGGTCATGGAAACGGCGCGGCTATTTCTGGAGCGGCGGCTGTTCTACAGCAGCAACTACAACAAGCTTTATGCGGAAGGCGGCTCGTTCAGCTTCCGCTACATTGATGCGAACGCTACGGCACCGGCTAACGGTACCGTTACCGACCCGCTGACCAATACCGGCTCAGCCGCTACCCGTGTGCTGGACGATGACGGTTGGGGAACGCCGCCCAGCCAGCGCGATACGACTCAGCCCAAGCAGTATGGGAATGTGTTTATTCCGCAGAAGCGGGCGCTCCCGGCGGTAACGGGTCCGGTGCTGACGGTAAAAGAGGTATTCCTGGCCATCGTCGCGAACGGCGATTCGGTGATTGTGTCGAATACCGGCGGCGATCTGCTGCTGAAAGACGGTGTATTCGTCGGAAAAGACGGCAAACTGACATGGGATATTGCCGGTCGTTCGGATATTTCGGTGACGCTGGCCGACTATGCTCTGGTCACCATGAACCCGCGGTTATCGGCTGATGACGTGACGCTGAACTTTGACAAGGCAAAACCTATCAAAGGGGTGCTGGAATACGTGAGTAAAAAACGGGTTGCCGGCCAGGCAGCCCAGTATCCGCGCTTTGTGTCGTGGCAAAACAACGTCACCATTCCCGACCTGGGGCCTGACATTGAGTACCGGGGCGGATTGGCGCTGATCGGTGTGCAGGTAGTCGGGGCGTCGGCCAGCGGTCAACCGGCCGTATTGCTCGTAAAACATGCCGGTAAACCTGCCTTTAAGGCCAGCAGTCGCCGGTTTGAATTCAGTGACTCCCTCATTACGGGCAATGCCGTACAGTTTGTGGGCTATATCCAGCCAGCCGATTCCATTACACACCCGGCGGTGCAGTTTAAATATTCAAAACCGCAGAAAATTGCGTGGCTGAACCGCGTTGACCGCACCGGCTACGGGCAGGTGCCGTTCGCCGATTCGTACCACAAATTCTATATCCAGCCGGAAGTTGTACGCTGGGATCTGGGCCGCCAGAAGGTCGATTTTTATCAGGTCGGTGCCAAACGTGAAGTGCCGGTGCGCTTCGAATCCTATGATTACTTCCATCCGCAGCGCTATTCCGACCTGTCGGTAGATTACGGCTACCACCCGCTTCAGCTGATCGGTAACTACATTACCGTAAAGAAAACGCAGAGCTTCTTCCCTGAAGACATTGCACAGTTTGCCAAAGTAAATCCGGGCACAATGGCCGGTACGCTGGATCGCATGGTGCAGGAAGGGTATATCGACCGGGAAACTAACGGAATGATGCACCTGAGTCGCAAAGGCATATTGTATGTGCTGGCTTACAACGACAAAAAAGATTACGACAACTTTCAGGTTCAGTCGTACTTCAATTCGAACGACAGTGTTAAGAACGCAACGATTAACCTGAACGATAAGTATCTGGTTGTGCGCGGGGTATCACAGTTTACGATCAGTGACTCACTCAAAATATTCGGCCGCCCATCCGATAAGACGCTTAAAATCGGTAAAAACCGCTCATTTACACTGAATGGCCAGCTAAAGTCCGGTAACTTCCGGTATTCGGGCCGTGATCTGGTGTTCGACTACGATAAGTTCGGGATGAACCTGAACAAAATTGACTCCATCACCTTTACCCCTCAGAAACTGGCCGCACAGGGAAAAAGCGGGGAGATTGGCGGCGATATCAAATACGAAAAACCGGGAATGGTCTACTTCGCGACAACCGACAATAAGTCGGGGCGGATGAAGGATAAAAAGACTACCCAGCGGCTGGTAATGCCCGAAGGGATGACCGTCTACTTTAACCAGCCGGATCGGGGTAATATTGCGTATAATACGAAGGTCTATTTCAAAATCCCGGCCATCGATAACGACAGCATCGGGAAGGGTGATATTTCGTTTGTGGGTACATTCTACTCAGACGGTATCTTCCCGCCGTTTAAGGCTGAGCTGAAAACGATGGCTGATAACACGCTCGGGTTTGTGCACAAGGCACCGGCCACCGGCTATCCGGTATACGGCAGTAAACCCGGACCGAATCAGTCAAACGTGAAGTTTACGGGCGAAATTAAAATGGACAAAAGCGGGCTGCGGTCGGAAGGTATGCTGCATCACCTGACGACTAACCTGACGGCTACCGGAATTTTGTTCATGACCGACTCGCTGCTGGCATCCGGCGACAAGGGCGAAATCAAGGAAGGCCTGATCGGGAAAGGCTATTACCCGCAGGTGCAGCTGAATAATTACAGCATGAAGTGGTTCCCGAAAACGGATAGTATGGTGATCATGACCCAGAAGAACAACTTCAACTTCTACAACGGCACCACCAAGCTGGACGGCAATCTGCTCGTGCGGGCAACGGGCCTTTTCGGCAATGGTACCCTGCGCCGGAATGATTCGGAGACGTTATCGGAAAGCATTAAGTTTAACAAAGAGGGCTTCTTTGCCGATAACGCGAAGTTCCGGATTGTGTCGGATGCGGCTCAGCGCAACGTGGCCAACAAACCGATCCTGTTAGGCAATGCGGTTGATGTCGATTTCAATCAGGTGAAAGGCATTGTCAATGTCGCTATTAACCAGAAGAGGACGCAGAGCATTGACGATACCCTGCAATCAAGTATGGAGTTCCCGTATGCGGCCTATAAAACCAGCATCAGCCGGGCGCAGTGGAACATGAATGCAAAAACCGTTGCGATGAAAGGAGATGTGAAAACGTCGACGTTTACCGGTACGAGTGATGAACTGGAAGGGTTAACCTTTAACGGAGCGGCGGCGATTTATGATATTGAAAAAATGACGCTGAATATCAGCGGCGTTCCGCATGTTAATTCGGCTGATGCACGGATTTACCCGGATAAAGGGCTGGTCTCCATCCGCCGGAACGGCGAGATGGCGGCATTGAAGAATGCCCGTATCGAGCTGGATACCATTACCCTGCACCACCGGATGAAAAACGGGAATATCCAGATTGTGTCGAGAACCCGCTTCTCCGGCGATGCAACCTACCAGTTTGCCACTGCTGCCGGCGATACGGCCAACATCAAAATGGGTAGCTTCGAGCTGAAAGAAAGTACCGGAGTACCGGCTGCTCTGGCATCGGCCAGCCCTCTGTCTGCGGCCGAAAAGGCGATGGTAGGCGATGTGAAGGAGACGAAAGAAAAAGAGAAGGAAACGCGCTCGAAGAAGAAAACCAGCACGGCACCGGTGCGGACCTACTTTACCGTGGCCAGGGCCGAAATTGAAGAGAAGGACAATCTGATGCTGGCCCCGCGGATCGCGTTCAAAGGCGATATTGTGATGCAGGCACCTGACAAAGACCTCGCCCTCGACGGATCGATCAAGCCGGTGCTGCGGAAGCGGCAGGACCTGGTCAGCGGCTGGATTCCGTTTAAGGAAAAAGTCGTGGAGCGGATTGAGGTAAAAGTCGATAAAAACCTGAAAAATGAAGGTGATCAGCCATTGGTAGCCGGTATTCACGCACGGGCAGACGGAACAGGTCTCTACCCGACGTTCCTGTCGCCGAAAGAAGATCCGAAAGATGCAGATTTATTTACAGCAAACGGAGTGATGCGTTATGACGAAAAAGAAAAAGTCTATCGCATTGTACAGAAAGGAGCCGACGGGCTGGAAGATATCGAAGGGGCCTTTACATTCAATGACCCGAAAGGCATCATGACCTTCAAGGGCAAGCTGGGCCTGATTACAACTACGTCGGAGACAAATCCTGCTGCACCGGCGCTGGTGTCGTCGGCAGGTGCGGCGCGGGTGAATGTGGATAGTGTGAAGTATGACATCAACGCTTTGCTGTCGTTTGCCTTCCCGGTTCCGGAGCCGTTGAATCTGGCCATTGCCGACAAGATTGTCAAAACCAACCTCGACGAGAAAAACGACGACCCGGCCGATGATGATCTGAATGAACTGGCCGATAAGATGATTCCGCTGATCGGCCAGAAAGAAACCGAAGCCTACCGCCTGAAAGCACAGAATGCCCACGTACCGCTGGTACAGGCGTCGCCAAAGCTGAATATGGCGCTGGTGTTGTCAAACGTTAATCTGCGCTGGTCCGATAAGTTTAAGTCGTTTTACAGCACCGGTCAGCTTGGCGTGTCACACATGAACAACACCGACATCAATGCCCAGATGGATGGGTTTATTGAGATCCGGAAAACGGCCAATGGCGATGAGTTCAGCATTTTACTGGAAGCTTCGCCGGATGTATGGGTTTTCTATGATTACAAACCAGGCGGTACCTTGTCGATTGTTTCGTCGGAGCAGGACATTAATGACCGCTTGCTGGCCGGATCGAAGAATACAACAAAGGGAGCAATCGAGATCGTAGCGGGTGAGGCCGAAGAGAAAAAGCAGTTTATGGCCCTGTACCTGGATCAGTATAAAACGCGGCCGAAACCACAGCCTAAGGGTGCTAAAGTAGTGAAGAAGGACGCGCCGAAAGAGAAGAAAAAAGAGAAAGAGGAGAAGCAGGAAGGGTTCTGACCGGAGCTTTTTGACTCCCCGAAAGTTTAAAACTTTCGGGGAGTTTTTTTCGACCTTCGAGGCCGGGCTGACCTTCCAGGAAGTTTAGAATCGGCAGGCGGCCCTGTTCCTGGTAGGTCAGCCTAAAATCGAATCTTTTTATTACTTTTTACTTCCGTTCGCCTTTCGGAACGTAGGAGTACGTACCATGCTCAAGCTGACGGGCGCGGTCAAACAAAGTCAGCGCCTTCTGATACGTGTCATCAACCTCACCGGCCACTTTGAAATATTCGTTATTCTGACCGTTGCGGTTGTTGCGCTGGTAAATGTAGCGGGCTACATAGGCCTTCAGCTGTGTCCGGATGTATTCTTTGGAGCGGGCAAACTGAGCCGGATTAGGCTTAATGCCTTCAGATGAGGCCAGATTTACCAGTTTATTCAATTGGTCATCGTCGAAGTTAACTGTCCGGTTAAACTCAGCAAATGGTATTTTCTCAAATTTTTTCCGGTTGTCATTGGCATATTCCAGCGCGTATTCCCGCAGCAGGTTTTTGCCAAACAACTGCGCTATGTATGGAGTCTGCCAGCTTGTATCCCGTGGCACAAAGTAGTCCGGCGTAATCCCGCCGCCACCGTATACCAACCGGCCCGCGTCTGTTTTAAACCGCAGTTTCGGATCGTTTTTAATCGAATCAGCGATGAAGTATTCACCGCGTTTCGAGCGGGCTTCCAGATCTTTTTCGTAATCACCTTCGTGACCCGGCACATAGGGTTTTTGAATACTCCGGCCGCTCGGTGTATAGTAGCGTGAAATGGTCAGGCGTAACTCCGAGCCGTCGAACAGTTGCACCGGCATCTGAACCAGTCCTTTTCCGAACGACCGGCGACCAACGATCAGTGCACGGTCATGGTCCTGAAGCGCACCGGCCACAATCTCTGATGCCGAGGCGCTGCCCTCGTCGACCAGAACGATCAGCGGGCCGTCTTCAAACTGACCGGCAATGCGGGCGAATGTCTGACGGTCATACCGGCTGTCTTTGCCATTAGTATAAACCAGCAGCTTGTTACCACCGATAAACTCATCGGCAAGGCTGGTGGCGCGGTCCATGTAGCCGCCCGGGTTGTTCCGCAGGTCAAGCATTAACTGTTGCAGACCTTGCTGTTTCAGGGAGGCCAGCGCCGTTTTAAACTCATCATACGTAGTTTCCGAGAAGCGGTTCACCTTGATATAGCCCGTTTTGTCGTCCACCATATACGCTGCATCTACTGAGTACGTCGGGATACGGTCACGGACAACCGTTACCACTTTCGGCTTTTTTTCGCCGCGGCTCAGGATTGTCAGCCGGACTTCGGTTCCCCGTCGGCCGCGCAGTGCCTGAAAAATAGACCCGTTGTCGACTTTATTGCCCGTCAGCGACTTCTCATCTACTTTCAGGATTTTGTCGCCGCTCTGGATGCCGGCCGTTTCAGACGGACCGCCTGCCAGTGGGGTTACCACATAAACGGTGTCTTTGTACAGGTTAAACTCAATACCAATACCGTCGAAACCGCCTTCCAGTTGCGTACGGGCCGCTACGGCGTCGTCCGGATTCATGTAACTGGTATGCGGATCCAGTTTTTCGAGCATTTTACCGATTGAATAGTCAACCAGCTCGTCGGTATTTACCGTGTCAACGTAGTTGTTTTCAATGAGTTGTAAGATTTCTTTGTATTTGGTGTAGCCTCGTCCAATGTTGTTGAGGTTCTTTGAACCTCCGAAAAAAGTAGCCCCGATAAGAATACCGCCAGCCATCGTAACACCCAGCATCATGGGTAAGCGTACGGTAGCTTTGTTGTTTTG
>CBDFHU010000090.1:0-103872 GCA_965247375.1 Arsenicibacter sp.
GCGCCGAAGTTTCATCATTCAGCACACCGGGCAACAGCCGGATAATCGAATCGGACAGTACAGCCGCCGGCAGTTCACCACCTGACAGCACAAAGTCGCCGATGCTGATTTCCTTTGTGATAAAGTGTTCACGAACCCGCTCATCAACCCCTTTGTAATGACCGCACAGAATGATCAGGTTTTGCATCAGCGACAATTGATTCGATGTCCGCTGCTCCAGCCGCTCGCCGTCGGGTGTCATGTAGATCACCTCGTCGTAGGTCCGTTCGGCTTGTAGCGACCGGATACAGCGCGCAATCGGTTCGATCTGCATCACCATACCCGCACCGCCGCCAAACATATAGTCATCGACGCGGTGGTGCTTATCCGTCGAATAATCGCGCAGGTCATGCACGACCACCTCGACATGGCCCGCCTGCTGAGCCCGCTGTAGGATTGAGTGAGCAAAGTAGCTGTCCAGCAACCGCGGCAGGCAGGTAATGATGTCAATCCTCATCATAGGCCTCGTCGCCGTCCGGCGTGTCTGGTTTATCGGGTGCGTCAGAAAGGTATACGTCCAGCAAGCCGTCGGGCAGCGTTACATTCAGCCTTTTAGCAGCGCGGTCAACCGTGTGTACGATGTCGCTGTTGATCGGAATCAGTACCTCTTTGCCCTGATAGCTCATTTCGATCAGGTCCTGCGTGTCCATATTGTACACCGTCGATACCGTCCCCAGCTCCCCTTCTACCGAGTCAACAATCTGATAGCCGACAATTTCGTGAAAGTAAAAGCGTGTATTATCCTCAATCGGTTCGAGGTTATCGAGCGGCAGATACAGGTTGGCTTTAATGAGGCGGCTCGCCTGCTCAATCGTATCAATCCCTTCGATGGCCACGATGGCGCGGCTTCCCTTCACGATTGCAATTGACTCAATAAAATAAGGTAACAGATCGCCTTTTACCTCGATCAGTACCGATTCCAGTTCTTCGTAAACGTTCGGATCGTCTACGTCCAGGAAAAAGACCAGTTCACCGTTTACCCCGTGGGTTTTGGTGATGTGGCCTAACAAATAACAATCATCTTTTGTCATGTCCGGTTTTTAGTTGACGCATGCCGGTGGCCGCTCAGGACCGCCAGTCTATGCCAGATGATACATACTATTTTTGCTTACCACATAGCCACATAGAAAAACAAAGAAGTTTATCTCTACTGTGAACTATATGGCTATATGGTAAATTTCATTCACTTTAATTGACCTTCAGGTATGGTATGTACGATTTGCGGAGCAGGCCCAAAATCACATAAGTCACCCACGATCAAACACTTACAACAGAAAAAAAGCCTGCTCACAGGAACAGGCTTTTGTGATAAGAGGGCAAGCCAGCAATTATTCTGCTGACTCAGCTGATTCTTCAGTTGTTTCGCCTTCAGCAGCCGGAGCTTCTTCAACAACAACGTTTTTCTTAGCCAGGGCAGCAGCACGATCGGCGCTAACCTTACGCTCAGCATCCAGACGATCCTGACGGGCTTTAGCTTCACTTTGTTGTTTTGACTCAGCAACACCGGCAACCTGACCATCTTTGCTCTGTTTTCCAGGCATTGAATTTCTCGTCGGCCTGCTCCTGCGTGATAGCGCCTTTGTTAACGCCCACCTGCAGGTGCTTGCGCAGCAACACACCTTCGTGCGACATAATCGAACGGGCAGTGTCTGTTGGCTGAGCACCAACCATAAGCCAGTAAACGGCACGGTCAGACTTTAATACTACTGTAGCGGGATCTGTATTCGGGTTATATGTACCCAGTTTCTCCAGAAACTTACCATCGCGACCTGCAGCTGAAGGTGCAACCACGATGTCATACATCGCTCTTTTCTTGCGTCCACGACGCGCTAAACGAATTTTAACAGCCATTTTGCTTGTTGGTTTTTGTGGAGGAACCCGTCCTCCTCGTAAAACGTGGGCGCAAAGGTACAAAAAAACAGCGTATGATGTACAGTTTCAGGCGTTTTATTTGCCTTTTTTCTGCTGCATCATACGCTGCTTAAAAACCTGAGCCACCGGCGCGTATAAGCCGGGTTCTGTTTTCCGGTTTTCACCGGAACTCCTGTCATTATCTGGGATGCCTGTCACCAGTCACCTCGTTCGACCTACCCGCACCGGCATCGGCCGGAAACCGGCCTACAGAGACGAGCCGCCTCTCGTCCGGTGCTTATTTGGTCTTTCAGCCCATAAGGTTTACCCTGCCCCGTCAGTCGCCTGCCGGGCGGTGGGCTCTTACTCCACCATTTCACCCTTACCCCTTGCAGGGCGGTATCATTTCTGTGGCACTGTCTGTCGGCCGGCCGTTCCCAACCGGCCGCCTTCCCGTTAGGAAGTATGGCGCTCTGTGCTGCCCGGACTTTCCTCACCGGCGAACCGGCGCGACAGGACCGCTCCGGCGGTCAGGCCCGGCAAAGGTAGGGCTTTCCCTGCCACCGCCAAACCCCTACTGCAATCCGTCGACTTTGACATCGATGTGGCCTTTGGCATAGACCACCGCCAGCAAGGCCGATGAGGTCAGATACACCTGATCCGGCCGGATCTCATCAATCTTTCCCGTTCAGCACCACACCTTTGGCAATCTGATTATTCTGTAGCTTGATCTGCAGCGTTTTCTGCATCTCATCAATCTGTGATCCGACGGGAATCGTCAGGTTCTTTTCGAGTGTTTTGGCAAACGTCCCCTGCAAGAGCCAGCTGGCGGCCCGCTGCAACAGGCTCTTCGTCTCCAGATCATACACCAGTTCTTTCAGCGATACCGATTTCGTGGCCGGATCATAGTAAGGCCGGCCGCGCAGGTAAATATCGCCGGTCACGCTGCCTTTCAGCCCGGCCTTAATGATGAGGTTTTCGTTCTGACCGTACAGATCAATGTCGGTAATGGTGATGCTGTAGGCACCGTCTTTGAAGGAAAACGACTTACCGACAAACTCCTGCCCCGCCAGTTTAGCCGCTTCTTCGTAGCTCGCTTCACTGAGCAGACCAATCCGGAAATCGTCTTTTACCTGCGGTACCACCACCAGATTCGGCAGCGCCACGGCTGGTTTTACGTCTGGTTTGGCGCCGACGTTGGTCAGTGTATAGCCTTCAATCCCGATGGTTGACCGGATGACGTTGTTTTCAAAACGCAGCGGGGTAATCAGAATGCGCTTCGGTACTACCATCAGCCAGGTCCGGTATTGCTCCGAAATCAGGTAGGGTTCCCGGATCAGGTTCCAGGCCTTCAGAACCTGTGATTTGAGATCAATCTGTTTCCGCACCTGCTGGTCCAGCGTTCCGGTAACGGTACCCAGATTTTTATCAATCATTTTACCGACAAGGCTGGTCACCGGCACGTTAAAGCCTGCCAGCTTGATCGTCGGTTTTGTGATCCAGTCGTAGCCGTCGGCTTTGGTCTGCGTCGAAACCGCCCAGTCCGGATCAATCGAAAAGCGGGTCGAAAAGCGCAGATCCATCTCAAACTGGGTTTCCTGCGTTTGCATGAAACCCAGCACTTTTACCCCGGCTTTGGCCCAGATTTTCAGCGGTACGGTGAAATGGAACAAGCTGTCAGCGCCGCCCGTAGCCGTCACCAGAATGGGTTGCCGTTTCCATACCTTGACCATGAAATTATCCTGATTGTTATCCTCAAAGGTATTGTCTTCGTAAATCAGGCCATTGATCTGGGCGTTGATCTGCCGCTCCACGTCCTTCATCGAGATAGACACGGGGACGTTTACGGTCGACAGGTATTTTTCGTCACGGACTTCCATAGCGGTTCGGGAGTAGGTTTCTTTCGGCGCTTTCGGGTCAAGCCTTGTGCCGGTCTTTGACTGGCAAGATACCAGAAAACCCAACAGCAGCAGCATTGGGATGAATACCCTGTACATGTTATTACGGTTCTATTTGTTGTTTTTAACCACAGAGGACACAGAGCATTGGCACAGAGAACACGGAGTTCTCTTTCGCTCTTTCACTCTCCAGCCGCAGAGCGGCCACTCTTTCACTCTTTACTTGATGGCTACCTTCGTCGCACCGTAGCCAAACTTCTGCTTCTGAGCGTCTTCGAAAAAGCGGACGTGCGGATGACGGCCGAGGCGGCGGTGCAGTTCGGTCCGGAGCGTACCGCTGCCGACTCCGTGAATAAACGTAATTTCGTTCATTCCGGTTGCAATCGCGTCTTCCAGTGATTTCTCAAATGTCGTCAGTTGCAACTCCAGCAGTTCGGCATTGGAACGGTTACCCTGCCCCTTCGGCAACAGTGCCTCAACGTGCAGATCAATCACCGCCGACGGGCGCTCAAAGCTGATCGGAGCCGCCGGTTCACCCTTGGGCTTCAGCATTTCGGCCTTCAGCTGTTCCGGCTTCACGGTGACGGGGCGGGCCGTCTGAATGTTTTGGGTGGCCGTTTCCTTTTCGTCGTCCAGCTGATACAAATGCCCTGACTGGTTCAGCACCGGCACGGTCGATTTACTGGCGTGAAAGGTCTGCGCCCGGCATTTGACCCGCTTCACCAGTGGTGCACGGAACGCATTCCGGCCGGCACGTGCCCAGATCACTTGTACCAGAAACGTCGGCCAGTCTTCAAACGTCGAAAATGTGTAGGTTTCATTTAGTTTAATCTGGGTTTTACCGCGCAGCAGGCCGTTGTGCAGGCCGTTGACGAGGCTTCCGCGTTCTTCGGCTACCGCAAACGGCAGATCCCAATCGGTGTTGTTGATCAGATGGAGCGCAAACTCGCGGTCGTTCTGGGCCACGAACGCCAGATACACCCCGTTGTTGGCGATGATGTTCGAGGCCGTTACCTGCTTCTGCGGGGCAATACCCGCCGGTTTCACCAGTCGCTCCGTTTCCATCGGCGATACCACCACGATTTCTGACCGCATAACCGGAATCCGGAACCCGTCTTCAATTTCTATTTCGACCTGATTGCCGGCCAGAAAGCGGGTAATTACTCCCTGCTCTTTGGCCCGCAGCATCCGTATTTTATCGCCGATATTCATCTTGTTCTCGTTTTTTGACCTGCAAAAGTATAGTCATTTAACTGATTTCCGGCTTCCGGGTTTGTTTTGACCGCTCCGGGCTATTTGGCCGGACCATCCATCTCGCTGAAAATGGCGTCGATGGCGGCGGCCAGATAGACCAGCGGGGCATTCCAGTTAATGGCAATTTCATTTGATGCATACGAGCACGATTCGTCCAGGAATGTTTCATCGGCAGGAGCGTTTTCGACGTATCCTTTGCATTTATCCTGCTTCGGGGCATTGCCGTTTGGTCCGCCCGACAACAGCCCCGGCACCGGTGCCACGATTCCGTCGGCCACCGACGGGCGGTGGTGCGGGTTCATCACCGGCTTATCACCGAAGCCGGTCAGCAGGCAGTAACCCGTCGCATTCCGGCCCAGCAGGTAATCCAGGTTCGCCAGTGCCGCATCGCGGTATTTCGTATCGGCGGTGATCCGGTAGGCCTGTACCAGCGCAATGCCCTGATTGGCCGCCACAGCACTGCTCCCCCAGATGTAATCCTTTGCCGTTTTACCCATAACGGTGCCATATGCCTGTTTATCAAGGTCGGCCAGAAGCGCATCGGCCATGCCGGTCAGCCGTTGTTTCAGTTCAGGTAACAGGGCCTTGCCCGCTTTGGTCAGGGTTTTGGCGTGGCGCATGAGGGTATAATACCCGAGCATCCGTACCTGATTCCACGAAGGCAGGGGCGTTTTATCGTCCGGAAAGAGATTGACGGCGGTAAGATAGGCGTCGTCACGGGTGGTCACGTATAATTCGGCAGCTGCCCAGATCCACTCATCGGCGGCATCCTTGTCTTCATAGCCGCCCGTTGTCACATCCGGATCAAACGCCTGATTCATCGCCTGCTGACTATACAGCGCCGACGGATTTTTACGGGCCCACTCCCATGCCTGCCCAGCCGCTGTCCGGCAGGAGTCCGCCAGTTTCGGGAACTGCCGCTTATAGGGTTGCAGCACCCGGGCCGCCTGCGCCATAACCGCCGCAAAGTCCAGCGTGGCCGTTATACTTTTCTGAATCACGTAGCGGTCTTTCGTCGCTTTATCCGGCATAATCATACCGTCAAACGCCGGATTGGTCAGCTTGTGGTATACGCCTCCGTCGGCAGGGTCCTGCATGGTCAGCATCCAGCGCAGGTTCCAGAGTGCTTCGTCCAGCACATCCGGCACAGCATTGCCCGATTCGGGAATGGTGGCATCGGCCGCGGGCACATACAGCGGAAAATCTTCGGCCAGCGACAACAGGGTGCCCATCGTGATCCCGCTGTTGACGATGTATTTGTTATAGTCACCGGCATCATACCAGCCCCGTGGCGACGAAATAACCGTGCCGGCCGGCCGCTGAGCCGTTGCCGCCGACGGATGCACCAGCACCCGCGTATCCGGATGCCCCGCAGGCCTACTCCACTGACCGGCATACTGCACCGGTAAATCCGTCGACATCCGCTGGTAGTAAAAGCCCTTCAGGGCTCCCATCGCCACCGGCTTCAACGCACTTTCCTGAACATCAAACGGGTAGGAATAGCCCAGTTCCGGAATCACCAGCACATAAGAACCCGTGCGGGTCACGGGCGTAAAATCAGCCAGCCGGGTTGTTTTCCCTGAAATGGCATTGGTCCGCGGCTCGCTCAGCTTACCGGTAAAAACGGTGCGGCTCCGATCGGCGGTCATCACCTGAAACGATCCGGCAGGCGCACCGACGGCCACCGCCACTTTCGGGGCATTTGGATAAAAGCCCACCTGATTCAGGCGAATAGCCTCTGACAACGACTGGGCGTGTGCCAGCGACCCGAGGCTTACTAAGAAGGTTAAGGAGGATAGTATATGCTTCATAAATCGTTTGCTGAATGCTTTATATGAGCCACATAGATACTAACATGTTTAGTATAAACCTGCTTTGTGATCTATGTGCCTTATGTGGTCAATAATACACAAAAAAGCGGGGATACGGACTTAGATACCGTACCCCCGCCGTGATTTCCATGCAGTATTACTTAACGACCTTCAGCGTACCCTGCATCAGGGATGCGTGACCCGGGAACGTGCAGACATACTGATAATTCCCCGGCTCCGACGGAGCAACGAAATAGATTGCTTCGTTCGACTCCGGTTGGAGAATGTTGGTATGGAACAGCACATTCGCATTATTCGGTACATAGTTCATTTTCGGGCCGTTCAGATTCAGCTTCAGGGCTGCCTCACCTACGGTGTTGGCCATACCCGGCTTCACAATCACGCAGTTGTGCAGCATGTCGTCGTTGTTCTGGAATACCCATTTAATACGGCTGCCTGCTTTCACCTGCACCTGCTCCTGCTCAAATTTAAGGCCCGGCAAGGTGCTGATCGTTACTACCTGGTCAGGACCGTTGGTCCAATCGGCCGGCTGCGCGGAGACACGCTTGGTACTGGTAGCGGCCGTTGCTTTGGCTGTTCCTTTTTTGTCAGCAGCCGGTGCGGTTTCCTTTGTAGATGCCATGGCGCCCATATCGTGGTGCATGTGCTGGCTTTTCGCCGGTGCGGCAATGGTCAGTTTCGTACCCGGTGCAATGGCGTTCAGGGTGTAGTACCCTGTGTTATGCAGCAGCGACAGACCGGCCGCCGACTTCACCCCTTCCAGCTTGAGCTGATGGATGTAGCCTTCGCGCAGGGTGGTATCGACCACAATCCGCGCTTTCAGGCCGTCGTCTGATACCACTACGCCGCGGATTGGCAACGCTTTCGCATCTTCAATCGGACTGCCGTACGTACTGTGGTACTTGTAAGTAAAGCTGCTCATATCGTATGAAGCGATGTTTTCGGCCGATTTTTTGTCGACCGGCAGCGTAAATTCCACTTCAAAACCGTCCGGCATCGAGCGGATAGCCTTCATTTCGAACGGTACTTTGCCCGTCCAGACCAGACGCTGCACACCGAACGGCGCTTTACCGGTAGCCGCCCAGCCACGGCTGGTCATGCCGACAAACATCGAGCCGTCGAGGCCCCAGCGCATCCGCAGAATACCCGACATAAAGCCTTCCCGGAACGGAAAACAGGCGCCCTGGTATTTGCCGCCTACTTTTTCGAGGAACACCCGCATCACCTTGCTGTGGCCCTGATCACCCACAAACAGCTGGCCGTCGAACGGACCAAACTTGCTGCTGGTAGTATCTTCCAGAATATCCGATGTCGAAATGCCCATCAGCGTATGCGGGAACCAAACGGCCGGCACTTTCAGGTTCGGCACCGTTTTGGCTACTTCGTGCATCGGCTTACCGGTGCTCGGGACGCCTTCTACTTTCAGTTTCAGCGGTGAACCCGGTTCAGATGACCACCGCAAACCGGCAGGATTACCGGCAAAATCGCCTAACTCCAGCTGCGTCATACGGCCCGAGCCTACCCAGTCACCCTGATTTTCGGCGTAGAAAATGCTGCCGTCGCGGAGTTGGTTAAATCCGGCCGGGGACCGGAGACCCGTCGCATACGGCTTAATTTGCCCGTTTTTATCGACCTGCAGCATCCAGCCCCGCCATTTTGCCAGACTCGCGCCACGGCCGATCCAGCCGAGGTTGAGAGTCAGCAACATGTCGCCGTTAGGCTGGAAGACCGGTCCGTAACTGTACTCGTGGTAGTTGCCCGACAACGGCCATTTCACCACCGACTGGTATTCATCGGCCTCACCGTTGTTATCGGTATCGAGCAGGCGGGTTACCTCGCCCCGCTGCGTGGCATACAAAGCCCCGTTGTGCCAGGCCATACCCAGCGGCTCGTGCAGACCAAACGCAAACCGGCTGTACTGCGGCTGACGCGTACCCTGCATGTACGGATTTGTAATCATCCAGACCTCACCGCGACGCGTACAAACGCTCAGACGGCCGTCCGGAATAACGGCCATACCGCCCACTTCCAGACTCACGCCTTCGGGAACAGGCAGGGTAACCAGGTGATAGTAATCGTCTTCGGTCAGCGGCCGCGACGATTGTGCCATCGCCGTAAAGCCACTCAGTACTGCTAATCCTAATGCACTTATGAAGCGTTTCATTCCGAATTTATGTCAACCTTCTTATTACCAAACAATTGAATAACTTACGCTGGCCGAGCCATCCTTGCCCGTTACCGGCAGCAACAGTTCCTGCTTTCCGCCCGACGACCGGATTACCGGTTTGGCTTTGGCGTCTAACCGGACAAAATACTGACTGTCGCCAATGCGGTACAGTCCTTTACTCACCTCCTCAACCGACGATCCGGCAGCCATGCGGCAGTATACCGGCTGGTTTACGCCGGTCAGCGTCAGGGTGCGGGTCAGGCCCTTGCCATCGGCATCAGGGCGAAGCGCATCGGCCACGTTTCCGCCAAAGAAGGCATACTGCGTGGTCGGATTTCCGTCGGCGTCGAGTTTCCAGCCTTTGTAATCAAAATCCTTACCCGACAGGCTGTCCGGCCAGGCTTGTTGTGCACTGCTCAGGACCGCGAGCGAACCCTGACCGGTTACCGGCACCGTTACACCCATCGGGAACAACAGCTGCGGCTCACCCCGCTCGTACCACATTTCGGTTACGTCGGCAAACTTACCGCGCCATACCTGAAGGAGGGCATCCTTGTTCAGGTCGATGGTATAGTTAAGGCCCGACGGCGTACCCACCGACAGGCAGTGTGTACGTTTCCCTTTCTCACCGGCCATCTGCACAAACGACCGCACCAGTTCGGGTTTATCTTTCGCCAGCACCGCGATGGTCCCGACCGGATCAGGCTCCGGCAGCGACGCCCGCGTATGCAGCGGCTGGAATTTTGTATCTGATGCCGCAATGAACATGCCCAGACCCGGACGCGGCCACGACCGGCCAAAGAACAGGGTAAAGGCGTGTTTGCCGGCGCTCAGGTTCACTTTACCGGTATTCATCCGGCCCAGGTCAAGGTACGTATTGGGTACCACTTCCTTGTCGTCGATTTCCAGACCGGCATAACCGCCGTTTTGTAAGGCCAGCGTGTAAACGCCCGCTTTTTCGACTTCCAGATCACCCGTGAACACGATACCGTGCCAGCGCGGCTGCCCGTACGACACTTCGTAGGTAACGGTCGATACCGTATCTTCCTTCACCAGCTTCAGGTTAGCCAGCTCACTCACCGACTTGGTTTCGGTTTTGTTCTCGTACAGCTTATACCGGACATTCGAGAGCTTAGCCACCTTGCGGTCAGAAATCAGCTGGTAACCCACCGGACGGACAGCAATTGTACCGGCCGTAACATTCAGCGATACCGTACCGGCCGAGGCACCCGACGCACCGGGTACGACCAGATTTTCGTGAATAAGAATACCATTCAGGGTCACTTTATCGAGCACAGCCGTGCCTGGTTTACCGCTCTGGAACGTTACTTCCAGCCGTTGCCAGATGCCGGGGGCTTCGCTGACGTTCTGTGATGGCAACACAACCGGGCTACCCATAACGGCCCCGAATGTGCTGCCGTTGACACCTGGTTTAGCCCAGCTGTCGGCAATCCGGATGCCGGTACCGCCCATCGACAGGACACCATCTGCGCCCGGCGACACCATTACGTCCAGCACCAGCCGCACGTCTTTGGCATTGGTCAGCAAGGTCACCGGTGTACCCTGCTTCCCCACGATAATACCACTTCCTGTTTTAGTCTTTACGTCGGCCTGATACGGCGACATGCTTACGGAACCGGCCTGCGACCAGCCCGACGGTAATGACGAGAACAAACCCGACGGAACCGGGCTCAGCGACTCATCAACGGCCTGCCCCAATGCAGACCAGCCACTCAGGCAACAAACAAGGGCACTGCTATATGAAAACCAGCGCTTTACGTTTATCATGTATGTCAAGTTATTTATTGAGCGAATTAGTAATTTACTACGAAAATACTGTTACGTGTTAATTTGACATTTTTTTACTTACATTTCTCCGCACCCTGTCCCATCTTTGTCAGAATAATCGACAAAACAACGCAAATCTTTGCGATTGTGGACGGTTCCGGGCGATTTTATTTTCCGGATTATGTACAATTGATACCGGGTTCCGCCCCGGTTCTTTCGCCGGCCGCATCGTTTTGCCATGATTCATTTTCCTGCCCGCCGGCAGCTCATTCAACGATGATAAAACAACGCTTCCTGATACTGCTTTTATGTGCATCCGGTCTGGTCCGGACCGGATGCTGCCAGCAAACCAACTCAATCGGCATGACCCTGGTTCCGCTGCCTGCGGGACGGTTCTATATGGGTTCGGAGCGGGATGGTAAAGACGCCGACGAGTCGCCGGTTCACCGTGTCAGCATCAGCCGTCCGCTGCTGATGGGCGCTACCGAAGTTACCAACCAACAATACGAGGCGTTTGACCCCGCCCATAAAGCCCTGCGCGGAAAATATGGCTTTTCGAAAAACGATGACGAGGCGGTGATTTTTGTCTCCTATGCCGAAGCCGTCGCTTTTTGTGAATGGCTATCCAAAAAAGAAGGGAAACCCTACCGCCTACCCACTGAAGCCGAATGGGAATATGCCTGCCGCGCCGGTACTATCAGTGATTTTTCGACCGGCAACGGCCTGCCTGCGGTGTATCAGAAAAGCCAGCAAACCGACCGCGATGCCGTTGTGGTTTCGCTGAAAACGGGGCAGACACCCGCCAACCCGTGGGGACTCCATGACATGCACGGTAATGTAGAAGAGTGGTGTCAGGACTGGTACGGCCCGTACGTCGCCGGTGAGCAAACCGACCCGGCCGGCCGCGCAGGCGGACTCTACCGCGTCACGCGCGGCGGCAGTCACGGGACGCCGGTGACGTTCCTGCGGTCGGCCAACCGGATGGCAATGCTGCCCGGGGATAAAAGCTGGCTGGTTGGTTTCCGGGTAGTACAGGCACTGCCCGTAACGACAAAACCCTTGCCGGTCGTACCCGCAACCGCCGTTTTTCAGGGCATTTCGCAGCAAAAGCAACTCTGGAAGCCCGTTCCGGCCAACCAGCCGGTTTTCCGCGAACCGCAGCGGTACGTCCGCAAACCCGACTGTCAGGACAATGTACCGTTCTACAGCCACAACCACCAGCCGGCCGTCACCTGGTGTCCCAACGGCGATCTGCTGGCCATTTGGTTTTCGACCGACGCCGAATCGGGCCGCGAGATGACCGTTCTCGGCAGCCGGCTGCGGAAAGGAGCCACTGCCTGGGATCAGCCGTCGGAGTTTTTTAAAGTCCCCGACCGCAACATGACCGGCTCATCGCTCTTCCACAACGGCCAGGGTACGCTCTACCACATGAACGGCGTCGAAACCGACGGCGACTGGCAGAATCTGGCGATGGCACTCCGGACCAGCCGCGACAACGGGGCTACCTGGTCGGCACCGGCGCTGGTAAGCCCGGAACATACCAAACGCCATCAGGTCATTGCCGGTATGTTCAAAACCAAAGAAGGCTGGCTGGTACAGGCCGCTGACGCCGATCCCGGCCCGACTGGTGGTACGGCCATTCACCTCAGCAAGGATGGCGGCAAGACGTGGACTATGCCTTCTGAGGGGCAACCGACACCAGCGTTTACGGCGGGTGGCTCCGGCGCACTCATTGCCGGTATTCACGCCGGTGTGGTGCAGCTCACCGACGGCCGCCTGCTGGCGCTTGGCCGGAAAGACGACATTCCCGGCCCCGACAGCGTGGGCCTGCGCATGCCGGTCAGTATTTCCGGCGATATGGGCAAAACCTGGACGTATGCACCCTCCGAACTGCCACCGGTCTGGAGCGGACAGCGGCTGGCCCTGATCCGGCTCAACGAAGGGCCGCTGCTGGCCGTATCGTTTACCCACCACCCCGACGAACGCGACGGTGCCAAAGCCGGCATGTATTTCCGCAAAGCCGACGGCACACTGTATAAAGGCTACGGCATGTACGCCGCCTTATCGTTTGATGAGGGCAAGACCTGGCCCGTCAAAAAGCTGCTGACCGACGGCCAGGAACGCTACCTAAACGGCGGGGCCTGGACGGGTGCTTTCCAGACCGATCAGACTCATGCCGAACCCAAGGGTTATCTGGCCATCACCCAGACGCCTGATAACATCATCCACCTGCTCAGCAGCAGTCTGCATTACCAGTTTAACCTGAGCTGGATTAAGGAGTGACAGATGCGTTAAAGTATCTTAACGGGGTGTCGATGCGGGGGAAATCAGCCTACCTTGCCGGCGGATAACCTCATAGCTCATGCGCACCTTTTCGTTACTATTCTGCCTGCTCCTCACGTTTTCCGGCTTTGGTCAACCGCATACTGGCACACTGCCGCAGGATTACCTGAACTACCACCGTCAGATTGCACGGGCCCACGAGGCCATCGCGGACGGGCGCTATGCCGAAGCCCTGGCAGGGTACGAGCAGGTGTTCGGACAATATTCCTTTATTTTTCTGCGGGACTATCAGGCCGCTACACAACTGGCTTTGCAGACGGGTCAGACCGGGAAAGCGTTTATGTATCTCAAGAAAGGCATTGCCGCGGGCTGGACGTGGAAATCCATCACCCGTAACATGTTTCTGAAACCGTTAACAGCTGATCCGCAATGGCAGCAGGTCAGAAAAAACTATAAAACGCTCAGGAACGGTCATATGGCGACACTGAACCAGCCGGTCAGAAAAACGGTAAAAAAACTGTTCGGCAAAGACCAGCGAAAGGCGCTGCGGGCCCTGTTTTATTTTAGCCCTGAGGCGCAGGAGCGTTACGCCGAACGGCGGTTTGCACCCCATAGTGAACGTCAGCTTGCCGCCCTGACAGCCATCCTGCATACCAACGGCTATCCGGGCGAGCAACTGGTTGGTACTGACCTGTGGGCTTCCGTGATCCTGAGCCATCACAATTCCATTAGTCAGGCCTATGCCTTGCAGGATACCCTGTACCCTGCCCTCAAGCCGCAGCTCTGGCAAGCCGTACGGACGGGGCAGATGTCGCCCTATGCCTATGCTAAAATCGAAGAGTGGTATGTGTCCATAAAAAGCGGGCATAAGGCACAGCACACCGGTTTTCTGGCCGGCAGGCTGACCCGGCAGGAACTTGCCGAAGCCAACCGGCTCCGCGACGAAGCCGGTCTCAGCCATGTCGAAACCATAAACCGGCTGCTGGCCATTCAGCAGCAAACCGGCATGAAGTTTTACCTGCCCCTGCATTTTTTTACCCGGACCAGGATCACAGATTAACTCAAACGGCGCTTGTAAACTACTGTATTTCCCCTACATTTAGCCCTGTCCATTAATTTATCCTACATCCTACAAATCTATGAAACACCTGATCCTGACCGCCAGCCTGCTGTTTTCCCTGCCATTTGCCGTACTGGCCCAACGCAACAACCCGTGGCTGGACTCCACCCAAATCAACCAGCCGAACACACCGCTTTATCTGGCAAACGGCATCATTGTCAGGATCACCGAAATCAATCCTGATTTTGTTACGTCCGTCAACGTCGTTATCGATAAGGCTACGCTTCAACAGCTCGGTCCTCTGGCCGATCATGGCTGCATCCTTATCGGAGCCGATCAGCAGTTCGATGTGATCACGCCCCGCGAATACCGTGCGAAGAAAAGGCTACCGGCTACGGTGCAGACCGTTGTATACATGCTCAACGGCGTTATGGTACCGGATTCGGTACGCATCTCAAAGGCGGCTATCCGGAAAGCTGAGATGCTCCTTAGCACCGGACGGGAAGGTGTACCGGCAGATACGGCCTGCCTGAGTATCTGGACCCTGACGGACGACGAACGAAAAACGCCCAAACCTGCACCCGATAAACCCGCAGGCGGTATCCGTATCCGCGGCAGTGCGGCAGGCGAATAAAACGACATTACATGCACCTTATGAAATCTGTCTTCTGCCTACTTCTGTCCGTTCTTTTTGTGTCGTTTGTGGCATGCGGCAGCACCCGGTTCAATCATATACTACCTGTTGGCAATACCGTCTGGGCTTTAACCGAAACCGGCAGCATCATTGTCTTTGAGAGCCGGAACGGGAAGGTAATCAACACTCCTGCCCTTACAGACACGGACATTATCCTGTTGACAAAAGACAGTTACGGAAATCCGGTTACCGCTAACAAACGAAAGGAAATAAAGCGGTACATACCGGTCCGCCGGGTCTGGGAGCTAATCGGAACGTATGAACTTCCTCCTTTGGGCGTTGTCGTGGATAGCCAGGGTGGTTGCTTTACAATTACCGAAAAAGGCATTCAGGATGTGGCATCAAACCAGGTTTATTTCGATACACACTCCATAAACAGACAGATTACCTTGCGCGACAAATGGTTTGGCATCAACTGTTTTTACATTGATAAGCAGGATGTTATCTGGATCGGCTTTGATTATGGCGAGTGGGGCGGTAACCTGTTTGCGTTTCAGACAACCACCCGGACCTTCGCAACGCTTTCGCTTATCGATGTTAACCTTGAGCTTACGTCGATAAAGCAATTTACCGGCAATGACTCGTCTGTATATATAATTACCCGCAAGGACCATATGGAAACCGGCAGCACCATTATTAAAGCGGATCAGTTAAAGCTTTCCACACTCTTCAGTAGTCAACCCTACTGGAGCGACCCCATAGGTCCGCGGCGTAGTCAGATACGCATACAGGGGGAAGGGATTGAGGCCGCGTCCTTTAATCTATTTACTAACCAGCTTTATTTTTATACGTCCCACGGCCTTTTTCGCGGCCAAACGAATAAAGACCTGTCCACGATTGACGGCTGGGAAAATCTGATGCCTGAGCGGGCCCGGAAGCAGACAGCGAATGCAGCGGCCAGGCCTGTTGCGCTACGGCTGATTTCGCTGGAAATGACCGGCGAAAACCAGTTTATTTTCCTGACAAACAACCATTTGGCCGGTTGGTCTGATGGCAAAATAATACACTACTTTATCGCAGAGGATTAACCGGTGACTGGCCCGATAGCGGTGACTGTCTAACTTACTGATATCCTCGTCGGGCAGCCCTATACCAGACTAATCATAGTGCTGCCGGCTTTGAGCTGAAAGCGAATCAATCCGTTTGCATCCCGTTCGTTGCTGCGTTTCCAATACGTCAGGATCAGATTTTTCCGGAATTATGATTCCGGTACCGCACGAGCGCAGTGGGCATCGAGTGACTATAATCAGACCTCCTATAGTCCCCCTTTGAGTGAGTCGATTTCCAGCTTATATCCTCTGCCGTGACTATTGACAATGCGTACTGTGGTGGCGGGCTGTAGCTTTTTGCGCAGGCGGGACACGAACACGTCCAGGCTGCGCCCCACAAATATGCCTTCCTCTCCCCAAACCTGTTCCATGAGCCGGTCCCGATCAATTACGGCATTGGGAGACGTTGCGAATACCTTCAGCAACCTGGATTCTTTGCTTGACAGCGCAATGCGCTCATTGCCCAATCGCAGAATCTGCTCGTCTAAGCAAAACGTAAGGGGGCCTAAATGCACCAGATTAAGGGAGGCTACCGGTTCGGCAGGAGCTGATTGTGGTGTTTTCCGGTTGATTAACCGCCAACAAATAACGAGCAGCAGAACAACTGAAAGGAGGCCGGCTACGTATACAGCATCGTTGATTGAGGCCGCCTGTACCAGCGGCCGTTCGAACTGGATTTTGATGGTGTAGGACCCACGGGGAGGCGTTCTGGTAAGACAGGCAATCGCTTTCCGGTTCAGCGGTTGACGGACTTCATAGCTATAAACAACAGCGTTTGATTTTTCTTGCCTGACTTCAACCAGATAATCCGGGAACCCTTGATTCTGCTGCAACTGCCGGTGAATGATCTCCAGTAAGGTGGCTGGTTTAAACGCAAAGGGACGTTGAAACCGAATCAGGAAGGTGCGCTCATCGACCTCTTCAATGGGTGATATCCAGGACGTAGAATCGCCCGAGGCCAGCAATACGGCATGACCAATTTTACGCATGGTCACCAACACCTTTCCCCCATCGCTATAACCAGGCAGGCTGATGACCAACACGAGCAATACAGCCAGAATAACGTTTCTCATTGACCAAAAATAGGCCTTGGGGTCGATAAATTTCACGATTTACCCTTAGTTAACACTTGGTTAACACTTTTTTACAGTCGATTAACTCTTTTAACAAAGTCAACCGGTAGGTTTGAATCGAACCAGTAAACAGGGCAGAAATAAGGTGTGTTGCCTCCATTATCATACTCACGCCTGATCGTGTGTCGCTTTACGGCTCGGGGACATAGTCAATTAAACAAAATTATGAACTACATACGCGTATCTGCTTTGTTATCGACGTTGGTGCTTTACACCTCCTGTGGACAGAACCAAACTGCTCCCTCAACCTATACCATCAAGTCCGAAATCAACGACATAGGACCCAACATAATGGTTCGTAATATAAAAAAAGGCAGCAATGGCACCATGTTGATGGCCGGCCCCAACAACGCTTCATTTGGTGATGTTTTCCGATACGACCCCGGACAGGCAGCAGGAAATCCGTTTACTAATCTTACCAAAAAAACAGGTCAGCACCTATTCCGGGATGTTCTGGAAGACCGGCGGGGGAATCTCTGGTTTACTACTACTGATTCAGGCGTTTATTATGACAACGGAAAATCCATTCAGCATTTCACCACCACGCAGGGACTTGCCAGTAACCGGGTTACGTCGGTTTATGAAGATAAAGCCGGCATTATCTGGTTCGGCACGGCAAGCGGCCTAAGTCGTTACGATCCCGGAGCGGCCGCCGGGAAATCATTCCGGAATTTCACATCACCAAACGCTCCGCTTTTTTATAAGGAAAGGCATTGGAATAATGATATTCATACCATCATGGAAGATAAAACAGGGAAATTGTGGGTTGGCACAAAGGGCGATGCCTTTGTTTACGACGGGAAAACATTCACCACGTTAACCCATAAAGGCGAACCCTTTCTCGACGTCTGGAGCATAATCGAAGACAGAAAAGGTACTGTTTGGCTTAGCGGTTACAATGGCTTTAGCGGAAATAGCGGTGGCCTCTATCGCTACGACGGCAGTACCTTCACGAAGGTATCGGAGCGGGGGAGCTTATGCTATAATCCAGGATAAAAAAGGAAACATCTGGACAACGGGTCCGGTAAATCCTGCAAACTGGACGGTTCAGGCACTTTCCCGTTATGATGCAAAGTCATTGTATAGTAATAAGCCCACGGTAACCGAAATCAGGTCGGGAAGGACTTTTCTGGGGCTTTCTGAAGCGGGTGATGGCAGTATTTGGTTTGGTGATGCGACCGGCGTGTATCGGTATGACGGAAGAACTATCACCGACTTTTATAATAAAGAGGGTCAGAAAAAATATAGCATCGATACAAAGCAAAGTGTTGTCGTATGGAAGGGTTCTATGCTGCTTGGCGGATGGGATGGCACTACGTTTCTTGGAGATGGTACCAATATGGGGGACGTCAAGATAGTAAATGGTGAGTTGTTGATCGACAACCGTCGCCTGGTGGGGGGTGACGTTAACGTTGACATGACGACAATTGAGAATTTCGTTGATCAGCGTTCACTCAACAAATTACCCGCTTTTTTTGATGTCAAAAAATTCCCTGTTTCAACATTCACCATCACAAAGGTGGAAACGGGAAATACGAAAGTCCCGACTGATGGAAGTATACGGGTTAATGAAGGAAATCTAAACGTTACGGGGAACCTGACCATAGAAGGAATCACGAAGGCAGTTACGTTTCCAGCCAAAATGCATTTTAAGGACGGCATGGACGGAACTGTCGAGGTAAACGGCACGCTGGTCATCGACCGAACAGCCTGGGGTATCGGTTACGGGTCCGAAAAGCACTTTTATAAATCTGGTGAAGGCACGATTTCGGATGATGTCAAACTCTTTATAAGAATCGTAGCAAAAAAATAAGCTGCATTCCTGTGTGCGCCAGTGCGAAGGGTTAATAACGGTTCTCCGGTTACCTGTAACCGTGCCGTCCGGGGCCGGACAAACGCCGTCCGGAAGCGGACGGCGTTTGTCCGGTATAATCCACAAAAATGCCCTTTTCAGGCTCCTGAAGCAGGTAGAGGCCGCTGGCCCGTGATTTGCTATGCAAAAGAGAAAGATAAAATAGTATACCGGATATCATTCTGTTTGCTTATGAAAGGTACCCAACTAGGGGAATTCGAAGAGATCGTGCTGCTGGCCATTGCACTGTTGTATAATGATGCATACAGCGTTGCGGTTGTGGAAGAGCTGAGCAGCCGGCTGGAACGCCCGATGAGTCTGGGTGTTGTGCACCGGACCATGCAGCGGCTGGAAGAAAAAGGGCTGGTACAGTCACGTTTCGGGGAGGCTACCGCCGAACGCGGCGGGCGGCGTAAACGCCTGTTTACGGTAACCGTGGCGGGTGAACAGGCCCTGCGCGAAGCCCGGCGTATCCGGAATGCGTTGTGGGATGGTATTCCGGAAGCAGCCTTTACGCACGCACCATGAAACAGCCACCTGCTCCCCGGCCGGAACCGCCCCAGTGGGCCGAACGCCTGCTCATGCGGATTGCCGCCCCTCACCTGCGCGAAGAACTCGCGGGTGATCTTTACGAACTGTTTCAGCACCGCCTGCAGCACTACGGCCTTCGCAATGCCCGGTTGTTATACGTTCTGGAACTACTGCTTCTGCTCCATCCGAGGCTCTGGCGGCGGCAGCCCGACACCGCCACCCGCTATTCTGTTCACTTACAACATTCATCCCCTCATCCGGCAACCATGTTTAGCAACTATCTGAAAATTGCCCGCCGAAAACTGATCAGGCAAAAAACCTATACAGCTGTCAATATCATCAGCCTGAGCCTGGGCATTGCCTGTGCGATCCTGATCTTTACCCTGATCAGCTACCACCTGAGTTTTGACGCGTTTCATGCCAGCGGCAACCGTATTTACCGCATTTACACCGAGCTGCATCAGGAACAGGTCAAACACAACACCGGCGTTCCCTATCCTTTGGGCGAAGCGTTCCGGACCGAGACTGACGTTGCTGAAAAAACCGGCCGCGCTGTGTTTCTGACCAGGCGACTGATTACCATTTCACCGGACAAAAAATCCGAAGAGGATATTGCCTTTGCAGATCCTGAATTTCTGGAACTGTTTAATTTCCCGCTGCTACAGGGTAACCCCAAAACGGCGCTGCATGAGCCCTATACGGCACTGATTACGGAACGACTGGCCAGACAGTATTTCGGCACCGGTGAGGCGGTCGGAAAACTGCTGCGCATCGACCAGTCGCTGGTCGTGACGGTTACCGGTGTGCTCCGCGACCTTCCGCCCAATACAGACTTCCGGACAGAAATCTATCTGCCCTTCAGTAACCTACAGGCTCATATCCCCTGGATGGCCGAAAAAGACTGGTGGCTGGGCTTCAACAAGGAGATGCAGTGTTTTGTCCGGCTCAAACCGGGTGTTGAGGCCGCCGACGTTGAGGCCGGTGCGCTGAGGGCAATTTCGGCTAAGCATTACGATAAAGCAAACGCCGGCATTTTCCATTTTAAGCTACAACCGCTTTCCGACATACATTTCAACCCTAAACTCCGCGGACAGACCGAAAGGCAACACCTCTGGACATTCGGGCTGACCGGCCTGTTTCTGGTCATTACCGCCTGCGTCAATTTTATCAATCTGGCGACGGCACAGGCGCTGGGCAGGTCCAGAGAAGTGGGTGTCCGGAAAGCACTGGGCAGTCAGCGGGGGTCGCTTTTCTGGCAGTTCATGACCGAAACCGGGCTTATTGCCGGCATAGGCATGGTGCTTGCCCTGGGGCTGGCGTATGCGGCAATCCCCTTTGTAAACCAATGGTTCGGGCTGGCACTCAGCATCAGTCCGGCAACCAATCCCTATCTGCCCGGTTTTCTGATCCTGCTCTGGGGTATTGTTGTTTTTTTCTCAGGCGCTTATCCGGGGTTGATTCTGGCGCGTTTTCAGCCCGTGCAGGCGCTCAA
Organism: Arsenicibacter sp.; assembly: GCA_965247375.1. Taxonomy (GTDB): domain Bacteria; phylum Bacteroidota; class Bacteroidia; order Cytophagales; family Spirosomataceae; genus Arsenicibacter. The sequence goes on from CBDFHU010000090.1 coordinate 20,924, forward strand.
AGGCAAGCTTCTGCAAGGAGCATCCGGCAGTTTTTCCCTGCGGAAGGGACTGGTAGTAGCTCAGTTTGCTATCTCACAGCTACTTATCATCGGCACCCTTGTCATTACCAGCCAGTTGCGCTATTCACAGCAGACCAGCATGGGGTTCCGGAAAGACGCGCTCGTCATTGTACCCCTTCCCGATAACCAGCCGGCAATCCGTAACACACTAGCCAACAGGCTTTCCGGACTTTCCGGTGTTGAAAACGTAACGTTTTTTGATACCCCGCCTGCTACCGAAAGTGTAGGCAGTACCATTATCCGTTTTGCCTCACGGCCGGATCCCGAAAAATTCAATGTATCGATAAAAGCCACCGATCACCGGTACCTCCCGACCTTTGCCATCCCGATACTGGCCGGCCGGAACCTGACTCCTTCGGATACCGCGCGGGAGTACCTGCTCAACGAAACGGCCGTTAAAGCCCTTGGACTGGTCAGTGCCCGGGATGCTATCGGGAAACCGGCATCGGTCGATAACAGGCCCGGCACCATTGTCGGGGTTGTCAAGGACTTTCACTTTAAATCCTTCCGCACGGCAATCGAACCGTTGTGTATGTCAACCCGAAGCGAGGCGTATACCAGTTGCGGGATTAAAGTCAGCCCGCGCGCACTGGCCACTACGATGGCGGATATTGAACAAATCTGGAAGGCGCAATACCCTGCCTCGATTTTCACCTATCGCTTTATGGATGAAGACGTTGCCCGTTTCTACAAACTAGACAGAATGTTGTTGCAACTTATTCAGTTATTTGCCGGCATCGCCTTATTTGTCGGCTGTCTGGGGCTATACGGGCTGGTATCGTTCATGGCCGCGCAGAAAACCAAAGAAATCGGCGTACGGAAGGTGCTGGGCGCCACAACGGGAAATATTCTGTGGCTGTTCGGGAAGGAGTTTACGCGGCTACTGCTGATTGCCTTTATGCTGGCCGCACCGCTGGCGTGGTGGCTGATGCACAAATGGCTGGCCAATTTTGTTTACCGGATTGACCCCGGAAGCGGTCTGTTTATACTCGCCATCGTGATTACGCTGCTGGTTGCGCTGCTGACCGTAGGGTTCCGCAGCCTGAAAGCGGCCCTGACCAACCCCGTTAAATCATTACGGAGCGAATAAGGCTTACCGTTGTGCGCCTGCGGACAGGCGCACAACGAGCTAATCCGGATAACTTTACGGGCGGCTCCGCCCGACCGTCAGCGCCAAATTGCTGACACGTCTTCTAATGCCTGATTAATGCTTATTACTCCATACGGAAAAGTGCCATCCTGAATCAGGAAAGCAGAGTCAACTTTCACAATCATAGCTAACCCCTTCAGTCAGCAAACGACCCGCTGCCACCCTAAAAAGCCCTACCCAAATGGGTAGAGGAAAATTCACTCGGCCCGGATAGGTTTGGCCCCGCCAGCTGAATCCAGCTCCTTAATCGGGCTTAGCAGCGTATGGCTTACCGGCAATGCTCTGGCTCAACCTTGCCGGATTATCACTGTCGCCGGTACTGCTGGCCAGTCGGGTAATAAGTAAGCTGGATTTTCCGTATCGGGTCAGGGTACATCTATTTCGCCGATCAGGGCAATCACCGCATCCAGAAGTTTGCCGGTTCGGCGCCGGGCGCCGGTACTCAGCAGTTGCTGGCGGATGAGTCAGGTTGTCTGGTCCGGTTACGGGCGCAGGCATCCGGAACGGAGTTCGTTTTTACCGGTGAATCAAACCGTCACCATCACCCGCGCCTGTCCGTAGCAACGCCGGATTTTCTCAGCCACGCCAATAGTAACCCGCCCGCCTTATACGCTTTAGTTCCTGAAGATCCTTTGCTAAACAGGTTTGCCGCCGCAAGTAGCTCCCGTTTGGCAACTGTCCGATACTAAACGTATACCCAACAGTCCTCCGCCGGTAAATCACCAATAACCCGGACCGGATGCTGCCATTAACCAAAACCGCTGTATGCACTTCCGTTTTTTTTCGCTGGCCACCGTGTTGGCCGGTTCACTGGCCATGGCCTTCACCATGCCGTCTACGGTACGGAACGTAAAGCCGCTGAAGGCCAACCGGCCACCCAACATTATCCTGGTCCTGATCGACGACATGGGCATTGGCGATGTAGGCTGCTACCGGCCAGACACCGCCGGGTTCGCCAAGGCCGGGCCGCAGCTGCCCCCTACCCCGAACATTGACCGGCTGGCGGCCGAAGGCATCCGGTTCACCAATTATTACAGCGCCGCCCCGATCTGTTCGCCTTCACGGGTTGGCCTGACCACCGGCACCGTGCCCGGCAAATGGCGGATCACCTCCTTTCTGGCCGAACGAAAACACAACCGCACCTGTCAGCAGGCCGATTTTCTGGATGCCGCAGCCCCGACCGTCGCCAAAGCCCTCAAAACGCAGGGCTATGCCACGGCCCACTTCGGCAAATGGCACATGGGTGGCGGCCGCGACGTTGACAATGCGCCCGGCATCCGGCAATATGGATTCGATGAATACGCCAGTACGTGGGAAAGCCCCGACCCTGACCCGCTGCTGACCTCCACCGACTGGATCTGGGCCAAATCAGACAGCATCAAACGCTGGAAACGGACGGCTTATTTCGTAGATAAAACGCTGGATTTCCTAAAGCGAAACCCCGGTAAGCCCTGCTACATCAACCTCTGGCCTGATGATGTGCATACGCCGTGGGTACCCGATGAAATGACACTGAACGAAGCGCCGAAAGGCACAGAAAAGCCCCGCGAGTTCAAAGCAGTACTGGCCGACCTCGATGTGCAGATCGGCCGGTTACTCGATGGGCTGAAGGCACTGGGCATCGACAACAATACCATGATTGTCTTTACGAGCGATAACGGAGCACTGCCTACGTTTCAGGGGGTACGGTCGGGGATTTTGCGGGGCAGCAAGCTGTCGCTCTATGAAGGGGGCATCCGGATGCCGTTTCTGGTACGATATCCGGCCGGAACGCCCAAGGGCAAAACCGATCAGGAATCGGTCGTCAGTGCGCTGGATTTATTCCCATCGTTTGTCAGCCTGTCGGGAGGAAAACCCGATTTGAGCCGGACCGACGGCGAAAACCGGGCGGGCGTACTGCTCGGCAAGGCAACTGCCCGCCAGAAAACCCTGTTCTGGGAATATGGCCGCAACACCGAATCGTTCCGGTATCCGGCCGGCCGCGACAAGAGTCCGAACCTCGCTATCCGGCAAGGTACCTGGAAGCTCCTGATCAACGACGACGGGTCAAATCCTGAGCTGTATGATCTTAGAAAAGACCCGTCGGAAACCACCAATCTGGCTGACCGGCAGCCTGACCGGGTGACGGCGATGAAGTCGGCGGTTTTAAGCTGGCGGTCGGGTTTGCCGAAGCTGTAGATGACAAATAAAACTCCGCGAGGGTTGATTGACTTTCCAGGAAGTTCTGGTCAATAAACCCTCGCGGAGTTAATTTTATTGGTTTATAAAAACACCTCACTGCTCTTTTACTTCTTCGACCCACTTGCGGTAGAGTTGCGTTAATCGCTCCACTACGTCGGGGTGTTGCTGCGACAAGTTCCGGGATTCGCCCTTATCGGCCTGCAGATCAATCAGCATAAATGATTGCGGGTCCATCTCACCGGCTCTGGCGAAACGCGGGTTGTGCAGCAGCTTCCAGTTCCCTTCCCGAACCGCCCACTGCGGGTTTTCCTTTGTCCCCTGGCTTTGCCAGAAAAACGTTTTATGCGGAGAAGCCGCCTGCTTCGAGGCAATCACCCCGGTCAGGCTCAGCCCGTCGATCTTACGCGACGGCAGCGTTAACCGGCAGTATTCGGCCAGGGTCGGAAACCAGTCGATGTTACTGGCAAAGGCGTCACAAACGGCGTTTCCGGGTATGTGACCCGGCCAGCTGATGATGGCCGGAACGCGGACTCCCCCTTCAAAAACACTGAATTTTGATCCGCGGTACGGCCCGGTAAAGCCGCCGCCGCCAAAAGCCCGCTCTTCCTCCGAATGCCCCTGATCAGATTGAAACACAATGATTGTATTCTCCGTGAGCTTTAACTCATCCAGCTTCCGGAGCAGCAGCCCGATTTTTTCGTCCATGGTCGAAATAGCGGCGGCATACATATTGCGCGGCGAAGGCAGCTTACTGTACGTATCCAGCCATTTCGGTTCGCCCTGCAAAGGGTAGTGCGGCATGTTAATGGCAAAGTACATGAAAAACGGCTGGTTTTTGTGGGTTTCAAAAAACTGCCCGGCCTCCCGCACCATCCGGTCCGGAAAATAGTTGCCCGGCTCACGGATTTCCTTGCCGTTCCGCCACAGATCGTGCCGGTTAGGACCGCTCCAGTAAAAGAAATGGGAGTAACTGTCGATACAGCCGCCCATGAATCCATACGAATAATCAAATCCCTGCTGGTTGGGCATGGTTTCCGGCGAATAGCCCATGTGCCACTTTCCGATGTGTGCCGTTTTATAGCCGTTATCCTTAAACAGCTCTGCCATCGTGTACTGACTTCCCGGCATACCGGCAACGCCGTAACTACCCGGTGCGTTATCAACCAGTCCGGCACGCTGCGGGTAGCGGCCGGTCAGCAACGACGCCCGCGAAGGCGAACAAATCGGCGACGCTGCGTAGAATTGCGAAAAACGGGTTCCGTTGCGTGCCAGCCGGTCAAGGTTCGGGGTAACCAGGTCTTTAGCACCATAACAATTCAGGTCAAGTGTTCCCTGATCGTCGGTGTAAATCACAATCACATTCGGCCGTTTCCGCTCTGCTCCGGAAGGCTTTGTCTGCCCAAAGGCATGGCTGCCGGCGAGATGACCGGCGGCCATCACAATGAAAAGCATTTGTTTTATCGATAGCATACCAACATTATTTGACCACTAAAATACATACCTTGTCTTTGTAGCAAAACGCCACATCAGTCCACTGTTTTTAGCGGCTGATGCGGCGCTGGCATTAACAATACACAGCTTCTAGAACCAGTTCGGGTTCTGTTTCAGGCCGGGATTGATCTGAATCTGGGTGCTCGGAACCGGCCACAGATAGTCGCGGTCTTTATTGAACGTCCGCTGCACAACCACCTGATTGAGGTAATTCAGAACCGGGCCGTTGTTTTCGGTTTCGATGGTTTTCCAGCGTTTTACGTCGCTGTAATACAAACCTTCGAAGGCCAGTTCAACGCGGCGCTCCCGCCGGATGAGGCTGCGCATGGCCGCCTGCGTAAGCCCGGCCGTCAGTACCGGCATACCGGCCCGCTGACGCACCAGATTCATAGCTTCATACACCGTGGCATCCGGTCCAGCAGCTTCGTTCTGTGCCTCGGCGTAAGTAAGCAGCACTTCGGCATAGCGGATCAGGATAATATTAATCTGGTTGGTGTTTGAGGCCGGGGCCGGCAGTGCCTCGTTGTCGGTAAAATTGGTATACTTTTTCAGGCCGAATCCGGTCGTCACCACGTTGGCGGCCGTTGTTACCCGCCCGTTAAATTTATAGCCGACCGTGTACATGGTCTGTAACAGCCGCGGGTCGCGGTTTTCGAACGGCTTTGCCGGATCATACAACGGTGACTCCTCTTTGGTTTTTCCGTCGGTCATCAGATAAACGTCGGCCAGGTTACGGGCCGGAGCGGGCCGGTTGAGCACATAACTGTCATAATCAAGATTATTCAGGAACCGGGGAGACTGGTACTCAACGTTGAACACCACCTCCTGATTCCGCTCGTTGGCCAGCAGAAACAGGTTACGGTAGTTCGGGAAGAGGGTGTATGTTTTGCGGTCAATCAGCGATTTTGCGGCGGCAGCGGCTTCGGCCCAGCGGCTGTTATAAAGTAATACACGAGCTTTCAGGGCAATGGCAGCTCCCTTCGTAACCCGCCCCAGGTCACTGCCCGAAGTATAGGCATCGGGCAACACCGGAATGGCCTCGTCGAGATCTTTCAGAATCTGCGCCACCACCTCTTCTTTGGTATTACGCGGCAACAACCCCTGCGTCGCCAGGTCAGGCTGATCGGTTATGAGCGGAACCCCGCCGTAGGTATCCACCAGACCCTGATAATAAAATGCCCGCAAAAACTTTGCTTCACCGGTTGTCCGGTTTTTCAGGTCATCGGTCATGCCGCTTACACCGCCGATTTTGGCCAGGAAGGTATTGGTGCGGCCAACGCCTTTGTAGCCTTGTGTCCAGCGGGCCGTAATAAGCCCCGTAATCGGCGTATGCGCCCCCATGCCGATGGCATTGGTGCCGTTCGACTCGTTATAGGGCATCCCGTTCGAGGTGATCATATCTGTTTCGTAAAACCACGTAATGCAGTCATAAAGCGCATTATAACAGCCACTCAGACCTGCCATTGCATCGGCCTGTGTACGCCAGAACGTGGTTTCACTGTATTGATCAGTCGGATCAACATTCAGATTATTTTGGCAGCTCAGCTGGGCTACCGACAGCAATGCGGTAGTCAGAGCCAGAGAAATATATTTTTTCATGTTCTGTTGCCTTAGAAAGTAATGTTAACGCCGGCTGTATACGTTTTTACTGTCGGGAACTCATAGAAGGTAGAACCAGTCAGGTTTTTCTCCGGATCGAATCCTTTGAGCGGAGTGAATGTCAGCATATTCTGGCCGTTGATAAAGAGCTTTGTTTTCTGTACACCGATTTTACGCAGCCATGTTTCGGGCAGATCATAGCTGAGCTGAACGTTTTTCAGCCGCAGGTAAGCCGCATTTTTCAGCCAGAAGTCTGAGCTGCGGAAGTTCTCGGTCTGACTGCCTTCAAACGTGGTTATGATCGGCAGGCGGGCATCGGGGTTTTCAGGCGTCCACGAGTCGGTTACCCATTCTTTCGTCACCGACGTACCAAACCAGAACGGCATCGCCCCGATGTTTTCGGTATAGGTAAACACCTTGCCGACGCCCTGGAAAAAGGCACTCAATGCGAAACGGCGGTAGCTCAGATTGGTGTTAAACTGGTAGGTCAGGCGGGGGATATTTGACCCCTGAATGGTCCGGTCTGCTTCCGAAATCACGTTATCGCCGTTGACATCCTGGTATTTCAGATACCCCGGTTTGGTATTCACATTCTGGAACGGGCTGTTTTTGATTTCCTCCTGATTCCGGAAGATACCGGCCGCATTGATCAGGTAATAGGAATTAATCGGCGAGCCTTCAGTAATGATTTGCCGGCCGGAGTAAATCACGCTGCCTTTCAGGTCCACCACTTTGTTTTTTACGTACGTAAAACCTCCGTTCAGATTGATACTCAACCCTTTCACATTATGCCGGAATCCGGCGCTGACTTCCAGACCGGTATTATCGACGGTACCAATGTTCTGGATCGGCCCGTTCAGGGCACCAACCTGAGCCGCAATCGGCACCGCGCTCAGGATATCGGTCGTACGCTTTTTGAAAAACTCGGCCGTAAAGGTGAGTTTATTTTTGAACACACCGGCGTCGATACCAATGTTGCTGATCGTGGTCGTTTCCCAGGTAATGGTCGGATCGTTGTAGGATGTGACGGCAGCCCCCGACGAGATTGTGTTTCCGAAAGGATAATCCTGGCCTAACGTCACGAGGTTGACATACCGGAACAGATCGATGTTCTGATTACCCAGCTGCCCCACCGAGGCCCGCAGTTTAAGTTCATCAATCCAGTTCACGTCTTTCATAAACGCCTCTTCGTTAATCCGCCAGCCGGCCGAGATTGACGGGAAAAAGCCCCACTGCCGCCCTTTGGCAAACCGCGACGACCCATCGTAGCGGAAGTTGGCTTCGAGCAGGTAGCGCTCGTTGAAATTATAGTTTACCCGACCGAAAAACGACTGAATGCCAGACCGCGCCGACGTACCCGAAACGGCGGGGTTCGAGGAACCGGCGTTCAGTTCCTGTAGGGCGTTACCGAGATAGCCTTCGTTCCGGGCCAGAAAACTGCGGTTGCTGAACGTTTCACGGCTATACCCGGCCAGGGCTTTCAGGTTATGCTTTTCACCGATCGTACCCTCCCAGTTCAGGGTATTAAACAGTGTTGTATTCAATACGCCCGAGTTGGTCTGCCGCGTACCGCGGTTGCCCTGGCCATCGTACGGAACAAGCTGTGTTTCACCCGTTTTCACCTGATAGGTATAAATCTCCGGCACAAACTGGTTTACGAAGTTATCCGCCTTGTTGATGGCTCCGTTAATCTTAAACGTAATATTCAGCGGCAGCTGGTATTCAACAAACAGGTTGAGCAGCACCTGCTGAAGCTTTGAATTATTGTTACCTTCGTCGGCCAGCGCGTAAGGATTCCGGAACACATTGTGGCCCGGCGTCCGGATAAAGGTGTTGGCGTAGCGGCCGTCCGGGAGATACGACGGGTGGAAAGCCTGCGCCTTGAAGGTCATCTCCATCAGGTTGGCCACGCCCGCCACCGGTTCGTTGATGTCGCGGAACGAAGCATTGATCAGCGCCCCGACTTTCAGCCGCTCCGTAACCGACGCCACCGTGTTGTAGTTCAGCGCATACCGCTTCGAGTCCGTCCCGCGCAATACGCCGCTCTGGGTCAGGTAATTGAGCGACAACGCATAGGTCAGCTTGCTGGTACCGGCCGAAAAACGCAGGTCGTGGTTTTGCATCAGCCCCGGGTTAAACATCATGTCCCGCCAGTCATTATAGGGATAAACAACCGGATCGGTTTTCATTCCCTGCTTATATTCCTCAATCAGCGCATCCGAATAGTCGACCGTTGCGCGGCCTTCGTTGCGCTGCGCCTGGTTCCGGAGCTGCATGAACTGGATCGGATCGACCACAAAATCAGGCAGGTAGTTTACATACTGATTACCGGTGTAGTAGTTATACTCAACCGTAAACTTATCTTTTTTACCCCCTTTGGTCGTAATCAGCACCACACCGTTAGCTGCCCGCGACCCGTAAATCGCCGCAGATGCGGCATCTTTCAGCACCGAAATACTCTCAATATCAGCCGGGTTCACGTTTTCCAGCGGAAATTCAATGCCGTTGACCAGTACGAGCGGGTTGTTATTATTGAGCGTACCGACGCCCCGTATCCGGATAGTTGCGGCATCGCGGCCGGGCTGGCCACCGGGCTGGTTCACGTAGACGCCCTCAACCCCCTGTAACATCTGCGACGCATTGGTCAGCGGAGCATTCTGCTGCCGCTTGATATCGACCGTCGAAATAGCCCCCGTCAGGTTTACTTTTTTCTGGACCCCGTACCCGACAACTACCACCTCATTCAGCGTTTTATCACTCATCACCAGCTTCAGATCAATCACCGACCGGTTGCCCACCTCCACCTCCTGCGACTGATAGCCGACAAAGGAGAATACCAGTTTATGGTCGCCGTTTTCGGGGACCTGTAAGCGGTATTTACCCTCGGCGTCGGTGCTGGCCCCGCGCGTGGTATTCTGAACAATGATACTGACACCGGGCAAAGGCTCACCAGTGGCCTGATCAGTTACCGAACCCGTAATCGTCCGATCGGCCTGGGTGGTGGTAGTGGTTTGATGAGCCGCGTCCTGTTTTTCGGCCGGCTCAGCGGGCAAAGTTTCCGGACTGAGTACAATCTGGCGGCCTACCACCTGATAATGCACCCGCAACGGCCGGAGCGTTTTATCAAGAATCTCACGCAACGGTTCATTGTTAGCAATCAGAGTCACTTTCTGATCAACCGGAATTTCACGCGGACTGAAGGCAAACCGGATATTCGATTGGGTTTCGATTGTTTTCAGCACTTTCCGTAAGCCCTGGTTTTCGAGCCGTATATTCATTCGCTTATCCAGTAGTTCCTGGGCACTGGCGTCATAGGCCAGCGAAACACCCGTAAAAATTACCGCCAGAAATACCTGAAACAGCGTAAGTTTCATGAGGTAAAGTAGAGTTTGGAAGGGTAATGGTTTTTGCATTACTTTGATCTGTTTTTGTTTTTGTAAGGACAAAAGCTCCCCCGTGCATTCATTCTCTGAATGCCTGCGGACTGACCATCTCATAAGGGGGATATCAACATCCGGCATGCTGCAACAGGCCGGATGTTTTTTTTCCGGAAGTGTATCTACTGCTTTTTCATACTATACCTTCATTAAGGATTAACGGGTTCGGAACAGCCTTTACTATAAATAACAACCTGCGCATTAATAACTTTATAATTGGCATTCAGTACTTTACATATCACATCAAGTTTCTGAAACAAATCTTCCTGATCGAGACTCAGCGTCAGTGAACAATGCTGCATAAGTTCTTCATCGTAGATAACGTCTACGCCGTAGGCTTTTTCGATGGCATCGAACACATCTGCAACCGGTGCATCATCAAACTCAAACAACACCATCGCTGCCGGTGGCAGAATAATCCGCGGGTGCCCGACCAGGGTCTTGTTGAGGGTAATGATATCCCGCTGAAAAATAACTTCCTGATTAGGTGTCAGCACTACTCCTTTCGATTCAGGATCCTTTTCCTTGTCGGACTGATGCGGGTAAACCGAGACCCGACCGGTCCGGACCGAGACCGTCACCGTGGGCGAGTCAGGCAGCGCCTTGACCCGGAAACTCGTCCCGAGCACACGGGTAATCAACCCGTTGGCATATACGACAAACGGCTTCTGCGGATTTTTCCGGACCGAAAAGAAGGCATCGCCTACCAGCGTAACTTCCCGGACCGGTCCTGACATAGCCCGGCGGTAGCGCAGATGACTGCCCTGCTGCAGATCGGCCCGGCTGCCGTCGGGTAGCTGTACCTGCATCACCTCACTGGCTTCGTTTACCGTTTCAATCCAGCCGGTTGAGTCATTTCCCCTGGCCAGCCCCGACAGCGGGGAGTCCGGCCGCCCACGGAACAGCCAGCCGGCACCCAGCAGAAGCAGTACAGAGGCCACCACGGCCAGAGCATACCACCGGTTGACCGTACGGCGTACAAAAACCGGTTCCGGTCGCCGGAGCGTAGTTTGTATCCGGTCCCAGATTATCTCGACTGCTTCTGTCTGCGGCCGTTCAGGCTCCTGAATAGCTTCCAGACCAACCACCAGCCGGCGGGCTTCCTCTACCTGATAGTATCGTTCGGGATAGTCCTTCAGAAAGTCCGCCCAGAACGCTTCGGTCTCTGCCGTGGGCGTACATACCCACTCCTTGAAGTAATCGTCGGCGGCCAGGTCTTCTGCATTGAACTGATAATAATTCATGGTTGTATCTGTCTAAAATAATCCGGTTAAGCCAGTCCATAGCAGCGACACCGAGAAAATCCGGACAACCTCACGCAGCGTCTTCAAGGCAGAATAAATAAACCGGCAGGCCGATTGGTAGTTAACGCCCATAATCTGAGCAATTTCTTCGTTGCTGAAGTGTTGATAGAAGCGTAGATTCAGGGCTTCCTGCTGACGCGGGGTAAGTCGCTCGTAGCTTTTGCGGAGTTGCCGGTAGAGATGCTCCCGCTCTTCCGACTGAATCAGATTAGCATCAATCACAAACTCGTCCGGCATTGGCGGCAGGTCGTCAATGGCCGTTGCCTGAAACAGCAGATCGCGGTTACGCGTCCGGGCAAGCTTATTCCGGAGGGCTCGGAACAGGTAAAATTTAATGGAATCCGTATCACTCAGATTCGCACGGCTTTGCCACAACTCAATAAACAGATCGTGGATACTGTCTTCAATCAACGGGGTATCATTGGCAATTTTATTACCGTAGTTCAGCAAGGCACGGGCATATAGCCGGTAAACCTGCTGAAAAGCCGTTTCGTCGCCCTGACGAAAGGCGTGCCATAACTCAGACTGGGACAAATTCGGCGACACTGCGTTAAGGGCCTTAGACGATTAACAAACCCTGCCGGACTCAACGGGGTCTTTATATACCAATGCCATGAATAAGCCTTTTTAATCCTGTTTTTTAGAAAAAAATTTCATATTCGCTCCCTCCTATCATTTCCTGGTCTAAAAAAAAGGTTAACCTTCCTGTAAAAGTTAACCTTTTTCAGACCTTCCGGTTTATTGACCTTCCAGGAACAGGGCCGCCTGACGACCGTCCGCTGTTCAAAACTTTCCGGAAGGTCAATAAACCCTCGCAGAGTTCTCATTACAAAACCTTATACGTCTTTCCTTTCTGCGTAGTCAGCGGGACGTCTTTACCGTTGAAGCGAAGCGTACAGGGCTGACCGGCCAGTGAGGTAACCGTCAGGCTGGTAACCTGCCCGTTTTTCCAGGCATAGTCCAGCGTAAAGCCACCGCGGGCGCGGATTCCTTTCACGCTTCCTTCGGCCAATGCCGACGGCAGGGCGGGCAGCAGGTCGATGGTTGTTCCCTGGCTCTGAATCAGCATCTCGGCCATCCCGGCCGAACCGCCGAAGTTCCCGTCGATCTGGAACGGCGGATGCGCATCGAACAGGTTCAGGTACGAACCACCGGCTCCTGAGACCGGCCGCAGCAGCATACGCACCATCTGCTGAGCATGTTCGCCGTCGCGGAAACGGGCCCAGAAGTTGATTTTCCAGGCAAGGCTCCAGCCCGTCCCCTCGTCGCCCCGATAAATCAGCGACTGACGGGCGGCTTTCATCACATCCGGCGTTTGCTCCCAGGTAATGTCGTTGCCCGGATGCACACCCCACAGGTGCGATACGTGCCGGTGTTTGTTCGTCGTATCGTCTTTATCTTCCAGCCATTCCTGCAACTGACCGAAACGGCCGATCTGGTTCGGCGCCAGCTGAGCTACTTTGGTCCGGAGCGTATCGCGGAAAGCGACGTCGGTGTTCAGCGCCTCTGCTGCCGCCATCGTATACCGGAACAGCGTCCGGATAATTTGATGGTCCATGGTCGGGCCCGCCACCAGCCCGCCATTTTCCGGCGAATTAGACGGTGTACTGATTAACCAGCCTGTTTTAGGATCTTTCACAAGAAAATCAACGAAAAACCGGCTAGCCTCTTTCATAATCGGGTAGGCCGTCTGTTGAAGGAATACCTTGTCCTGCGTAAAGCGGTAATGCTCCCACAGATGGGTACTCAGCCAGCCCGCGCCCGTTACCCAGATGCCGTGGTTTGCCGCGTTAATCGGCACCGTACCCCGCCATAAGTCCGTGTTGTGGTGTAATACCCAGCCACGTGCCCCGTAATGCACCCTTGCCGTTTCGCGGCCGGCAACCGACAGCTCACGGATCATCCCGAACAGCGGTTCGTGCAGGGGGGACAGGTTCAGCACTTCGACCGGCCAGTAGTTCATTTCGGCATTGATATTGGTCGTATACTTACTGCCCCAGGGCGGTGTCAGCAGATCATTCCAGATGCCCTGCAGGTTGGCCGGACGGGTACCGGGCCGCGAGCTTGAGATGAGCAGATAGCGGCCGTACTGCATATACAGCGCCATAAACGACGGGTCGTTGGTCTGCCCGAAGCGGGCCAGACGTTCGTCGGTCGGCAGTTTATCCGCCTCTGCTGACGGGCGGCCCAGCTCTACCGAAAACGTTTTGTAATAAGGCTGATATTCCTGCACATGCCGCTGCCGGATCTGCGCAAATGATTTCCCGTTCAGACCCGCCAGAGTACGCTGGCACACCGCCAGCGGATTACCCGACACATCCTTGTAAGACACATAGTTGGTAGCCGCCGACAGATACAACGTCACGGCGTCTGCGCCGCTGACCACCAGCGAATCTCCGGAAACGGCAGCAGAACCCCGCTGCGTCTCTACCCGCAGAAAACTTTCTCCCCGTAACGCGCCGTTACGCACCTGCACGGCCATGGCCAGGGTCCGGTCATCAATCCGGCGCACCGACGATTTTTTATGCGGGCTGTCGAGCCGCGCACTGAACCGGAGGCTACCAGGCTTATCGGCTGTCAACCGCACGACCAGCACCTGATCAGGCTGACTTACAAAATACTCCCGTGTGTAGCGAACGCCATTGGCCGTAAACCGGGTCCGGCTCACGGCTTCTTCCAGCAGGAGTTCACGGCGGTATTCCGACACTCCGGTCAGACCGGGAAAACGCAGGTGAAGATCACCAAACGGCTGATAATCGGCCTGGTATTTTCCGACGGCCGGTGGGTCATCATTCTGGATCAGGTATTTCCAGTTACCATTCAGGCTTACGCCGTCTTTGGCCGTCTGCCCTTCCGGATAGATCGCAACCGGTCGGGACGTATCCTTGTAACCAGCGACCCCACCCTTATCGAAGTAATTCAGCACCTGAATGGCCAGTACGTTCTTGCCCGCCACCAGCACACCAGCCGGAATGACGTACTTACGCGGGTCCTGATTATCAGCGGTACCGACCAGCTTACCATTGATAAATGTCCGGTCGTAATCGCGGATGCGGTTCAGGTCAAGGACGACCGGCTTAGTGAGCCAATCAGCCGGAATGGTAACCGTGGTCCGCAGCCAGACAGCTCCGTCGAGTCCTTCCAACCCGACCGACTCCCAGCCATCGTAGGCCGGTACCTTCATGGTTTTCCAGCGGCTGTCGTCATAATCAGGGCTGGCCGGATTGCCCGTCAGTCCTTTACCGGCCAGCATGTCGGCGGTCCACTGTTCGCGGCGGCCTTCGTTGCTTTTCAGCCCCATAAAATGGGCTTCGGCGAGCGCATCGGCCTGCTTCTGTTTACCCTCGGCCAGCAGTTGCCGGATTTGCGGCAGGTATTCAGCTGCGCCTTTGTGGTTCGGGTCACGTGGTTCGCCGGTCCAGAGTGTTTCCTCGTTGAACTGAATGCGGTCACTGGCTATACCGCCGAATACCATACCACCGATCCGGCCATTGCCGACCGGCAGCGCATCGGTCCATTTTTCGGCAGGTTTGGTATACCACAATTTGTAGGACTGGGCCTGAGACAGTGCCGGTAACAGCAAGTTCAGCCCGATACAGGCGATCAGGTGAAAAGGTTTCATAGTCAGGTCAGGGCTCCGCTACAGGATCAGCACGCCGGTACACGACGTCGTGGCGGCACAGGGCGGTGCCCTGTGTTAGCTATTGAGCCCGTTGGGGCGTTTTTTCGGGTAATATATTGAAAATTTATCACTTCAGGGTAGCGGTCAGGGGCTGGAGTTTTTTGGATCGGGCGGTCAGCTTACCATCCACAAACAGGCAGAAGCCTTTGCCTTTACCATAATGTTTACCGGTCTTATCCCACAGGATGGTAATCAGTTTACCGTGATAGGGCACGCGGTCGAGGCAGAACCAGTCCCATAGCTTCTCCGGCACCAGCGGTTTGATGGCCACGGTTGCCCCGTCGGACGGTTTCAGGCCAATCAGGTCGTTGATAATCAGATCGGCAAATCCCGAATGGTGGTAAAACTTGCTGCGCGGATTGTCGCCCTTGAGCCATTCACCGTTTTTTTCGTCCTGATATTCACCGAGATAAATTTTACCGTTCATGGTGTGCGATTTCGCGTACTTCAGCAGTTCATTGTAAAACACCTGCTTCGTCATACTGCCCTGATTTTTGTAATTGTTCAGCAGGTTCGACAGGCCTTTCAGGGTCTGGGTGGTAGCAAACGGCCAGACAGGGCCGTCCCACTCGCAACCGTGACCCGAGCCGTGTGTACGGAAAAGCGGGTGACGGCGTTCGGCCGTTGTCAGCCCCCACGGAGCACGGAATCCCTGTTCATCGGTCAGCTGATTCCATTGCGCGGCATAGGCGGGCGTATCGGCCGGCAGATTAAAGTACCACGGAATAAACCCGATGGCCTCGCGGGCGTTGGCAAAACCACCCTTTTCTTTTTTTACTTCGAAAAAGGAATCGGCCGCATTCCACAGGCTGTCCATGGTCATCTTCCGGAGCTGAGCCGCTTTTTCGGTATACCGCCGCACAAGCGTATCGTTTCCCGCCAGCGTGGCCATCTTCACCAGCGCCAGGGCATTGCCATACATGTAGCTGTTGATCGTCGGCCGGATATTTTTCTCCTTCCGCCCCCCGCTGATCGACTCCTCCATGGCATCTTTGACATCAAACTGATAAAACATGCCGCCCGGTACCTGCCGTTCGGCTTCCCATTTGCGGTAATCGGCGTCGAGTGTCAGGAGATTTTCACGGATAAAGCCCTGATCCATATTGACCAGATACCGGTTATAGACGGCATCGTCGATCCAGCTGCTGAAGGCATGAAACCGCTGCACGGTATGTTTCGGGTCAACATAGAGCCAGAACCGGATGTAGTCATCCATGTATTTCTGGTTTTTCAGCCAGCGGCCTTCGTAGATGTGATGCCCCAGCGCGCTGCTGATGGCGTTGTGTTTACCGGCATGGTTTACTTTGGTGATAAACTCCGTAAAAATAAAGCCGTCGGGCGTTTCCTTGAGGTGTTTCCGCATCGACCACCAGCGGTAATCATACACCGTTTGCAGCACCGAATCCGGGCAATCAAACAAAGGCACGTTCTCCGACAACCAGGCAAACGACTGTGCATTCGGCACGTAGTTGACGACCGCCTCGTCGTCGATCGAATTAAAATAAGCCACATGGGTCTTTAACTTATCGGTAGTCAATATCCCCTGCCCCATACCCGTGAGCGGCAGCAGCAGACAACCCGCCGACAATGCTGTCAGGATGTGCGTCACCCGTTTCCTGCATTCAACTAAAAATTTCATTACCAGATAATTGTATACGTGATGGTATGCTTGCGGGAGGTGATCGTTTCCGGCACCGGCATAAGCAGTTCATAGCCTTTTGCCGCCCGCCGGATCACCGGCGTTCCGCCCTGAATGTTTTCCAGATAAAAGCGTTTGTCATCAATGGCGTAGCTGCCGCCAGCCAACCGGTCAATGACCAAACCACTGCCCAGCAGGCAGTAAAGACCTTTTACCGGCTTCATTGCCGAAAAGGTCAGCGTCCGGACCAGGCTCATGCCGTCAGCAGACGGGGCCAGTGCGTCTTCTACCGCTGCATCTTTGTAGTTATAGTAAAAAACCGGCAATCCGCCCCGCAACCGGTATCCCGACTGCACAAACGGGCTCTGGTCGATCTGCACCGAATCCGGCCATGGACTGTCGTCACGTTCAGGTTGCCACACTGTCGGCCGGTTCACGAGTTCCATCGGTGCCCCGAGCGGTATGGCCAGTTGTTTTTCCCCCCGTTCTACCCACATGTTGGCTACATCCACAAACGGCCCCTGCCAGAGCATGATCGGGCTGAACGTGTTGAGGTCATAGGCGAAATTAAGCTTGCCGGGTATGCCGACAGCAATCGGATAAGCATTTTTCCGCGCCCCGTGCATTATGAATCCCCGTAGCATCTCAACCTGCCCGGTCACTGTAAGCGGCAACGGATCAGGCTCGGCGATATGCCGGTACGAGCGCGGTGTTGTCAGGGGTGTCCACGGAATGCCGGGGCCTTCATAGTACCACACCAGACTCTCGTCGGAGTTGCCGTAATACAGCTGAAACCGGTGTTTGCCGGCCGTCAGCGTTTGTTTTGCATAAAATGACCGTTCAAAATCACGGTTCCCTTTAGTATCAATCACCGGCTGACCGTCGATAAACAACCAGCCCCAGCCCCCGGACATAAACCGGAAGAGGTAATCGCCGGTACGCGGCACATCCAGTTCACCTTCCACGGCCAGCTGGGCTTTCCGGTCGCCAAGCCGCCACGACAGCGTATCAGTGGTACCGGTCCGCACAGGCGTCTGGCCAGCCAGCGCTTCAACCGATTTGAATAAGCCTTTATAGGCCTTGTACTGCATGTTTACGAGCCGGATCTGCCCTGACGTAAATGCCTTATACTGAATATTCCGGAAAGCCACGGGGCCATGATCTCCCTGAAACATCAATGGACCGAGCGGCTGTTCGTCCGGAAAAGCCGCCGACATGGTCGGGCCGGTAGCCTCTTTGTTCAGATGGATACGGACGCCGTTGAGCCTTACCTCTTCAAACAGTGCATTGGCCGTTTTCCGGCCCTGGTCATCAAAGCGCGGAGCACGGAACCGGACATACATGTGCTGCCAGAGGCCAGGGGCTTTCGACGCATTGAGCATCGGCGCGGTACCACCAAAAATTACTTTGGTCGCATCGTCGTAACGCTGATAAAGACCTCCGCAGTCACTGTTGGTGAGCGTATCTTTCCGCCAGCTGTCGAGCAACTGCACCTCATAACGCCCTTGCAGGTATACCCCTGAATTAGAACCCTTTGGCATCAGAAAGTCAAATTCCAGTTCCAGATCGCCGTGGGTCATGTTTGTGAAAAGGTTACCGCGGTTCGTTACGACCGGATGCACCACCAGAATGCCCTGACCCGACGTAGTCTGAAGGTCTTCCACACGGTTCCGGTCAGCACTTACGCTACTGACAATCCGCCAGGTAGTGGCCGACGGGCGCTGAAAAGCAGCCAAATTATCGAGGGGAATTTTTGTGTATGGCAACGCCGTCTGCGCGGCGGCAGTCTGTACCAGCCACAACCAGCAGACCCAGCCGCCTACCCCTTTTTTCATTAGTTCGTGCATATGCCTTACCATCCGGCTCATTGGTCGTTCTGAATGAGCACAGTTGAACTATACAAAGAACGAGTATTTACTTATGAGGATTTTATAGAAAATTAGCGAGTTATTCGGGTATCTTAACAAACCAAAGAGTGAAAGAGCGGTCGCCGCGCGGTGAAGTCTTTTCGGCACCCGATTCCGCTCTTTATCTCTTTCGCTCTTTCACTATTTAAACAGGGAGGTACACATCAAAAGTGGCGCCGTAGCCGGGTTCGCTGCGTGCGGTGATGCCGCCGCCGTGATTGGCTACCACCTTCTGGCAAATGGCCAGGCCAATGCCCGTGCCTTCGTAGATTGATTTGCCGTGGAGCCGCTGGAACACTTCAAAAATCCGGTCAAGGTATTTATTATCGAACCCGATGCCGTTGTCAGTCACGCTGATTTTATAATACAGGGCGGCCTTAACGGATGGGTGAACCGTTTCCGGCAACTGATCGTCCATAACCTCCTGACAGGTCACTGTCACAACCGGTGACACTCCTGGTTTGCGGAATTTAATCGCATTTGACAGCAGATTCTGGAAGAGCTGCCCCAGATGTAACGGATCTCCCTGTATCTCAGGAAGTTTATCGAAGGTAAGTTGGGCACCGGCATCAGCAATTTGCAGTTCGAGCGTATCCAGTACCCTTTCCAGCACCTTATTCAGGTCAACCGGCTGGAAGCCATTCTTGTGGGTAGTAATCCGGGAATAGGCCAGTAAATCCTTGATCAGCAACGACATCCGTTCGCTGGCGTGCTGCATCCGGCGCAGCATATCATGTCCCGACTCGCCCAGTTCACGGGCATATTGCTCCTGTAGCAAGCTACCAAATGACTGGATTTTGCGCAACGGCTCCTGTAAATCGTGGCTGGCTACATAAGCAAACTGCTGCAAACTATCGTTTGACCGCTTCAGGTCCAGGTTAGCCATCCGCAGCTCGCTGGTTTGCTGCTCAACCTGGCGTTCGAGGTTTTGCTGTGCTTTACGCAGGTCCTCCTCCGCTTCTTTGAGCCGCTCCCGGGCTTTTACCTGCGCCGATACATCGACTGCCATGTGCAGGATAGCATACACCTCTCCCTTTTCATTTTTCAGCGGCTTATAAGTAAAGTTGAACCAGAATTGTTTCAGCTCGCCGTTTTCGAACAGTTCCGCACGCTGTTCACTGGTTTCGTACGTTTCTCCGGTCCGGTATACGCTTTTCAGCAGATCAATAAATGGCTGCCCTTTCAGCTCGGGAATAGCTTCCTCCATTGGTTTCCCAATGACTGAGCCATCCTTACTCCACATGTTCAGGAGCACTTTATTACTGCTTTCGATGACAATATCTTCGGTTACGTATACCCCGATGGCAAAGGGCGCTTCTTCAATAAACGTCCGGAACCGCTGTTCACTTTTTTCAAGTGCAATGCGGGCTTTTACCTGCTCCGTTACCTCGGTTGCGACTTCAATAATACCCGTAATGACGCCGTTCCGGCGCATAGGTGTGTAAGCCACATTGAAATACGCATCTTCCAGGCGGCCGTTCCGGTTCAGTTGTACCAGAATCTCCCAGGCGTAATGAGCCTCTCCGCTGGCATAAACCTTTTCCATGATACCGGTCACTGCCTGGCCCGTAATTTCCGGCAGCACCGCCAGCATTGGTTTCCCGATAATGTCCGGTGTTTTATCGATCAGGGCCAGCATGCTGTCATTGACTGTGTCGAAGACCATATCCGGTCCTTTCAGTACGAGCATCGCCACCGGAGCCTGCTCAATAACCGTTTTAAACCGTTCCTCAGACGCCCGTAGCTGTAAGTCTTTCTGTTTTTGTTCGGTCAGATTCTGCACGGTACCGATAAACCGGAATGCCTTACCGGACTTCCGGAAATAAGCCTTACCGGTTGCCCGTACCAAGCGTTCCTGTCCGTCCTGCAAGCCAACAGTCCTGTATTCAATGTCATATTGCCCGCCGTCCATGCCGGCCAACGCCTTATCAACGGCATCCAGTGCTGTTTGCCGGTCTTCTTCGTGCACCCCCTGTACAAACAGACCCCAGGTCACCGGTGTTTCAGGCAATACGCCGAATAATTCACGGCAACGGTCATCCCAGATCAGCTCACCAGAAACCAGATTGTAATCCCACGTACCAAGGCCAGAAGCCACCAGGGCTAGGCGGTATTTTTCCTGTTCGGCTTCGCGCTGCCGCTGCATTTCCCGAACCGAGGTAATGTCCTGCATCGACCCGACCATCCGGACCGATTTGCCCTCACGGTGCATAATATAGCCCCGGTCATAGACATAGGCATACGACCCATCGGCCCGCCGGAATCTATATTCCCCTGACCAGTTAGAACCACCCTGATCAATAACCTCATGAATACTCGTCAGTACAGCTTCCTTATCGTCAGGATGAATGTAATCAGACCACGACTCCGGTCCCAAAGGCAGATTGTCAAAAGAATGCCCGAATAACGCACTGAAGCCGTCATTCCACCAAACTGTGTTTGTTTCCAGGTCCCAGTCCCAGACGGCGTCTCTTGTTGCTTTTGCCAGTAACTCAAAACGTTCGTTGGCCGTAGCCATATCCATATGATCAGGCTGATTGATACCGGTCATGCAAAGGCGGTTTGTAAAACCGTAAATGTACTAAATCCTGCACAACAAGATGTTGTCCGGACCAGGATGTTAGTGAATGAGCCGGAAAGTAAATGTGAAAGCTTAGTAAACCCGTAAATAAAATATTTCCACTTAAATTTACCTCTACATAGCAACTTTTACAGATTCCAGCCATGAATATATTTCTACGCCTTACTGCGGCAGGTATTTCGGCTCCGAAAAACGGACATTTTTCTGCCGGTAATCTCCCTGCTGTTTTATTTCTGCTCATCAGCCTGTTAACAATTCATACCGGCAAGGCACAGATTACGTGGTCTAACCGGACTGCCGTTACCCTTAATGCGGTTACCTACGGTACAACTGCCTTTGTCGCCGTCGGAAACGACGGAGCCATCCGGCGCTCAGCCGACGGGATTAACTGGGATCCGCAGCTTAGCGGTACCCAAAGATGGTTATATGGCATTGCTTTCGGAAATCAGCGCTACGTGGCGGTTGGCGAAAACGGTGTTATTATCAGTTCAACAGATGGTATCAGTTGGACGGCGCAGGCAAGCGGTACGACCAAAACGTTGTACAACGTTACCTATGCGCAAAATCTGTTTGTGGCCGTCGGCGAAACCGGCACCATTCTGACTTCACCGGACGGGCTGACCTGGACGGCCCGAAACAGCGATGTTACAATAGAACTCCGTGAAATCATCTATGGCAATAATCAGTTCGTTGCAGCATATATTGCCGGTACAATTGTGACTTCACCCGATGGCATTACCTGGACCAAACAGACTATTCCGGCAATTCCGTCAAACGGTCTTGCCTATGGAAACGGACTGTATATTAACGTTAGTTCATTTGGAGGTATTCTGTCTTCCCCGGATGCAGTCAGCTATACTGTACGAAGCGGCAGCGGACTTGACGGTGCTTTTCAGGCAGTTAACTATACTAATGGCCTGTTTACGGTAGTTGGCAATTCAGGGCAGATACGAACCTCTCCTAATGGCATTGACTGGACGGCCCGCACCAGTAACATCACAACAGCCCTTTATGGCGTTGCCTTTGGCAATAATCTGTATGTGGCGGTCGGTGAGACCGGAGCCATTACAACCTCGGCTGACGGTATAACCTGGACACGGCGTGCACTGGGGACGACTAACCCGCTTATTGATCTGGCTTATGGAAACGGCCGTTTTGTCGCCGTCGGAGGGCGGGGAGCCAACCTGGTTTCGACTGACGGGCTTAACTGGCAATTAGGCACAACACCTCCAACCAGTAACCAAATGACCGGCATTGATTACGGTCTGGGTGCGTTTCTGCTTGTGTTTAACACATCAACCAACGCATACAGTTCGACCGATGGGTTCAACTGGCTGGAGAACCGGAATAATCCGCAGGCAAGATATAAAATCCGCTTTCGCAATGACCGGTTCTTTGCACTGGGTACTGATGCTATTCTTACCACCTCAACGGATGGATATAACTGGCAACGCCTGAACACGTCTGTTAACTTTTATACATTTACCGGTATTGCCTATGGCAACGGAGCCTATGTTGCCGTAGGCTTCAGTTCGACCCGGTCAACTGATTTAGTGACCTGGTCAACGGTTAACCTTGTCGAAACGCCTAATGATATTGCGTTCGGTAACGGACTTTTTGTTGCCGTCGGAAGCATTCGCAACAGCCTCGGTGAACCTGTCGCTGCCATACACACCTCACCGGACGGTATTACCTGGACCCGCCGGGCACCGAATGATCAGGGCTTGCTTAATTCGGTTATTTATGCCAATGATACGTTCGTAACTGTAGGCTCCAATGGGTTGATTTATACGTCACCGGATGGCATTACCTGGACAAAACAAAACAGCGGCACAACCCAGTCGCTCAGCGCTGTTCGTTTTGGTAACGGAGTCTATGCAGTTGTCGGCAATACTGGTACAATTCTCACCGCTCCGGTCGAAACAACGGTTCCGGTCGTCACGGGACTGGCCGTTTCGCCGGCTACCGTGTGTGCCGGTCAGCCGCTTTCGTTCTCGGCAAACGTGGGTAGCCTGTCCGGCTCCTATGCCTATACGCTTACAAACGGCACCTTGCCTTTATCAGGTACCAGTACATCACCGGCCTTCAGTCAGACCCTGCTGGCGCAACAAACCGGTCCGCAAACTTATACCCTCACGGTTCAGTCGGGTACTCTGGTCACCTCGCAGATCGTTTCTGCAACCGTTAACAGTTGTTCGGTTGTCAGCCCGCTTACCCTGATTCAACCGCTGTACGATTGCGCAACCGGTGCATTCACCTTCCAGTCTTACGGCGGCGATGGCAGTCCGGTATCCTACCTGGCTGTAGGCATTACCGGCTGGACAAGCAGGCCGGGGCCTTATCTGGTGCAGCCCTTCTGCGATGTGCAGCCATTTACGCTGTATGCCCGTCAGGAAAGCAATCCTACCGCTCTGGTCAGTTATACCTGGAATTATACCCTGACCTGTCCCGTTAATTGCAGCACAACCACACCGCCACCGCTTACCAATCCGGCAGGCTGTAACACACCGGTCGCCAGTCAGGGTCCGCAACTGACGCTGCTGGCTCCCGAATATAACTGCCAGACGGGTGAAATCCGGTTCAAGCCAAACGCCGGCAACGGCACCCTGATTGAGTTCATGAGCATAGGTATTACCGGCTGGACCTCGAACTGCCTGAGCCGTATTGATAGTCCGGCACTCGTTCAGGATATCCGGAACCCTTCATCAACAGTTGATCCCTTTGTGCTGATTGCCCGCCAGAAGTATCCTGATGGCACCTACTATTTTACACAATACCGGTGGGATGCCAAAGCGGGCTGTGCGGTCAGCGGCCGCGAACCGGCCACTAACCAGGCACCGGAACTGGACGTAAGCATTCTCGGTAACCCAACCCTTTCGGGCAGCGTTGATCTGGTGATCCGCGAAATTGATGGCCCGTCTGCCACCATCGATGTTACTGATCTACAGGGCAAACGCGTTCATCAGCAGACTGCCGGTTATGCTGCCGCCGGACAGCCGATCCGCGTTCAGTTAGGGAATGTCACTGGTTTCTATCTCATCAAAATAACATCTGGTTCACGCCGTAAAACCGTCAAGGTTGTCAGGCAGTAATCTTTTTGATCTTCCGGAATTAATTTTTCCGGCACTCAGTAATTTTTTATCAGAATTTAATCTGATTTAGATAGAAAACATTTACCTTAAGCAACAGAATAGCCTCATGTACACATAAAAAGCCGGATAAAATGGTCAAGATGTATTTCATCCTTGGGTACGAAAATAACGAACCCATGATACTGGCTCACGAAGGCATTGCCGTTTCGGAGAGCGTCGCCCGCTGGTTATTCGAATTTACCGGCTGGAAGTCCGCGAATTCACCCTATCCAAAGCTGGCCTTTACCATTGAGGAGGAAGAACAGGAAGAAGGATACTTTTACATCCATAACCGGGATGAAATCTGGGTGCTCGGCGAAAGTATCCTCCTGAATTAACGCTCTTCATTACTGACAATCAACACAGCACATAAAAACAGCCGGATACCTGAAGCAGGTATCCGGCTGTTTTTATGTATAGCGTTCAACGTTTACGGCGTTTTCCGGGCCTGCAACTCCCTGATTTTTGCCTGTAGCTGTTTCTTGTTTTTCATGTAAGGAGCCAGGTCAAAGACTGCAACCTTCCGGAACTCAACCGGATGGCTCTCGCTTTGTAATGAGAGATAACCACTCTTAATTAGCTGCCCGTCTTTTTTCTGCGCCGGATCGTGTTCGCTGACATTACCGCCGCCAATCTGTGGTTTGGTATAGGTCAGGACCGTATCCCCTTCAACAATATGTTTGATCAGCGAGTCGCCCAGCACCAGCGCCTCGGCATGTACCCA
The DNA here is from genome assembly GCA_965247375.1 of Arsenicibacter sp. GTDB lineage: Bacteria > Bacteroidota > Bacteroidia > Cytophagales > Spirosomataceae > Arsenicibacter. The sequence continues at coordinate 45,810 of CBDFHU010000090.1, forward strand.
CCGGTCGCCGTGGTACGTTTTCGAGCGCGAATCCACGCAGTGAGGCGTAAACAGCTTGTCGTTCAGGAATACATTGGTCCCCGGCGTGCACAGGTTTGCCGTGTGCCGCTCGTGGGTGCCGTCGCCGCCGAGAAACTGCATTTCCAGCGAAATCGGAAAATCCTGCTTCAAGCCCATTGTTTTCGGGTCCTGCCCCTGCAACATCGCCCCGCTGTTACGGACAGCCCAGCCCGGACCACCTTTTACCTGATCGCCCACAAACCGGTACTCGACCACCAGCAGGTAGGCCGAAAACGGTTTGTTGTAAAAAATATGGCCATACTGTTCGTCAAAAGCCTTATACTGGTCGTACCGCACCACCATTTTGCCGTCTTCCACGCGGAAGGTGTTGCCGAAGTTGTCGTTTAGCGGGTGGCCCGTAATCTTAACCGACCAGTCTTTCAGGTCTTTGCCGTTAAAGAGCTGTATCCAATTATCTTTTTTCTGCGGGGCCGATGCGCCGGTGAGTAACGCGGCTCCCATACCTAATGCCAGTAAGCCGGAAAAGAACGCGGTAGTTTTCATTCGTTTGTCAGAGTTTTGGTTTGGCCACAAAGGCACAAAGTAATGAAGGAGCACGAAGATCAGTATTTACGAATAAAGAAGCTAAACTTTGTGCACCTTCTGTCCTTTGCGACTTTGTGGCAGACAACTTACTTACTTCCTGTCTTTACGGCTGATACCGTGCCGGCACCCTTGCGGTGAAAATCAATCCATTCGAGCGAGCACAGGTGCTGGTTGGGCGTCTGTGGCTTGTCGAAGACAAAATACAGGTCATGGCGACCGGCCGGTGCCTGCACCGAAGCACTCGCCTCCACATACTTGTCCCAGCCACCGGTTGCGGTGTACGCAAACGAGCTGATGACCGGTCCGGCCGGCGAATCGAGATGCACGTTCAGCGTCGCGTCGCGGTTCTGCGACGAATAGCGGTACGTGAGTTCGTCGATGCCTTTGAGATCAATGTTTTTCAGGACGAAATACGACTCATGGTGAATGTTGCCCAGGCGTTTCCCCTGCCGGTCAAGGTTGTGAAGACCATCAGCCTCACTGCCCGACACACGGTTCGGGCGTAAAATCAACGCATCGGTGCGGGTCAGCGGATACACGGTACCCTTGTCGGTGTAGGTCGCGCTCAGTACATAGCGGCCACGCTGTTCCTTACCGACATGCTCTTTCAAGGCCAGGGTCCCTTTCGGAGCAATCCGGTTTTCGACCGGCTGATCGGCCAGCGACAGCACGTATTTTACCATCTCGGTCGCTTCTTCGCGGGAGAGCTGCGGGTGTGCGCTCATAGCGTGTTCGCCCCAGACGCCGCCACCGCCCACGATGATTTTATTGGCCAGTTTGGCCGTGGCGGTTTTGTCGTCGCGGTATTTTTTGGCCACCTCGACAAAGGCCGGCCCTACGGATTTGGCCGCAATCTGGTGACACGCCTTGCAATCAGACCCCGCAATCAGGGACTTGCCCAGGCTGAAACCGCCCGTCAATTGCTGGTGCCCTACAATCGGTTCATTACCTACCTTCGGAATGTAGTTCATCACCACTTTGACCCGCTTCGGATCAATCACCTTGTCTTCACGGTCTTTGACAGATACCGTATATGACAACGGCATCTGTGCCGGCGTAAAGAATGTACTGTTATCGGCAACCTGAATGGCCACTTCCGGCATGGTGTTGCCCACGCGGATGGTCAGCGTATCGGTGTCTGATTTACCGTGCGGATCGCTCACTTTCAAAAGCACCTTGTAAATGCCGTTTTTCTTAAAGGTATACGTCGGCTTCGCTTCGGCCGAAGCCACTTTGCCCCCCTCAAACTGCCAGGCATACGTCAGCTGATCGCCTTTGTCGAAGTCGCGGCTCCCGCTTCCGTCGAAGGCCACCTGAAACGGCGCCAGCCCGATGGTATCCTTTGCTGTAATTTTGGCTACCGGTGCCCGGTTACCGGCATTGAACTCAATCCGGACCAGCCGCGCATCTTCATTATCAATTCCGTAGACCGAGCCATATTCCAGCATATAAAAGGCCCCGTCCGGTCCGACTTCCAGATCAACCGGCCGGCGGAAATCACCGGAAGCGGGCATAAACGGCTCCATCGACTGATAGTTCTGCTGCGCATCCAGCCGGACGGCAAACACCCAGTTCCGCATCCAGTCGTAGACAAACACCGCCTTGTCGTAGTAAGCCGGCAGCTTCACCGACGATTTCAGCGCCGGATCGAAGTGGTATACCGGTCCGCCCATGGCACAACGGCCACCCACACCCAGCTGCGGAAATTCGTCTGATTTGTTGTAGGGATACCAGATCATGGCTTTCTGCGCCGGTGGCAGGTTGTTCGTACCGGTATTAAACGGCGACCGGTTTACGGGCGCAGCGGCATCGAACAGCTCACCAACCTGTTTGGTCGCAAAGTCGTAGGCATGGTACGGTTTGCTGTCGCCTACGAAATACGGCCAGCCGTAGTTACCCGCTTTCTTTGCCTGGTTAAACTCATCGTACCCGCGCGGGCCCTGCTTGCCGTCAGTCCCTGAATCAGGGCCGATCTCACCCCAATACACATAGCCGGTCGCCGGATCAACCGATATCCGGTACGGGTTCCGGCAGCCCATGACGTAGATTTCGGGCCGTGTACCGGCCGTTCCTTTCGGGAACAGGTTCCCTTCCGGAATGGTGTAACTGCCATCGGCCTCGACGTGAATCCGCAGAATTTTACCCCGTAAATCATTCGCGTTACCGGCCGACCGCTGCGCATCGAACGTCAGACGGCCTTCGCGGCTATCAATCGGGGCAAAGCCGCTTGATTCAAACGGCACGGTATTGTCGCCCGTCGAAATAAACAGGTTTCCGCGGGCATCCCAGGCCATAGAGCCACCCGTGTGAGCACTCACTTCCAGATCAATCGGAAACTCAATGACCGGCTTCTCCGACGCGACATCCAGCGTATTATCGGCATTCATCCGGAAGCGGGCAATCCGTTGTTTTGTTTGTCCGCCATCCTGAATGGTATAAAAAAAGTACAGAAACCGGTTGGTGCTGTAGTTCGGATCAATGGTCATGCCGAGCAACCCGTTCAGGTACTTATCGACGGCTTTGACCGGAAAATCGTACAGCAGACGGGTCTTTTTCTGTACCGGATCATACATATAAAACTTACCGGCCCGTTCGACGAAAAATACATAACCGTCCGGCGCAACGGCCAGCTCCATCGGCTCGTTTAAGTCGTTCGATAATAATACTTTGGTAAACCGGTTCTCATCGGGACGGTCAGTTGTGTCAGCTGCCGTGTTTTTCACCGGTAAGGCATCAGGCGTCACGGCCCTCCAGCCAGACGTTAAGGCCACGGCACCGGCCAGTGCCCCTGTCGCTAGCGACGTTTTTAGTAATCGAAAAGTCATAAGAGTATACGAATAGTGCAAAGCTACGGCGCTTTTGATAAACAATAGGGTTGGAATCGGTCAAAAAAAGGGGGTAAATTAGTAGTCTGATATGAAGTGGACTATTGTTTTTCGTTTTTCCCTGCTCATCGTTATTCTGACCCGAACCGGCCTGTCTGCACAGGATGTATCCAACCGGTTCAGGTTTAAGCATATTACGGTCAACGAAGGATTATCACACAGTGATGCGATGGCCGTAGCCCAGGACCAGCAAGGGTTTACCTGGATCGGTACCAATAAAGGCATTGACCGCTATGACGGCTATAGCTTAAAAAAATACAATCTGCCGATTAATCCGAAAACGGGCATGTCGGCCAACCGCATCCGCAGCCTGTATGTGAGCAACACAGGTGAACTCTGGGTTGGGGCGGAACGGTCGGGGCTGTTCTGGTATGATGCCGCGAAGGATCGGTTTGTCAGCATAGCCGCACGGGCGGGGGCAGAAGCCTTTCCGGAACAGCTTGCCCTGCTGAGCGAATCCAACGTCAATGCCATTACCCACGACCGGACCGGCCGCCTCTGGGTAAGCACATGGCGTTATGGCGCGCAGGTGCTCACCTTTGACAAAACCGGCAGACTAACCGGCTGGCAGACCGTTCACCTGAGCAAGCCCGCTCCTTACGAACCGGCTGTGAACCGGATGACCACCGACCGGCAGGGCCGTATCTGGATCGGGACGTTCGGTACCGGCCTATGGGTCGTTAATGGCAACGCCCGCCGGTTGCCGCAATATGCCACACAGATTCCGCAACTGAGCCGGACCACTATCCGGGCCATGCACACTGACCGTCACGGCGATCTGTGGATTGGTACCGACAATCAGGTACTCTGGGCGGGTGCGGATATGCTGAAAGCCGCTACCAACCTGATTATGCGTCCGTTTCAGCGCACCTTTGCCGGGCTGGAAAGTCTGTACCTCGACTCCGCCGACCGGCTCTGGATCAGCACCAACTACGGGTTGCTGCTCGTTGAGGCAGGGTTGCGCACGGGTCAGACAATGCCCGTGGCCGAAACCAACATCCAGACGTTCCTGCCCCAGGATACTGACCCGTTCAGCATCAATTCCGTACGCGTACACGATATTCTCGAAGACCGGTTTCATAATCTTTGGCTGGCGACGTCGGCGGGCGGCCTGAATCAGGTACGCTTACAGGCTCAGCCATTCGGGTTATTACGACGTGAGTTGCTGGGTCAGACTTCGCCGGCTAACAACTACATCAACGCGGTTTGCGAAGATAAACGCCATAATCTGCTTTGGATCGGCACCCGTAACGGGCTGGCGGCCTATGATCCGGTCCGGAAAACATACCGCAACTACCTGAGCCGGGTGCTATCGGGCGACGTAAACGGCGTTGATGTGTCGGCCTTGTTTATCGCCTCAGACGGTACGCTGTGGATCGGTACCCGGTATAACGGCCTGTATCGTTTCCGGAATAATCAGCCGGAACGGATTCAGGACAATGCGCACGGGCCCAAATGGTATGACCTTAGCATTGAAGACATTACCGAAGACCGGTTCGGTACGATCTGGATCGCCTCGTTTAATGCCGGCCTGCATCGCTACACCCGGCAAGGCGTCTACCTCAGTTCGGCAGAAAACGTACTGAAAACCCGCCAGATTACCAGTCTGCTTTACGAACCACAACAGGATAGGTTATGGATCAGCACCCGCGACGCGGGCGTACTGAAAACAACGGTAACGGCAGACTCTATACGTTTACTGAAACAATTCGGCTATATTCCCAACGATACGAACAGTCTGGCCACCAATTATGCCTGGCCGTTGCTCAAGGACCAACAGGGTGATTTGTGGATCGGTACCATCGGCGGAGGACTTCACCGGCTCCGCCGACGGCCGGCCGGACAGGAGGTTATCGAACGCTTTCAGCGATGGCTGCCGGAAACTGACGTGGAAAGCCTGCTGACTGATGCCGATGGCAATCTTTGGGTCGGCGGGGCCGGTCTGTTCCGCTTTACACCGGCGACCAAAGCCCTGCGGCATTTCGATGTGACCGACGGGCTGCAAAGCAACGCCTTTAAGGTCGGTGCCGCCGCAAAGGCCAGCGACGGTATGCTGTTTTTCGGCGGCACAAACGGCATTTCGTGGTTTCAGCCCCGCGCCCTGCAAACGGCCCCTACCCCGCCGCTGGTGCAGATTACCGGCCTGCGCATCATGAATCAGGCGATTGGCGCCGGCGATACGCTGGACGGTGATGTGGTCGTTCCCCGACCATTTGCCGGCTCACCGACCGTAACGATTGATGCCGGTGAAAACGATTTTTCCGTAGAGTTTGTAGCGCTGAACTACCTGAACCCGACTAAACATCAATATGCGTATCAGCTCGTTGGCTACAACAAAGGCTGGGTGCAGCCCGCCCCCGGACAACGGTCGGCTAACTTTGCCAACCTCCCGCCGGGTGCGTATACATTTCTGGTTAAAGCAAGCAACGGCGACGGGGTCTGGTCAGTTAAGCCGGCCATGATGCAGTTCAGGATTATGCCGCCCTGGTGGCGTACGTGGTGGGCATACCTGCTCTACCTGCTTGCCGGAACAGCCGCCCTGCTGGTTTACCGGCGGGTAACCGGTACGCAGCGGGAGCTCAAAAATAAGCTTGCATTTGAACAGTTTAAAAACGATAAGGAGAAAGAACTGACTGATCTTAAAATGGAGTTCTTCACGAACGTTTCGCACGAGTTGCGGACACCGTTGACCCTGATTCTGGGGCCGATGGAAGAACTGGCCACCAGTCAGCACCCGTTGACGGGCTACAAAGACCGCATTGTGCTGATGCATCAGCAAACCCGTAAACTGTTCGATCTGGTAAATCAGCTGCTCGACTTCCGCAAGGTTGAAAGCGGCCATGTTTCGCTACGGGTCAGCCGGGGAAATGTCATTGAGTTTCTGACAGAAATCTTCCTTATTTTCCGGCTGAAAGCGGAAGAACACGCACTGGACTACAGCATGGCGCTTCCGCCTGAACCGGTACTCCTTTATTTTGACCGCAGCAAACTCGAAATTGTACTGACGAACCTGTTGTCGAACGCCCTCAAGTACACACCGGACGGGGGAAAAATCCGGCTGTCGGCGGCGGTAACCGGAAATCCGGAACAGGAGGCAGAGCGCGAAGCCGGAAAGCTGATCACTAATTTTCTGGAAATAAAAGTCCGGGACTGGGGCGTCGGCATGGCTACGGAGGAACTGGACAGGATTTTCGATCCGTACTACCAGGCCTCCCATACCCGGACCCTGCGCATGACCGGCAGCGGTATCGGCCTGTCACTGGTCAGGCAGTTTGTCGGGTATCATGCCGGAGAGATTACAGTAGAAAGCAGCGTGCAGCAGGGCACCACCTTTACCATACGGCTTCCGTTCGGGCACAGCCATTTTTCACCTGCCGATGTACAGGAGGCCGGGCAACCTGAGGATCTGTTTACCCTGCCGGACACAACGGAAGCGACGGAAGATGCCGTCATACCGGAACCGGAAACCTTCCCGATGCAATCGCTGCGCATTCTGCTGGTCGAGGATAACGATGAGGTCCGTCACTACCTGCAACAGCTCTTTGCGGCCGACGTTGAGGTAATTACCGCCGCCGACGGACTGGAAGGATGGCAGAAAGCGCTGAACAGCCAGCCTGATCTGGTTATCAGCGACATTATGATGCCCTACAGCGACGGACTGGAGCTGTGCAAACGCATCAAGCAGCACCCGAAAACCATGCATATTCCGGTGGTCTTGCTAACGGCGCGGGCGGCGGCTATGCACGAACTGGAAGGGCTGGAAACGGGTGCCGACGACTACGTGGCCAAACCGTTTAACCCCCGCCTGCTCCACGCGAAGGTAATGACTATCCTGCGGAACCGGTACAAACTCCGCGAGTACTACCAGCGCCGGATTTTGCTTGAGCCTGCCGATGTGGTCATTCCCGACGCAGACAAAGCATTTCTGGAACAGGCCATGAAAATTGTGGAGACCGAATTACAGAATCCGGAATTTAACGTGCAGCTGCTGGTGCAGGAGATGGGCATGAGTCAGTCGGTATTCTACCGGCGGCTGAAGAGTATTACGGGCCAGACGGTCGTCGAGTTTATCCGGGATGTACGGATGAAGCGGGCGGCCCGGCTACTGGCGACCAGCACTCTCCGCGTCTCCGAAGTAGCCTATCAGGTCGGGATCGAAGACATCAAGTATTTCCGGAAGTCGTTCCAGAAAATCTTCTCCCTCTCCCCGTCCGACTACGCCCGCCAGCACCGGTCAACGGGTTTGGCGGAGGAGTGAACCAAACTCCCCGAGGGTTCAAAACCCTCGGGGAGTTAAAAACTTCCTGGAAGGTAGACTCTTTTACCGCTTCGGTGCGGGTTTCGGGAATACCTTGTGCGAAGCCGCCCACTGACGCCATGCGTGGTCGAGCTCCTTCACTCTGTCGGGGTATTGAGCCGCCACATCAGTCGTTTCGGTACGGTCATTGACAAGGTTGAAGAGCTGCCAAGTGGTATCGCGGGGCGACGAAACAATCTTCCAGTCGCCATACCGGGCATATCTGGCCCCGAAGTGCTCGTTGTACAGCCGCGCATGCCCCACCGCCGGCCGGCCGGCAAACGACGGTGTAAGACTCTCGCCCGTCGATGGTGTGATGTCATGGCCGCGGTATGTTTCCGGATACGTAGCACCAGCCAGCTCCACAAAGGTGCTCATAAAGTCCATCACGTGGCCAACCTGATCGCTGAAACTGCCTTTTTTCGCCTTGATGCCCTTTGGCCAGTACGCGATCATCGGCGTATGTATCCCCCCTTCGGTCGACTCGGCTTTCCAGTATTGGTAAGGCGTGTTGGCCACGTTTGCCCAGCGCTGCCCAATCGAGGCAAACGAGGTCTGCGGGCCGGGCATTACCTGTTTTTTCAGGTCATACGAAATCGGGCGACCGTCGCGGGTCTGGTTTGGCCGGTCGAAGCCGGGGCCATAGGCCGCGCAGTTTTCCGGGCTGGCTCCGTTATCCGACAAAAAGACAATCAGGGTGTTCTCCAGCTGACCGGTCTCGCGCAGGGTCTGAATCATACGGCCAATGCCCTGGTCCATCCGGTCGATCATGGCCGCATGGACTGCCATCGCCCGGGCATCCCATTCCTTGTCCGGGTTGGCCTCCCAGCTCAGATCGCTTTTAAAACGCGCTGACAGCTTCGTGGTTTTCGGGTCAATCAGCCCCATGTTCACCATCCGGTCGTAACGGGCTTTCCGGATCGCATCCCAGCCGCCTTTATACGTATCCTTATATTTCTCAATATCTTCCGGCAACGCCATCAGGGGCCAGTGCGGGGCTGTATGCGCTACATACAGGAAAAACGGCGATTTCGATTTCGCAAATGACTTGATATACGCCACCGTTGTATCACTGATCGCATCCGTATGGTAGTAGTTTTTCGGCACCTTCGACACCGGCTTTGTTCCGCTTACGAGGCTGAACGGGTCAAAGAAATCGACAACACCCCATATATTGCCGAAATAGCGGTCGAAACCACGGCTGGTCGGATACTGCTCAACGGGCGAGAAATCACCGAACTCTTTTTTGTGGTTGAGCCAGTCGAGCTGATCCTGTGCGTTTTTCTGGACAATGGTGTTCGACACGTGCCACTTACCGGTCATCCCGGTCTGGTAACCTGCCGACTTCAGCACTTCAGCCAGCGTTACCGTATTATCGGTCAAACGGCCGCGATAGCCCGGTTCGGCTTCGTTATCGGTCATTTTACCGATGCCTGCCTGGTGGTTATACAAGCCTGTCAGCAGACTGGCGCGGGTCGGGCAGCACCGCGAGGTGTTATAAAACTGCCGGTATCGGAGCCCGTTAGCGGCCAGATAATCAAGGTTCGGGGTCTTGATTTCGCTCCCGTAACAGCCCAGATCCGAAAATCCGAGGTCATCGGCCAGCACCACAATAATGTTGGGGCGCGGTGCAGCAGCGGGTGCGTCCTCTTTCTTTTTTGTCAAAGCCCGTACAAACCACAATGGCGGCGGCTGATGCCATGGCAAGCGATACTACGATGCCCCGTTTCTTCATGATACTAACTGTTTTCCGGTTAATGTTTTGATTATTTTGATCTCATCCTGACTGAACGGCGTACCATCCTTGCGCAGAATATCGTGGAACCACAGATCCGGCTCCTTGCCATCCGGTATCGGAGTTCCCCAGGCAAAGATCGTATTTGTTTTACCGGCCACAAATCCCCAGTTAATTGCCCCGATGTTTTCTTCCTTCAACATCGGCATTATGGTCTGAAACAAACTGCCGTTCCGGCGCGCCATGTATTCAGTACAGATCAGCGGGCGGTTTTGCTTCCGGAGCTGGCTGATGATTTGGCGGTGCTTGTCGCTGTAGCCGTAGTGATGGTAGGTCACAATGTCGGAATTTTCCCGCTGAAAGGTGTTGAGTTCATCAAATTTAGGCCCCCAGCTCCACAAACCGGCACTGATCGGCTGCGATGGATTCACGGCTTTTCCCCACGTAAAAACAGCTTTCAGCAGCGGCAGGCTTTTAGTCAACCGGCCGTTATTACCCGGCTCGTTGTACAGGTCCCATAGCAGAATGCGGTCATCGTTTTTGAAGGTTGTCATCACATCCTTCACATACCGTTCCAGCATCGGAAGGCTGTCGGGGTGACTGTCGAGCATCGCGCCCGGATCACGCACCCAGCCACTGTTGTGAATACCCGGTTTCGGATCGGGCTGTTTGCCGGGCTGATACGTTTCATTCCAGCAATCATCAAAAAACACCAGAATGGTTTTGATGCCATGTCTGTCCGAAATCCGGAGGTACTCGTCCAGCCGTTTTTTGAAGCCGTCGCGGTCCGATGTCCAGGCCACGTGGTGCAGGTATACCCGCATGGCGTTGAAGCCCAGGTCCTGCGCCCAGCCCAGTTCGCGGTCAATCGTTTGCGGATCAAACGTTGCCGCCTGGAACATTTCCAGCTGGTTGATGGCCGTACTCGGCTGAAAATTACAGCCGCGGATCCAGCCCTGTTTCTTATACCAGGCATTCGCCTGTTCTGTAGTCCACCGCGGTTGGGCACGTAGGCCTGATACAGTCAGTATCAGGACAATGGCGGCTAAAATGGTCTTTTGCATGTTTAATCAATATCCATTAGTTATCCCCTTAATATCCCGGATTCTGAACGCACAGCTTGTTGGCGTCGATTTCGACCTGCGGAATCGGGAACAGGACCCGCTCGGGCTTAGCGTTGGTGACGCCCCGCGCCTGAGCCAGAGCAATAAACGTTCCCTGACGAATCAGGTCTTCGCGCCGCTTGCCTTCCGACACAAACTCCCAGCCACGTTCCCGGAAAATGGCCGTCCGGAACGTTTCTTTGGTAGCCGCATCGGCCGCAGAGAGGTTCGGAATGCCCGCCCGCGTACGTACCTGGTTGATGAGCGCAACGGCCTCAGCCGTCGGGCCGTTCAGCTCGTTCAGAGCCTCAGCACGGGCCAGCAGAATGTCGGCATAACGGTATACCGGCACGTCATTGCCGCTGTTATTGCCGACGGTGTTGTTATCCCAGTATTTAAAGCTGCGTGCGTTGTCGCCCGTCGACAGGTCGATGGTCTGGTTGCTGCTGTTTACGTAGCTCGTACAGATCAGCTGCAACCGCTTGTCGGCCGCTGCAAAGCTGCTCGTAAAAGCCGTCCGCAACCGGTATTGCGTGGCAAAGTTCGACATGGTCGACTTATACGTAAAGTTCGGGAACTGCGGGCTGCTTTTGTAGGCAGGCGGCAGGGCACCGGCCTGATACCAGTTGCCGAACGGATCTTCCGGACGGCACTGCAACACCAGAATCATCTCCTTGTTGGTCGCTCCTTCATTTTCGATCCGGAACATACCCACAAAATCAGGATTCAAAAGCATAGTAATTGAAATCCATTACAGCTTTGGCCGAATTGGCGGCTTTCTGCCACTGTTTGGTGTTCAGGAAAAACTTGGCGAGCATGCTGTTGGCAACGCCTTTGTTAAGCCGGCCATAAGCTTCTTCCTTGCCCGGGTCAGGCAGGTCAGGCAGCGATTCCGTAATTTCCTTTTCGATAAAGGCCAGCATGTCGGCATCGCTCGCCCGGGCCAGTTCGGCCGGCTGTGCGGTAGATATCCGGAGCGGTACCGGCCCGAAAAAACTGTATAGCAGCGCATAGGCATGGGCACGCAGCACGCGGGCCTCAGCCTTATAGAGCTTTTTCACTGCATCGGCCGCCGTTACGTTATCAATGTTTTCAATAACCCCGTTGGCATCGCGGATGGTCCGGTAGTTGGGTGCCCACATGTCGTCGTTAAACGTACCAAGCGTCGGGTCCCACGTAAAGTTAATAATCTGGATCAGCTGCCCGTTTTCGGCACCGCCCGTATTGAAACCCATGTCGGTTGACACCTCAGAATCATTAATCACATACCGTGAGTTGGTTTGTGTCTGGGCCTGGGCATAGGACGAAAACAGCAAGGCCTTGATTCCGCTCTCGGTAGTAAGGACGTTGCCCGGCGAAAATTCGGAGCGGGGGGATACTTCAAGCGCTTTTTCGCAGGATGTCAGCGCGAAAACCAGTGCCAGAGACGCTATATAATTGTATGCCTTTTTCATGTCGGATGTTGTGCGTTACGGATTTGCTTAGAATTGCAGATTCAGTCCTGCCGTAAAGGTCCGGGTCAGCGGATACGTGTTATAATCTATCCGCAGAATGTTATCCCCGAGCGCGTTCGCCGCCGGGTCCGAACCGCTGTACTTCGTGAAATTGTACAGGTTCTGGCCGTTCACGAATACCGAGGCACCGTTGACGTACCGGTTTTTCGGCAATGGCAGCTTGTAGGACAACCGTATGGCCTGCACCCGCAGATACGAGGCGTCTTCAACCGTCTTGTTGGTCACCTGCCGCTGCCCCTGCACGTCGTTCGGCAGGAACGACGGATAGTCGTTGGTCGGGTTGGTCGGTGTCCAGCGGTTCAGGTAAGGCACGGCCAGTTTATTCCGGCGGTAGTCAACCGGGTAGTAGGCATCGACCAGGCTGCTGTTCAGCATCTTAGCTCCCTGTGATCCTTCGAAGAAAATATCCAGAATCAGGGTTTTGTACGATACGCTGGTGTTGAAGCCATAGTAGAAATCCGGCAGTGATTTACCCAGGATGACCCGGTCACTGGCGTTAATTACCTTGTTGCCGTCCAGATCGCGGTACTTCAGGTCGCCCGGCCGGACACCCGACTGCGCCTGACCAAAATCATCACCGGTTTGCCACACGCCGTCAACCAGATAGCCGTAAAATGATCCGATTGATTCACCCGGTTTCAGGATACTGACCTGCCCGATACTGCCCGGTCCCGATCCGATAAACTGCGATACCTTACCCAAGCTTAACACACGGTTTTTCAGCGTAGTGATGTTAAAACCGGCATCGATCCGGAAGTCTTTCCGGTCAACGGCTACCCCTTTGAGGGCAATTTCGAGACCGGTGTTGCGCATACTACCCACGTTCTCAATCCGGCTACCGAAACCGGTACTGACCGGCTGCGGAATGTCGTAGAGCAGTTTCGAGGTTTTCCGGTTGTAGTAATCAATGCTGCCTGTCAGGCGGTTATTGAAGAAGCCGAAGTCAAACCCGATGTCGGCCTGTACTGCCGATTCCCACTGCAGATCGGGGTTGGCGCTGCGCGACGGTTGCAGCGAGCTGACCCGGTTGCCGTTGAAGACCGCATTCCGGCCCGCCGAGAACGTCGAGAAATAGAGGTAGTTGATCGTCGGCTGGTTACCGGTAGCTCCGTAGCTGGCGCGGAATTTCAGGTCGCTCAGGCCGTTAATGTTTTTCAGGAAGTTTTCTTCAATGGCCCGCCATGCAAACGCCGCCGACGGGAAATAGCCGAAGCGCTTGTTGGGGCCGAAACGCGCCGAACCATCCGCCCGCACCGAAAGCGTCAGGAGGTATTTGCTCATCAGCGAGTAGTTGACCCGACCCAGAAACGAAACCAGTTTGTTTTCCTGACGGCCGCTGCCGACACCGTTCAGCGTGTTATCGCCGGTACCCAGAGCGTTGAAGGTCAGATCGGGCAGGGAGAACGACCGTGAGTTGGCAATCAGGCTGCTGGATGTATACCGCTCGTAGGTTGCACCGGCCACCGCCGTAATGCGGTGGTTTTTAAACTCCTTGTTATAGTTCAGCGTACCCTCGGTCAGGTAGTAGCCACGTTTCCCGTCCCGGACGTCTGCATAGCCATTGTAGGACAATCCGGTCAGCGTTGTCGGGTCAATCCAGAAATAACGCTGGTTGTCGTTCAGGTCAACCCCGACCCGTACTTTCGCTGACAGCGACGGCATCAGGAAATACTCGGCATACATGTTGCCGAATGTCCGGTAGGTATCCCCCATCCCATACTGCCCGTTGATAACGGCCAGCGGGCTGTCCATCGGTGCCATCAGCGAGGAGCGGTAGTACGTACCGTCAGGATTATAGGCCGGTACGGTCGGGTCGTAATTCTGCGCCATGTACAGGGCACTGGCGTTATCGTTCAGGCCGACACCGGTAGCATTGTAGTTATCACGGGTGTAGGCCGTGGCGAGGCTGATCCCGACGTTGTACTTCTGCGCAATGCCGTTTTCGAGGTTCACCCGGGCATTATACCGCCGCGTCGATGAGTTCAGCATGATACCGGCCTGGTCATAATAACCAGCCGATATGAAGTATTTTGTATTAGCCCCCGCCCCGCTGAACGACAGATCGTGGGTCTGAATCGGGGCATCGCGCAGCAGCAGGCTCTGCCAGTCGGTGTTGCTGTTGGTACCGGTTACTTTCGGCGTCGTCAGCTTACCCAGATCAATGATCGAATTGATGACATCGGTGTATTCAGTACCGGTCATAAAGCGCTGTGTGTGCGCCACTTTCTGTACTCCGTACGAACCGTTGTATTCTACTTTCAGCTTTCCGTCCTTGCCTTTTTTGGTCGTGATCAGCACCACCCCGTTGGCACCCCGCGAGCCGTAAATGGCCGTTGCCGAAGCGTCTTTCAGGATTTCAATCGACTCAATGTCCGCCGGGTTCAGGCTATTCAGCGGTGTCCGGTTGTTAGGGTTACTGGTTGTCCCGCCCGCACTGGCCGACCCGATGGCTGCCGCATCATTTACCGGTAACCCGTCGACCACATACAACGGGTCGTTATTGCCCGTAATCGAGGTAATCCCGCGGATCTGCACGCTCATGGCCGATCCCGGCTCTCCGCTTTTCTGGTAAATCTGAACCCCCGGTGAGCGGCCTGCCAGCGTTTGCTGGAGGTTTACGTTGGCACCCCGTGTCAGGTCTCCTGCGCTTTCAGCGAGGTAACCGAACCGGTCAGGTCGCTTTTCCGTACGGTACCGTAGCCGACAACGACCACCTCATTCAGCGACTGGTTATCTTCTTTCAGCTGCACGTTCAGCTCCGAACGCTTGCTGAGGGGAACCTCCTGCGCCAGATAGCCGACGTATGAGAATACCAGTACCACTGAACCGGCCGGTTCGGGAATACGCAGCGAATAGCGTCCCTGCGCATCGGTAGTGGTCCCGCGGCTCGTGCCTTTTACGATAACACTCACGCCCGGCAACGGAGCGTTGTTATCGGCACCCGTTACCGTTCCGGTTACGGTTATATCGGCCGGACGTTCGGCAGCCGCAGCGATTAAGCCGGTGGTTGTGTTTTCGTTGACGGGTGCGCCGGCTTCCATCGGGCCGGAACCGGATTCAGCCGGTACGGGAAATCGGGCCTCGTTAGCCGAAGCCGACGATTTACGCGCCAATACAACCCACGTACCGGGCTTCACCTGTTTGTACCGCAGATTAAACGGCTTCAGCAGGCGGCCCAGAGCGCCCTCCAGCGACGTAGTACCGGCCAGGGCATCGGCAGCCACTGTGAGGTTCGCCACCGTACGGTCTTCAAACAGGATGTCGGCCCGATAGCGGCTCTTGAGCTCATTCAGGGCGTCGGCGAGCCGGTGCGCCGCGACGGTGGGCGCGCCACCCGCCGTACGCGACTGTTGCCGGGCCATGGCCATAATCTGGCCGCTGGCGGGTTGCGGACCACTGAGCAGTATGCCTACAAGAAGCACAGGCAGTCCAGATGAAAGTACATGTGAACGCATAAGTAAGTTATTCGGAAAGGGTAAGTAAGTCAGTTAGTTATTCGAAAAAAGTGACGGTATTTTCTTTTTGCCTGTAGTTGATTTCGAGCAGTTCCGCCACCACCTGCAGAAACTCATCGGCATCATCGGCCTGGAACGACCCCGAAACTGTCCGGCTGGCCAGGTCCGGATTTTTCAGCACCACTTCCAGGTTGTAGTTATCCCGCAGCAGCTCAGCAATCTCGCTGACAGATGTACTTTTGAAGACAAACCGGTGTTCCCGCCACGCCGTGCTGACGGCCGGTTCAGGCAACCGGCTCTGCTCCAGTTTACCCGCTGTATTGAGGCTCACGGCGTCGCCCGGCTTCAGCCGCAGTTGGTGTACCGTTTTAGCCGCATTCCGGTAGCTGAGCTGAATGGCCCCTTTACTTAAGACCACTTTCGTGCCGCCCGGCCGGTCATAGACGTTAAATTCAGTCCCCAGCACCTCCACATCCAGCCCGCGGTTGGTATGCACGATAAAGCGCTGGTTAGTAGCCGTATGCCGGACAGTAAAGGCTGCTTCGCCCGTCAGCCACACCGTTCTCGACTTGTCGCCGAAGCCGAACCGTGGCAGGCGCAGGCTTGAGTGCGCATTCAGGGTTACTTCAGAGCCATCGGGCAGTGTAAACCGGCGGGTCTCCCCGTAGGCCGTTTCGATTTCTTTAAACAGCAGTTGATTACGCATCAGATATGCCCCGGCTCCCAGCATCAGCGTGACAGAAGCCGCTATTAACCAGCGCGACGGACCGAAAAAGCCCAGCCGCCGGATGATCGGCACGGGTGGTGTTTCTGCCGTAGCGCTCTGCTGTTCCAGATCCTTAATCCGTGCCGACAGCTGCGCAAAGGCAGTGTCTTCGTCGGCCAGGTATTGCAGGTGTTGCCGCTCCCATTCGTCGAGCCACGTCATGTATGTCAGTTGATTAGCGGGCTGCTGTAACCATTCCGCAATCATTGTCCGTTGTAAGGGGGGTTGCGCGCCCGCTGAAATGCTCAAACAACGTTTCCTTCATCGTGACCTTATTCATTCCGCAAGAGTGGTTAGTGAGGATACAGACGAAACAGGCGACTCCGGTAGCTGTCCCAACAGCAACAGGCCGCAGAAAAGGCCCATGCGCAGGGTTTGCCGCAGTTGCGACAGTGCCCGGCTCAGGTGCGCTTCAATGGTTTTAGGCGAAATCTGAAGTTCCTCCGCAATTTCGCGGTGTTTTTTTCCTTCGAACCGACTCATGACAAACACCCGCTGGCATTGCGGCGGCAACAGGCGTACGGTCTCTTCAATGCGCTGATACAGTTCGGTATATTGCAGCAATTGCTCCGGATTCTGTACGTTGCCGGTATCCAGCCGCTCGCGGTCGGTCTGCTCATCGACCGGGATTGACTCCAGGTTAAACTCCTGCCGCAGGTGCGAGTACGACCGCTTGCGGACAGCACTATACAGATACGCCTGAAAAGATACGTTGATCTGTAAATGAACCTGATTTTTCCAGAAGCTGAGAAACACCTCGCTGACCAGGTCCTCGGCAATTGTCCGCGAATGCACAAACCGGACCGCCTGACTGCACAACGGCCGGTAATAGCGGCGGAACAGCAGTTCGTAGCCGCGGCGCGCATCTTCGCTAAACGCCTGACGGATCATAAATTCAGGATCCATCAGCATGGCTTCGCTGGCAGGGCCGCCGAACGGGCTCGTCGATACAGCAGGATTGGGTAGTTTTTCAGCCATTAGGGTCAACTCATCATCACCTATCTCTAAGTCGGCATTTTCCGCTTCCTCCCTTAGTCGATTCGTAGATTTTTTTTCATTATTTGGAGGAACCATTTCATGTATTCCCATAAACTACTGATTAGCAATACCGTACGGGCGACCCCATGGGGTCGCCCTTCCTTTTATCACTCCATACCTATAGTAACAAGCACTAAAAATTCTTTAGCCTATAGTCTTTATAGCATAAAATAAAAAAAACATAGCCGGTTGATTAACCGGCTATTTCGGGCTCAAAAGTGCAAACACCGTCTCATTTCGACAACAAAAGGCGGCAAAATACTCATAACAAAGCCGGATATCAGCGCCTTATCTCCGTACAGATAGCCAGACTGATGTTATTTTACCGAAACGGCAAACTCAGTAATGCCTTCGAGTAAAGGTTTCCATTCGGCAGGTGTCCGGTAGCGGCGGAAGTTCTTGACGCGGTGAAATGTCAGAAAATTAGAATTATGCTGGTTATCGGCCCCGCCCATGTTATCCTCGAAAGCCGTCCGGCAGGCCATCACGATGTCTTTACCGTCGAACTGCCAGTCAACGTACTGGAATCCATGTTTTTCAATATCGGGGTGATGCAGGACAATGCCGCGGATCGTCCAGTTTTCCAGGTCCGGCGACGAAATCATGACCTGTGCATTACGGGCCCGTTCCCGTTTATACGACCGGTATTTCGGCAGGGCATAATTGGTAAACGAGTAATACAGGTTTGTTTTCGTGTCGAACCGGATATTGAATTTCTTGCAGGCCCCCGGCAACCGTATAAACGTTACAGACGTTGAATCAGCCGTTTGTCCGTCCGGGCTTACCCGATACATAACGGCCTGATCGTCTTCGGGATTGTTTACCCGCAGGATGTTCCGGACCACACCTTTGCGGTCTGTCACGACATTGCCTTCCAGCCAGGCATTACCGGGTTTCCAGGCGGTTTTGTCGTAGACCAGCTGCGGCGTAAACTGCCAGCTTGCCGGATTCAGCAGATCAGCGCCGACCGGAGCAGAGGCCACAAAACTCCGGAAGTTTCCCCAGCTCGTAACCGGCACATTGCGTTCCATCCCTTTCCAGACGCGCCCGTTAAACACCTGAACCGGCACCGATGCACAGTGGTATCCTTCATCGGTGCTGAGGTAGCCGTCGGCCACGCTGCTCCAGGTATGCCCGCCATCGGCCGAGCGCCGGATGGTCATGCGGCCGTATTCGCGGGTAGTGCCCAGCAAGTACAGCGCTCCCTGATTGGTGAACAAAGTCCCCCACCAGAGGCTGTCCAGCTCCGCAATCTTCTGCCAGCTTTTGCCGCGGTCGGCCGACTCAAATACGTGGGTATGCTGCGGTGTCGGCCCCTTACCGAAAATATCGTGCGAGGCCACATACCGGCCGTCCGGCAGAATAACGATACTGGGTGAGCCGAGGTAGTTGCGGGTCGATTTCGGCAAGTGGTCAATCACCACGCCGGGTACCTCCGGAAAGGATTGGCCCGATGCGGACGATAATACGCCGCAGGCATACAGGCACAGGAGCAGGAAACGTTTCATAATTCGCTCAGCATTCTTTATCACCGTACTCATTGGCCGGAAGTTTTGTATTGTTTTAATCCTGCACCGGCTTTCACAACAGGATTAAACAACCAAAGCGTCAGGACCTTTTCAGACATTACGACGATTCCCGGCTGTCAGACTAGTGCAGGCATTACGGACACGCTACTGCCTGATTACTTTTACAATTTTCGGCGGCTGGTTTCCGGTCTCCACACGCAGCAAATACAAACCGGCCTGTTTTCCCAGCGGTATACGAACCGGACCAGCTTCCTTCTGCCGGTCTATGACAAGATTATGAATTACCTGTCCTGACGCATTACATACCTGTATCCGGAACGATCCTGTTCCCGGCATAGTAACATCTACAGCCTCGTCCAGTGTCGGGTTGCCGGCCACGCGGATATCCGGTGAGATTTGCTCTGAAACCGGAGCTGAACGTCCTGCGGCGTTATTACGGGGGCATTCATATTTAAGCCTTGTCTGTGCTGTAGCCAGAATCGAACCAGTGGTTTTATTTCGTTGCCGTACGTTAATCGTGTACTCGAAATTGGCCGGTGCATTTCTGTCCAGATCGATTGAACATTCCGGAATCCAGCCGGTGATCCCGATTGCCATCCATTCAATGACCGTATTGGCCTGTGCCAAGCCGCCGGTATACGACACAGTAATGAGATCCATATCCGTACCACAGGTAATGATAGCGCTTCCGCTCAAAGGCTGACCGGTCAGTCCATATGGCTTACCACACACCTCAATAATGTAAGGCGATTCGCGTTCAGGGCAGTTTGCAGGGCAAGCAAGTATATAATCCCAGTTTGTACTTACACTAGTTTCGACATTGCCGGATTGTCTGGCCTCCAGCCGGAAAGGCTGTACATCGCAAAACGGCTTAACGATAAAAGGGCCGGTTGATGTTGTCCAGTTCGTTATGCCAACCGACCGGTAATACACTGTACTACCGTCACCACCCGCAGAGCGAAAGGTTAATTCTCCGGTCAGGCAATTATAAAGTGGCGGTAATAGTACGAGCGGCGTATTTTTTTCGGGTATAACTGTAAGTAAAAAGGGCACTTCAGCCTTTAATCCACCCGGATCGGTCGCCGTCAGTTTTACAGCAAAAACCCCGGTACGTTGTGTAGTTCCGGTAATCCGGTTTCCGGTCAATGACAAACCATCCGGTAGTCCCGTAACAGAATAATGCACTGGCTGCCCTTCAGGATCAATGAAGGTAACAGCAGGTATGTAGAGGTAACTGTTTCTGCCCTGCGTAAATGTCTGAGAACGAAAACCGGTGGTTTGCGGTGGCTTATTGGTATCCGGCACCTTGCAGGCCGCTACCAGATCAAACGTAAAATCCGACACATATCCATTATTGGATACTGTCAGCAATACAGGTTTCGGATCAGCCCGTAATCCCTGCTCAATCCAATGATCCGGCTTTGCAGTCCAGTCAGTTATTCCGATAGCCTGATATTGGATATTTAACGAAGGGACCCGTTCAGTCGTCTGAAAGGTCATTGCGCCTGTATTACAATTGTAAAGCGGCATTGTTGCTACTCCCGGAAGCCTGTCATCAGCATACGTAATCATAATTTCCACAGGGTTGCTCAGCACACTGCCTGAGGGATTACTGACAATTACACGCAGCGTTTTGCCGTTATGAGCAAGGCGGTCAAGACCCGTAAGCGTGTATGTAGCCGATGTGGCATCTGTGATATTTACCCCGTTCAACTGCCATTGGTACATCAGGTACCCACCCGAAGCGACCACTGAATAGGTGTGCGCACTAACAGCAATACCTAAAGGCTCAACAGGTTGTACCAGGATCGACGGTGGTTCCAGTTTGTTCTGAGTTACATTAAGCACCTCTGGTAAACCATTGGGTACCAAAAACAAAAGATTAACCATACGGGATCCCGCACTCAGGTTATCCGTCGCAGAAATACGGATAACCTGCGTCCCGGTACCCGACGTAATACTGGTTATCAGCCAGCTTGCCGGGTTTACAAGAGACCAGCTACTATTGGTTGCTACGGTAAGCGTAACCGGCGGATTATTCCACCCATTCATAGTCACCCTGTCAGTTGACAATAGCAGAACACCGTCTGCGGGCCTGCGCTTAACTATCTCCGGTTTCTCTTCGGCACACGTTATGCAGGTTAGCTTTTTTCCGGGCCAAAGAGATGATGCAGTACCACTGGCAGCCAGAACAGGCAGGGAAGCGATGAGGTACAAACAGATAAATGTGGAAATGAAGATGTACAGTTTTTGCATGATATATTGATTTGGTGCCGGATACGAAAAAGGCTAATGAGCACTCCTAAACCCACTTTCTCTTTTGCACTCCAAGTAACTATTAAGTCTAAACAAATCCTACTGAAAGTAGACTTAATTGCGGGTGCGTTCCCTGCAAAGTGAGCGATCAGTCTGACTTTTTATTTACACGCAGGCACACGAAAATCTGCCCTGATATGCTCCAATAAATTTCAGTTTACCAGTATACAAAGATCAGCTCTGTTCGTATTTTGCACTTCCTTTAGCACATCATTCAGCCACTGACGTTATGCTGTTTATCTGTACGCCACGCTTTCGTTTTTTATGGTCCGCCTTTCTGCTCACACTTTCGTTTTGTCGCCTCGCAGCTCAGTCTGCCCCGGCCGGTAGCCCCGTTATCACCCTCCAGCCGGAAAGCCGGATCATGTGGACGGGGACCCCTCTTGCACTTTCTGTTGCGGCAACCGGCGACAACCTGACTTATCAGTGGCAACGTAACGGGATCAATATTTCCGGAGCAACCAGTTCTGTGTATACAGTCCCGTTTGATGTCCGTTTCCTTGCCGAAAACAGCTATCGGGTGATCGTCAGCAACGCAGCCGGCAGTGTTATCAGCCATACAAGTACGATATTCTGGTCGCTTTATGATCCGCTTCCGGCCACGTTGTTACCTCCGCTGTACAATTGCCGGACAGGCGAAATCACCTTTTTGACGGAGGGCGGCGACGCCCGTTCCGGCCCGAAATACTTTTCGGCGATCGGAATCACGGGATTGACGACTAACCCGAATCAGCGCATTGATGCTGAATTACGCGCTGACCCGAAACCAATCACAATCCGCGCTATCGTAGACGGGGTGTTTCTTTCCCTGACTTTTGATCTGGACAAAGCCTGTGAGGTGAAAGCAGACAATAAAACACCCTCGTTCTCCTATACTGTGGCGCAAACCATCCAGCAGGGCCAACCAGCTACTGTTGAGATTCCGGCCTTTGCGTTTGCTGATCCCGATGGTCAGCCTCTTTACCTCACCTGCACCGGTTTGCCGGCAGGGCTGACGCTAACCGGAAATACCATTAGCGGACTTACCAGCCAGACCGGTACCTTTCCGGTGACCATGCGGGTCACTGACCCGGGCGGGCTGTTTGCCGAAACCACGTTTGCACTCACTGTGAACCCCGCGCCCGACAACATACCGCTGCGTATCCTGCCGCCGGTCTATAACTGCCAAACCGGTGCGATCACGTTTCTGACAACCGGTGGAAACAATACAGCTATTGAGTATTTTGCCGTCGGCATAACGCCCTGGACATCCAGTCCGGAGCAAACTATTGAAGCGGGATTACGCGCTGACCCGAAACCGGTTACGCTATATGCCCGCCAGTTAGATGGCTTACAGGATTCCTTTGTGTTTAATCTGCCAGCCGCCTGTACGGGTGCCGCCCGTATGGCAGCTGACGTTCCGGCGGAAGCAGTACAGCTGATTCCGCTGGGTAACCCAAGCATTCAGGATGATATTGAGGTCGAGATTAGAACGGCAAAAGCAGGCCCTTTGCGCATACAGGTCATTACCGGTCACGGCCGGGTCATGCATGAGCAATCCATAGAACAGCCCGCCGGTAGCGAACGGATACGGGTACCACTGGGGAAAGCCGCCGGCGTCTATCTGCTGCGGGCGATCACACCCGCCGGAGCGAAAACGGTTAAGGTAACGAGATATTAACCCCAACCCCCTATGCCCTCCCCTAACCACGACCCACACCTGGCTCCGCAACCCCTCGAGACCATTGGCTTAGCCATCTCCGGCGGGGGCTTCCGCGCGGCTTCGTTCAGCCTTGGCTGCCTGGCCTACCTGCACCACTGCACCGTCGGGACCGAACCGGCAACCACCGAAACCCTGTTGAGCCGCGTGCGCTTCATTGCGTCGGCTTCGGGCGGCAGCTTTACCAACCTGCTCTATGCTCCCTACCTGTATACAGAACAACCGTTCGACCATTTTTACAGAGCGCTCCGTGATTTCATGAAAGGTGATGAGCTGCTGAGTCAGGTTTTTACCACGCTGGAGTCAGACGCGGCCTGGGCGGCTACCCCCGATAAGCAACGTAACCTCATCAATGCGTTCAGTTTGGCCTACCAGCAACTGTTTGACCGCGCCCTGCCGCCCGGTTCACCCCACAAACACGTGACCCTCGGGCTGTTCGGCAATCCGGAACACCTGCCCCCATTGCGTCAGTTCTGCGCCAACGCCACCGAATTTCGCAACGGGCTGACTTTCCGGTTCCAGAATCCCGACCAGGATTCGCGGCAGGGCTGGATCGGCAACTTCAGCCTTTACCTCGACCCGAAACAGCTCGACGTGGCGAATAAGCTCCGGCTAGGCGACATCATGGCGGCCTCATCCTGCTTTCCGAGCGGCCTGGAACCCATCATGTTCCCCAACGACTTTACCTATACCGGCGATACGCCCGCCGACCGCCTGACACAGACCGAACTGTCGGGAGCCCTGATTTGCCGCAATGCGGTTCAGCAGGCGCGGCAACTGCATGACAACGTAACGGAGGCTCAAAACCAGCTGGCGCCGCAGGAACAACTCGACCTGACGATGGAGACCCGGCTCACGCCGTTGGCATCACCACAGCCCGCAGCCGAACCGGTAGTGTTCGGACTAATGGACGGCGGAATCGACGATAATCAGGGACTAGGCAGCCTGCTGTTAGCCGATGCCCGCCACCGCCGCGAGACCGGCCACGGGTATGGTACGCTGATTGCCTGCGACGTAAACAGCCCGTACATGAGCCAGTATGACCTGCCGCAAACCAAAACCGGCTTTCTCTGGAACCGGTCGCTACGGTTCTGGAGCATCGCGGCGGCTATCCTGTTCACCCTGCTGACGGGCCTCGGTTATTTGTGGGACACCACAGCCGGCACTGTACTAGCTACTCTTGGCGTAGTGGGATTACTGCTGGACGGCGGGCTGAATCTGGGCTTGTACCGGGTGCTGAAAAACCTCAGCGATGACGGCACCTGGGGTTGGGCGGCCACGCGGTACGTCGGGTATTTCTTTACCATTCCGGTCGGGTCGCTGCTACAGATGATCAGTGCCCGCCTCCGCTCAACGGTGATCCTGGCGGCTGATGTGTACATGAAGCAGATCCGCCGGATGCATTACCAGCTGTTCTACGAAAATAAAAAGCTTGATAACCGCCAGGTGGCCTGTCTGCTGCATACGCTGACGCCGGGCTTTTATACGGCCTCCAAGGGCAGCACCAAAAAGGCAACAGCAGCCTCAGCCTGCGCGGCCCGCTATGGTTTATACCCCTCGCCGGTCATGCAGCAGATAGCCGGAGAAGCGCAGGCCATGTCGACAACTCTGTGGTTCGACACTGCCGAAGTAACCGGCGCACGCCGCGATAAACTCATTGCGACCGGTCAGTTTACGCTCTGTTACTCGCTGCTGCTCTATCTGTGCAACCTTGAACAAAAGCAGCCCCTCGCCCCCGACCTGCAGGCGCTCCAAAGCCGGATGCTCACCGACTGGCAAGCCTTTCAGCAAGACCCGATGTGGCTGGTGAAGGCGAAGGAATGAGAGGTACTATCATCTATATCAGCAGCGCTCTGCTGCCTGAATGATTATTCAGTATCTACGATTAACGGTATGTAATAAAACATCGCTACGGCTTTTCCATTTACCTGACGTAACGGACGGAGCCAATCAATGCTGCTCTCAATCCAATAAGTTGTTGTGTTTGAGATGGTCGAAGATTAGCTGATCCACAGGCTCAACCTGATCTTTATCAGAATAAGTAAACCATCGAAGTGCCAGAAGAATAGATTTATCTTTCAGCTCTATCCACGCAAGGTTGTCAATCAGTTTCATTAATGGGTAGATTCAGGTTTATTGGTATTCGTTCATACCCCCTGCCCTGCGTAAGGCGTTTACTGAAAACCAGGCGATGTACGTTTCGAAACCTCGTTAGTTACGTTCGCCTTCAGCTTTAGCCAGGATACCGAGAATAAAATCTTTTGCCAAAGCTTCTTTTAACTGTGCATACTTCCGTTTATCCTGATCAGCTTCACCGGCAATTTTGTATTTCAAGTGCTGATATTGTCTCCGGCGTCTTCATTTTCTACGAGATAATCCCTGAATAAAATATGCTTTTGCAGTTCCTCACTCGTTACAGGACATACATACAGGTGGTGCGCAATAACGTCTAACACCTCATGTTTGATACCGGTTTTCTCTCTTTTAAACACCTCACGCCGTATAATTCCCTGATTACCATTGTGATGATAGCCGATCTGTCTTAAGCGTTCTTTTATCTCGTCAAAATCTGAATTTCCGGAATAGACAACATCAATATCTATGATCGGCTTTGCCGCTAATTCAGGCACCGCCGTACTCCCGACATGTTCTACCACAATTTCCAGCCCCTTCAACGCAGCCGCAACTTCGTTTTTTATTCTATTGAAATCTTCAATCCAGCGTTTCTGGTATTCCTGAATTAACATGGGTAGTTATTTAGTCAACGGCTTATCCACAAATGCCCTGCCTGATCAAGTTTAGCAAGATCCGTTCGTTTGGCTGTGCCGTTTGTTTTACTTTCCGATACAGAACCTACTAAAAATCGAGTCCAGCAAATCGTTCGTCGTGATTTCGCCGGTGATCTCGCCGAGGTGGCGGAGGGCAACGCGAAGGTCCATGGCCAGCCAGTCGGCCGATACGCCGCTGTCGAGGCCGATGATGGCGCGGCTGATGGCATCGTCGGTGGCCGTCAGGTGTTCTATGTGCCGGGCATTGGTCACCAGCGTGGTGTCGGCCAGGGTCGCGCCTCGTTTCACAAAGTCGGTCAGGCGGGTTTTCATCGCTTCCAGCCCCGCACCGGTGTTAGCCTGTAGCTGCACCAGATCATCGCCGAAGGTTTCCTGCCAGTCAGCTAGGGCTGCTTCGGTCAGCTTGTCGGTTTTGTTGGCGACCAGCAGATACGGGATGTTGCGCGCCCGCAGATCGGTCTGCACCGCGCGGATGTCTTCTTCGCTGTTTTCGGCAGCATCGAACAGGTAAATGGCCAGAGCGGCCTTATCGAGCTGCTGCATGGTCCGCTCCACCCCGATGGCCTCGATGGTGTCGGTCGTTTGCCGCAGCCCCGCCGTGTCGATCAGTCGGAAACGGATGCCTTCGATAAACAGCTCATCTTCAATCACGTCCCGAGTCGTTCCCGGAATGTCCGATACAATCGCTTTTTCTTCGTTCAGCAACGCATTCAGCAGCGTCGACTTACCGGCATTTGGTTTACCGATAATCACCGTCGGCACCCCGTTTTTGATGGCATTGCCGGTTGCAAACGACTCAATCAGCGGGCGTACCACCTGCCGGATGTTGTACATGAGCGCCCGCAGCTGATCGCGTTTGGCAAACTCCACGTCCTCCTCCCCGAAATCCAGTTCCAGCTCCACCAGCGCCACAAAATCAATCAGTTGCTGCCGGAGTTCCTTCAGTTTTTTCGAGAATCCGCCCCGCAGCTGCGTCATGGCCGTGCGGTGGCTCGCTTCCGAATCGGACGCAATCAGATCGGCAACGGCCTCGGCCTGCACCAGATCGAACTGCCCGTTCAGGAAAGCCCGCTGCGTAAACTCACCCGGCCGGGCAAGGCGCGCCCCCTCCTGCGTAAGACGCTGCAAAATCTGCCGGATGATGTATTCAGAGCCGTGGCACGAAATTTCGACCACGTCTTCTTTCGTAAACGACTTCGGCGCGCGGAACACCGTCACCAGCACTTCGTCGATAATGGCGCCGTCGCGTGTCCGCAGCGTGCCGAAGTGGGCCGTATGGCTGGCTTGCTGCGTCAGATCTTTGCCGCGGAAGATCCGGTTGGTCAGGTCAACCGACCCTTCCCCTGAAACGCGGATCACCGCGATGGCTCCTACTCCCGGAGCCGTGGCCAAAGCCGCTATTGGTTCTAACTGAAAAATCAATGTTGTACGTATTAAGCGGGACCACAAAGGCTCTAAGCGCCGAAGGAGCACAAAGATTTTACCCTTCGTGCCACTTAGGTTCTCCTTGTCTTCGTGGTTATCGCAAATCAAAGTAATCCTGTAAGCGGGGTCACAAAGGCACTAAGCGCCGAAGGAGCACAAAGATTTTACCCTTCGTGCCGCTTAGGTTCTCCTTGTCTTCGTGGTTATCGCAAATCAAAGTAATCCTGTAAGCGGGGTCACAAAGGCACTAAGCGCCGAAGGAGCACAAAGATTTTACCCTTCGTGCCGCTTAGGTTCTCCTTGTCTTCGTGGTTATCGCAAATCAAAGTAACCCTATAAGCGGGGCCACAAAGGCTCTAAGCGCCGAAGGAGCACAAAGATTTTACCCTTCGTGCCGCTTAGGTTCTTCATATCTTCGTGGTTACCCTCTGCAAATCATAGTAATCCTGTCTGGAATAAAGGCAACCGGTTCACCACACCCGCCACGCGTTTGCCGAGCGGAATGGCCGGCACGCCCAGCATGTCGGCATAGGCATCGCCCAGGAAGAAACGCATTTCGCCCGCGGCGAGGTTCCAGCTCTCAGGAGTATTTACCTGTTTAGCAATCGCCTGCAACAACGCCTGTGTCAGCCCCTTGCCGGCTTCCGAGGGTCTGAACTGCCGCTGCGCAATGGCACGGCCCAGCTGAAACGCCTCCCGCAGGTTCAGGGGCAGTAAGTCGTCCGTTACACCGTTGAGGTATCCGACCACGTTGACATGGTGCTGATAGGCATCCTCCTCCGCGCGGCTCAGCCGAATGCCCATATCCCGCAATCCGAGCAGCACGACATACGAAAAGGCGAGGTTCGTGCCCGCCATATCTTCCTGATTGATAGGCAGTCCCCAGGCCATGTCCCATTCCGGATGCTGCCGCGCATACCAGCGGGAAGCCGCGTGAATCAGGCGCACGCGCAGGGTCCGGTCAATGGCTTCGGTGGTACGCCAGTGTTTAGGGTCCATCACGGCAAACAGCCACTCGCCGGTTTCCTGGAGGCGGCGGGCCGTATC
Source organism: Arsenicibacter sp. (assembly GCA_965247375.1). Lineage (GTDB taxonomy): Bacteria > Bacteroidota > Bacteroidia > Cytophagales > Spirosomataceae > Arsenicibacter. The sequence goes on from CBDFHU010000090.1 coordinate 74,014, forward strand.
GTGCCGGATGCGTTCGGTCAGCCACAACACCTGCGCGCCGTCGGCACCGAGGTAGCAGTACGGCAGCGAATAACAGCCCAGAATCAGCGAAATAGCCCGGCTGTGCTGCGCAAAAACGGCCATTCCCTGCTTCATCTGCGCAGAGTCAGTCCAGTCGGGCAACCGGCGGTACTGGTCAAAAAAGGGATTGAGCAGGTCCGGGAAAGGCGTATCGCCGGTTTGTTTGCCCGTCGTCAGCCACGGCATCAGCGTCCGCAGAGCAGCCGGTCCCTGTTGCTGAATCAGAGCATCGATAATGGCATCGGCCGGCGGGTCACCTTGCAGACGGCGGGTGTGCAGCAACGAATCCGGAAACGGGCGGGTAGTTTGTATCTGGTAAGCAGGCATAGCCGGTCAGGTCAGTATATACCCCCATAACCGTCTGTTCGGCCGATTGGTTTACAGCGCAATCTGTAGCCCGTCGTAGCCAAGGCGGATGTAGGGCGGCAATTCGTTCTCCACATCGCGGTGCGTCCCCAGCTTATGACTGATGTGGGTAAAATACGTCCGTTCGGCACGGATCCGCTCCGCCAGCGCCACGGCTTCGTCGAGGGTAAAATGCGAAATGTGCGGCTGACGCTGTAACGCATCGAGCACCAGCACCCGGGTACCATAGACCTTTTCCAGTTCTTCGTCCGAAATGTAGTTAAGGTCGGTCAGGTAGGTAAAGTCGCGCACCCGGAACCCGTAGACCGGCAGTTTATGGTGCATGACATTGATGGGCGTAAACCGGACACCACGAATCTCAAACGGCTCATCGTCAATCTCATGAGCCTGAATATGGGGTACGCCCGGGTATTTGTGTTCGGCAAAAATGTAGGCAAACTCGTTTTTGAGCTGTGCCAGTACCCGGTCACGGGCATAGATGGGAATTTCCTGATTCTGGCGGAAATTAAAGGCCCGGACCTCGTCGAGGCCGGCGGTATGGTCCTTATGCTCGTGGGTAAACACAACGGCATCCAGCCGTTTCAGCCCCAACCGCAGCATCTGCTGCCGGAAATCAGGGCCGGTATCCACCACAACACTCACATCATCCACGGCAATATGGATCGAGGTGCGTAATCGTTTATCCCGAAAATCCGTTGAGCGGCAAACTTCACACTCACAGGCAATTAACGGAACGCCGGAAGAAGTACCGGTGCCGAGGAGAGTAACAAGCATACAGCGCGAAAGAGAAAAAGAGCGAAAGAGCGAAAGGCTAAGCTATCCGGCTTCGCTCTTTCGCTTTTTCGCTCTTCCACTCATTATTTATCCGTGAGTTGGTTCACTACTTCAACCAGACGGTCAAAGTTCAGTGGCTTCACGAGTACATCGTTGAAACCCGCCGTTTTGAATTCTTCTTCTGTGTAATTTTTAGCATTACCGGTAATGGCAACCACCGGAATCGCCGCTTTTTTCTCGTCGGCCAACGCTCTTACCCGGCGTACACACTCCATACCGTCCATAATTGGCATGTTGATGTCTAACAACAGAATATTAAAGTCTTCCTTTTCCAGGATCTGAAGCACCTGCTCACCGTTCTTCACGGCCGTGATGTCGTAGTTCTGGAACTCAAGAATTTTGCGGGCCAGGTTTTGGATAACGGAACTGTCTTCGGCTATCAGGACGCGCTTAGCTGACATAGTTGGAATTTGAATGTTTTTGGGCAGGTGAAATTAGCGATAAATCCGTAAATGCAAAAGAAACGCTGATTTTGGCATTTTTGAACCAGTTAACGGTTCCGTTCATAAACGTTGGTTCAGCATTCAGGCCTCAGAAATTCATCCCGTCTTTTACCCTGTTTTACTCTTCTTTTACCATCATTCGTCGGAAAAGGTTCCGGCCTGACACGCGGAGCCGCTAGTTTTGATCCGGCAACTATGAGCTGAATCACCATGAAATCTCTGCTGCTTACAGGAACAACACTACTACTGACACTCCCGGCCTTCGGACAAACCATCCTCAAAGGCCGCGTTACCGACATAAAAGGCCGGGTGCTGCCGGGTGCCAATGTCTTTATCAAAGGCTCCTACGACGGGGCCAATACCGACAGCACCGGCCGCTTCCGGTTCCGGACCAGCCGCAAGGATACCGCCACGCTCGTGGTTTCGTTTATCGGCTACGAACCGTTTACCAAAAAACTGACGCTCACACCGGATCAGGCCGATCTGGCGGTTCGTTTACAGGAAGCGGCCAGTGAACTCAACACCGTTGTCATCACAGCCGGTGCGTTTGAAGCCTCTGACGAACGGAAAATGACCATGCTCAAACCCATGGACATTGTAACGACCGCCGGGGCACAGGCCGATATTACGGCAACGATGAACCTGCTGCCGGGTGCTCAGCGCGTCGGCGAACAGGAAGGGATGTTTGTCCGTGGCGGGTCCAATCTCGAATCAAAAGTGGTCATCGACGGCATGATCGTCCAGAATCCGTATTTCAGCTCGCTGCCCGATGTCCAGTCGCGGGGCCGCTTTCAGCCTTTTATGTTTAAAGGAACGTCGTTCAGTACCGGCGGTTATTCGGCGCAGTACGGTCAGGCGCTGTCGTCGGTTCTGCTGCTGAACACCAACGATAAAAATAGCAACAACGGCCTGAGCATCGGGCTTAACCTGATCAGTGCCAACGTCGGGATCGATCACGAAACAAAGAATGCGACGATCTCCGGCTCGTTGTATTACGGCAACCTCAAGCCGCTGTTTGCCCTCATCCGTCAGAACATTGACTGGGTACGCGACCCCGAATTTGCCGGTTCGTCGCTGACCTACCGCCTCCGGCCTACCAAAAACGGCATGCTGAAAGTATACGGCATGTATTCGGCCAGCCGGCTGGCCATGAACTTCCGCGATCCGTCGGTAGAGAGCGGTCCGGCCGGCCCAGGCAAAACCGCCATCGACCAGACCAACCGCAACGCTTTTATGACCGGTACCTATACCGACAGCTGGGACGAAGGCCGCTGGCTCCTCAATACCGGTCTTTCCTACAGCCGCAACAACGACCTCATGACCTTCAACGGCCTCGATTTCGGCCGGTTCGACAGCCGTACACAGGGGCGCCTCGTGCTGACGCGGTTACTGCCGCAGAACAATTCGCTGTTGTTCGGCACTGAGGTTCACCACATTACCCTGAAAAACGGGGTGATGGGCACTACATACCACCTCAGCGATACCTACGCAGCCACGTTTGCCGAGGCCGAGCTGTACCTGAGCCGGAAACTGGCCGGCCGCATCGGGGTGCGCGGCGAATATTCGTCGCTGCTTAACGCCTTCAACGTGGCACCGCGCCTTTCGTTTGCCTATAAAACAGGGCAGTTCAGCCAGATTTCGCTGGCTGCGGGTCAGTTCTACCAGACACCCGACTACCGGTATCTGTACCTCAATCCGGGGCTGACCTACGAACGGGCCGATCATCTGATTCTGAACTATCAGCTGATCAGAAACCAGCGTACGTTCCGGATAGAGACCTTTTATAAAAACTACGCCGCCCTCGTGCGTGAATTTACCGGTCAGCCATTCGACACCAACCCCTACCGATTTCCGTGGGGACGTACCGACAACACCGGTAACGGCTATGCCAAGGGTGCCGATCTGTTCTGGCGCGACCAGAAAACGGTAAAAGGGCTCGATTACTGGGTAACGTACAGCTATGTAGACACCAAACGACTGTTCAGCCAATACACCCTGAGCACTACCCCGGCCTTTGTCTCGAACCATAACGCCAGCCTGATTACCAAGCGCTATTTCAGCAAGTTGCGGACGAACATGGGCCTGACCTATACCTTTACCAGCGGCCGCCCGTACTACAACCCCAACCGGAACAACGAACGCCCCGGCGAGTATTTCAGCGACCGGACACCGGCCGTCCACAACCTGAGTTATTCGGCGAGCTATATCACGGCGGTGAAAGGCAACTTTCTGGTCCTGTATGCGACGGTTGATAACATCTTGAATACCCGGAACGTGTTTACCTACCGCTATACCCCCGACAACAAAACACGCTATGCCGTCGGGCCGCAAGCGTACCGGAGCTTTTTCATCGGCGGGGTCATGATGTTGTCGAAAAAGGCAAAGGTTGATATTAACCAACTGTAGTAGTACAATTTCTTTTAAACCAACTCAATCACGTAATAAAAACGCAAACCAAACGCATGAAAACGATCATCATTACCCTCACAGCCTTGTTGTTAGGCGCTTCTTCACCGGTTTGGGCACAGTCGGAACAGTACAAACAGGCCATGAAAGAGACGCTCGGCACCATGAAAGGCTATTCCGAAAAAACGTCAGCGGCCGACATGCTCGCCACGGCCAATCAGTTTGAACGCATTGCCGGTGCCGAGCAGAAAGAGTGGCTGCCACGCTACTATGCCGGTCTGCTGTATGTCTACCTCGGTTTTTCGGGCAAGGATGCTACAGAGAAAGACAAATACCTCGACCAGGCCGATAAGTATCTGAAAGAAGCACAGGCCCTGGCCCCGAAAAACGATGAGCTGGCCGTTCTGAAAGCCTATATCGCCCAATCGCGGATGGTTGTTGACCCGATGAACCGCTGGCAGACCTACGGAGCAACCTTCCAGGAAGCCGTTGCCGAAGCCAAAGCACTGAATCCGGGCAACCCGCGCCCGTATGTACTCGAAGGCCAATCGCTCTATTATACGCCGGAGCAGTATGGCGGCGGTGCCAAAGTCGCCTGTCCGCTGCTTCAGCAAGCCGCCGAAAAATTCACTACCTTTAAACCGGCCAGCGAGCTGCACCCAAACTGGGGCAAAAACGAAATCAGCCCGATGCTGGCCAAATGTCAGTAAGCCGATAATGACTATGACCCGCGAACAACTGGAACAATCGCTGCGGACTGCCGCTACCGACAAATCCCGCCCGATCCGGATGCGCGGATCGAATCTGGCCAATTTCGACTTCAGCGGCCTGAACCTGACGGGGGCAGACTTCAGCTTCTCCAACCTGCAGAACGCCAATTTCAACGGGGCGATCCTGCACGAGGTTAATCTGAGCTTTGCCAACCTCCAGCACGCGTCGTTCATTGATGCGGATCTGACAGGGGCTAACCTCAATTTTTCCGGCCTCGACGGGGCAGACCTGAGCGGGGCCAATCTCGACGGGGTTTCCATGTCGTTCAGTGCGGCCAGTCCGCCGAAAATGCACAACCCCTTTGCGGGTGATGAGCCGATTACGCTGACAACCCTGCTGCGGCAGCGCAGTGTGCTGGGTATTTTTATAACGATGGTGCTGGGTGCCTTCATCCTTTACGGCATCAGCGCTATCGTTTACTTTACCGGTCTGATGACCAATCAGGCCGACCCGATTCTGGCCCGGATGAACCAGTGGGTGTTTACCCAGAACATGGTTTCGGGGATTACAATTTCCCTGCTGGCCAGCGGATTATCGCCCTGGCTGGACAGTCTACACATGAAAATCTGGCAACGGCACCTGCTGCTCTCCGGACTGGCCATTGTGTTCTGGATGATTGAGCAGATGTTTATGTACCAGTTTGCCGGAGGCCGCGAGGCCGTTAGTGCACTGATTCCGAATATGCACAAGTATCGGTCAACCATGGTTGAGCTGCCGTGGTATCTATATGCCATGGGTCCTTTAACGGTCGCTAACCTGCTGTACTACCTCCAGCGGCAGGGACGCCAGCTGACCCGCAAATTGTCGGAACAGGAATACCGGCTGCTAAATATGGAAAAGCTGAAAACGCGGGCCGAGCTGGACGCGCTCCAGGCCAAAATTAATCCCCATTTCCTGTACAATGCCCTCAATAGCATTGCGAGTCTGGTACACGACGACCCCGACAAGGCCGAAGAAATGACCTTGCTCCTGTCGAAACTGTTCCGCTACACCACCGGCCGCGACGGCTCCCATTTCAATACGCTGTTCAACGAGCTCGAAATGGTCCGGACCTACCTCAAAGTGGAGCAGGTGCGTTTCGGGGACCGGCTTCAGTTCAGCGTCGATTTGCAGGAGGCCAACCTGGGCGACGTCCAGATTCCGCAGTTTCTGCTGCAGCCGCTGGTCGAAAATGCAGTGAAACACGGCATCTCAAAACGGGCTGATTCGGGCCGGATCGACATCAAAATCTATGAACAGAACGGCTGGCTCAACCTCAGCGTGCACGACAACGGGCCCGACTTTTCGGAGGATATGAGCGGCGGTTACGGCCTGCGCAGCATTCAGGATAAACTCAAACTGCTGTATGCCGACGATGCCCGGGTTGAGCTGCACAATCAGCCCTACAAACAAGTCCTGCTGTCTATGCGGATGGCGACCCTGAAACAGGTCGTTACCAGTGATAAATTTAATTTTAAAGGGTCAACAGATGCCCGCGCTTAACGTATGAATTTCCCGTTAACCACCATCCTGATCGACGATGAAGCTCTGGCTATCAGCCGCCTGAAACGGTTACTGAGCAAATTTGACAACTGCTTTGACATTATCGGCGAGGCCGGCAACGGGGCCGAAGGGCTGTCGATGGTCGAAGCCAAACGCCCCGATCTGATTTTTCTGGACATTGAAATGCCGCTGCTCAATGGCTTCGAAATGCTGTCGCGGCTGACGTACATGCCGATGGTTGTCTTCGCCACTGCCTACGATCAGTATGCCATCCGGGCGTTTGAAGAACACTCCGTTGATTACCTGCTCAAACCGGTCGAAACGGAACGGCTGGAACGGACCGTGCAGAAAATCCGGTCGTTTATTGATCTGGCCAGATCCACCCCGCCGGATCAGGACGATGCCCTGACGGCGGCTCATCCGGCCGACAACCTGATGCGGATGCTGGAACAGATGCGGCCTAAAAAGGAAATTTACTCCATCTCCGTCAAAACAGGCGATAAAATCAAGCTGGTACCACTCTCGGACATTGCCTTTTTTGAAGCCGAAGACAAGTATGTATTTCTCTCCACCCTCGACGGCCAGAAATTCCTGACGAGTTATACCATAACAACCCTGGCCGACAAACTGCCGGAGACGTTTGTCCGGGTCAGCCGGTCGATGCTGGTCAACAGCCACAAGATTAACGAAATACACCGCCATTTCGACGGGAAATACCTCCTGGTCATGGCCGATAAAAAAGCCACCAAAGTACAGACAGGCTCTACCTATGCCGACGCAATCCGCCGGTTAATGGAAATTTGATAGCGGGAATGCCGGATGTACTTGGTTACCCGCTATGCAGAAACCGGCATAGCATCTTTTATTTTTTAGTGGTGGTACAAGCGTCCTGCGCTTGTGCCACCACTTTTTTATCCTCTCCTTAAACCTTTCTAGTCAAAAAACAATATTAAGAATCAGTCTAAATAAATTGGAGAATTAAAAATAGCGATCTACTTTTGCACTGTTTATAATTATTCCAAATAAATGAAATCATTCTACAACCTCGTTACAATTATCCTGTTAGGTCTCTTAGCTATTGTATCAGAGGCAGTTGCTCAACATCATGGAACGATCTCCGGCGTTGTTAAAACCAGTGACGGCAACCCGGCAGCTTTCGTCAACGTCGGTTTGAAAGATACCCGCAAGGGAACCATCTCTGCTGAAGACGGCTCATTTACGCTCCGGAATATTACGCCGGGCACCTACACAATCCGTACGACCTTTGTTGGCCTGAAGGAACAGGAAAAAACAGTGACTGTTTCAGCCGGTCAGACGAGCAGAATCAATTTTTCGCTTGATGAAAATACAGCTCAGCTGAGTGAAGTGGTGGTAAAAGGCACCAACCGTGCCGTAACTGCGGGGAAAGCCAACATTGCCGCGCTGGACATGCCACAAACGACAGGTATCGTGAGCAGCGTTATTATTGAAAACCAGCAAATCTCCCGTCTGGGCGACGCGCTGAAAAACGTAAGCGGTGTATCCTTAACGCAACAGCGCCAGGGCGTTGCCGAAACGTTTTCGGCGCGTGGGTACAGCATCAGCATTGCCGGTGCGGCGGGTAGTATCTTTAAAAACGGGGTTATTTCCAACACGGCCGGTTTTCCGGAAGCCAGTACCCTCGAATCGGTAGAAGTTCTGAAAGGCAGCTCAGCCCTGCTATACGGCAACGTGTCGGGCGGACTGGTGGTGAACATGGTCACCAAAAAGCCTAAGTTCAACTGGGGTGGCGAGGTATCGATGCGGGCGGGTAGCTTCAGCCTATACAAACCTATTTTTGATGTTTACGGCCCGTTGAGCAAAAACCTGGCGTTCCGGGTAGTCGGTACATACGAAAACGCAAAAAGTTACCGCGATGTCGTAAAATCGGACCGGATGTACGTAAACCCGTCGTTGCTTTATAAACTTGGCAAAAAGACAACCATCCTGCTCGAAGGCGATTACCTGAAAGCCAATATCACGCCCGACAACGGCGTGGGCTCGCTGAATGCTAATATGGACGCCATTATCCCGGATGTGCCCCGTTCGCGGTTTATCAATACCGTATGGGCCTACAACCGCATGGAGCAAGCCAGTGGTTCGATGAATATCCAGCACGACTTCAACAACCAGTGGAAAATCAACGCCATCGTTTCGGCCCAGCAAACCGACATCTCTTCGTTTGGCGCCGGTGTACCCAATAACAACGTAGCCGCTAACGGTGACTGGAGCCGTGCCCTGAGCCGCGCGCTGACCTCGGAAAAAAACAAAACGGCCCAGGTGAACATCAACGGCCGCTTTTCAACGGGCAGCATCGGTCACCAGGTATTGGTTGGCTCAGACCTGGTAGCGATCACCAGCGTCAGTAATGCCTTTACCATTACCAGTAATGGCGTGGGCGTAACGACCTACGACAAGATTAACATTCTCGATCCGGCTAAATACGTGCAGCGGACCGACATCCCGGACAGCCGTGCCATTACCCGCACTACCTCCCCATCGTACCGTGCCGGTGTATACGTACAGGACCTGATCACGCTGACCGACCATATCAAAGTCTTTGCCGGTATCCGCTGGTCTTACCAGAAAACGCTGCAAACCAGCATTCTTGACCTGCGTACGGACGCAACCACCCGTGGTGCGGCTCAGACCAAATACGACCGCGCTTTCTCGCCGAAACTGGCACTGATTTACCAGCCGACCAAAAACACGTCCTTCTTCGGCAGCTATTCGAACAACTTCACCATCAATACCGGTGTCGATATTTACGGGCAAATCCTGAGCCCGTCGATTATCGACCAGTTTGAGGCAGGGGTTAAAAATGAATTTCTGGACGGACGCCTGCGGGCAAACTTCAGCATCTACAAAATCGTCAACAGCAACTTTGCGCAAATGGCGCTGACTAAAGCTGACGGTACGCCCAACACCGATACCAACGTGAAGGAGCTGACCGGCCAGACAACCAGCGACGGACTTGAAGTAGATTTGAACGGGAACCTGTCGAAAAACTGGTTTTTCATTGTCGGGTATGGCTATAACTACATGCGCTACACCAACACGTCGACCGCTAAAGGAGCCCCGATTTTAGGCGAGCGCCTGACCAACAACCCGGCGCATACCGGTAATGCCACGATTTTCTACACGTTTGATCTGCCACAGCTGCGGGGTCTGAAACTGGGAGCGTCGGCGTTTTACACGGGAGCCCGGTACGGTGGTAACAACAACACGGTCGGTCAGACACCGGAGTTCAGCCGCCTCATTCCGCTGACGGGTTTCGCTACGTTCGATCTGTCGGCCGGCTACACCTACAAAAAGGTATCAATTCTGGCGAAGGTGTCTAACATTACCAACCAGCTGAACTACCTGATTCACGACCGGTACAGCATTATGCCGATTCCGCCGCGTCAGTTCACGACTACATTGAGCTACAAATTCTGATTGCACATATCCCTCCCTTGTCAACTTCCGCCGGTGAATCACCGGCGGAAGTTTTTTTATGTGGATCAATCAGGAAACGACCTTAACCGTTACCACGCCCGGTACCGAGCGCATCAGCTGCATCAGACCTGTTGGCTGCTCCATAAAGGGAACGGCGACTGAGACATGGCCTTTAACCCGTACGCCGTCACCTTCGAGCTGTATGCCCATAATGCGGTAATCTTCGTCGGCCGGAATGGCATTGGTCAGATCGCCTACAAAGCCGATGCGGTCAAAACCCAGAATCTGATAAACATGCTGGTGGTAACTCGTGTGGTGTTCCATGATTGTTATTGTTTTGTTCGTGTAAAAAGTGAGATATAATCAGATAACACCTAGACAACCGGACTTAATTCCAGCACACCGTCAATTATTCGCGCTAAATCGAAGGTTTTATCAAACCAGGCATCAACCGAATGCCACGTGATTGTCCGCTGCTGATTAATGATATAGACCGCCGGGATAAACACCTCGTCTGAAATACCTGAAATCCGGTCCCAAACCGGATCATCCTCCGAGTAAAGCCCGAACCGGCGTGCAACCGCAAACCGGGGATCCTGCGCGATCATACACGCGGCCTCACCAATTTGCCGCGTAATCATTTTCGGCGATTCGCGGGCAATCACCAGCAGCCGGGCATCAATGGCTTTGAGGCCGAACGACAGCTGCACCAGCGCCTCAAGGTACGGACGGGCATACCGGCCCCATTTCGGGCTGTAAAAGGCAATCACCAGCGGCTGGTTTTCGAGCAGGTCGTCGATGGATGTGGCGAAACCCGGCACCCCATAGTTACCCATAGCCGTTTCGCGGTCACCGCTCCGGTCAACCAGATTAATGTAAGGCACTTTGTCGCCGGTCACGAGCGGCTTTACTGTATGCGTTGAAATGCGGTCTTTCAGCATGATTGTGTGAATTTCTTCCAGTTCGTTTTCAATTTCGTACAACATGGCTCGTTCGGTTTGGTAGAAGTTTCAGGGTTAAAGTCGTCCGTAGAGCGTTTGCAGGTAGTAACGCTGCAATTCGCGGAAGTAAAAAATGTAGATAAATGCTATAACCCCTCCCGTTACAATCAGGGCCGTATGCGGCCAGTACAGGTACAGGCCGATGGCAACCAGACTGAACCGGACCCATTCGAGGTAAAACACCCACCGGCGCTGCTCCAGGATACAGCCGATATTAACCAGCGTCAGGGCCAGAAAAATGCCGGTAAAGGCTTTGGCCACTGCCGGTACCTGATGTTCAAAGAGGCTCACGCAAAACAGCACCCCAATTGAAACAATGAGCTGGATAAGCACATAGTCTCGGAAACGCTGCGTACTCGCGCGTTGCTTATGCTTCGACAGAAACCGGCGCTCAGCCAGTCCCCGCAGCGATTCATCAAAATCTGCCGGACGGCCAAAGACTACTTTCAGTTTATTGATCAGGCCTTGCTGCCGCTGTACGGCATACCAGATTTCGATCAGGAAATGAAAATGCTGCCACAGAAAACTATGGCTGTTGAGTGGTTTAGTCAATCCGAAAACCGGCTGCTCGTCCTCCTCCTGAAACGTCCCGAACAGTTTGTCCCAGATGATAAACATGTCGCCGTAGTTTTTGTCCAGATAGCGTGGGTTAATGGCATGGTGTACGCGATGGTGCGAAGGTGTCACCAGAAAATATTCCAGGAAACCCAGTTTACCGATTGTCTGCGTATGCGTGAAAAACGGATAGGCCCCATGTACCAGCAGGATGCTCATGATCATTTCCGGGGGAAACCCGATCACCGGCAGAACCGACCAGACCAACGTCCGGACCGCCGCCTGAAACACCGTAATACGGGTAGCAGCAGTGTAGTTAAAATCCTCACTCTGGTGATGTACCACGTGAACGCCCCAGAACAGGTTGATCTCGTGGCCCAGCCGGTGGTACCAGTACCATAAAAAGTCCGTAGCCAGCAACAGCAGTATCCACAGCCAGAGCGTTGGCCGGATGGTAAAGAGGGCAAAGTGATCGTGTAGCCAGGCATAAACCCCGAAAAACAACGCGGTGGTAAACAAATCCGTCAGTCGTTCGGCCACGCCGATACTCAGGTTAGCAACGGAGCGGTCAAACTGAAACAGTTGTTTCCCCTGCCGCCGTGCTACCCAATATTCCACCGCGATGCAGATCAGAAACAGCGGGATGGCCAGAGCAATGTAATTTATACCATACATACCCATAAATCAGCACTAGTCTATGCTGTAGATAGATTATTAGTATTTATAATCTATTGATTTAATAGATTTATTGCAAATAAAGTACCTTTTGCCTATTCAAGTCAAGCATAATGATGAAAATGATCTGTTAAAAAAAAGCACCGGCAAATACCGGTGCCTGTATAATCATCAGGGAAGCGGTCAGGCCGCGCGATGCTGAACTGTGCGGCCCGGCGTCCGGAGCTTACGGGTGTTATTAGCTTCGTCGAATACCTCAGCAGATACCGCGCCGATATGGCAGGCCCGTTTCAGAATAAAGTCAAACGGCAGGTTAAAGTAGCCGGAGACTTCGGTACGGAAGCTGTCAGGGAATTTGGTCAGCCGGAGCCCGAAGAAATTACGGATGTCAGCTTCCGGCAGCAGCGTAGCCAGGGCTACCCGCTCGGCTTCGGCGAGCAGTTCCTGCCGTGAGGTGTACAGTTTTTCAAGACCGATAGAGGCCGTCAGAATCGCCAGAAACAGGTTTTTGTACATGCCGGACAGCTCGGCCGGGAGAATAATCCAGCCCTGTTCGCGGAAGATACCGGAGAACCCCGTCAGGCCCTCCACCCCGCGCAGTTCAGCAGCCATCAGCGCATCAGGAAACTGAAGACGCTCGTCGGTTTTCTGCATGCGGTACACGACCGCTTCGACGGGAAGTTTCTGAAACAGTACATCAACCGGCAGCACCTGCGATTGATCCCACTGATCGGTCAAACGGGCAAACATCGACTCATTGTACACGAGTTTATCGGGCGTTCCGAGGCTTATCAACATACGGCGATAAGCAGCCAGAAAGTCGATGGCAAGTTGGTTTGGATGTTGTTTTGATCTAGCCATTAAGCAGTGCTGCCAGCGCTCCGGCAGCCATTAGATGTTGTTGATACTTAGGACTAAAGATACAAAAAAAACTGCTTAAAGTCTAGTCTACGGCAGGCTATTTCAACGCCGCCGTCAGCTCCGTTATCGACCTGATTCCCAGCGCCTGTGCCTGACTGCGGCGCATCATGAGCGCATAGCTGTTGTTGAAGCCGAGCGGCGACAGCCAGACTACGCCGAACCGCTTCCGCGTCTCATTTTTCACGAACGCATATACCGAATCCGGCTGCATCGGCAGGGCCTTGAGCTGTGTGGCGGTAGGCTGTAAAATCACCAGCAGACCGGTACCGGTATACTCGGGGTAAAAATCAATGGAGCCGCTGCGGAGGGCATCAAAACAGATCTGGGTACCACCCAGGCCCGTCTTTGCATCAACGCCGAGGTCGGTATGCCCTTCGATGAGTTGCCGGTAAATTTCGGCCAGAATGTACTGTTCTGTGAATACCTTGGTGCCCATTACCACGCGGTTTGTCCGCGTGCCAGCTTTGGGTTGACGGTATAAGCCCGATTTGTTCAGAAACAGGTGTGCAATGTCGGCCGGAGCCATGTGTTTGTAATCGGCGAGGTAATTCAGGTAGGTCATGGCCGAATCCGTTAGTTTGCCGGCCAGCAAATCGAGGGTGGGCCGCAGGGCCGGATACCGGTCAAGCGCGGCCTGACGCACTACCGGGGCCGCATCATAGGGCGGGAAAGCGTGCTTATCGTCGGTCAGTACGAGCAGGTCATACGCTTTAATCCGCCCGTCAGTGGAGTAGCCGCTGATGATATCGACCTGCTCCCGCTGAATGGCTTCGTACATCAGGTTCTGATCGATCAGGCGGGGCCGCAGTTGCAGACCATAGGCTTTCTGCAAACCCGGATAGCCGTCGGCCCGTCCGTAAAACTCGTGGGCAAAGCCGGCAATGAGCTTATCCGAATGGCCGGGCAATATGGTAAACGCCGTTAGCAGCGGCAACAGCAACACAAAGGTGAGGACACTCATACGCCCCCGCCGGCCGCTCAGCCGCTGCAGCCACGCCAGGCCGTTGTCGAATAACACCGCCAGCAGCGCCGCCGGAATGGCCCCGGCCAGCATCATGTTAACGTTGCTCAGGGCAATACCGCCGAAAATAAATTCGCCCAGGCCGCCCGCCGCCACATAGGCTGCCAGCGTTGCCACCCCGACATTGATGACGGCTGCAGTCCGGATACCGGCAAACATAACCGGTAAGGCCAGCGGCAGTTCAATTTTGAGGAGAATCTGCCGGTCAGTCATGCCCACGCCGCGCGCTGCCTCCTTGACCAGCGGACTGACGCCCTGAATCCCGACAAAGGTGTTGCGGATGATCGGCAGTAAGGCATACAGAAACAGGGCTACCAACGCAGGCCCCATGCCAATGCCAAGGGTGGGAATCAAAAAGCCCAGCAACGCCAGGCTCGGAACGGTTTGCAATACACCCGCCACACCCAGCACCGCCGAAGCGACCCGCCGAAAGCGCGAAATCAGAATCCCCAGCGGTATACCGACAGCCATCGCCAGCAGCAGCGAGAGCATGGTCAGGCCGATGTGCCGCAGGATTTGCTCAATAACTTTATCTGACTGTTCGGCCAGAAAACGGAAAAAGTCGTTCATGACGTAAACTGGTTACGGACCAGCGCACAGGGAGCTATACGCCGGTCCGTAACGCAGGTTAATGTCCTGAAGACGCCGGCTTGTCGTTTTTGCGGTTGGCCTCCAGTTCCTGCAATTTAGCTTTTCCGTAGGATAAGCGCGTAATCCCGACGTATAAAACCGGCACGACAAAGATCGCCAGCGTTGTTGCGGCCAGCATCCCGCCCAGTACCGTCCGGCCGATGGTTACCCGCGCCACAGCACCGGCACCGGTTGCAATAGCCAGTGGCATAACGCCGAGGATAAAGGCCAGTGAGGTCATGATAATCGGGCGCAACCGCAGTTTTACGGCTTCGAGCGTGGCCTCCAGCAGGTTCACCCCGCTATCAACCCGCTCCTTGGCAAACTCCACAATCAGGATGGCGTTTTTGGCGGCCAGACCAATCAGGGTAATCAGACCGATCTGCGCATACACGTTGTTGGTCAGGCTAGGGAACAGCATCAGGAAAAGAATGGCCCCGAAAGCTCCGATCGGCACCGACAGCAGTACCGAGAACGGCACCGACCAGCTTTCGTATAAGGCAGCCAGGAACAGGAAGACAAACCCGATGGACAGCGCAAAGATGTAGATCGAACTCGACCCCGACTGAATTTCTTCACGGCTCAGTCCCGAGAAATCATACCCGTATCCGGCCGGCAGTACCTTGGCTGCCACTTCTTCCAGGGCCGCAATCGCCTGACCGCTACTATAGCCCGGTTTGGTCCCGCCGTTGATTTCGACCGACTTAAAGAGGTTGTAATGCTGAATCAGCGGGGCATTTTCGATAATCTTCGTGGTAATGACCGTACTCAGCGGCAGCATCTGTCCCGCCTGATTCCGTACGTAGTACTTGCCAAGCTGCTGAATATCGCTCCGGAATATGGTATCGGCCTGGGCCACGACGCGGAACTTCCGGCCGTAAATGATAAAGTCGTTTACGTACCGGCTACCGAGGTAAGTCTGCATTGTGCTGTATATATCGCTGATATTCAAGCCCAGTTTCTTTGCTTTCTCACGATCAACTTCGACGCGGTACGCGGGGGTTTTCGCGGTAAAATAGGTAAACGCACGGTTAATCTCCGGCCGTTTGTTGGCTTCGGCCAGGAAGTTCTGTACGACCTTTTCAAACGTCTTGATGTCGTCGTTACTCTCCCGCTGCTCAATCTCAAACGTAAAACCGGCTGTCTGTCCGAGGCCAGGAATCGGCGGCGGCGACACCACCACCACGTTGGCATCGCGGATCGGCGCAAACAGCTTTTGCAGCTTCACAATAACCGAGTCGCTCCGCAAGCCCGGCTCTTTCCGCTGATCCCACGGTTTCAACTGGAGGAATACCGTACCGGAGTTCGATTTTGACGAGAACGTAATGGCATTTAGACCACCCAGGGCCGCAAAGTGACCGGTAAACGGCTGGTCTTTCAGCGTTTTCATGATCGTATTCAGGACCTCCAGGCTTCGGGTTGTTGACGCCCCTTCCGGAATTTCGTAGGTAATGAATAACCGGCCTTCGTCTTCGGTCGGGATAAAGCCCGATGGTTTCATCTGGAACAGCATCACCGTACCAGCATACACTACGACCAACATCACCAGCACGTAGCGGGTGCCTTTGATCCACTTCCGGACGCTTTCCGAGTAGCCGTGACTTACCCGGTCAAACCACTGGTTAAACTTGTAGAAGAACCGGTTCAGCCCTTTCGAATTTTCATTGACATCCTGCGGACGCAGCATCAGCGAACACAAGGCCGGGGTCAGCGACAAGGCCACAAAGGCCGAAATAAGCACTGAAATGGCAATGGTGATCGCAAACTGCTGGTATAACCGGCCGACAATTCCCGGAATAAACCCTACCGGCACGAATACCGCTGCCAGAATGAGGGCGATAGCCACGACCGGCCCCGAAATATCGCGCATGGCCTTGACCGTAGCTTCTTTAGCCGATATCCGTTCCGTATCAATGTAGTGCTGCACGGCCTCGACCACCACAATCGCGTCATCAACCACAATACCAATCGCCAGTACGAACCCGAACATGGTCAGGGTATTGATGGTAAAGCCGAACGGGATAAAAAACGCGAACGTCCCCAGAATGGAGACCGGAATAGCCAGAATCGGAATGAGCGTGGCCCGCCAGTTCTGCAGGAACAGGAACACCACCACAACCACCAGCATCAGGGCCTCACCCAGGGTTTTTATCACCTCATCGATAGACACCTGCACCACCGATACTGACTCAAACGGCACCACATAATCGACATCGGCCGGAAAGGTTTGTTTCAACTTATCCATAGCGGCATACACCCCCTCGGCCGTTGCGAGGGCATTACTGCCCGGCAACTGGTAGATGAGCAGATATGACGCCCGCTTGCCGTCAACGAAAGAGTTGCTGGTGTAGGAGAATTTACCCAGCTGGATGCGGGCAACGTCTTTCAGGTACACAATCGACGTATTCCCCGCGTTGCTCCGGACAATGATGTTCCGGAACTCGTCTTCCTTGCTTAACCGGCTGTTCGTGAAGACCGTGTATTCAAACGCCTGCGACTGTGGCTGCGGCGGTGAGCCCACCGACCCGGCAGCCACCTGGAGGTTTTGCTCCTGTAACGCCGCCAGTACCTCCGAAGCCGTCATGCCCAGCTGTGCCAGTTTATCAGGCTGTAGCCAGATCCGCATACTGAAATCATCGGCGCGGCTGAAAATATCGCCGACACCCTGCACCCGCAATAAGGCATCGCGGATAAAAATGTTGGCATAGTTGTCCAGAAACGGCACGCTGTGAGTACCCTTCGGCGAATAAATGGCCACGAGCATGAACAGACTCGGGTTCCGTTTCCGTACCGTTACCCCAAGCCGCGTTACTTCTTCGGGCAGCTGCGGCTGGGCAATGCCGACGCGGTTCTGCACGTCAAGGGCAGCAATGTTGATGTCGGTCCCTACGTCGAAGTTTACGTTAAGACTCAGGCGGCCGTCGTTGGTACTGTTGCTCTGGAGATAAGTCATCCCCGGCGTACCATTCACCTGCGTTTCGATGGGGGTCGCCACCGTTTGTTCCACCGTCTGGGCATCGGCACCGGTATAGTTGGCCGTTACCTGCACCACGGGGGGCGTAATGTTCGGATACTGGCTGATGGCCAGATTCAGAATGGAAAGAATCCCGATGGCAACGATCACAATAGACGCCACGATGGCCGTTACCGGTCGGTTAATAAAGGTATTGGCAATCATAATGGTTTCTGTTTTGTGGTATCACCCGCTGTTACGACCCGAATCGGTGCGCCGTCACGCAGTTTCTGGGTACCTTCGGTAATCACCTTATCGCTGTCGAGCAGACCGTCTTTTACAATTACCTTATCGGCCAGACGCGCGCCGAGCGCCACTTTCTTCTGAACGGCCCGGCTGCTGTCGCCCACAACGTAGACAAAATATTCGCTCATCTGCTCCACTACAGCCTTGTAGGGAATAATCAGCTGCGGCCCCGGCGTCTGGTTACGAATCCGCACGTTGACCGTCAGACCTGCTTTAAGCTCATAGTTCGGGTTCGGGAAAAACAGGCGCACCCGCAGCGTTCCGGTCTGCGGATCAACGGCCCGGTCGATCAGGCCGACTTTACCCGCATACGGATACAGGCTGCCGTCGGGCAGGACCAGCATCAGCGTTGAATCGCCGCGGCCGCCGATGTTTTTCGGCATCCGGGTAAAGCGCATAATCTGCGACTCGTCTACGGCAATGTCGGCCGCAATCGGGTTGTCCGACGAAATGGTATTCAGAATCGTTTGTCCTGTCGAAACCGCCGTCCCCAGCTTTACCTGTGAAAACCCGATGGTCCCGTCGAACGGAGCGAAGATGGTTGCATACCGGACAGTGGTCGATACGCTCCGGACATTGGCCTGAGCGGCTGCCACCTGCTGTTGTGCCGAAGCCAGCGTCGCGTCGGCGTTATCAACCAGTTGCCGCGCTACGGCGTCCTGCTGCGCCAGCGTGTGGTAGCGGTCAGCGTCCTTCTGCGCCCGGACCAGATTGGCCTTGGCCGCATTCAGATTGGCCACCGCCTGATCCAGACTGGCCTGATACTGCTGCTGGTCAATGGTGTATAACTTCTGCCCTTTCCGGACCCGTTGCCCTTCCGTAAAAAAGATGCCGGTAATGTAGCCCGACACCTGCGGCCGGATTTCTACTTCGTTGACGGCCGTAATGGTCGCCGGTAATTCATCGTAATACGAAGCAGTCTGACGGCTGGCGGCATAGACCGATACCGGTACCGGTGGCGGTGCCTGCTGCTGTTGTTGCTGCTCTTTTTTGTCGCCACAGCCGGTAAGCCCCCAAAAGCCCGCCAGCGTAACCACGATCCAGGTTGTTGTTTGTTTCATTGGTAATCCGGAAATGAGTGTAATACGGACCGGCGATCTACCTCAGCCAATCCACTGGAAATCATTGAATGTCGCCAAGGGCACGCTGTACGTCCACTTTGCTGATGAGCGCCTGAAAGAGGGCATTGTAAAAGGAAATCCGGGCAGAACGCAGGTCTGCTTCGGCAACGGTCACATCGAGATAGGTTCGGATACCCGAGCGGTACTGAAGATTAATGATTCGATAAACGTCTTCGGCCAGGACCACGTTTTCGCGTAGCGCCATGTAGCTGGCCAGGTTCCCTTTGTACGAAGCCAGTGCCTGCGCGTACTCGGCATCAATGCTGCTGGCGAGGGCGATAAAATCCTGATCAATCCGCTGTACCTGAAGCCGGGCAATCTGCTGCTGCTGAATGCGTTTACCACCCTGAAAGATCGGCAGGGCCAGGCTCAGACCGACATACGAGTTCGGGAAACTGCGGGCATATAACTGACCGAACTGCGCATTCTGGTACAGCAGGTTGTAATAGCCGAATGCCCCGACCGTCGGCAGGTATGACCAGCGGGTATACAGGACATTGGCCTCCTGCAACTGCCGCTGCGTCTGCAAGGCCTGGTATTCAATGCGGGTACGCGGATTGACAGCACGGTTGGTATCCAGCATAACCTCATTGGCCAGTTGCAGCGTATCATATGCCAGTACCAGCTTTGCCGTAGCCGGGTAACCCATCAGTTGTTTCAGAGTCTGATACTTGGCCGATGCCTGTTCAAGGTATTGCTTACGCTGGGCACGGGTATTATTCAGCGAAATCGACGCCCGTTTGGCATCCGTTTTGTCAACAATACCACTTTCATACTGATTAACCGCATCTTTCAGGCTGCGCTCAAGCCGGACAATGTCCTGATTAATAATCTCGGCCTGCCGCTGGCTCAGCAGCACATCATAAAAGGCCTTACTGACACCGCTGATGACCTCAATCTTCGTCCGGGTATAGGCCTGTCTGCTTTGCTGCCTGTACGTATCGGCTGTCCGGTTTGCCAGCAGCACATCGCGGTTAAAGATCGTCTGATTCGCTACGAGTTGCAGTGTTGAGGTATTCGCCACCCCGACCGTTACCGGAATCCGTTCCCCCGAAGTCGGATTGCTGAAGTTCGGAAACAGCTGAACCGGTAGTTTCAGGTAGTGCTGAATGTTGTAGTTAAACCCCACCTGCGGGAGCCAGTCAGCCAGTGCACTGCGGATAGTGCGGTCAGTAATCGATTGATCAATAACCGATTGCTTTAGTAATGGCTGATGGGTGATTGCATACTGAATGCAATCATTCAGGGTTGCTTGCCGGAGCGTATCTGCCGGCATTTGTGCGTATACTGCTGAAGATAGCCAAAGGCCCCCTACACCACTCAAGAGGCTGGTAAAAATATGTTTCATAACGCCTTGCTGGCGATCCATCCGTCATGTCACCAGACGTATAGTCAACCAAGTGTACTAAAATGGATAAACTTATTGGTTAACTCCATTTTTTCGAAAGATGTTCCTTAACGAAAAATATTTACCTTGTTAGTATACTTAAGGCGTTCAAAGAGCAGGCAGGTAAATCAGGAACGTGGCGCCGGATTGCGGCTCGCCGACCGCTTTTATCTGGCCTTTGTGATTTTCAACTACTTTTTTACAAAGTGCCAGTCCGACGCCGGTGCCCGGGTATTTGTCGCGGCCGTGCAGGCGATGAAACAGCTGAAAAATCCGGTCGCTGTGTTTAGGCTCGAAACCGATGCCATTGTCTTTGAATTCGATGCAGACATACTGTCCGGCGTGGCCGTTCATCCAGGCTTGTTGTTCCGTTTCCAGCAACGGGCGGCTTTCAATAGAAATTTCCGGCTTCTCACCGGCTTTTTTAAACTTAAGCGAATTGCTGATCAGATTCTGAAACAGCTGATTCATCTGGTGCGGAAAGCCTTCAATCACCGGAAGCGTTCCGACATGTACGGTCGCCTCATGTTGTTCTGTCGCCCATTCAAGATCATTCAGGACCTGCGCTAACAACTGATCAAGTACAACCTGCTGACTCTGACCGGCATGTGTGGTAATGCGGGAATAAGACAACAAATCGCGGATCAGATTCTGCATCCGGCCGGCGGCCGACTCCATCCGCAGTAACAGATCCGCGCCTTCTTCACCCAGAGCCGGTCCGTACTGCTCCCGAAGCAGGTTACCGAACGCCTGAATTTTCCGGAGCGGTTCCTGCAGGTCGTGCGAAGCGGCATAGGCAAACTGTTCCAGGTTATCATTCGACAGCCGGAGCGCCTGATTCAGTTCTTCCAGGTGCTGATTCTGTGTCTGTTCATGCGTCAGCTGCTCCTGCAGATTTGCCTCATATAACCGTAGTTTATGCTCATTCTTAACGCGATGCAGTAGTTCACGGCGCAGCATCAGAAACACAATGCCGATCAGAAACAGGGAAGCAAGCGCCGACAGGATAATCAGACGTTGTGTGTTAGTATGGGTTAATTGCGCAAGGGCTTTCCGTTCTACAATCAGCCGGCGTTCAATGCCGACAAGTGCTGCTACTGCCGGGCGAAGTGTATTCAGGATTGTACGTCCCTTCGTCAGCATGACTTCGGCCTCCGCCGGGGTTACCCCTCCCTGCCGGACCTTGTCCACCAGTTGCTCATTGATCGCCAGACGTTGTACCAATAAAGGCCGCATCACCTGCAACTGCCGGCGCTGAACAGAGCCCGGCGGCATCATCTGTTCCAGGCTGTCAATCCGGTGCGGCAATTGCGTCCTGATTTGTGTGAACGACTGAAGATAGGCGCTGTTTCTGGTGGCGGCATAGCTCCGGGCATCAATCTGTGCATCACGCGACATCGAAAAAACCGTCTCGATCTGCGAAATGACTTCGTAGGTGTGCAATACCCATTCATCGTCTTTCTGCTGCCGTTGATTGGACTCCCAGGATAACCAGGTAATGGATGTGAGCAGAACGACTACCAGCGCAAAAGCCGATATCAACAAACTGTTGATTCGTGTAATTTTCATAACGACCGGGCAGATAACCTTGGAACGGCAGTAATATACGAGGAAAAACAGCGTCCGGACTTTATTTACTACACACTATTTACAGAGAGGTCACAATTAGCGGTTCTTATTTATCCAGAGGGATCAGCCTAAAAAATCACGGACAAAGTCGTTAACCGGCCGGAGGCGGAAGTCATCGGGCGTACCGGCCTGCACAATTTCCCCTTTGTCCATCAGTATAATCCGGTCAGCAATATCAAAGGCCTCCTGCACATCGTGGGTAACAAGGACAACGGTGGTTTGCCGGAGCTCGTCCAGTTCGAAGAGTTCGCGCCGGATGTGGCGCCGCGTGTAAGGATCAAGTGCGCCGAAGGGTTCATCCATCAGCACTACCGGGGGGTGGGCCGCCAGGGCCCTTGCCAGACCCACCCGCTGCCGCTGCCCGCCGCTTAATTCGTCCGGATACCGGTGTAGTAATGATTCCGGTAGCCGGAGAGTAAGTATCAGTTCCTGTATGCGCTCACGGATCTGAGCGGCCGGCCAATCCAACAGGTTCGGGACTGCGGCAATATTATCGGCAACAGTATAGTGCGGAAATAAGCCCGACTCCTGCACCACATACCCGATGTTGCGGCGGAGAGTCGGGCCATCCTGCTGTCTGACGTTAACCCCATTAATAGCAATCTCACCGCCGGAAGGCTCAATCAGCCGGTTTATCATTTTCAGCGTGGTTGTTTTTCCGCAACCACTCGTACCTAACAAAACCAGATTTTCACCTTTGGCTACCTCAAACGATACGTTGTTTACAGCGGTTTGCGAACCAAACTGTTTACTCAAGTGGCGAACATGGATCATACCGGCTAAGGTACAAACCCTTTTCGTTAATTTGAACGGTCGTTTATATCATGTTCCGCACGCGGATTAATGGTATCAGCCCAGTCACTGATATTCGAGAAAAGCTGTTCGACCATGCCATAGGCACCTTCAATATCTTCCGCTTTAATCGCAATCGGTTCGTAATACCGGCCCGTGTCCGGGCAGACCCAATCAAACTTAAACAGGTAATTTTCGACACCGTGCCGACGGCATAGTTCATCAAATTCCTGTCTGAAATCAATCAGCGCTTTCTGTGTGGCCGATGATGGTAATTCATGAGGTTGATATCCGTACAGCATAGTGTACTATAATTCAGTTTTGTGACATTAAGACCTGCTTTTAGCCCGTAGGTAACGCGTATAATCACGTTTTTTTACTAATTTTTCACAGTACGACGGACAGAGTGCTGATAATCAACCATTCGACAAGTATATTTTTCTGAATTTTATTATTTAATGAGTAATCAGGCGTTTTTCTTACATGAATTAACTGTCTGCCCCCCCGAATCAGGATCAGCACGGCCAGCAAGTTTATTAGAATTATCCTTTTCCACTAAATATCTGAAAATGAAACATTATCTACTGGTTCTCTTTTTCGTATTGAGCCATACGTTAATCGCCCAGCCCACTCAAACCGTCCGTGGCCGGATTCTCGACAAGGAATCAAAATACCCGCTTGCCGGAGCCACTATTCTCATCACAGATGGCAGTAGCCGGCAACAGGGGGCTGTAGCCGACAGCCTTGGCCGTTACCGGATTACGGGTGTACCGGTCGGACGCCGCACCGTTAACGTCTCCGTTGTCGGTTATAAAGACGCACTGCTGAACAATATTATTGTTGACGCCGGCCGCGAAACCATCCTGGACATTGAGCTCGACGAAGCCATCAACGAACTGGCTACCGTCACCGTAAAGGCCCGGCGCACCGGCGATGCCCGCAACGAAATGGCCATTGTGTCGGCCCGCCAGTTTACCGTCGATGAGGCCGACCGCTACGCCGGCAGCCGTGGCGAACCCGCCCGGATGGCCTCTAATTTTGCCGGTGTTCAGGGCGCCGATGATTCGCGCAATGACATCGTGATCCGGGGCAATTCACCGGGCGGCGTTTTGTGGCGGGTCGAAGGCATCAGCATTCCGAACCCGAACCACTTTGCCATTCCCGGTACTACGGGCGGGCCCGTAAGCATTATCCGGAACAACACCCTGGCCAACTCCGACTTTTTCACCGGTGCGTTTCCGGCCGAGTATGGCAACGGCATTGCCGGGGTATTTGACCTTAAACTACGGAACGGCAATAACGAAAAACACCAGCGTTCGCTGCAATTCGGCTTTCTCGGCACCGAAGGGCTGCTGGAAGGGCCTTTGTCCAAAAAATCCGGAGCTTCGTACCTGATCACTTACCGATACGCCAATCTCTGGCTGTTCAGTAAAGCCGGTATTGATATTGGTACTCAGGCGGTGCCGTCATATCAGGACGCGTCGTTCCGGTTGCATTTCCCGCTGACGACCAAAACCGGAAAAGATGCCGGCCGGCTGGCATTCTGGGGCTTTGGCGGCACGAGTACCATCGACATTCTGATTAGTGAACAGGAAGTGTCCGACCGGAATATCTTCGGTCAGAACGACCGCGACCAGTACTACACCTCAAACATGTTTGTGACCGGCATTACCTACGACAAAGCCCTGAGCCGCAAAACGTTTGTGAAGGCAACACTGGCCGCATCGGGTAATGTGCAGGACGCCAACCACGACTATCTTTTTCTCCGGAACGGTGCCGACGGCCGGCCGCTGGTGCAGAACAACCGCTATGTAATTGACCGGAAAGTCCCGATCCTTGATTACCTCTTCAAGGAAAACAAGGTCTCGGCGTCGCTGGCGCTTACGCACAAAGTCAGTGCGCGCAATATCCTGAAAGCCGGCCTGAACGCCGACCAGTACTTTTTCAGTTTCCACGACAGTACCCGCATCGTAGCGACACAACCCAATACGACACCTCAGATTCAGCCGTGGCGTACCCGCTGGAATACTGAGACACCGGCGATTCTGCTTCAGCCGTATATTCAGTGGCGTTCGAACCTGACCGAAAAATTAACACTAAGTGCCGGACTGACCAGTACGTATTTCTCGCTGAATGCCAACAGCTTTTCACCGCTTGAGCCACGGATCGGGCTGGTTCAGGAACTGCCGAACCGGCAGAAAATCAGCCTTGCGGCTGGTCTCCACAGCCAGATACAGCCGGCCTATGCCTATTTCTACAAAACGATTCCGCTGTGGTCATCCTCGACAACCGGCCCGCTGCTGGCGCTTAATCAGGGAATAGGGCTGACCAAAAGCTGGCATTATGTGGCGGCATATGACCGGTTGCTGGGCCGGAACATGCGGATGAAGCTGGAAGCCTATTACCAGCACCTGTTTAACGTGCCGGTTGAGAAAATCCGGAGTTCGTTTTCTATCCTGAACACCGGTGCCGCCTTTTCCCGGATTTTCCCCGGTGAGCTGAGCAATACCGGTACCGGTCGGAACTACGGTGCGGAGCTGACACTGGAGAAATTCTTCAGCGACGGCTATTACTTTCTGGTCACAGGCTCACTGTTCGATGCAAAATACAAGGGGTCTGACGGCGTATTACGGAATTCGGATTTCAACGGCCGGTATGCCTTCAATGCACTGGTTGCGAAGGAGTTTATACTGAGCCGGAATGAAAAACGACGAAACAGCCTGAATATCGGGGCAAAATATACGGCTGTCGGCGGACGGTGGTATGGTCCTGTCGATCAGCAGGCGTCGCAGGCCGCCCAGGAGATTGTGTATGCTGATGCAACGCGCAACACACTTCAGTTTGCGCCCTACCGCCGGTTTGATGTCAAGCTTGACTATAAAAATAACCGCCGGAACGTTACCCACACCATTGCCGTGGATCTGGTCAACGTTTTGGGTATTCAGAACGTACTTACATTGAGCTACGCCCCGCAACCCGACGGTTCATTCATAAAACAGGAGTACCAGCTTGGCTTCCTGCCGGTATTCTACTACAAAATCGACTTTTAACGAATGTAGCATAGACAATGAATGATGATGTGAGCAGCTGCGTACCTGCCAACTACCAGTATTCATTGTCCATTTTACATTAGCTGTTATTCCACCACCTGCACTCCCTTCCAGAAGGCGACGCGGCCTTTAATCTGCTCAGCGGCCGGCTTCGGGTCCGGATAAAACCAGGCGGCATCCGGATTCGTTTTTCCGTCGATGCTCAGGGTATAATACGAGGCAATGCCCTTCCACGGGCAGGTTGTATGCGTCCGGCTTGATTGCAGATAGTTGGCGTTGATAGCGTCTGCCGGGAAATAGTGATTTCCTTCTACAACGACCGTGTCATTGCTTTCGGCCAGTACGGTATTATTCCAGATTGCTTTCATAGATCAGGTAAGCTATTAATACTTTTAAAAGGATTTTTCTGCACTTTTCTAATTAACCAAAAAGCGGGAGAATGGCAAGGGGGCCTATTTTAAAAACAGGCCTGATTGGCTTATAGTCCCCTCAGAATAAGTATTCAATGCCCCATTCTTCGCTGGAACTACCCCTTTGTCGACAAAAAACACTTTTTTAGGCACAAAAACTACCCGCCTGTCTACTGAAAACTACCCAAAGGGGTAGTTACTTTTTGTTGGGGTAACCTGAGATTTGACCACGCAATGGTATCGGGCTTGACACGCCCGACGATTGACGGAAATCTTAACGTTTAGACCCAACAAAAATGAAGAAAACAGTACCACACGGCAGATACGCTTATCTTTTGTCTGCCATTCGATGTAAGCTGACACGACATTCAGCCCTCAGCCTGCTACCCATTTTAGGCTGTCTGATACTCCTTAGTTTAGCAACGGTTGCCCGGCCCGTCAATGAACATACACCGGCACATGGTACGGGAGTTGCAAAACGTGATGTACCTGCCTTACGATCAAAAACGATGTCAAAAAAGGCATCAGCAAACGTAGAGCCGTCTATTGACAGAGTGACCACCTCAGCAAGCACTGCCTGCCCGGGCCAGACGGTGGTATTAACCGTTATTGCCGCCGGGATGACCGGCGGCTACGAACTCTCATGGGGTATTTCTCCCACATCCATCGGTTCGGCAACCTTTACCAGCCCGACTAATCAATCCAGTGTAACGGCCGTAATGGGTAATACCCCAGGAGACGTGAACTTTTCGATTGCCGTAAATGACCAGACAGGAATAGCGATCGGTGGGGTTACCGTCACGGTGCCCGGGCGTCTTCATGTAAATCCTAAAGCTACGGGCGCCAATAATGGCCTCAGCTGGCCCGATGCCTTCACCAGTCTTCAGAGCGCACTGACGTATGTGAGCCCCTGCGGTGGCGCAGCCTCTGAAATATGGATAGCCAGCGGCCTTTACAAACCGACACAAACGACGACCGACCAGACCGCCAGTTTCCGGATTCCGTCAGGCACCAAAGTATATGGGGGATTTGTCATTGATCTTACGGTCGATACCGGCCCTATTGGTGGTATTCTTTACCCGACATCCATCAGCGACCGGCCGGCCATCAATCCGGTTACGGGCGAGCCAAGCAGCACAACGTTCTCGGGGGATATTAATAACGACAATCAGATCAATGGCAACAGCAATTCCGTCGTTACCTTTGAGAATGCGGGAGCAGCCACTCTGCTCGATGGTGTGGTCATTACGGGGGGCAGCGGAAAAGGGGGCGGCATTGCCATTAACGGCGGGAACCCTCAATTAACCAACCTGCTGATTACCGGCAATAAAGCAGCACAGACCGGCAATAATGGGGGTGGTATTTACGCCACCCAGAGCACTACGGTCACACTGAATGATAGCCGGATTGCCGGCAATACCGGTATCGATGGCGGTGGACTCTACGCAAACGGGCCCGTTTATCTGACCGGCACCGATGTTTCTCAGAATACGGCGACGAGTGGGCCGGGGGGTGGTCTGTACCTCAACACAACCACGGACTTCAGGGCAATCAGCAGTACAATCAGCCAGAATGCAACGCAGATAGGAGCTCCCGGTGGCGGCGCATATGGACGCACGACAAACATGCAGGTCCGGCTGGAAAACAGTCTGGTGCAGGGTAACTACCCCGGTGGTATCTACACCAGTACTGCAAACAATACCATCGTAGCAATTAATACGCAGTTCCGCCAACAGCAGGGCACATGGGGAGCCATCTACAACAGCGGCCCTGTATCCCTTTCAGATTGTATCGTATCTCAGAATACGGCCACAGGTAATAGTGCTGGTGTACATATCAGTGATACCGGCTCATTTTCAGCGATTAATACGCAGTTTACCCAGAACCACACCTTAAGTTCACCCGGAGGGGCCGCTACTGTCAGTGGTAATCTCTATATTACTGATTGTACGATCAGTCAGAATACAGCCAACGGATCTGGCGGAGGCATTATTCATTCCGGCAGTAGTGGCCCGTTGATGGCAAACGTTAGCAATACAACACTCAGTCAGAATGTAATCACCGGTTCAGGTAGCGGAGGAGGGATGCATTTTTCAACGTCAAATGCCCGGCTCACCTTCGATAATCTGCTCGTAATGAATAATAAATCCATTAATGAGGGAGGTGGTATTTATGTAGGCGGCAGCAGCAGTAATACCATTACAGTCAGTAATTCGCAGTTTGTGGAAAATCACACAGGCACATCTCCGGGGGGCGGCCTTTATCTTAACGGAACTGCCCGGCTAACAAACTGTAGTTTTTCGCAGAATACAGCCTCAGAAGGAGCAGGTCTCTATCATTCCGGATCTGAATTCAGCGCATCCAATAACCGGTTCAGGCAGAACACGGCTGCAACAAGCAGCGGAGGTGGGTTGCGGGTGACAGGCAATGTAACAATTACCGGCAGTGACATCAGCCAGAATACGGCTGGCGGCACTGGTGGCGGCATCGAAATAGTGTCCGGTACTATCATCTCTGTTCAGAGCACAACCATTAGCCGGAATAGCAGCAGCTCCCCCGGCGGCGGTATGAATACATCTGGCGGGGACAGCTTTCTTTTAGCCGATGTCATTATCGAAGGGAACAAATCACAATATTCAGGTGGCGGTATATATACGTCTGCTGCTAATGTTACCCTCACCAATTCACGGGTAAGGCAGAACCAGGTATCAAATGGCCCCGGCGGCGGGGTTAATTCATTCGGCACTACCTATATAACAAACTGTGACGTCTCTCAGAACACCGCTGTGGGTGCACTCGGAGGCGGGGTTTATGGCAATACCCTTTTCGTTACCAGTAGTACCATCAGCCAGAATCAAACCTCCTCATGGGGCGGCGGTATTTTTGCCGGTAACTCGTTAACCCTTGTTCAGTCAGTTGTTCTCTATAATCAAAGTACTGATAAGGGGGGAGGTTTTTACGCGTCATCGGGACAGGTGCAAAGCAGTACGATTACCGGCAACAACAGCCTCAACGAGGGCGGGGGGCAGTATACAGTCGGCGGCTTCCTGATTAGTAACAGCCTGTACAGCCGTAACAAGGCAGCCACAAGCGGCGGCGGCACCTATGCCTCTTCGCCGGCTACCTTAACGGTCCTGAACAGCAGTTTCAGCAGTAACAGTGCCGTAGCCGGGGCTGCTGTATCGGGCACGGGCGTCACGGCCGGCAACAGTATTTTCTGGGGTAATGGCACACCGGCCACCACGTTCGGAGGCACGATCAGCCTGAAAAACAGCCTTGCTCCGTCAGGAGCCGCCTTCACAGATGCGGGTAGTAATCAGCAAACCGATCCGCAATTTATCAATCCAGCAACGGATGACCTCCGCGTACCGGCCTGCTCACCGGCGGTCAATACCGGCAACTCTGCGCTGTTTACAAGCGCAGGCAACCTGACAACCGATGCGGCCGGCGGACAGCGGATTGTGGGGGCAGCCATTGATATGGGGGCTTATGAGTTTGCAACGGTGGTTGGTCCGCCGGTTGGCATTACGGCAGGTCCGGCGGCATCGTCTGTCGCCTGTACCGGCACAGCTGTATCGGTTCCGGTCAGT
>CBDFHU010000091.1:0-23974 GCA_965247375.1 Arsenicibacter sp.
ACAGCGCCGGACCGATCCGTTTGGGGCCTACCAGAAAATGACCCGCCGAAGTGGCTTCGGCTTTAAGCCGGTTTTCGAACTCACGGCCACGGTACTTTTCGGCTACCCAGTAGAGTACCAGGCAGGAGAGTCCCAGTAATATGGATACAATGGCCGTAAAAAGTAAGGCTAACTGGTTGCGGAGGCTCATTTTTCTTTAAGTACATACCCCATGCCGATCAGCGTATGAATGAGCTTTTTCGGAGAGTCTTTGTCAATTTTTGCCCGTAAGTAGCTGATGTAAACGTCGATGACGTTGGTACCGGTGTCGAAGCCGACATCCCATACCTGTTCGGCAATATCGACCCGTGACACCACGCGACCGGCGTTGCGCATGAGGTATTCCAGCAGGGCATATTCGCGGGCGGTCAGGTCAATGGTTTGTCCGTGGCGTTTGGCCACGCGTTCATCGATATTCAGTTCCAGATCGGCCACGCGCAGTACGTTGCTTTGCTCTTCGCGGGGGCCGGAGCGCCGCAGCAGGGATTTGATGCGGGCAATTAATTCAAGGAAGTCAAACGGTTTGGCAAGGTAGTCGTCAGCTCCCGCCTCGAAGCCCAGCAGCTTGTCGGCCGTTGTGTCGAGCGCCGTCAGCATCAGTACCGGAATCTGTTTATTCTGCGCG
Organism: Arsenicibacter sp.; assembly: GCA_965247375.1. Lineage (GTDB taxonomy): Bacteria > Bacteroidota > Bacteroidia > Cytophagales > Spirosomataceae > Arsenicibacter. Next base: position 665 of record CBDFHU010000091.1, read on the forward strand.
CGTATGTATTCCGTCAGCCTCAAGTCCGCTCATATCCGGCAGGTTGACGTCCATAATCACCAGATCAAACGGTTTGCTGTCGAACAGGGCCTTACCGTCGGCGCCCGTCAGCGCCACATCAACCAGATACGCCTGTGTCTGCAAGCCTTTTTTTATAAATGTAGCGACCTTGGGTTCATCTTCGACAACCAGCAGCTGTCGGATTGGTTCTTGGATCATGACTAACGTTGTGCCGGATACGTCCGCTTTCTGATGGCTGTTTGCGTAAAAATACAAACTGGCCGCCGGAAAACGGATCCGGATGCCCGCAAAGGCCTCTTCAGCTCATAAAAAAATCCTTACCAGCGGACTGATAAGGACTTGTACAAGTTCGTAGGGGGTAAAAGAGCTTATGAGATTGTGAGGATATTGCCTGATTGCGAGACTTTATAGACCGTTAATCCGTTTTTGCCTTCTGAATTCAGGCCCTTGCCGCTTAAATCATACCGGGCACCGTGTTCCGGGCAATAGAATTCATTATTCCGCAGCTGGACTTTTTTCTGACCCTCGTGACTGCACACCACGGTTACGGCTACGTAGCCCTGTGTGGTATTGGCAACCACTACATTGCTGGTAACGATATAACCGCCAACGCTTTTGAGGGCCGCATTCGTTGTACTGGTCAGATCAACGGTAATTGAGCTGGTCAGCGGAGCCGGGGTTACCCCTTCACTTTTGCAGCTTGTCATCGAGTTGCCAAGGCAATAGACGGCCAGAAGTGCAGACCCGCGCAAGCCCAGATCCTGCAAAAACCGGTGGCGGCTCTGAGTTTTTTCCAGTGTGTTTGAGTTCATGTGATAAGATTGATTGGTTGTTTATACCAGAATACGTGAACCACTGCCGCAGCGCTGCCCGGCCGGAAAAAGTTTTTCCGGGCCAATGCCTTAATGGATTTGCTTGCCGGATTCGCATACTGGCTGCAAGATCTGTCTAGCGGGAAATCAGCCTTGAGTCGATCCGGAACGGCTCATTTTCTACAATCCGTACCCGATCATGAAAGTCCGGGTGGAGGGTGTGCAGCAAGACATTGGCTGAACGGGTAACAATAGCCGATGGCACCGAAACCGCTAAAATGCCGGGAGACCGGAGCCAGTCAGCCAAGTACGATTGCAGGGTTTCATACTGGCTGTTCTGCTCCCAGTCAGGTGGTAAGTCCTCCGGCCGTATGATTCTGCCCGGATCGGGAATGTCGAGGACTAACAGGTGAAAGGCAGGAATGTAGGCCGGATGTAAATGGGCGATGATTTCGAGCAGGGCCAGTTCGGGGGTAGTAGAGGTGTAGAGAACCGGATAGCCCTTCGGATTCCAGCGGCCACCGGCCCGCCGTGCCCCTTCGGCCGACAACGGATCGGCGATATAGGTACTCTTATACAGTCGGTAAACGAGCATAATGCTAGGCGTAGACGCCGTATTCGATGCGGGTAAGCACGTCATCGGCTAAACCAAAGCCGCTGATGGTGCTCAGTAACTGAAGCGGTGACTGGTCCTTAAGCTCTTTGAGCGGGTAACGCAGCCAGTTGGCGAGTGCATCGGCACGGCCGTCAAACACCATAAGCCCGTGTGCAGCCAGATTCGATAGCAGCAGCAGCCGTTCCGACGACTGTGCATCGAGCTTGCCGTCATTCCGGAAGCGGTGTAATGTCCGCTCGGCAACCTGCAGAATGGCCGCCAGTTCCTTGTACGACAGATTGAGCAGCTGCGCCAGCTGATCAGCTTGTTTGGCCTGCACTCCCCGCCGCGAGGCTTCAATAATACTGAAACCTGAAGCCCATTTCGGGGTGTATGGGCTGCTTTCCGGCTGCTTTCCGGTCCGCCTGCTGTTACTGTGTTGCGTTGTTGTTGCCATACGGTCAGCTGTTTCAGTAAAGATAACTGCAATTTGTCAGTGATGCAAGTGTAAAATGGCAGTTATTGTTTCCGGAAAATCAGTTGAACAGGTTCAGGAATACTGAGGCATTAACGCCGGCTGAGGATTTTATGGTTGACGTCAGGTCGCGGCGGAAGACGTATTTAAAGTAGGGTCCGGCCTGAACGGCAATATTTTTCCGCTGCCACTGAAAACCGCCTCCGAAGATAAAGTTTGTAAACAGGTCCGGTGATGTCCTGAATTCAAAGGAGCGGTGGCTTTCACGTCCACCGGAAAATGTTTCGTATAACACCTCCTGAAAACCGGAGAGATTCAGCTGGGTGCCGGTATTGACATAGGCAGACCATCGTTTCTTCAGCGGAATGTAATAATTCAGGCTGACCGGCAATGTCAGAAAGGTTTCGCTGATTGAAATCTCGCTGATGTGGTCGTATTTAGCAGGAATGTAGTTTTTGTAGATTTCCGTAAATTCCTGTCCGGTAGCCGAATTATAGTCTTCTAATTCATTGTGCTTTTCGGTGTGCATGTGCTGCGCCTGTAGCCCGAGGGAAAGGTTAATTTTGTCAGCCACCTGAAAATCAAATACAAAACCGGCACCGAAGCCGGTCATGTTGCCAAGGGTCTGTATACCAATGCGGGGTGCCAGCTGCCGGACCGACAACTGCGGTTTGTTGGGTTTAGTGTCGTTTGGCTGGTTTTTGATAGTGGCAACAGGGAGCACCGTTGCCGGTTTATTTTCCGGTGAATCCGGACGCTGCGTGGCGGTTGCAACGGCCGTACTGTCGGTTGTAGCAGTCTGCGCTAAGTCAGCATTGGCTGGTTGCGGGGCAGCAAGCGAATCCGCAGGTGCAGGGCTGCCCGATGCCGGTTTGTTGCCCGTAACCTGTTTATCCGCCGAAACCGGCTTCTGTGACGGTGCTTTCGGGGTGGTGCCGGCAGCGAGGTCGTTTGGCGGAACCAAATTTCCGGCCGCAGTGTCGGGAACAGCTTGGGGATGTTGTGTATCAGCGGGTCCACTGTCGGGTACAGCCGGTGAAGCGGCCGGTTCAGCCAACGCATACGCTTTGTTGCGGTGTTCGATTATAGTTTTCCGGATGATATAAACCGTATCAACCCGCCGGCCGGTTTCAATAGCCTGAATATGTGTTGTTTTCTGTAGTTTTTTTGAACGTAAAGCGTTGTCTTCAATAAGCGTATTGATTTGATGTTGAACAGTTTTAATGGTTTCATTCTGCTTGCGGTACAGGTAAAAAGTTACCAGCCAGCCGGATAGTAAAACCGAACTGACCACCCAGCCGCCGTAGGTGAGCCACCAGGCTCCCAGCGGCGAAACGGGTAGCTTTTTCTGAAACCGTGCCCAGGCTCCCGCGTTGTAGGCTGGCCGGACGGACTCCAGATTTTTTTTAAGAAATTTATCAAATCGTTCGTCAGACATAATTGTTGCGCCGGTTTATGGAATGCCGGTGATTCCATTCGCTTAAAAGTTCCTGTAATTTCAATCGGGCCTTTACCAGATTAGAGCGGGAGGTTCCTTCCTGAATGCCAAGCATCTCCGCAATTTCAGGGTGGGAGTAGCCATCAACCACATGCAATGAAAAAACCGTACGGTAGGAGGCTGGTAACTGCTGCACCAGCTGCAGGATTTCGCCGGACGAAATAGTGCTCAGGATATCCTCCTGCGTATCGAGGTTCCAGGCGTCTTCCACATCAATAAATGCCGGCTCATTTTTGTGTTTGCGATACTGATCGATGGCCGTACGGACCACAATTGTTTTAAACCACGCATCGAATGACTGTTCGGGATCGTAGTAGACAATTTTAGTCAGGACTTTAAGAAAACCGTCGTCAAACATTTCCTCCGCTTCTTCGCGGGCACCCGCATAGCGTAAACATATATTTATCCCGACACTGTAGTACGCCTCAAAAAGCATCTTCTGCGCCGAAGTCTTACCTTTCCGGCACCCATCAATCACTTCCTGCAGATTAAAACTTTTAGAACGGCGAAATAACACGGGAGTTTTGCCTGGTTTACAGTAGAATACGTACGGTTAATGGGGAACGATGCCTGAAAATGTAAAAATTTACGTTTATCTTCAAAAAAAAGGCAGGACATAAGCCGTAAGGAACAGGTTCAGGCCTATAGTCGCTTTATATTGTATGTCAGAAATTAAGTCGCAGTTATCATCAGAATCGATGATGGAACTGCATGCGTATCTGAAGCAGTTAGTATCTCCCGAAGAATTAGCTGCCGTTTCAAACCCGTCCTTTGCCCGCGTTGAAGCCTATTGGCACATCGGCCGGATTATTGTTGAGACTGAACAACAGGGCGAACAGCGGGCAGATTACGGAACTCAACTCATTGAAAATCTGTCAGAAGAATTAACCGCAACCTTTGGTAAAGGATATAAATCTACCAACCTGTGGTGGTTCAGGCAATTTTACGTTGAATATCCAATTCCCCACGCGACGCGTGATCAGGGTGCCTTTGATTTAAAAGACCGGTTACGTACAGAACTGACATGGACACACTACCGGCTGCTCATTGCCATTGACAATAAGCAGGAACGTGCTTTTTATATGAATGCCGCAGCCGATGAAGGCTGGTCATACCGGACCTTGCAGAAACTGGTCCGGTCGAATTATTATTATCAGGTAGGCCTTGAAGAAAATCAGTTCCGGAAAGACACGCTTAAAAAGAAAGCCCTTAATGAAGCAGACCACATCCGGAGTAAAATCGGTAAGACAAAACAGATTCTGCTGGCGCAGTCTGGCTGGGCACTGATTAACAAACTGAGCCTCAGCTATACGTTTGAGACTCCGAAACCGGAGCTACTCTTTTACAATTACCTGCTTGGGCGTATTGTATGCGTCTGGTTCAGAGATAGTTCTCCGAGTTTACTGGCATTCCTGCCACAACAGCTGGAGAATCTGCGTCAGCAGCAGCCAAAGCAGGTTACAGTACCTCCGGTCGGATTGCTGGTTTCCGGTAAAAATGACGTGCAGGTAATTCAGGTAGCCGAAAATACCATGCTGACCGCAGAAGAACGCAGCTTTCTGCCTAAAAAAATAGAAGAATAACCGCGTATCTGAACCCGTTGATCTCTAATCGACGGGTTCAGGCCTTACCACATTTTACTGATCCTTAAGAATGCGGACATTGCGGAACATAAACGGGTTGTCGCTGACCCTCACCGGTTTTCCGCTAGCCGTCGTCACGTTTTTGAGATGAACCTCTTTGGCTACCACATAAGGATATTTTTCCGTATAAGAGGCCGAAGTCAGTTGTGGATTTACGTTGGCAAAAATGGCCGGACCCTGATAGTTGTCCGGGTGGTTGGTATCGTCGATCCGGACGTTTTCTATTGTGATGCGTTCAGGCATGTAACAGACGTAGCCGAAATCATGCTGGCCGGAATTGGAGCCGCTGATCAGATCTGCACTGACCGGCTTCCCGCCCGCCGGTATAAAAACGCAGTTGCGGATGATGAGTTCACCCTGCCAGGTACTGCCATAATCGGACCGCAGGTTGATAATGCTCCGGCCGCGTATGGTTGAGTTTTCGACCAGCAGCAACCCGCTGCCGATGGCATTGATGCCCATGTGACCAAGCGTAGAGTTCCGGATGGTTGCATTGGCAACACCCTGATGGGCATCAAACCGCGACAGGACACAGTTATCGTACAGCATATTCTTGCAGAAATTGGATCCCAGAATGCCCCAGTACGTAGCGTCATTAATGTCATTGGTCTGGGTACAGTTTACAAACGAAACGTTGAGAGCACGGTTCGCTGACAGGTCATAAGTACCCATCGACACCGGTTTGCCTGCATTTCCGATAGTGCTGTAAGTCCGGTGGCCGGTCAGTACCGTATTTTTCACCGTAACATAAGCGCAGTCTCCGATATTGAGGAAACCCCCGTACGGTGCGCCGTGATCCTCTTCGCCCTGAATACTATGATGTAGTCCGTCGACGACAACATTGGATCGCCGGATGGCAATATTCCGGTTGTAGTAGGTATATTTTGACTCGGCTTTGTTGGCAATCGTTGTAAACTGCCCCCCCGAGATTTTCAGCGGAGTCTGGTCAATCGGCAGCGCAGTGATGTCCGTTATCTGATCAAAATCCCAGATAATCGGGGCATTCATATCTACGTTGCCATTCTTATCGGCCACAAAAATGTCAGTCTGCGGGGATCCGTTGTTCTGATTGAGGCCAAAGCGGATATACTGTTTAACGTTGGCATTGGTAACTGTAATCAGACATGATTCAGGTAATGACAGATCAAGTTTAGCCTGATTCCGCCGGAGTGACGTAATTTGACCGATTTTGAAGGATTTTTTATCCGAACTGACCGTGAAAACCGATGCGTTGCGGTTTTGAACATCCGTGTCATCAATCAGAAATGCGGCTTTACCGAAATCGGTGTCGGTCCGGATATAGGCCGTACGCTCCTTTCCGCTGATATAGTACGTAGCTCCGTCATCGGCTTTTACGGGCAGGCCGTGTTGATTGGCATACGCGTGGGTAGCGGCTATGGCTGCCATGTCGTCGGTTTTGCCATCCCCTTTTGCCCCGAAATTGCTGTACCGCACCAGACCGGCGGCTTTAAATGAACGGGCATCTTTCGAAGTAACATTCACCAGCAGTTCGCCTTTGTCGGTGGTTGTAACCATAGTACCGGGCTTGTCGGAGGTAAATACCACAGATTCACCCGAAGAAACAGATTGAGCCTGTACCGTGAAGGCACTGCCGAGGACAAGGGCACTCAGAAACGAAAACGTTTTCATGCAGAGGGTTGAGTAAAGTCGCATATACGTTGAAAAGAGGCCGTAAGTGCCGATTTACTCGTAAGACATCCCGGTATTGCTTACAGGAAAACGGTAAAAAAGCCTCTTTTCCCCTGTTGGGTTGCCATAAACAGGAGCCGGTCATTACCCAGCCAGCGCGGGCTGTAATCATCGGAAGGTAACAGACCGGGTAGTAATTCTATCCGGCGCGGGTTACCGGTTGTCAGATCACGGACCCAAAGGCTGAACACCATGCCGGTTGGCGCTGTCCGGGTACTCAGAAAAACCATTTGCCTGCCATCGGGCGAAAATTGCGGATTACTGTCAACCCAGCCCGGCTGGATATCGAAAGCTCTGGCCTCACCGGATCCGGCAGCGGAATAGTATGTGATAACTGAACGCCACATAGAGCCGTTATCGTCACTGCGACCGCGGGAAAAGACAACAAACTGTCCGTCCGGTGACCAGGTTATTGCAGGATGCCGGATGGCAGTTGCCGATGTCAGCGGCATGGCAGGCGTCAGCGGGATCGCGTCTCCCCCTGCAACGGCGATTTTCCAAAGCCGTGACTCTTCAGTGGTTTGTGTACTGTAGGCCAGCCATCTACCGTCGGGTGACCAGGCAATGTCACGCACAGAGGCTACACCGGTGACCGGTAATATGCGTTGTAGTCCGGTTGTCAGGGTGTAGATAACAAACGCATTATCAGTTAGTGACGGATATGCCAGTTGTTGTCCGTCGGGAGAAAATTTACCGGTTCTCCCCTGCCGGGTAATTAATTTTGTTGATATAACCTGTTCATTGCGCAGCTCTGCCAGATAGGTCTGAAATTCATACTGACTACCTCCCTGGTCAACGGTCAGAACATACGTTGATTTTGTCCCGTCCGGAGACACATCTCCGCCCAACGCATCCGTAAAAAGCCCGAATCCCGGATAATAAGCTGACTGAGAGGTAAATCCGTTGGTCGCCATCACGGGAGCTGAATTGGCGGGCGGAGCCCCTTTAGCTCTGGAGACGATACGGGCTATCAATTGACCACCCCGCTCTGCCGCCGGAATTGTAATCGTTTTCTGGCTGGCATCGACGGTCTGATAGGTTTTGAACGGCCCGCTTTCGCTGGCGGCCGTCTGTATTTCATAACTTTCAGCTTCCACATCGGCTATGTCCGGACAGGGGGCAGTAATGCAGATAATCCGGGCTGGTTCCCAGGTAAGCGTGTAGCCGCTTCCGGTTACCGAAATCCCGAGAGAAACCGGCCGGACACGAATGGCCGGATCGATTGCCTCTTCACGACAGGCATTCAGTAACAGAAATAAACCTGACAGGTAAAGTAATCGTCTCATAAGTTAACCAGTTATGATGGTATGTGATAGAGCACTGCTACGGGTAAAAGGTTGCAATGTCGTTTAGTTAACTTTCAGCGAGTAGATTATTTACAAAAATAGCCGAAAGGCTGTTGTATGTATTGTTCAATTAAATCCGGAAATCAACATTTCCGGCTACTTGAACTAATTAATCAGATTTTGTATCTTTATAACACTAGCTGACAAAACCGGCGGGGTGGGGTGTGTTCAATATCAGCCGGAAATTGCAGGTTATTCAACGTATAACAAATAAACCAGTCTTGTTTCCCATATGGAAATACAACGAAGCGGCCAGCGGAAGCGGACTTTAGCGGCGAGAGGTGATCAGTATACCGTCACACAGATCATTAATGCATTTGCCGACTGGTATTTTACCGGAGCACGGACGGCATCGAGGTTAACATCAAATTATCCGGTACTGGCAGCCAGGTATGTGAATTACTGTCTTCAGCAAAATGTGCCGTTACTGTTTGGTATAACTACGTATAAAGAACTAGTGCGCAAGAGCTATGTCAGTCCCGTAAACCGGTTTCTGGTTTTTTATCAGGAGCGGGGTTGCCCGCCCGTGGTTGCTGATCCCCGAAACGAAAAAGCTGCCCCGGCCGGAAACGAGCTTGTTCTTCAGTTTATTTACCAGGCGGGCAGTTTGCGGGGTGATGAGAGTAAAGCCACCTATCAGAAATCCCTGAATGCGTTTTTTGACTGGCTGGAAGAAAAGCGGGTGAAAGGGGATGCGTTGTTGGGTTTGGATAACGTTGGCGTTGAACAGTTTATAACCGACATGCGGCAACAGCGCTACTCAGCTTTTACAATCAATTTACGGCTTTCTGCCCTTAAGGCGCTGGCGCGCTTTATTCTGAAAAATCCAGGGAAATTTCCGCTGGATGACAATCAGCGGGAGGGCCTGGCGGCTATTGAAAACGTGAATACGCTGAGTCTGGAGCAGATTGTGTATAAAGATGCCTTATCAGTAGAAGACCGCGACAAACTGCTCACAGAATGTGACGATACAGAAACACGGGCGATGATAAGTCTGATGGTTTATTCGGGCCTACGGACTGTTGAACTTACACGGTTACAGCTACAGGATCTGGATGTACAAACAGGTGCTGTTTACGTTCTCGGAAAAGGGAGGTATACGCGCGAAGCGGTAAAGCTTTTTAAGCACACTATTGAAGCTGTACAGGAAATGCTTAGCCAACGGACTGATAAACAGACTACAGGTCCGTTGTTTCCGGATCTTAGTACACGTAAAATCAGACGGCTGGTAGATGCTGCTCTGGAAGCGTCAGGATTGAAACGACAAGGTATTTCAGCCCATAGCCTGCGGCATACGGCTGCTCAGCTTTTGCTGGAAAAGGGAGTTGACGGGCTGTATGTGCAGCAGCATCTGCGGCATGCGCGCTTTGATACCACACAAATGTATACCCGTAAAAAATCACGGGAATTGTATCTTACTAAGCTGCCGGATGATTAAGCCATGTCGCAAATCTGCGTTAAAAATCGGGTAACGTGCTGCCACTCAGAAGTCTGATTCTGAATGGCAGCACGCTCAGTTACTTAACGAGAACCAGTTGATTAAGTTTATCCGTAATGAACTGATTTTCTTGTGCCGATAAAGTCAACTCAGCGGCGGCTGCGTTTTGTAGAGCCTGTTCAGCATTCCGTGCACCGGCAAGGGCAATCGTAATGCCCGGCTGGTCAATGGTCCAGCGCAGTACGAGCTGGCCGATAGTTGCTTTTTTGGCATCGGCAATCGGTTTAACGGATTGCAGAAAATCGTCTACACGGGCAATGTTCTCGTTTTTAAACAAGTACAGACTTGCCCGATGATCGCCCTCTGCAAATGCATGTCCCGGTTTCATTTTTCCGGTTAGCAGCCCACGTTCCAGCGGGCTATAGGCCAAAATGCCTTTCTGATTATCAAGGCAATAGGGGATAAGTGTTTGTTCAATATCCCGTTTTACCATACTGTAAGGCACCTGGTTCGAAGCGAGTGAAATAGTTTTTTCTGCTTCCGCCATTTGCGCTGCATTGTAGTTACAAACGCCCGCGTACCGGACTTTACCCTGTTCAATTAACCGGCTGACGGCTTCCATACTTTCGTCAATCGGTGTCGTTTTATCCGGCCAGTGGATCTGGTACAGGTCAATGTAATCGGTTCCTAACCGCTTCAGACTATCTTCGCATTCCTTCATGATACTGTCGCGGCCGGCATATTTATAAATGTCAATGGCTTCACCGGCATTATTTCTGGAATGCATCGCCAGGTCGCCTTTGGCCAGATCCCAGCGCATGCCGTACTTCGTCAGAATCTGCACCTGATCGCGTGGAATACCTTTTATCGCTTCACCCACAATTTCTTCACTATGTCCCTGACCATAGATTGGTGCCGTATCAATGGAGGTAACTCCCGTAGCAAAGGAATCCTTAATGGCTTTGACAGCATCCTGACGTTCTGAACCACCCCACATCCAGCCACCCGCTGCCCAGGCCCCGAATGTAATGACTGATAATTCCAAACCGGTATTTCCTAATTTTCTGTATTCCATCCGAATAAGTTTTTCATACTAAACCAGCAACGGGTAAGTACTTGTTTAGCTTATTGTTTTTAAGTAGGTTCAAGTCGTAAAACAAAAACATCGGCTGTAGTTAAACAAGGGGAAATTCATTTGTGAGTTACTCCTCCAAAAGTGAGTTAACATGAGAAAAGTCAGTTCAACAAACTTTCATAACCAGGCTTATCTGGAAGAAAAATGTACCCTGAATGAATTAATTCATTTATTGAGTAAGCGCTGGCTTACCGAAGTTCTGTTCAGTATAGAAGAAGGCAATAACCGGTTTTCAAGCCTGAAAGAAGATTTAAAATACATCAGTGATAACATTCTGGCCGATCGGCTGAAATTACTTGAGCAACATAAACTCATTACCCGTAACGATAATTTTCGTGAAGTTCCTGCGCGCGTGGAATATGCATTGACTGAGACGGGCTCGAAATTGAGCGGGTTACTTGATGTTATGTGTAAATTTTCCGAAACCGAAATGGAGTTTCCGAATGCATCCTGTTAACGTACTTTTGTCATGTATTGTTTGTTTAACCACGCGTTGCGTGGATTTTTATGTATATAAAAAAGGGATGGTTTCTGCCACCCCTCAATGATTTAACTGTTTACCGGTGATGTCCGCCGGCGCCGCCAAATCCACTGCCACGGAAACCGCCGCCGGTACTGTAGCTTCGTCCGCCAAAACTACCGCCATAAGAGCCGGACCGAGCCCCGGAATTAACATTCGGATAAGAGCGGTTCTGATACATCGGTCTGGTCATCTGGTAGCTGCTCCGGTTTGCCGCACCTGCATAAACCCGGGCCATTGGCGTATAGCGGCTACCGGCAATAACCCCGCTGTGGTATGGGCGGGAATACCGGTAAAGCCGAGGATAGGCATAATATCCCCTGTTGATAAACCAGTTACTGAATCCGTAAGCCGGAAAGCCGTATAATCCCACCATTCCCAGGCCATAGCTCATACCGAATCCGGTCCAGTATGCACCGGGATACCAGAGCGGAGAGCCATACCAGTACGGATAACCGAACCAATAGGAATACGGATTCGCATACATCATACCGGCTCCGTAACCGGAAGGAAGCATATAGCCATTAGTCTGCGCAAAGGTTTTAGCCGCCTGGTTGAGCTCCTGTCCGGCCTGCGGATCGGCATCAATTGATTTTTTGTAGGCGGTAACTTCACGATCATGCTGAATCATCAGGCTATCGTGTTTCACCGCCAGTTGCTGCTCAATATCCTGTGTATTATCCTGATAGGTCCGGCCAAGTTGTGAGGTCAGCGGAATATTACCGGTCAGCAACAGCAACGCATCCGGATAATTCAGCAGCGTTTTAAACGACTTTTGGGTCAGCTCATCGTACGATCCGATGATGTTATCGAATGAACTAAACGCTTTCTGATTATAGGCATCAGCCTGCACGAGATCATCATGGTGATGACGATACAGTTTCCAGGCAGCTTCATGCAGCTGTTCATCATTACCCGGAACCATCCGGTCAACGGCATCCTGCGACAAACCGCCGGTCGATTGGGCAAGACTATGCATCAGATCCGGATAGCGGGTCAGTTCGTAAAACCAGCCCTGCTTTTTTTGCGGGAAACCACTGATCAGGTTTTCAAATGCGTTCCGGCTATCGTCGCGGACCCGCTGTAAATCAGTCAGCACCTGCGGGTACTGACTGGCCTGCAACATCGCACCGCGGATATTGGCATCGTAAGCAGCTATCGCGTTTGCCAGCCCCTGTTGGGTCTCAAACTGATTCGGTTGAGCAATGGCCACGTTAGCAATCATGCTGAACAGGGAGAACATCAGTAAAAAAAGGCGGGCAGTTGGTGTCCCCAAACCGCTCCCAACGCCGGTTTGGTTTGCCTGAAAAAACGTTTTCATGGCTTTATCGTCAATTACAGTTCATTTCAGGGCAGGTCCGTACAACCTGCCCCGTTGAATGTTAAACGCCGGAAGCCATATTTTCGTTGTTTTTTATTCAGCACCCAATTCTGGCATACTAAACTGTTTTACAGTATATTACATCACTACGCATCTGCCTTTAGCGGTTTTTAATCCGCTATACATCAAAATTTAATCTATGCCGGCATGTAAAGGCCGCTATTTATCCAGAAACTTAACTTTTGACATTGACATAAGCGGCTGAATAGCCGTAGCAGACTCATTTTTGAAGACGAAGTACAGGTCATGTTTCCCCACTGTTGGCTTCAGCGTGACAATAACCGGTTTAGTAGCAAAGGGATTAAAGGCGGGCTGGACCGGTTTTTTAGCACCATCCCCCTGCTTTGCATTTTCCTTCTGCTGAGCTTCCATCTGGGCCATGAGCTTGGCGACATCTACTTCCGGTGCCAGTTCCAGATTAGTCTCACCAATCACAGGACCGACCGGCGAATCAATATGGATTTCTATTTTGCCACCGGCAGCTCCTTCCCGACGTTGTGCCGCTGCATTCGTTTCCAGTTTCTGAATACCGGTCAAATCAATCTGCTTAAAGCCAAAATATCCGTTGTTGAACGCAACGATATTTTCACCTTTACCCATGCCTTTGGCTTTCACATCTACCCCTTTGATAACCTCAGCGGTTGAGGCATCCACATCAGGGCTACGGAGTATAATCAACGCCTCGGAGGTCTGGGCCGGAACGCTTTTGCCCCCACCCAATGTACTGCCACGGTCAGTGTAGGCCGCGCGGATCAGTACCGATCCGCGGCCATTATCCCCTTCCGGCAGCTTCACGGGATACACGCCGCTGAGCGGCAAGCTGCTGTATGTTTTTTCGTTAATGTGTAAAATGTAATCAACCAGTGTACCGGCATCGGCCACCGACATCGCCGGATGGCCCGGCATCGCCACCTCGCCCCAGACGCCAACACCGCCGTTACGGATTTTCGTTACCAGGCGCCCGGCAGCACCGGTATCACCCTTATATTTTGCAGCAATAGCCGTAAACGCAGGACCAACTGACTTGGTGGCAATCTGGTGGCACACCTTGCAATCACTCTGATTGATAATTGCGTGTGCAACAGCATACTGCGTCGAAGCATCTACACTGCGGTGCTCCTGTTTCACCTCCGCATAGTCAAACCCTTCGGACGTGTAATTGATGCTCATCGCTACCTGTTTCGGATTGATCGTTCTGGTACCTGCGCCTTCAAGACCACCGTCTTCCTGATCATTTACCTGAACCGAATACTGAACCGGCTGATCCTTGAAGAAAAATGTTTTGTTGCTGGTCAGGTTTACGGCAATGGCTGGTGGTTCGTTACCCGCAATAATCTTCACGGACTGGCTGTTTTCGGCGCCCTTCGGATCTTTTACGGTAAGGGTAGCGGTATACACACCAGCCTTATCAAAGGTGACCGAGGGATTTGGTACCGAAAATACGCGCGGAGCGACTCCCGGGGCTGTCACTTTCCACTGATAGGTCAGCTTATCACCGTCGCGGTCGGTACTGCCATCAGACAGCAGGGCCAGTTGCAGCGGTATCGTACCGCCTTGTTTGCTCGCCGACGCCTGAACGATTGGTTTCCGGTTACCACCGTTGTATTCAATTCTGACTAACCGGGAGTTGTCGCTTTTCCGGAACCAGTTGCTGCCGTATTCCAGGACATACATATCGCCGTCGGGGCCGAACTTCATATCAATTGGTTCGACAGGATGATAACCGGGCAGCACCCGCTCCATCGACTTATAATTACCTTCGTTATCCATGGTAATGGCCATGATCCAGCCACGGGAGAAGTCAGTGGCAATCCATTTACCTTCGTAGTAGGCAGGCCAGGGACGTTTGGCTCCTTTAAAATCATCCTGATGGTAGACCGGTCCGCCCGTTGCCGACCGGGACCCCGTACCGACCAGCGGAAACTCTTCAGAAACACCGTACGGATAGTAGATGAAGGACGGCGCAACCGGGGGCAGGTCTGTCAATCCGGTGTTATTCGGTGAGCTGTTTACGAGGTGATCCGGGTCTTTTTTGTCGAGCGGTTTATTGGTCGCATAATCGAACACGGGGAATGCCTGCCGGTTCCCGACAAACCACGGCCAGCCGAAGTTGCCCGGCTTCCGCGCCTGATTCAGTTCATCATACCCGCGCGGCCCGATTTCGGAATCCTTTGTCGCATCAGGGCCAACTTCACCCCAGTACAGATAGCCGGTTTTGCTGTCGATTGAAATCCGCCACGGATTGCGGTGTCCCATCGAATAAATTTCGGGCCGCGTTTTAGCGGTACCTTTCGGGAACAGGTTTCCGTCCGGAATGGTGTATGTTCCATCCGGTTCGGGATGTATGCGCAGAATCTTTCCGCGCAGGTCATTGGTATTGCCGGCATGGCCCTGATCATCCCAGCTGCTGCGGTCCGGGCGTTCATCGGTCTGGGCAGCCTGCTGATTTCCGGTGTTGTTCCCAACCGTCAGGTACAGATTGCCGGCCTTATCCCAAACCATTCCGCCACCGGTATGACAGCAGACTTCGCGCTGGGTAGTGACTTCAAGCATAACCTTTTCACCGCTTAAGGCATTGTTCTTGTATTCGAAGCGGGAAAGGATGTGTTTAGGAGCAGACGGATGGGCGTAATATAAATACATCCAGTGGTTCTTCGGGAAATTCGGGTCGAGCGAGATACCCATTAATCCTTCCTCTGCCTCTGAGACTTTTCCCTCTTTTGAGGTGTATTTTGTATTAACCGGAATGGTCGCAATCAGGTCAACCGTTTTTGTTTCGGGGTCATATTTTTTCAGCGCCCCCTTGCGCTCCGCGATAAATGCAGTACCGTCTTTGAGAACCTCAAAAGCCATTGGCTCGTCGAGGTCTTCGGCAACAACGACTGGTGTAAAACGGGACTCATCAGGTTTGCCGGAACCATCCTGAACAATAAACGAGGCAAGACCGGTAAAAAGGGTAAGATGCAGTACCGCAGAGAGTGGACGCAGTAAATTGGAAGTTAACATTACATCATCAGGTTTAAGGGACGTTTATTTACGCTATACGTACAAATTACGTAAAGAACATGGACTCGTCAAAACCGAATAATTAAACCTGATAGTCAAATAATTCTATAAATTCCGTTAAACTACAATTTGAAACAGGGTATATCGGCAACTGATCCCGGTTATCGTAGCCGTTTTCGGGCCGGAAACGGGCTTATACGGCAACAGGCAAAGTAAAATGGAAAAGCGCACCCTGATCCACCGTCTTGTCAATAGCAATACTACCCTGCATGGCCTCAATGAATTCTTTCGAAATGGCCAGTCCCAAACCGGTCCCCCCCTGCTTTCCTTCCTGATTCGGTGCCTGGAAATACCGTTCGAAAATACGGTTGTAATACTCAGGCCTGATGCCTGTTCCATAGTCGCGTACCGAAAATTGAACCGCATTTGCTGCCGTCCGCAAGGTTATCTCAATTTGGCTTTCTTCAGGACTATGCCGGATTGCATTCGACAGTAAATTGATCAATACCCAGGAAACCTTATCAGGATCGGCCAGCACATTGGGTAATCCTTGTTCCATCGTTGTACGGACGGCTATGTGCTTCTGGCTGGCGGGTATGGTTAAAGCATTTCTGGCAACTGCGACAAGCTCTTCGGGGCGTACAGCCTGAAGCCGTAACTGAATCTGTCCCGACTCGGCCTGCGCCAGATTCAGCAACTCGCCGGTAATGGCCAGCAGCCGGTCAGCGTCTTCACGGATATGCCCGACAAGGGCGTGCTGGTCCGGATTCAGGTTGCCGATGCGGCTGTCGTCCAACAGCTTCAGGCTCATTTTGATCCCGCTTATCGGCGTTTTTAGTTCATGGGATACGGTAGCAATGAAGTTCGTTTTGGCCAGATCAAGCTCTTTGTACGGGGTAATGTTTTTCAGTACGATCACAAAACCGGCATCGACCGGCTGCTCTTCACCGGTACGCAGAACGTTTACCGGCTGAATCTGCCGGGTGTAGTAGTTTTCCTTGCCGCTTTCCGGATCATAGATCTTTAATATGGCCGGCTCCTGCAACTGTTCTGTTCCGTTTTGTAACAGACTGCGCAATAAATCATTATGCAGAGCCACATCCGGGGCATACTGCCCGATCAGCCGGGCTTCCGGAACCCCCAGCAGCTGAACCGCTACTTTATTGGCAAAGACCACTGACCGGTGCTCATCGAACCCGATAATCCCATCGGTCATGATCTGAATAAGGGTGTCAATTCTGCGTTTTTCAAACAAGACTTTGGCCAGATTGGAGTGTTCGTATTCATCCAGTTTCTGCGCCATGTTGTTGAATGACCTCGCCAGTTCTCCAAACTCATCATCGGACTTAAAATAAAGCCGCTCTTCAAAATTACGGCTTGTAATCTGCCGGATGCTGTTCGTAAGTTCAACCAGCGGATTGGCTACGTAGCCGGGGAAGTTGATGGTAAAGGAGAAAACAATCAGGAAACAAACCGCTCCGACCACGGTGAGCCAGACCAGTGCATTCTTCGCCGTAGCCTCTGCCGTTTCGTTTTTACGGAACATGGCCTGCCGGTTTATATCATCCAGCTGAATAAGGCTCTGCTGTACCCGTTTCAGATTATTGAGATCGGCGGTATTGCTTCTGAAGTTATCAAAGGCTTTCCGCAGGCTTTCTGTGGCCTGCTGCTCACCGGCCTCTGTGATATTGGCCTCCTGCTTCTTCAGCGTTTTATCAAAGTCGTCCAGATCAGTCGGTTGCCCGCCCAGAAAAGCCTTCTGCATCGAATTGACATACTCCAGCGAAATGTAATTGTCTTTTAAAATTTCCTTTGCATCGTTGGCCAGCTGATTCAGGTAAAAGGCGCCCAATCCCCCAAGCAGGGTAACAATCACAAACAGAAATCCCATTCCGAGTGCTATTTTCGATTTCAGTGTCATGACAGAATGATTAAGTCAACATCCGACCCGGATAATTTAGTGATGAGCTGATTGAAAGCAAACGTACGCAAAATGATTTGTACCAGCTTAAGATGTGGTTTACCGATGCAAACCGTGGTAATCTGCCGTTTTTCAACTTCTTCCATCAGGCAATCGACGATATTACTCCCTTTGGCCTGAATCACCTCGGCCCCAAGCTCCGTCGCCAGTTTCATGTTGTTGATCAGATACCGCTGTACGTCGAGTTTTATGCGGTCGGGACTTTCGGCGGGTGTCTGCACATAGAGAACAAACCAGCGTGAGTTGTAATAACTGGCCAGCCGGGCGGTTTTTCGGATAATGCGGCGGGCGGTCTGCGGATTACTGCTGATGCAGGCCATAAACCGGTCGTGGCGCAGGGCGTTCGGACTCAGGACGGCCTGATCAACCCGCCGTTCGACCTGCACGGCTACTTCTTTCAATGCAAGTTCACGCAGCTGCAGAATCTTATCCGGCTGAAAAAAATTACGGAGGGCCGTTTCAACTTTCGTCTTGTCATAAATTTTTCCCTCCTTCAACCGCGTGATCAGTTCATCGGCGGTGAGGTCAATGTTAACGACCTCATCGGCCAGCTGAATAACGCGGTTCGGAATGCGCTCCGTTACCTCAATCCCGGAAATGCGCTGCACTTCATCAAACAGACTTTCAAGGTGTTGTATATTAACCGCAGAGATTACATTAATACCGGCGTCCAGTATTTCCAGCACATCCTGCCAGCGTTTCTCATTTTTTGATCCGGGTATGTTGGTATGCGCCAGTTCGTCAACGATAACTAATTCAGGATGCAGGTTTAATACTGCCTGCAGGTCAAGCTCCTCCAGTTGCTTGCCTTTATAAAATAAGGTGCGGCGGGGAATCTGCGGCAAGCCATCCACCAGCGCCTGTGTTTCAGGACGCCGGTGGGTTTCAATAAAACCGATTCTGACATCTATCCCGCTTTTCAACAAAGCGTGTGCTTCCTGTAACATCCGGTATGTTTTACCGACGCCCGCACTCATCCCGATATACACCTTGAATTTGCCACGGCGCGAAGCGCGGATAAGGTTCAGAAAACGTTCGGCATTCTGATCGTTGGGTGCCATTGGCCGCAGCGGTTAAAACTGAATGGAGAGACTGGTCGTCAGGGCGGTATTCAGGCGCGCCGGTTGTCCCTGCCTGTTCTCAAAATAAGTACCTTTTCCGCTAAACTGACGGGCCTCAATCCGGAACAGCGCCCGGGGCGTAATCGCATAATCGGCGTTTAGTGAATAGCCCAGCGTTTCAAATCCGGAACCTGACCGCGTAGCAATGATCACCTCATTTTGATCCTGAAAATACTCAACCCTGCCGGCCATCCGGAACGTATCGGTAAAGTGGTAACGCAGAATCACCACGGGTGTCAGCCAGGTATAGTATCCATCGCCGGACCGACGGCCGTTCAGGACGGGTTTGCGGTCGCTGCCAATATCAAACCCCAGAATCAAACCGGCTTTTTTATACTGGAACTGTCCATACAGATTATGATACATCCGGTTCTGCGACAGCGAATCCGGCCGGTCGGAACCGAAAAAAGTACTCCAGTTCAGGGTAACCGAACCCGACGGGCGATATTGCACCTGTGTACTCAGCCCTGGTTTTGATACCCCGTCCAGCCGTTTAATGCGCTGCCAGCCGTTTACGACTGATCCCAGCAGCGTCCACTTCCCGTCCGGTGTATTGTAGGTCAGCTTTGCTCCGGCCAGATAGTACGGTGAATTTTCGGCTACCATACTCCGCGTCAGCGTCCAGTTGTCTTTCCCGATCGCACTTTCAAAGCCGATGTGGGAGGAAAACACACCGGCATCCAGCCATACATCCGCTGATTTTGCCAGTTTAACACCTGCATTTGCTTCGTAAACAGCCTGCATCAGGGGTTGTTCAGCGGCATAATTATACTGGGCATACGTCCCTGCCTGCAACGCCAGATTTCCCCTGACCCGTTCTGTCTGATACCCCACTTTGATGAACGCCAGATTAACGTTTATCTCCCGGTTTCGTTTGAAATTGTACAGAAAGCCGGGCCGCTCCTGCATTACCTTCGGGCTATTCAGCTCATGAGCATAATACGCCTCTATGTAGCCGGATACCGTCAGTTCATTGGTTGTTAATGGTGTGGTTATAGCCTGAGTCACTGAAGCCGTGGTGCGGAGACTATCAGTTTGCTGTGCCAGTGCCGGAGTGCCCAGTACGGCCAGAAAACCTATATTTTTTACTACTTGATTCATTTCACAGACCCGCGTATGCGGAGGTTTTGTTGTCAGAGAGCAAAGCCCTTATTTATTCAGCGCATCCAGCGCCACATTGAGTTTAAGCACATTTACTTTTGAGGGGCCGAACATCCCCCAAAGTGGCCCTTCAATCTGTTTGTCCAGCAACGCTTTCACCGTTGCTTCCGGCAGATGACGGGCTTTGGCAACCCGCGCCACCTGAACAAGTGCCCCTTCCGGCGAAATATCAGGGTCCAGACCGCTACCCGAAGCCGTCACCAGCTCAGCCGGAATCTGCGCTTTCAGCACTGCCGGATTATGTACCAGAAATGTATCGATCCGCGCCTGCACCGTTTTCAGGTAATCGGGATTAGAAGGCCCTTTGTTCGAACCCGCCGACCCGGCTGCGTTGTAATCAACCGCCGACGGACGGCCCTGAAAGTACTCGTCGCGGGTAAAGGCCTGACCGATGTTGGCATACCCTACCACTTTTCCGTTTACGGCAATGGTCTCTCCCTTGCCTTCGCCCGGCGCAAAGCGGGCAATTCCCGCCACAACCAGCGGATAAACAACAACCAGTAACACCAGCATAATCAGCGTTAACCGGATGGCAATCAATATGTGCGATTTCATGATGTTTTTAGTTGCCGGTCAGCCGGTAAAGGACTGACCGGATGATTTATCAGAAGAACAGACCTGCAAGCAAATCAATCAGTTTGATACCGATAAAAGGAACAACAATACCGCCCACCCCATAGATCAGCAGGTTGCGGCGCAGCAAGGCCGAAGCACCAATCGGCTTGTAGTCAACGCCTTTTAACGCCAGCGGAATCAGTAACGGAATGATAATTGCGTTAAAAATGACTGCCGACAGGATGGCCGATTCGGGGCTGTGCAGACGCATGATGTTCAGGTTCTGCAAGGCCGGAATTGAGGTGATGAACAGGGCCGGAACAATGGCAAAGTACTTGGCTACATCGTTGGCAATCGAAAAGGTGGTCAGCGTGCCGCGCGTAATCAGTAACTGCTTGCCGATTTCAACCACCTCAATCAGCTTGGTCGGATCATTGTCCAGATCAACCATGTTGCCCGCTTCCTTCGCCGCCTGGGTTCCGCTGTTCATCGCCACCCCGACATCGGCCTGCGCCAGAGCGGGAGCATCGTTGGTACCGTCGCCCATCATCGCCACCAGCTTACCGCCCTGCTGTTCGTGGCGGATATAGTTCATCTTATCCTCCGGTTTGGCCTCGGCTATGTAATCGTCCACCCCGGCTTTTTCGGCAATAAACTTAGCCGTCAGCGGATTATCGCCCGTCACCATCACCGTTTTCACACCCATCCGGCGCAGTCGCTGAAAGCGTTCCTGAATGCCGGGCTTGATGATATCCTGCAACTCAATGACGCCCTTTACCACTTCATTTTCGCTGACAACCAGCGGGGTACCGCCATTCGCCGCAATCTCTTTGGCTTGCTTCATCGTTTCGGCAGGGAACTGATTTTCCACCCGCTCAACCAATTGTCGGATCGAATCAACGGCACCTTTCCGGATGCGTTTAACCTGTCCGTTTGCCGGCAGATCAATCCCGCTGGACCGCGTTTCAGCCGTAAATTTGATCAGTGTCGCGCCGTCAATCGACAGGTTACGCGTTAGTTCAGGCCCCCATTCGCCGGTTTTAGCCAGTTCAACGATGGATTTACCTTCAGGGGTTTCGTCGGCCAGCGAACTCAGTGTACTGGCTACTACCATGTCGGTTAACCGCACACCCGGAGCCGGATAAAACCGCGTTGCTTTCCGGTTACCGATGGTAATCGTTCCCGTTTTATCGAGTAACAGCGTATCCACGTCGCCCGCAGTTTCTACGGCCCGACCCGATTTGGCAATCACGTTGGCGCGTAAGGCACGGTCCATACCCGCAATCCCGATTGCCGACAGGAGGCCACCGATGGTCGTCGGAATCAGGCACACAAACAGCGAAATCAGAGCCGCAATGGTAATCGGGGTGTTTGCATAATCAGCAAACGGCTTCAGCGCAATACAGACGATAATGAAAATCAGTGTAAACCCTGCCAGCAGAATCGTCAGCGCGATTTCGTTGGGTGTTTTCTGGCGGGAGGCGCCTTCAACCAGTGCAATCATTTTATCCAGAAACGACTCTCCGGGCTGCGTCGTTACCAGCACATGAATGTTGTCGGAAAGGACTTTTGTACCGCCGGTCACCGATGACCGGTCACCGCCTGCCTCACGGATAACCGGAGCCGATTCGCCGGTAATCGCCGATTCGTCGATGGTAGCAAGGCCTTCTATAATCTCGCCGTCAGACGGAATAATATCGCCGGTTTCGCAGACAAACACATCCCCCTTTTTCAGTTGCGAAGACGGAATGATCTGTAGTTCGTTCAGTTTCATCTCACCAACGGGGCGGATCACTTTTGCCGGCGTTTCTTCGCGGGTTTTCCGCAGCGATTCCGCCTGTGCCTTGCCACGGGCCTCGGCAATGGCTTCGGCAAAATTGGCGAACAAAACCGTTAGCAGCAGAATCACCGTGATCGTCAGATTGTACCCTAACGTTCCCTGGGTCGAATCACCGGTCAGGGCAATATAAGCCGTCACCAGCAGCATGACGAACGTGCCGATTTCGACCGTAAACATCACCGGGTTTTTAATCAGAATGGCGGGATTTAATTTTTTAAACGAGTCGCGCATGGCGGCTCCCACCAGCTCGCGCTGAAACAGACTGGTGGATTTTTGTGAGCTTGACATATCGTTTGTCAGGTAGTTAACCTTACTTGTAATCAGTGGCTTAATGAAAAATATTCAGCAAACGGGCCGAGGGCAAGCGCCGGGAAAAAGGATAGTGCCGTAATGATCATGATGACGGCAAAAATCATCAGCCCGAAGGTAGCCGTATCTACCGGCAAGGTACCGGCCGATTCGGGAACGTACTTCTTCCGCGCCAGCAGGCCGGCAATCGCCACCGGTCCGATAATCGGTATAAACCGCCCCAGCATCAGGATAATACCGGTAGTGTAATTCCAGAAAAAGTTATTATCGCCCAGTCCTTCAAATCCGGAGCCGTTATTGGCATTCGAGGAAGTCATCTCATACAGCATTTCCGAAAAACCGTGAAACGAAGGGTTATTCAGCCAGGCCGACGGTTTGACAGCCCAGTCAGCGTCCCCGTATTTGAGGAGAATCCAGCAGGCGAGCGCCGTACCGCCTTTTACCAGCAAGGCACTCAGCAGAGCCACCAGCGAGGCAATTTTAATCTCACGTGCTTCTACTTTACGTCCGAACAGTTCCGGCGTACGGCCAACCATCAGCCCTGCTACAAATACACTGATAATCAGAAAATAATAAAAGTTAAGTAACCCGGCACCAACCCCGCCGTAGAACGCATTTACCATCATTCCCAGCAATTCCATAGCGCCCGTGAGCGGCATCGACGAATCGTGCATAGCATTCACTGAACCGGTCGAAATAATGGTTGTGACAATACTCCAGTAGGCTGAAATCGGGGTACCAAACCGCACTTCTTTACCCTCCA
>CBDFHU010000092.1:0-130703 GCA_965247375.1 Arsenicibacter sp.
AGCCGGTAATCCCTTGAAGTAGGGGGCTACTTTATCCGCCGTTGTCCAGACCTCGCCGATCAGGTAAACTTCGGGTTTAACACTGGCCATTTCCTTATAAAACTCCTGCCAGAATGCGTGTGATTTCGGGGCTTCCCAATCCGGATAAATGTGTTTGGCCGCATCAAGGCGGAACCCGTCTACCCCTACGTCGCGCAGCCACCACTTCCCGATTTCGTAGATTTCTTTCCGGAGCTGCGGATTGTCGTAGTTCAGGTCGGGCATCATGCCCGTAAAGAGGCCGTAATACTTTTCATCATCACCTTTATTGGCAAAGTGCCATGGCGTAAGCTCCCATGAACCACCGGCGGCTTCGCGCGTGGCGATACCAAGTGAGTCAATCGTTTTTGGCGGCAACCAGTTGTAATAGTTGCGGTACGGACTAGTTTTCGAACTTTTTGCCGATACGAACCACGGATTTTCACTACTGGAATGGTTGATGACAAAGTCCTTGAAAATCAGAATTCCCCGTTTGTGAGCTTCCTGAATCAGGCGCTTGTAGTCGTCAAGCGTACCGTATTCGGGATCAATGGACTTGTAATCAATTACATCGTATTTATGATACGAAGGTGATTTGCTGACCGGTGTCAGCCATAAGGCATCAACGCCGAGGTTTTTCAGGTAATCCAGTTTGGCCGTGATACCGTTGATGTCCCCCAGCCCATCACCGTTGGAGTCGGCAAAGGAGCGGACAAAAATCTCGTAGCAAACTTTGGGCGTTTTGGGCTGGGCGTAGGCCGCCTGACCGAAAGCCAGAGCACTGGCAAAGAGAGAGAAAAAGAGTCGTTTCATATAAAGTAAAAAAGGCCGTCCGGTTTTGCTGCCGGACAGCCGGTTCATCATGGACAAGTAGTTCCTGTAACTATAATGGAATTGGTAACCGAACAGCCTCCCAGATAGCTTGTCAGCCAGTACGTACCCGGTTTGCGGACATCAAGGGCAAAGGCGTTTGTGGTCAGCGGGTCGCGATAGACATTGCTGAACACGTAACCATCGGGGCCTCTGAAAACAAAGTTGGTACCGGTGGTCAGGCCGGTAATTGTCACAGAACAGGCGTCGGGCCTCAGCGGACTGCTGAGCGTAAGACTTGACACAACCGGCGATTGGGTGGTCGGGGCAACCGTAATGGTGGTCGTTTCGGGACAGCCGCCATTCATCGACACGATGGTATAGGTCCCCGCCTGACTTACCGTGGCGGTGCCATTGACCATTGTTTGACTACCGCCGGGACCGCTCAGCGTGTAGCTTGCCGAACCGGTAGCCGTCAGCGAAACAAGCCCGCTGCCGTTACACATCCAGCCGCTCTGCGCGACCTGCAACGCAGCCGCGCGGTTGCAGGGGAGTGTACCGGTGTAGGAGACCGTGGCGGTGGCGGTGGCCGAACAGCCTGCCGACGTGCCTGTTACCGAATAAATGGCCGGGCCGGCAATGCCGGAAGAAACGATGATTTGTGGGGTTGCCTCCTGCGTAGACCAAACATAGCTGTCTGCGTTTGCCGCTGATAAGGTTACGCTTTCACCGGCGGCTACCGTTGTGTTGGCCGGTGAAATACTCACAACCGGCAGCGCGTTTACGCTCAGGCTGAGGCTTGCCGTTGCGGTACACCCGTTTGTACCCGTTAATGTGACACTATAGGTAGTAGCCGTCGATGGCGTAACGGTGCGCGTCGGAGCACTACTCATATCGTCCCAGCGGTAAGTCGCCGCACCGGTTGCGGTTAATGAAGCAGACTGACCGGAACAAAGCGAGGTACTGCCGGAAATACCTGCCACCGGAGCCGCTTTATCTTCCTTGATGCTTACGCTGGCCGTATTGGTGCAGCCGTTAGCCGTTGTGAGCGTGACCGAGTACTTCCCTGATGTACTGACCGTGCGGGTGAGATCGGTAGACGCATTGTCCCACAGAATATCGCCGGGGCCGTTAACGGACAGCGAAACTGTTGGGCTGTTACAGGTCAATGTGGCCGACGAAGGATTGATACTGATGGTTGGCGCGTTCTTATCGGCGGTGACAGTGATACCGGCCGTGTTCGTACAGCCGTTGGCCGTTGTGAGCGTAACCGAGTACGTTCCCGATGTGCTGACCGTCCGGGTAACGCCGGTAGATGCATTATCCCACAAGATACCGCCCGAACCGTTAATGGATAGTGAAACGGTCGGGTTGGTACAGGTTAAGGTAAAAGCCGACGGACTGATGCTGACCGTTGGCGGTGTTCTGTCTTCTCCAACGGTTAAGGTGGTACTGCCGGCACACCCTGTTGTAAACTGACCGGTCAGCGTATATGTGCCGGCTGCACTGACTGTGAAACCGGCAGCATTTTGTGCCATACTGTAATTTCCCGGGCCCGAAAGTGTATAACTGTCTGCGCCGGAAGCGGTCAGCGTAGCCGGATTGACGCAGGTAATCAGGCCGCTGCCTGCTGCGCTCAGGGAAACAACGGGCAAGGCATTGACGGTTATGGAAGACGGGTTGCTGACGGCTGTACAGCCATTCGCATCTGTTGCCGTAACCGTGTAGGCATAGGTGCCTGCTGCCGGGCTGGCTAGTGTAAGCACAGGACTATTACCGCTGCTGGTGGTGTTGTTACCCGTAAACGTATAACTGCTGAAACCGCTGCCGGCGGTTAAGGCTACCGGTGTTCCGGTGCAGACCGGTGTATTGTTGCTTAACACCAGGGCTGATACACTGTACTGCGTAATCGTCACCGAAGCAACGGTCGTCAGCCCGAGTGCATCGGTGACCGTCACTGAATAAGCCCCGCTGGCCGTAGCAGATACTACGCTGCTGCTACCGGTTGGAGTCGCATTGGCTGAAAAAGAATAGCTGTAGGGAGCTGTTCCGCCTGCTGCATTGATGGTCAGCGTTGCCGATTGACCCGGACAGATGCTGCCGTTGACCGGGGCAGATGCCAGCGTAGCCGATAAAGGAGCCACGTCCCGTACCCAGACCGAATAGCTTTTTGCTGGCAGTTCGATATACATCCGGTTCTGGTTGTCGACCACACCGAAGGGGAAGGCCGAGCGGCCAAGAACATCGAGGAAGCGTGTTCCGTTGCCAATACCGTTCCGGACCGCAATGGCATGGTCAACTTTTAACGGACTTGAATCAAAGTTGATCGCGACAATAATGTCTTTGCCTCCGGCTGCGCCTGTGCCGTTAAGCTGATAAATCAGGCACCGGTTATAATCGCCGCTGCCGAAGCTGGTAGGAGAGGTGGGCGCATTGCCGGTACCACCGTAATGATTGAGGTAGCTGACTTCCTGCGATCCGGAGATGTATTGTTTCAGCACCAGCATCAGCTGATCAATTTCCTTTTTCATTGGCTTTAACCCGGTCGGGTGATAGTCGAACGAATACGTATCTGTGCCAAAGGTGGTGTTTCGTGCCGGATAGCCGTAGTAGTCGGGGTAAAAAACCGTCGGAACGCCCAACTGGTTGTTCGTGAGTAAATAAGCGTAGCCAAGAATTGGATTTGAATAAACCAGCGCATCACCGTACGACTGGTTTGACGACCGGAAATCATGGTTATTCAGAAACGTCATGATGTTAAAACCTGACATGCCCTTGCCGTCGCGCAGACCGGAAAAATAAACCTGACGGGCGTTTGCGCCATTATCGATAGCGTCTTTCAGTGCGCGGCGCAGCGAAAAGTCAAATACTTTAACCGGAATTGCGCTGGCTGCCGACGGGTTAAGCAGGTTCAGGTGGGTAGAAACATTCGAAACCCAGCCCTGTAGTTCGTTGAGGTTTTCGCCGTACCATTCACCAACAACCAGATTGGGCGTGCGGCCGCTGTCGTACATACTGCTGAGCATATCAGCGACAAACTTGGGATCGAAATGTTTGACGGCATCCATCCGCAACCCTTTTGACCCTAGTTTATCATATGCCCATTTGGTCCAGGCAATCAGCGTATCCCGTCCGCTTGTCTGCGAGTGGTCATAGTCATTGAAGTAATCCATACTTTGCTGACTCCACGCGGGCCCGAGGCAGGTTCCGGTTGCGCCGCCAAAGCCATATCCGCCTTTACTGGTGTCGTGGTAGCCGCTGCCGTTGCTGGCGGCGGCATTCTGGGCGTTCCAGTTGGGGCGGAAAGCGTTCCAGTTGAGACCACCGCGTTTACTGGGTAATCCGCTGAAATTGGTGTAGGTCTGGAAGAGGAGTTTATAGTTCGCACCGTTCTGCGCTCCCTGATCGGCAATATCGTAATTACCTGCGCCATACCAGATTTTCCAGATGCGGTGGTCAGTATAGTTGCCACACAGGTTGACCGCCTGAATAAACAGACTGTCGCCGTCGGCGTCAAAATCACCGGTCTGTAAGTTGAGGTCAAACTCGGTTTGGTTGTTATTCATTTCCACCCAGTAGCCTTGCCGCAGACTGGCCGCATAGGTACCATTCGGAGCGTTGATGGAGGTGGCAGATGCTGAGGCATTGCAACCATTGGCAAACTCCCAGGCCGAACCGCCACCGGCTTTGTTTGTGGTGATATACAACAGATACCGCTGCCCGACATAACCGCCCGACTGTGAGTTAATGTTGATGTAATAATGACCTGCACCCAGACCCGTTGCACCGCCGACCGGGACAACCATCCTGACACGGTCAGAAGGGAAGGGCTGTTTGTAACTGGTATATTGCGTACTATTATTGTCACCGTAGGCACAACTACCGTCATTCCGTCCGGCGTAATTCAGCATGTATTCCTTGACGGCGGGATTGTTTTCGGGTCTGCCTCCGTCGCGGTGGTTGTAGACCATGTCGGCTACCGGTGTAATGCCATTTGCTGTAAAGGAGTTAACCATTGCCGTAATTTCGGGGAGTGTACCGAGTGACGTTTGCGACGGTCCGATAAACAGGTCTTTCGGATCGTATCCACCACTTTTGTTGCCATTACCGGCAAACGGTGGGTACCATACGTGAGTAAATCCCGCCTGTCCCAGCCTCTGCGCCTTCAGACGCAGCGTATCCGACCAGTTAAAGCCTTGTCCCGTTTTAGGGTAGTCCCAGTAAAAGCCCTGTAACATAACCTGCTGAGCATGAGCAGGTATATAAATTGAATAAAACAGACAACAAAGCCAGAGACAAACGTTACGCATAACGAAAATGAATAAGATAAGGGTACCATTCTGCTGTGGTGGATGCTGAAAGGGTGTAGAAACCTGTCCGGAACCCGTGCGGACCGGCAGGACTATGGGGCAAGAAAGTGAGAGAAAAAAAACGAGTGGAGACCCGAAAGCCCCCACTCGTCCTAAGAAGCAGATTACTTCTTAGTTAGTTTATAGGTAGGTTTGCTTGCAATTGAAAAGTCCAGCGTGATGTCGTAGGTACCTGCTTTTACCACGATGTTGTCACCACCCGCGTCCAGAATGCCGTCGGCTTTCGTATCACCATAGTTCACATCCCACGCATCGTTCTGACGGAATTTAATCTCCCCGTCGGTCAGTTTAACGCCGGTCAGCGTCCAGATGCCGTCATTGGCGAAATCCGGCATGAACTTAGCATCAGGGCCGTTCCAGCCGGTGGCGGTGGCACTACCAACAATACCCCAGACCTTGTAGGCCTCAATCGTGTACTTCAGCGTTTTGAAGTCAACCGTAATCAGGTACGTACCTGCTTTTACCACGATGTTGTCACCACCGGCATCCAGTACGCCGTCGGCCTTGGTATCGCCGTAGTTGACGGCCCAGTCTTCGTTCTGACGGAATTTAACCTCACCGTCTTTCAGCGTAGCAATCGCGCGCCACTGGTCCGACGACGGGTCGTAGAAGAACGGTACATCAGGAGCTGCCCAGCCGCTTGGCGTCGCACTGCCGACAATACCCCATGAGTACTTCTCAATCGTGTATTTCAGCGCGCCCTGATCAAAGGTGATCTTATAGTTACCGGCTGTTTTCACCGCAATGTTAGCTCCACCCGCTTCGAGTGTTCCGTTGGCTCCGTCATCACCGTAGTTGACATCCCACTTGTTGTCCTGCCGGATTTTGATTTCACCGACGGCGAGGTACACATACGCTACGTAAACGTTAGCCTTGTCCGATTTATAGAACGGCATATCCGGCCCGTTCCAGCCGTTGGTCGTCGAGCTGCCGACCACGCCCCAGTTCGAGCTCAGGTCCAGCTTGTCGAGGTAAGGCGTTGCTTTAATCGAGCTGACCGCCGACGAAAGTGTTGTTTTCGGGCCCAGTACCGACTGTACCCGAATGTCGATATCACCGGCAGCCGCCGCTTTCAGACCCAGTTTCAGGAGCGCCGGATTCAGCTCCGATGCCTTGAATACTTTCTGCAGGTTGCTGCCAACCGCAAAACTAACGGCGTTCGAGAAGTCGCCGCCTTTTTTGTCAACCAGTACCGTGTAGGCAGAGGCTGCCTGGAAACCGTAATCAGGCTGGCTCCATTTCACGGTCAATACATCCTGAGCAGCATTTTCTTTTGTCAGGACGACGCTTTGCGACGATACTGAAATCACCGGCACAACGCCCGGGTTCAGCGTGGCTTTGATTTCGTCTTTTTCGCACGACCACAACACGGGCAATGCGGCCACCAATAAGAGTAATTTTTTGAACTTCATGGCGATCTATATTGGGTTGGGCTCTGCCTGCGGGGTTTCAGGCCGGCAGGCAGAGCACGATGTCTTAATAACCAGGGTTTTGCTTCAGATTCGGGTTCGCTACGATATCGGTTGCCGGAATCGGGAACAGGTTCAGGTTGTCGGCGACACCTTTCCCGTCTTTAACGTTGCCTTTCCACGGCCACACGTAGCTGGCATCCGTGAACTTACCGAACCGGATCAGGTCCGTACGGCGATGGCCTTCCCAGTACAGCTCGCGGGCGCGCTCTTGCAGGATAAAGTCAAGTGTCAGGGCCGTTACGTTGCCGGTCGTGTTGCCATAGGCCCGCTGACGCAGCGCGTTTACGTACTGCAAGGCCAGCGCAGTTGTACCACCCGAACCACCGCGTACGACGGCTTCGGCATACATCAGATAGACGTCGGCAAGCCGGAAGAGCGGGAAATCCGTGTCAACAAAGTCGCCGGTCAGGTCAGAGCCTTTAGCACCGCCCGAGGTGATGTTTTTATACTTCGTAATGGCGTACCCATCCGTAAAGGTTGAGATATCGGCGATTTCGAGGTTCTGGCCTGTTGTGTAGAACATGGCCCGCTTGTCGGTTTTGCCCGACGGATCACCGAACAGATTTACGATGTTCTTCGTCGTGCGGACGCCGCCCCAGCCACCGTTGATACCGAAATCAGCAGGGTTCATCGAGCCGCCAACCGGTGCGTGTACGAGGAAGGTCATACCGCCGTAAGTCTTCGTATTCTGACCGTCGAACGTAACCGGGAAAATCATCTCCGGCGATTTGTTGTTGTCGGCCAGGAACAGCTTGCGGTATTCCGGATCCAGAGTATACCCGGCCCCAATTACCTTACCGGCATACGTAATGGCCTCAGTATATTTCGCCTGCCCGATATAGACCTGCGCGTTCAGATACAATTTGGTCAGCAATGTCCAGGCGGCGGCTTTATCGGCGCGGCCGTATTCGTTCTGACGGGCAGCTACGAGGTCATTTTCAATGGCTTTCAGCTCTGATTCCACGTAATTGAACAGCTCCGTGCGGGTCGTCTGCTTCGGCAGAAATGAGCCAACGGCATCGTTTTCAGTAACGAACGGTACATTACCGAACATGTCAAGTGCATGGTAGTAGCTCAGAGCACGCAGGAACCGGACTTCAGCGCGGTAAGCTTTAGCGTCAGTGGCAGACGTACCGGTAATGCCGCGGCTGCTGAGCTTCTCGTCAGATGTTTCGCGGATAAACTCATTACAGAGCGCAATCTGGTAATACAGACGGTTGTACATCGCCGCGATAAACTCGTTGCCCGATGTCCATGTCATGCGGTGATAATCCGGTAAG
Source organism: Arsenicibacter sp. (assembly GCA_965247375.1). Lineage (GTDB taxonomy): Bacteria > Bacteroidota > Bacteroidia > Cytophagales > Spirosomataceae > Arsenicibacter. The sequence goes on from CBDFHU010000092.1 coordinate 7,951, forward strand.
CTACCGTCGTTCCAGCCGATAACGGCCTCGTCGGTTGGCAGCTCCTGCGCTTTCCAGTACTGACGCAGGTAGGTCGAAAATCCTTCGTCGATACCGCTGATGTCCGGCTGACCAGCCGGGCCTTGCTGACCGCTGACGGCCAGACCGGCATACACCTTTGCCAGAATTTTCTTGTAGTTGGCCGGATCGTTGTATACCGTCGCCGACGTAACATCGTAGAACGGTTGCCGGTCAAGGTCTTTAACACAGGACGAAACGGTCAGCATTGCCGTCATGATGCCCAGTGCAGAAATATGTTTTAGTCCGAATGCTTTCATCTTTTTCTACAAAACATGAGTCAGAAGAGTTTGAGTCGTTTGCCGGAGCCTACCCAATAAAAGTTGTTGCCTATTCACCTCTTGTTGTTGCTTTCGGCAAACGTCAAACTCTTCCGACGAATTTGTTTATTATTAGAAGCCTACGTTTACACCAAGCGTGATGGTCCGTGGGCGGGGATAGAAATTGTTGTCGATGCCACCCGGAATCTCAGGGTCCATGCCTGAATACTTCGTCAGTACGAACAGGTTCTGGGCAGCAAGCGTAACCCGTGCGTTCAGCCGCTTCGTTTGCAGCGCGTTGTAGCCGACTGTCAGGTTCTCCATCCGCAGGAACGACGCGTTTTCCAGATAATAGTCGCTGAAGTACTGGTTTGTCTGGAAATTGGTCGACAACACGCTAGACGATACGTTCGACAGGTAGTTGTTGGTGTTGAAGACGTTCTGCAACGCACCGGCACCCGAGTTGATGTTGTTGTAGACGTAGTTGCCGACGCTGCCGCGCAGGGTGAAGGCGACCGTAAACTTGTCCATCGTAAAGTTGGAGCTGAAGCCCAGGTATACTTTCGGGTTCGGCGATTTATACCGGTAACGGTCACTAAGCGTCAGGATACCGTTCGCGTCCTGATCAACATACAGACCTTCAATTGGTTTGCCGTTGGTATCATATACCTGCTTGTAGAGGTAATAGGCAAATGTAGGATACCCGACAGTATGAATCTGCACCGTGTTACCCACACCACCGGAGATACCGCCAACCAGTACGCCCGGATCATTCGGCGTCGGTACTTTCGTCAGGTTAGTGATTTTGTTCTCGTTGTAGGTAATGTTGAAGTTAGCATCCCACGTAAACTTCTCAGTTGACACCGGCGTTGCGTTCAGGCCTAATTCGATACCACGGTTTTCGAGGTTACCGACGTTCGTCAGGATACGGTTGGTCAGGTTAGAGCCGGCAGGTACCGGAATAACACTCAGCAGGTCTTTTGTCTTTTTCTGGTAAACGTCGATGGTACCGCTGAGTTTGCCTTTGAACAGAGCGAAGTCCAGACCGGCGTTGTAAGTCGTTGTTGATTCCCAGCGCAGGTTAGCATCGTAGCCTTCCGGACGCAGGGTCTGGAAAAAGCCATTGCCGAACTGGTATTGAGCCGTGCTTTGCCCGTAAGTGTAACGGGCCAGATAAGGGTAGTCGCTACCCACATCCTGCTGACCGGTTACCCCGTAACCTAAGCGCAGTTTAAGGTCCTGAATAACGGTTGAGTTACGCAGAAACGATTCTTCCTTGAGCTTCCAGGCAAAGGCTGCCGACGGGAACAGACCCCAGCGTGTGCCCGGGCTGAAGCGTGACGAACCGTCATTCCGCAGCGTAAACGTTAACAGATAGCGGTCTTTAAGCGTGTAGTTCGCGCGGCCGTAGAATGAAACCAGGGTGTTCTGAGTCTTGAACGGAATACCCGCAGGGCTGATCACTACGTTTTCGGCGTTCACGTCCGGATAAGCCGGGCTTTCGCGGATAAAGTCCTGGTACGAATAACCGCCCAATACTTCGATCCGGCTGGCAATGCTGCGCAGGTCTTTGGTATAGTTCAGGTAGAACTCTAACAGCTTGTTTGTTTTCGACTGCGAGTACTGGTTATTTGTGCCTTTGCGGGTATACTGAAGTCCGGCAAACGTAGGGATATAAACCGTGCCTTCGCTCGACGAAACGTCATAACCAAGGTTCAGATTTGCGCGTAATTCCGGCAAGAAATGGAATTTATAATCAAACTGGGCATTACCGATGCTCCGTTTAACCGTTGAGCGGTCTTCTTTCAGATCCAGCATCGCTACCGGGTTTTTCGTCGCCAGCGTGTTCGGCAGTTTTGTTGATGGGTCTAACCATTCGAAGTAGCCGCCAAAGTTATTGTTGCCGCTGTAGATCGGCTGTGTCGGGTCGAAGAACGCGGCAGCACCAATGGCGCCCTGGTCGGCAAACCGGCTTTCGGCGATGGTTCCTTTCAGGTTTACATCAATGCGCAGGTGGTTATTGAACAGCATCGGGGAGATACCGAGCGACCCCGAAGTCCGGCCGAGGTTTGAGGTATTCAGAACACCTTTCTGGCCCAGATATCCTATCGACGTCCGGAACGGCATGCCGGCCAGTGAACCGGTTGCGCTCAGGTTGTTGTCGTGCGTGAAACCGGTCTGGAAGATAGCATCCTGCCAGTTGGTGCTTTCCTTACCCATCAGCGCTTTCTGAGCAGCCGTGCCTTTACTATTGACCAGCGCGCGGAAATCATCGGCCGACAGGACGTTCAGCTGCTTGAAGTTTTTCGACAGCGACTCCTGCGAGCTGAAGTTAAACCGGATACGGTCGCCTTTCACGCCTTTTTTCGTCGTGATCAGGATAACGCCGTTCGACGCGCGTGACCCGTAGATCGCCGTGGCCGACGCATCTTTCAGGACAGTCATGGTTTCGATGTCGTTCGGGTTAATCATACCCAGCGGGTTCGGTGAGCCCGAGATGCTGTTGTTGTCGACCGGTACGCCGTCGATAACGATCAGCGGGTCGTTGTTGGCATTCAGGGACGAGCCGCCGCGAATCCGGATCTGGCTGCCTGAGCCCGGCGCACCGCCGTTTGAGGTGATCTGCACACCGGCTACTTTACCGGCTACCAGCTGCTCAGGGTTTGTAATCTGTCCCTGTACGAAATCTTTCGAGGTTACGGCCACTACCGATCCGGTCAGGTCTTTTTTACGCTGCGTACCGTAACCGATGACGACCACTTCGGTAAGTGACTTGGCATCATCTTCCAGTGTTACATCAATCGATGTCCGGCTACCGACAACAACTTCCTGTGGTGTTTTACCGACAAAGCTATAGATCAGTGTAGCGTTAGCCGGAACGATGAGTTTGTACGTACCGTTGACATCTGATTGAGTTCCACGGGTTGTACCTTTTACAACGATATTGGCGCCTGGTAGGAGAGCACCGTCTTTTTCGCGGATGGTACCGGTAAGGGTAACATCCTGCGCCATTGCTGCTATGCTGAGCAGTCCGAAAACAAACAGCATCATCAATGACGACAACCGCCGGAAACGACGGTTAACATCCACTTGCCGGAAAGGCTTGTAATGTTGTTTCATCATGAGTAGAGTGTACGAAACTAGTATGTTAAGAAAATGAGCCGGGGTTCTTTTGTTCAAAAAAGGATAACAAAAGTCCTATTTCAGTGATGCAAAGGTAAAGCGCCGCACAGGGCGAGTCGTTCCACTTTAGAAGGAATGGTATTTTATTGCTAAAAAATTTTAATCTGTTGTTTTTCAGTAGTTTGTCCGGTGTATTTAGGGGCGCTTTAGGAAAGTGGCACCTGTATCTAAAGAGCGAAAGAGTGAAAGAGATGAAGAGTGAAAGCACTGTACTTGTTCCTCTGAATCTGACTTGGCTTGTTCTTTCGCTCTTTCACTCATTCGTTCTTTCACTCTTTAATAAATCGCTTTACGGTTTGCTGGTCGCCTTGCCGGATGCGGATCAGATAGGTGGCTGCCGGCAGGGATGTGACCGGAATGGTCTGGCTGAACAGGCGGCTGTTTTTGCGGGTCTGCTTTGTAATTACTTCGCGTCCCTGCATATCAATTACCTGAACCGATACCTCACCCCGGTAATCGCTGCTGAGTGAAATGGCTACTTCGCTGGCCGTTGGATTGGGCGTTACCAGCAACTCTGCCTGCGGGTCTTCCGGTGTTGCCAGAATGAGGCTCGAAGCCAGGGTAAAGGGAACAATACCGGTTTCCGGGGCGGGCAGTTTCGTTTGGGTAAACAGATGAAATGCGCCGGGTTCCAGCACCAGCGTCATGTTCGGGTCCTGCACGTTGATCTCCTGCCCGGTAAAATAATGATACCAGACCCCGCCCGACGGAAAACCGGCTTTCACCGTCTGACTGCGGGTTTCGAAATTACCGATCAGAAAGGCACTGCCACTCACATGCGGTAAGGTGAGCCGCTTGATTGTTGTGCTGAAATCCATCGTAAAATCGGTGGATGAGAACGCCGGCAGACTTTGTTTCAGCTTGATAAACTCGCTGTACGTTTTATAAAGTTTGAGCCGTTGGGCGTCCTGCGCGTAGTTCGAGCGGACGGGTTTGGCCGCAGTCCGGCAGTCATTTGAGATCGTGGTTCCGTCCGAACAGGTATTGATCGACAGGTCATAACCCAGTTCGCCGAACTGCCAGATCAGTTTCGGGCCGGGCACAGAGAGTAGAAAGGCAGCTGCCAGCTTTGACCGTTCCAGCGCTGTGGCTACGGTTTTAATGTTGTAACTACCATCGATAATCCCGTTTTGCTCCAGATCAAACATAATCCGTTCCTCGTCGTGGCTTTCGGCGTAGCCGATCAGATTGGGATTTGTAAAGCCCCGCTTCTGGTACGAAATACCTTCAAAATTACCACCCTGACCACGGGCAGCGCCGCGGAAATCGTAGTTGTGGTTTCCCCATAGCATCATGCCATAATTAGCCAGTTCTTTTTCCTCCTGATTATCAGCGAAATGTTCGAGAATAACGTACGCCGTTTTATCATAACTCCGGATCTGATCATAAATCCGTTTCCAGATGGCTACGCGGCTGGCATCATAAGTACCCCATGCATTTACGTCATTCCCGCTGTTTTTCTGGGTAAAGCCTTTTGAGAGGTCAAAGCGATAGCCATCGAATTTGTACTCCTGTATCCAGTATTGGCAAATGCGCTGGACAAGTCCCTGAGTTGCCGGGCTTTCGTGGTTAAAGTCAAAGAAAACGCTGAACGGGTGGGTAGCCTGCTGGTTGAAAAACGGGTTATTTGCTGCCGGCCGGTCGTTATTCCAATACATTTTAACGTAAGGGAATTCATAGTCAGCCTGATTCAGTACCATATCCAGTACTACTGCAATGCCGTTGCTGTGGCAGGCATCAACGAAGCGTTTCAGATCGTCTTTGGTACCGTAAGCCTTGTCGGGCGCAAAGTAAAAAATCGGGTTATAGCCCCACGAATCATTGCCCGAAAACTCCATAACCGGCATCAGCTCAATAACGTTAACGCCCAGTCGTTTCAGGTAAGAAAGGCTGTCAGTCAAGGTTTTGTAGGAGCGGTTTGCCGAAAAGTCGCGGACCAGTAATTCGTAAACGACCATCTTTTTCGGGTCAGGCCGCTGGAAGTTAGCTGTTTTCCAGGCATAGGTTGTCTGATTCGTCTGTAATACGGAAACAATTCCCTGAGCCCCTTGCGGATAGGTCTTTAAATTCGGGTACGTTGTTGATGAAATGTATTTGTCGTTATTCGGGTCCAGAATCTTGTCGGCGTAGGGGTCAGCAACGGCCTGCGTTCCGTTAACCAGATACTGATACGCTACCTCCTGACCAGCGGGCAGGCTGCCCAGTTCGATCCAGTAGCGGGTACCGTCGGGTGTCCGGTTCATGAGGTAAGCAGGGCTATACGTCCAGTTATTGAACTCACCAATTACATGAACAAACTGCTTTTCAGGCGCAAAAAAGGACAGGATAACACGGTCAGTAGCGAGGTAGTTGATGCCGTCTTTAACCCCTGACGGCAGGTCTGCGATTTTAGGCTGAGGCCGGATACTGTAGAAAAAGGTATCTGCCGCTGTTTCAGTTGCTGTCTTTGCCTGAACAATAACCGGGAAAACGGTATTAGCCAGATTACCGGCTTCGAACGAAAAATTAACCGTATCCCGGTTACTTGCTGTGAATACAGTAGCTCCCTGGCGGGTGATGGTAAAGTTTGCTTTCTGTGAGGCAACCGCCTGAACGTTAATAGTACTGTTGGCATCAACAAAAAAACGCTGGTCGGCCGGTTTGGTGAATATGACCGAAAGCTTATTATCATAGACGGCCACAAAAAAATCTTCGGTCTGGAAGCGGCCATCACCGCTTTTGACAACCAGCCCGAGCCGCTTAACGGCTTTGGCGGCCGGTACGTTATAATAACTTCTCGGAGTCAGTTTGATTTGCCACCGGTCATTACCGAGTGCAGTCAGGCGTCCGGGTTCAAACGGCTTACTGAAATCGGTTTGGCCTGTCGGCTGAAACTCCCACGGATTGGTTTCACTGCTGCCCGCACCCGACCAAAGGTAAACATCATTGGTTTTTCCCAACAGACCGGCGGCGCGGCTATCCTTTGCCTGTTTCAGGTCGATGATCAGTGTGACTTCCTGGTCGGCCGTCGGGAAGGCCGGTTGTGTGGAAACAATTTGTGCCGCGGCCTGTGCAAGTACTAACAGCCAACCGGCGAAAAAGAATAAAGATCGTTGCATTGAGTCTGGTCCGCAAAGAGCGGTGCGCCTTTGCGTGGTTAAGAAAACACGAAACTGAAGTATCGCTATAAATTATGGGATTATAGCCTGACAAAAGTAAGATACTCCTGGTCAGGAATCGTTCCACTTTCGTGTTATCAGAAGAAAGAATGGGATACCGGTAATGGCTTGTCGGTAAGCGTATTAGATGAACTGGTGGGGGCGTTTTAGGAAAGTGGCACTACAAAATGTACAGCAGGATGCTGTAAAAAGAGAAAAACACGCCGGAGGCGTGTTTTCATCGGAAGAGCTATATCGAAAGATTAAACGAGTTCAACGTTAACGGCATTAACGCCTTTTTTTCCGCGCTCTACTTCGAACTTAACCTGATCGTTTTCACGGATTTGGTCGATCAAACCAGAAGCGTGAACAAAGATATCCTCACCGCCGTTTTCCGGCTTAATGAAACCATAACCTTTGGTTTCATTGAAAAATTTAACTGTGCCTTTTTGCATTATTTTATTGGTATTGGCCTGCAATATAGGATGCCAAACGTTACGAACCTTGCTTTGCGAAAATTAATTTTATGTTTTGTCAAATATTAACCTCCATTCAGGAGTTAACCCTCCCTGGTAGGATAATCCGTGTAGTTTATTGGACAAACTGTTTAAGGAGTTGGTAAACCCGATGGGTTGGTAACCCCATTACCGTGTAAAATGATCCTTCCAGCCGTTCAATGCCAACCAGACCGATAAAATCCTGTGCACCGTATGATCCTGCTTTATCGAAGGGTTTACATTCACGGATATAGTAACCGATTTCTTCATCGGTCAGATGGGCAAAATGGACAATGGTTTCGTCCGTAAAGGATTGTTGCCCCTGCGGACTCAACAGGCATACCCCTGTACGGACGCGGTGGGAGCGGCCCGCCAGATCACGCAGCATACCGTACGCCTCCGCAGCATCCGCCGGTTTGTTCATAATCCGGTTCTCCAGGATAACGACAGTATCAGCGCAAAGTACCAGCCGTTCGCCGGGGTCTGCTTTAAATTCGGCTGCTTTCTGACAGGCCAGATACTCCGCAACTTCGTTGACCGGCATTGTCGGTGGAAATAACTCGTCGGTCGGCCGGGTTTCAATGGTAAAGGTAAACCCGGCATCGGTCATCAACTGTTTCCGGCGGGGGGATCCCGACGCTAAAACAAGTGGGTAGCGAAGTTGCAGCATGTCTGGTAAATTTTGTAAGTTGTCGGAACTGTAAAATACGTGTCCCAAAAGTACAGACAAAGACCGTTTGACCCGAACACAATGATCAGAAAAGCGGCTCATCAGCCGGCAGAGGTTGCGGGCTGTTACCATAAAGTAGGTTTTAGCAGGTGTAGCGCCTTCCGTTCCCGACCGGCAGCGTGACAAATAGCGGCTAAACGAGTTATAATACATAATGACTGTGTTGTGTACCCCGATGAAGAAACTTGCTGGTATTGTTTCTGTAAGCCTGATGATCTGCTGGATTGTCGCAGGTTCACGGGCGTATGCACAGAATGATACGCTTTTCCGTCATCAGGCAGACTCTGTTCAGGTACGGTTTAAGGTGCCGGTCAGCGACAGTATGCGCCGACGCACGGATAGTATTCTGTATACCCGCTTCAAACAGCGGATGTATAAGCGCAGGCTTACGCGGCAGCTATACGATGCTCTTTTTCGTGACGTGTATAACAGTCAGTTAAAGACAGGTGAGGTTGATGCGCTGGATAACAATCCGTTCCGCGAATATGCCGGCAAGGTAATTGGTACCATTTATGTTCGCCGGCTGGATGTGTTCGGGCCCAGTGTATATGACACCCTGCGGCAATCGCACAACTGGTTCGAGCGTTTTGGCAGCCAGCTACATGCAAATACCCGCGAAAGCGTTATCCGGCGGCAATACCTGCTTTTTCAGGAAGGAGACCAGGTTGACCCGGTAAAGCTGCGGGGACAATGAACGGGTCCTCCGGAATACGTCTTTTTTTCACGATGCCCGGATTCTGGTCGTTAACCGGCCCGGTAGCCGCCAGTTTGTGGATGTGTATGTGATCACGCAGGACGTCTGGTCGTTATTGCCCGATGGCGGGGTCGGGGGGCTTGACCGGTTTACGCTCGGGCTTGATGACCGGAATTTCCGTGGGCTGGGCCATGATTTTTACAACAGGGTGGCGTATGACGGGAAAAATCCGCAGCAGAAGCTGGAGTACCAGGGCCGGTATATTATCCCCTACATCAACGCCTTTAACGTCAAAACCTTTCTGACAGCCCAGGGCGATTTCTTTTACCAGCGGGATCTGAAGCAGATTTCGCTGCGCCTGTTCCGGAATTTTATTACCCCTGATACAAAATATGCCGGTTCGGTTCAGGTGAGCCGTAATGTAGTCAGGAACTATATTTATGACCGGTTCGACAGCCTTCAGACCGTCAGACTGGATTATCTGTACAGTGATATCTGGTTGGGGCGGGCGTTTAAACTTTACCGGCTATCGAACGACTCCACACGGGCCAGGCTGGTTATTGCCGCCCGGAGCAGCAGTTATAAATACTTTCTGAGGCCGGAATTGCGGGCCGATACCAACCAGTTATACCAGAATACACGGACAACATTGTTTAGTGTCGGCTACTCCCAGCGCCGGTATGTGCGCGACGTACTGATCTATGGGTTTGGCCGGACAGAAGACGTTCCGGCCGGAAATCTGCTCTCGGTTGTGGGTGGTTTTGACCGGGCGGAGCTGGGAGAACGAATGTATGGGGGCATCAATTTTTCGCGCGGACAATACCTTAAGAAGGCCGGCTATCTGTATACACTGATCAGTATGGGGGGCTTTTTCCGGTCTAATAATATTGAACAGGGATTGTTTAGCTTTATCGGGAATTACTTCAGTCCGTTGCATAAAACACACTGGGGCAATATGCGGCACTTTCTGAATGTGCGCTACACCCGTGGGATTGACCGGTTCACCAACGAATACATTACGCTGAGCGGCCGTGACGGACTAGGTATTAATAACGATAACCTGCGGGGGACCAGACGATTGCTGGTGAGCTATGAGAATGTGTTGTTTTCACAGCTCAATCTGGTTGGCTTCAGGGTTGCCATTGTTACATTTGCCACGCTGGGGCTGGCCAGTTTTCCGGAGAGACCGCTGATTGCCGGACCTCTGTATCAGGGGTACGGTCTGGGTTTCCGTTTCCGGAATGAAAATCTGACGTTTAACAGTTTCCAGGTCCGGATTGCCTGGTACCCGAATATCCCGAATAATGCACAGGCGCTGCGGTTTGCGTTTGAGGCTGTACCGGTTCTGCGCTTCCGCGATTTTGATATTAATGCACCGGAGATTATTCCTTACCGGTAAACAGAAAAGGCGGAGAATCGCTTCCCCGCCTTCCGGTATGTTTCAACAGATCCGTTACTCCTGACAGGCGGTTCCCGTTACTTCGACCTGTGCTGTGGTCTGGCAACTGCCGTTATCAATGGTCAAGGTATATGTGCCCGGTACTTTCACGTCTAAAGCAGATACGTTATATGTTCCGGCCAGGCGGTAAACATTAGTGAATACGTAGCCATTCGGGCCCGTGAACGTGAATGTCGGGCCGGTACCGGTTGCTGTCAGCTGAACCGAACAGGTACCGTTACCAACCGGACTGCTGGCCAGAAAATTAGTAATGGTCGGTAACTGATCGCCCAGAGAAACGGATGCTGTTGACGTATTGCTACAGCCATTAGTGGTAACGCTATAGGTTACAGTTGCTGAGCCGGGCGCGCCTGAGGCCGGAGGAGCATAGCTGCTTCCGTTGATTGATCCCAAACCGGCTACTGAGAAAGTACCACCCGCCGTTGCCGGCGTTAACAGAACCGGTGCTGCACCGAAACAGTAATTTGACGGTAGGCCGGTAAAGGCAGGATTTGGCAGCGGCGTAAATGCTGCTGCAGCAGAAGCGGTGTTAGTACAGCCATTGGCATCCGTAATAAGTACACTGTAGGTGTTAGCCGTCGAAACAGTGGCTAAACTGGTACTTTGACCGGCATCTGGTGACGGAGACCAGCTGTATGTATAGCTGCCTGTTCCTGAAGGAACAGCCGTCAGCGTTAAGCTCTGGCCCTGGCCCTGACAAGCCGTTGAGGAGGTAATACTAACTGTTGATGCTGCTGTTGTGGAGCCGCTCAAACCAACGGTTACTGTAGCAACTTCACCGCCTGAGATGGTTAGCTGGGCTGCCGACGTAACCGAACCTGGTGTCAGACCTGCCTGCCGGCGTACACAAATTCCCTGGTTAATTGTGCCGCTCGTCGGGCTGACAGACGTACTGGACGCGTAACCGGTCGTTGGGCATGTTCCGCCGGTTTTAGCCGCTAATTCGAAGCCGGACGGCGCGTTGAGTGTAACCGCGGCAGTGGCATTCGTAGCCGCTAATGTGAAGGACTGCGCCGTTGAAGCGGTACTACATGTTGCGTTTAAGTCACTAAGTGAAGACGATGTTGTTGAAATGAGCGTACCGTTAACTTTAAAGTTGTCGATGTTTAGCACACGAACTAAAGCGATACTGCTGCCGCTCCTATATCCATAAAGCCTGAATGTTATACTTCCGGTGGTACTTATGGGTGAGGTAAATGTCATTGAAACCGGTGGTGGCAGGGTGATGTTTGCTGGTGGAGTAAAGGTTAGAAACGTTTGTGAAAAGCCGGTTTTTAAAGCCAGATTACTAGCATATCCGTTCTGGTTTGATCGCACAGATAAATCTAATGGCCCGGACCCTAACGCATTGGTAGCTTCAAACGAAATTGAACTAATGCGCATAATTGTATTGGCTGCCGGAGTGACGGTGACTTCCAGATAACCGTTTTGATCAAGGGATGTACTCTGAGTCCAGCCTTTTGTTGTTAAATAATTTCCTGTAAGATTTAGTGAAAAAAAAACCATTTGTAATTGGTACGGCACCTGATATGCTGGACCCCACGCCCAGGTTTCCGGCAGTGATGCCACTTACTACAGATGCCGCCGTTGGTGCGTAGGTATTATTCAGATTCCATCCTGCCAGATTACTCTGGGCGTAAGCTGTGCTCAGGAAAAGAAATAAGGAAAGAGCTGTGCATAGTAAAAAGGGGGTTGCCTTCCATGAAAAGAAAGCCGGCCGGTAGCCGGCGGGTTTGTGTAAAGATGCTGACATAACCTTGGGGATTTGAGGAGTTATAGAAGTTCATATCCAACTAGTTTAAGTACAGTTCGGTAGGCAGCACTGAAAGAAATATTAAGTCACAAACGTTAAATATGTCAATACAAGACAAGTGCTTATAATTTATACTCAAAAATTGTAAAAAATGACTATTAAGTTACTGTTGAGGTTATGTGGTTCATCTTGTAGCCATAAAAACTTACACTGATCGTGGGAAATTAAATCAAGAGTTGAGATGTAATTCAAAAAATAACTGTAGTTGAAGAACTTTTTTTTAATTAACTGTTGTTACATTTAATGTAATGACATTATATTTGCATCGTCATCAACAAATTACAACAGCAGCTTGCTGGCATTGATGTATGGGTGTGCTTATTTTGTAAGTTAAATCAGGTGACTTATTAACTAACCCCCGACTATAAGAACCATGTCAATTGAAACGGATATAAAACAAACTGCGTTTCGCAATCCCTACCATAGGCTACTGGTAAATATCATGTTTACCAGCAACTGGATAGGTGACGGGCAAATGCAGTTTCTGAAACCCCATGGCGTTACTCTGCAGCAGTATAATGTACTGCGTATTCTGAGGGGACAATACCCGAATCCCGTGAAGGTGAGTGACATCACGGAACGGATGCTGGATAAAATGTCGAATGCGTCACGTCTGGTCGATAAGTTGTTGCTGAAGCAGCTGGCCGAACGGACGGAGTGCCCGAGTGATCGCCGGGCGGTCGATGTGGTAATAACCCAAAAAGGGCTGGACCTGCTGAAAATGCTGGATGAGTGTCAGGCTGGCTGGGAAGATGGTCTGAAAGAGCGGCTGTCGGAAGAAGAAGCGGTGGTGATCAGTGAATTGCTTGATAAACTCCGTAAGGAGTGTGACTCGAAACAATAGTTTACTTTTTTAATAATTATAATAACCTGGAAAACAATCCCTATGAAAACTCGTCAATTCATCGCCCGGCCTTGCTGCCGTTGCTTTACTTGCTGGTAACTTAGCATTTATCGGCCCTGACAAAACTGCTAAGAAAGCGGCTACCCTGAAGGTAGATGCACAGAAAAGGCGTATTAAACTGGAATGGTAAAAAAGTAACCGGTGAACACTCTGGCTCTGTGAAAATCGAAAACGGTACAATTTCGGTTGATGGTACGAAACTGGTTGGTGGTACGTTCCTGATCGACATGAACAGCATTACTTGTTCCGATTTGACGGATGCTGGTTATAACGCCAAATTTATCGGCCACATGAAGTCAGAAGACTTCTTCAACACGGCGAAATATCCGACTGCGAAGTTTGAAATCACAAAAGTTACGCCTAAAGGTGGTACTAACTTCGACATTACCGGCAACATGACTATCAAAGGCATTACTAATGCCGTTACATTCCCGTCTGTTGTTAAGGTAACACCAGCTGGTCTGGAAGCAACCGGTAAGGCTACGCTTGATCGTACAAAATACGACATTCGTTATGGCTCCGAAGTCATTCTTCGAAAATATCGGTGACAAGGCAATCTACGATGACTTTACCGTTGATCTGAAACTGGTTGCCACCAAGTAATTAGCCTGAGGACATAAAAATCCCGGCTTCGTATGATCGGAGCCGGGATTTTTTGTTTATGCCGGAAACGCCGGAAAATCGTCGAGATAGGTGATGGCAGCCGTTTCAAAGTCGATTGCACAGCAATAGTGTAAGTTGCCGTTGGTAATGACCAGGAAAGGGGCTTTATGAATCAGATTGTACCGGCTAATCTGATCAAAAACGGCCTGATTGATCGGGATGTGGGGTGCCTTGCATTCGACCAGCAGGAAGGGGTTACCCTGACGGTCAAATGTCACCAGATCGGTGCGTTTTTGCAGCTTATTAAGCATGAGTCCTCCTTCGCACCGGATGAGCGCTTTAGGGTACCGGTAGTGGCTGATTAACAGGTTAATAACATGCTGACGGACCCACTCTTCGGGTGTTAACCGGATATGCTTACGCCGAAGTTGATCAAATATGTAAGGTTTCCCGTCAATCTGCTTAAGTTTGCAGTCAAAGGAAGGTAAATTAATGTCGTACATGTAACGAAGATACGACGAAAGCGTCAGTTTTCTGCCTCAACACTAACGTCAAATTAATCTATGAAGTCAAAAGAGGAAATCGTAAATAATTGGTTACCAAGATATACTGGTACACCAATTGAGCAATTCGGCGAGTATATCCTGCTCGTCAATTTCATCAACTATGTCGACATGTTCGCGAAAAAGTTTGATGTCGAAATCTACGGGATGGGCCGTGCCATGCAAACCGCAACGGCAAATAATATAACCATTATCAATTTCGGGATGGGTAGTCCTATGGCCGCCACGGTTATGGATCTGCTGACAGCCGTGAATCCGAAAGCAGTGCTGTTTCTGGGAAAATGCGGAGGTCTGAAAAAGACCCAGATCGGAGATCTGGTACTGCCGATTGCAGCCATCCGCGGCGACGGTACCAGCAACGATTATATGCGGCCTGAAATTCCGGCACTGCCTTCGTTCCGGTTACAGCGCGCCGTATCGTCGATGATTAAAAAGCACGAATTAGATTACTGGACAGGTACGGTCTATACCACAAACCGCCGGATCTGGGAACACGACGAAGTATTTAAAGATTACCTTCGTGAAATCAGGGCTATGGCTATTGACATGGAGACGGCGACAGTGTTTACAGTAGGGTTTGCTAATTCAATACCTCACGGTGCCTTATTGCTGGTATCGGACAACCCGATGGTACCGGAAGGTGTAAAAACCGAGGAAAGTGATAAGCGGGTAACGTCAAATTTTGTGGATAAGCACCTTGAAATCGGTATTGACTCGTTAAAAGAACTGGGTTCTTCGGGCGAATCGGTCAAACACCTTCGGTTTGAATAGAAAACTGAGGTTAGCGGGGCATTTAGCCCGCTAACCCCGTTGTCTGTTACTTAATTACAATACTCGCTGATCACTTTGTAAGCGGGTGTATATCCCAGTTCACCGGCTTTCGACAGGTCAAAACAGCCACCATTTTCGTCTCCCAGGGTGTGCTTAATAACGCCGCGTACATAATAGGCTTCTCCATAACGCGGATTCAGCTTAATAGCGCTGTTGCAATCCAGGATGGCTCCCTTCTGATCGCCCTGCTGTGACTTGATAAGTCCCCGTGTAAAGTACGCTTCTGCATAGGTCGGGTTCAACTCAATGGCTTTATTCAGGTCCAGAACCGCGTTTTTAGGGTCTCCCTGCTTGCTGCGGGTAACGCCGCGGCTGAAGTAGGCCTCCGAACGCTCCGGAGACAGGTCATTGATTTTATTCCGCTCCTGCACGATATTCCGGAGGTTATCCAGAATTGGCCGGGTGATTTTACCGGAATAATATACTTTCCCGTCAGCATTGGCATTATTCAGTTCAATCGCCTTGTTAAAATCGGCCAGCGCTGATTTCTGGTCACCGAGTTTGCTGTGGCAGAAGCCGCGCCCGTAATAATACTTGTAGTTGGCATTGTCGGCCGCAACCGCACGGTCGAAATCGGCAATGGCAGTTTTGTAGTCTTCCAGCTTGCTGTGTGCAAAACCACGATAATAGAATGATTCGGCATCGTTGCTGTTCAGTTCAAGGGCTTTGTTCAGATCTTGAATGGCACCGGTAAAGTCGTTTAACTTAACCCGCGACATGCCACGGGCAGCGTAGGCTTGTGAGCGTTTCGGATTCAGTTCGGCGACTTTGGTAAAATCGGCCAGACTGCCCGGATAATCATCGAGTTTCTGTTTGGTAATACCGCGGGCAAAAAGCGCATTGATATTGCCCGGGTCCAGTTCAATGGTTTTGCTGAAATCCTGCAAAGCGCCGCGGTATTGCTCCAGGTAGCTCCGGCTGATACCCCGGTTATAATACCCCTGCGGATCATTCGGATTCAGCTCGATGGCCCGGCTGTAATCCAGCAAGGCCGCCCGGTGATCGTCCTGTTTACTTTTGCTGACCCCCCGGCTCAGAAACGCCAGTGCATCTTTCGGGTTGAGGTCAATTGCTTTGTCATAATCCAGAATAGCGCCCCTGTGGTCTTTCAGGTTTGCTTTCGCCAGTCCGCGGTTATAATAACTGGCGGCATTATCGGGATTCATCGTGATGGCCATGCTGAATGCCTGCAGGGCACCGGTAAAGTCGTTGGCTTTGCTTTTAGTGATGCCGCTTTCAAAATAATCAGCAGCCGTTTGCTGGGCGTTAACGGTCTCAGGTAAGACCGACAGGCATAATCCTGTGCAGAAAAGTATCCGGAAAGAGACCTTCGCCAGCGGTTGAAAAACGTGCTTCATTGAGCTAATAGATGGTTTCTGGTAGCACAGAGTGGTAAATGAAAAGTTAAAATTAGCCCTATTAGCTACGCTTACCAAGCTAAAATCCGTCAAAATTTAGGGAGTGGCGGTTAACTTTAACACACTCTGTAAAGTAGAACTTATCATTTTTAAACGTCGGAGGCCGGCTATCTGATGTATGGATGGGCTAAATAGTCTCGATTTTGTGCTTCACGCTGTCAATATAGTCACCAGATTTGCGTTGTATAATGACAATAAGGCAGTTTTTTGTTGTAATTTCTGGCTTTTTATGTCATTTTGGCGTTATTGTTGATTTGGTACAACGTTTGCGAATTAGTTAGGCAAACAGATAAGAACTAAAAAACAAGAAATACAATGGCAACGCTAATTCGCTCAAACCAGGTACCAACAATTTTTGATCAGTTATTTAATCAGGAAATCAACCGTCTGGCTAAACACCCTGTTTTTGCTCAGCCTGTTATCGCACGCTACCAGAAAGGTGGCTCTGTGCCGGCAGTCAATGTGAAGGAGTCGGCCGATACATATACACTTGGAAGTAGCAGCTCCGGGATTGGTTAAAGAACAATTCTCCGTTAAGGTAGAGAATACTATTCTGACCCTGGCCTATGCTCCGGCAGAAACCGAAGCAGAAGTGAAGCAGGAAAAATATACACACAAAAGAGTTCAGTACCGGCAGCTTCAGCCGTTCCTTCCGTTTGCCGAAAAACGTGAATGCTGACAACATTCAGGCCTCGTATACCAATGGTATTCTGACCGTTTCGGTACCGAAGGTGATTGAACAAAAGCCGGAACCCAAAGCAGATTCAGATCCTGTAAGGTGAAACAGAATGTTATTCCGTTTTACAAAAAATCCCGTCAGTATCTGACGGGATTTTTTGTTGGTAATTATCTGCCGCCGGGCCGGGTCGGGCGGACTTCGATTTTAGACGGCAATGTGCGGGCCGGCATGTTAATCAGGTCCGACACAATCTGTCCGATGTCTTCCGGCTGGATTTTCCAGGCATCCTTGTCATTCGGCTCGTGATTGTTGAAGTAGGTTGCGACCGAGCCGGGCATGATGGTCGTTACCTTAATGCCTTCACTGCGCAAGTCGAGCATAACGGCCTGTGTGAAACCAACCAGACCGAATTTGCTGGCGTTATAAGCAGCTCCTTTTTCAAAAGAAGTTTGTACCGGCCAAACTCGCGATGGTAATAAAATAGCCTTCCGACGATTTCAGGGCTTCGAGCGTTGTTTTGGCCGTATAGAATACCCCCCGTCAGGTTAATGTCAATGGTTTCGTGCCACTGTTCCGGAGTCAGTTCCTGGAATCGGGGCGAAGTGGCCCACACCGGCGTTTGCGATAACGTAATCGATCCGGCCCCATGTTGCCAGAATGGTGTCAACGGCTTTCTGCTGGGACGCAAAATCGCGGACATCGGCCTCAATACCAAGTGCAAAACCGGGTTTAATGGTGTTAAGTGCAGCGGCAGCTGCATCAGCACTTTCCTGTGAGCGGCTCGTGATGGCCACCTGAATACCTTCTTTAATCAACACTTCGGCGATACCGTAGCCAATGCCTTTTGAGCCGCCGGTAATGAATGCCGTTTTAATCGCGTCTGCCATAATTTTCGTTGCTGAGAATGACGATAATGCCCTTGGGGCAGGTCAAAGACATGTAACTCATCGCCCGGCCGGAAAGTTTCGGTGCATCAGGTCGCATCCTTTTCTTTGACGTGGCGGAGGGTTTCCCCGAAATTCATTTTCTGCGTCATGCCCATGATCGCCTGCGTGATGCGTTTGGCTTTGGTGCCCGGTGTTTTGGCCGATTCGATCCAGCGGGTGTAGTATTTCTGGTGACTGCCCGGCAGTTTTTCAAAATAGGCTTTGGCCTCCGGTGCGTCTTCAAGGCAAGCCAGCAAATCGGCTGACAACACCACCTCCGACTCGTCAAGCGCCAGCGTTACGTGTACTTTGGCGCCCGCTTCTTTCCGCAGTATCTTGCGCATGGTTGTATTGACAGGCAGAATAAAGTCGCCTTCGCCCATCGGCACCAGCGCCACCTGACTGAGCTGATATTGGTCAATCGACCCTTTGACGCGGAATGAGGTACGGGTATCCGGCTTCAGCTGTGCAGCCAGCGATGCCGGAATCTCAATGTATGTCCAGCCCGATTTTTCGCCTTTTGCCCCGAATTTGAGCAGCTCTGTCTGAAACGTCATCATGCAGCATTCACTTTTGTTTCCGGCAAGTTAATGACTTGTACTGACAAGTGTAAGTCAGGGGTAGGCATGAAATTCCTGCCAGTTCAGAAATATGATCCGGTTGTCCCGAATGAGGAGGCAGGCTACTTCCCGGTCTCCGCCGATGCCGTAAAAATCCAGATTAATCAGATAGTCATTGCCGTAGCGGGCCGTAATCGGGTCATGTGTATAAAAACGATAATTAACCAACGGATGAACAACGGTAAACGTATTATTTGATAAGGTGGCTAAACAAGGTGTATCATTCGTATGAAGGATATAAAAGACCTGGCTATTTACCTCGGCACCGCCAAATACTTGTATTCCGTAGTAGTTAAAGACCACATGGGAAGTATCTTTTTCATTTACCGTCCGCAGCTGTTTGCCCGTTTCCGGTGTCCATTCCGGTAAACGTCTTGGGTCCGCAATGGTGGTTTCTGCCGCATGACCAATCATATGCCCCAGGCTGGACAGAACACGGTAGCCTTCTGCGGTAGACCGGACCCATACCGCACAGGTGGAGGATGTGTAGTAGGTTTTTTTCGTTTGTTTATCAAAAAAATAGATATGTCCGCCAAACTCTCCGTTACAGTCGTTGTAAACCAGAAACTGCTGGTCTTCAAATAGTTTGGGCCTGTTCTTGAAAGGGACGACGTTATTGTAAGGTAACCAGCCCTTAACCGGATCATACTGCCAATACCGTCCGCCGGATAAAGCCGTAAGTTTGTTACCGATCAGCCAGTGGCGCTCGAACCGTTTTGTATTCAGCCGGTTTTCAAGCGCTTTATTTCTGCGCCAGGTATCAGGATCATAACAGGCGAATTGGCCGGGTTCAAACAGGGCTACAAGGTATTTATCATAAATGATTGAAAAGCACAACGGGAATTTACCGGAGCCGAACGGATTCCGTTCAAATCGCCTGCTGACAATGAACGGATAAGCAGAGTCGGCTAGCACCACGGTATAATTTTTGTTAGATGTTAAAATGGGTAACGGAGACGTATCCCGCCGCATGTGTTTATTTGCTATGGCGTTCTGTGCCAGCTTTCTGAAAACTCTATCGACTTGAAAATTAACTTTAGGTGTTGATTGTGAATACGTTATTTCCGGAATAAACACAAAAAGAAGGATGTGGAGAAGATAGCTTTTCATAAAGAAATGGATGTGTCAGCTGTTTCATTGTAAAATTGGCTAAATATACAGGAATACCTGTTGCGCTGTATAAGTGCCACGCCTGCCCCAAAATGTCAGGGTTGACGCTAATCCCGATTTTACTCAGTGGGCACCGGCTTACTTTTCCTCACCCGGTACAGGTTCATGGCCATGATGGCCCCCAGCATGATAGCGATGCCGGTGAACTGCCCGCCTGTCAGTCGTTCGCCTAAGATAATATGAGCCGTGATGATGGCTACCGGTAATTCGGCGGTCATCAGAATTCCGCTGATGCCGGCACCCACATGGGGTATTCCTCTGGCAAACAAAACCGGCGGAATGACCGTCCCGAATAAGGCCAGGAACAACGCCCATTTGACCAGATCAAGCCCCGGATGACTTTCGGTCGCCAGCGTTGGCAGATTAACCAGGCCAATGGCCAGGGCAGAACCGGTCATAATGAACGCACTTTTGGTAAGGTTCGGGATACCGCTTCCGGCACGGCTATTGGCAACTACATAACCCGCATAGAGCACCGAGGCCAGTAGCACATAAAAAACGCCGGTCCATGAGAACGTAATGCTGTCGCTTCCCGGCAGGTTACCTGCGAGAACTGTGCCGCCGATAATTACGGCCGAAATGCCAACCTCCATCAGTGACGGCTTGTTCCTGAAAATCACCCAGTCGAACAGAATGCCGAGCCAGGTGAACTGCATCAGCAGGACAATGGCCAGCGAGGCCGCAATGTAGTGTACCGAAACGTAGTAGTAGAAAGTCGCCAGGCCAATGGTGGCACCGGTCCCCAGAAGGGCGAGTAATTGCTTTGTACTGACGGACCGTACAGAAAAGCCGGGAGATGTAATCCGTGCCAGTATCCAGAGCAGAACCGCGCCGGTGAATGCTTGCGAAAAGGAGATTTCGGCAGGTGTGAAGCCCTGCTGATACGCAATTTTGACAAAGGAAGACAGGATACCGAAGCTGATTGCCCCGGCTAACACCATGAGGATATACTTAGTCATATCCAGTTACTTAGCTTGGCAGTTGACCGGTGGAAGGAGAATCGTGCACCCGAATGGATGCATGATTGTTCAGGTTTCCTGCTAAGCTAAGCAAAAAAAGATTTACTGCGCAAACGGCCGGAGGTTATCCAGGTATTTCTGGCCGTTGCCGGTGTTGAGCAGCAGGATGTTATCGGTTGCTGACAGCCAACCCGTCTGTACCAGTTTCCGGGCGGCGGCCCAGAGTGCTGCGCCTTCGGGGGCAACAAAAATCCCCTCCATCCGGCCAATTTCACGCACACTGTCGACCATGGCTGCTTCGGAAATACCGATGGTCAGCCCGCCGGATTCGCGGAGTACGTTCAGCATCAGCGGTTCACCAATAGGGCGGGGAACTGCCAGCCCGTTGGCGAGCGTGGGTTTGCCGGTATATTGCTGCGCATCGGGTTGTGTGCCGAGCCAGGTTTCGACCAGCGGCTGGCAGTTTTCGGCCTGAACGGCCACCATGCGCGGGAGCTTAATGCCCGCCGGAAGCCAGCCTAGCTGCTGCATTTCGCGGAAGGCTTTCCAGATGCCGATGAGGCCGGTACCGCCACCAGCCGGGTATAGAATCACGTCCGGTAGCGCCCAATTCAGCTGTTCGGCTATTTCATAGCCCATGGTCTTTTTGCCTTCGATCCGGTAAGGCTCCTTCAGCGTCGACATATCGAGCCACTGCCCGCCGGCATTGAGCTGACGGGCTTTGACCGCGCAGTCATTGATGAGTCCGTCGATGAGGTGTAATTCGGCACCATACCAGTAACATTCTTCCTGAAACGCTTTCGGCGTATGCCGGGGCATGACCACAATGGCTTTCATACCGGCTCTGGCACAATAGGCTGCCATCGCCACGCCTGCATTACCGGCCGTCGGGATAATACATCCCTCAACGCCAAATTCATGCGCTTTTGAAATGGCCATACTCAGCCCGCGGGCCTTAAACGAGCCGGTCGGGTTTTTGCCTTCGTCTTTGAGCCATAAGCTCAGGAAACCACCTGCCTCGCCAAGCCGGTTGAGCCGGAGCATGGGCGTAAATCCTTCGCCAAGGCTGATAATATGGGTTGGGGACTGTACGGGTAAAACCTCCTGATACCGCCACATAGTACCTTCGCGGTGGAGAAGTATCCGCTTGTCTAAGCCACCCGACAGGTCATACTGCGCCAGCAGCGGCATGGAACAACAGGGGGAAAGCGTCTGTAACGCAGTCGCCGTATATGCCCTTTGGCAGGCCGAACAGGTCAGGTGGCTGAGCAGGCTGTAGGTTGTTGAAGAAGTAGATGAGGCAGCAATCATGCCCCAAAAGACCGCACAAACCGGCGGGAATGCAACCGCCTTTTTGGAATGGGTTATGCCGGTTTGGCATAGTACCGTTTCGTAAACCGGACAAAGTCCTGCAAGGCCTGCTGGTTTTCAGTACCGCGCCGCTGGATGAAGTGAAACGTTCTGGTAATCTGTAAATCCTTGATGCATAGCTCAATCAGTTCACCCGATTCAATTTCTTTGGCAACTGCCTGCCGGGGCAAAAAAGCCATGGCGGTATCTACGCGGACGAAGTTTTTCAGGGCCTCTGTGCCGCCCAGCCGCACCCGAACCGGTAAATCCGACAGGTCAACGCCATGCGCGGCCAGCGTTTTTTCGACAACCGCCTGCGTCCCCGAACCCGTTTCACGCAGGGCTATCGGGGTATGGCGCAGGTCTTCGATACGCAGTGGCTGGCCGCTGAGCGGGCTGACCGGCGAGCATACGGCAATTACCTCATCGGTCAGGAACGGGGTAGCGGTAACGTTGTTGGCCTTATTGATTACCTCAACAATTCCGAGATCAATTTCATGATCGAGCAGCGCTTTAAGAATATTTTCGCTGTTCCGGTTTTTCAGGGTCAGCTGGAGCGACGGGTTTTGTTGCAGATAGGCTGAAAGCACCCGTGGCAGCACATAGAGCGAAATGGTAGTGCTGGCGCCCAGTACCATGTGGGAGGGCGGCGCAAATGCCTGGCTCAGCGCCTGCATATCCTGATACAACGTTTGCTGAAGTTGCCGGGCTTCCAGTAACCGGTCATACAAGAGTTTGCCGGCCGGTGTCAGGTGGATGCTGTTGCCTTTGCGTTCGAATAAGCCGGTTTTGTAAAACGCCTCCAGCGCCTGAATCTGCTTGCTGATGGCCGATTGGCTGATAAAGAGCGTCTGGCTGGCCTTAGTAAAGCTCAGCTGGCGGGCCACTTCAATAAATACCTCGTGCTTGTAAGAAATCATGAGTTTGCTGATGACAGAACGTAAAATAAAAGCCCTTTACTGGTTCAGTAAAGGGCTTCGGTATTTATGAGCGACCCGTCGGGCCGGCTATATTACTTCACTTCTTCGTAAGGAACGTCAGACACGTTGTCTTCCGTTGCCTGGCTTTGAGCACCTTGTGCGCCGCCGTTAAAATCGGCGCCCGGAGCACCTTCCGCACCACCGGCGTTATAAATGTCCTGCGACGCCGCATTCCATGCTTCCGTGATCTTGGTCATCGCTGCGTCGATGGCTGTTACATCGCGTGAGCCGTGCGCTGATTTCAGCTCTGCCAGTGCACTTTCGATGGCTGACTTATTGGCTGCCGACAGTTTATCACCGTAATCCTTCAGCTGTTTCTCCGTCTGGAATACCATTGAGTCAGCCTGGTTTACTTTTTCAACTTTTTCGCGTTCAGCTTTGTCAGCCGCTTCATTGGCCTTCGCTTCTTCACGCATTTTATTGATTTCGGCATCCGTCAGACCGCTTGACGCTTCAATCCGGATTTTCTGCTCCTTACCGGTGCCTTTATCGCGGGCCGTTACGTTCAGGATACCGTTGGCATCCACGTCGAACGTTACTTCGATTTGTGGGACACCGCGTGGTGCCGGTGGAATATCTGACAGGATAAACCGGCCTAACTGGCGGTTCTGCGTAGCCATCGGACGCTCACCCTGTAATACGTGGATTTCCACGCTTGGCTGGTTGTCTGATGCCGTCGAGAACGTTTCCGATTTTTTGGTCGGAATAGTTGTATTGGCTTCAATCATTTTCGTGAACACGCCCCCCATTGTTTCGATACCCAACGAAAGCGGGATAACGTCAAGAAGCAATACGTCTTTCACTTCACCGGTCAATACACCACCCTGGATGGCAGCCCCTACGGCAACTGCTTCGTCCGGGTTAACGCTTTTCGATGGTTTCCGGCCAAACAGTTTTTCTACTTCTTCCTGAACGCGCGGGATACGGGTTGAACCACCTACCAGGATCACTTCGTCGATCTGGCTGGCTGACATACCGGCGTTTTTCAGCGCACGGCGGCATGGCTCGAGGCTGCGCTGAATCAGCGAATCAGCCAGTTGCTCAAACTTAGCGCGTGACAGCGAGCGTACAAGGTGTTTCGGAATACCGTTTACCGGCATGATATACGGCAGGTTAATCTCAGTCGATGTCGAGCTCGACAATTCGATTTTTGCTTTCTCTGCCGCCTCTTTCAGGCGCTGTAACGCCATCGGGTCCTGACGCAGGTCGATGCCTTCATCTTTCTTGAATTCTTCGGCCAGCCAGTCGATAATCACCTGATCAAAATCGTCACCACCCAGGTGTGTATCACCATCGGTTGATTTTACTTCGAATACACCGTCACCTAATTCAAGGATTGAAATATCAAATGTACCACCACCTAAGTCAAACACGGCGATTTTACGGTCCTGGTCAGTTTTATCAAGACCATAGGCCAATGCTGCCGCAGTTGGCTCGTTGATAATCCGTTTTACATCCAGGCCAGCGATCTGACCGGCTTCTTTGGTCGCCTGACGTTCAGCATCGTTAAAGTAGGCAGGAACCGTAATAACGGCTTCGGTTACAGTCTGGCCCAGATAATCTTCGGCAGTTTGCTTCATCTTCTGCAGAATCAGCGCCGAAATTTCCTGTGGTGTATATTGACGGTCGCCGATGCGTACACGTGGCGTATCATTCGGGCCACGCTCTACATCATAGGCAATCGTTTTCATTTCATTCTGAACTTCGGCAAAGCGCTTACCCATGAACCGCTTAACCGATTGAATAGTGTGCTTAGGGTTGGTGATGGCCTGGCGTTTGGCCGGAGCACCTACTTTACGCTCACCGTTACCGTTGTCCATGAAAGCCACAACTGAAGGCGTGGTGCGGGCTCCTTCGCTGTTCGGAATAACGACTGGCTCGTTACCTTCCATGACGGCTACACATGAGTTTGTAGTACCTAAGTCAATGCCAATAATCTTTCCCATGATGGTTTATTGCTATGTTTATGCTTTGTGTTCTAAATGTCAGTTACACCTATACTATCAAGCAATATGCCAGCTCATAAATTTGTTTGAAATCGTGACAGATTGGCAGTGGAATCCGAACGAATGAGACAAGTCGGCGGAGCAGGCTGACACAATCAGACGTACTGGCGGAGTTCATACCGGGAGACTGTTCCGGTCATTACCGCCCTTGACATAACAAACGATAAACAGGCCGAAGGCTATGGTAAAAAAGGCAAATGGTATCCAGTAATACAGACTCCATGATGCTAGTGGGTTGCCGAGATATTCGGGAAAATATACTAAAAATGGTATCCAGAACGTCAGTGCAATAAGCAGTAGTATATACCGTGGGCGTTCAAAAATGCCGGATAGATACGTCCAGACACTTACCCAGGCGGCAATAAACAGGAAGCTGTAAATGGTATACCAGGACAGGAAGATGGTATTAAGGATTACCAGACCAAAAATGGGGTAAAGCATATATGCATTGCCTATACCGCAAAGGCTACAGGAAAGGGCCATGATCAACAGGAGAGGTTTCAGGTTTTTATACATACGCTGAGAAGTGTTCAAAGGCGACGGATCAAAATATAAAAATAGCCGGATAAGGTAAAGAGCAGACACGGGAGCCATACCAACAGTGATGTATGGCTAAACGATATGGAAGGCGTTGCCCGAAGGAAGGCCAGGCCGATGGGTAACGCCAGCATGATAATCACTGATACCGTTAACTCGCTTTGCCTGAGACGCGGATAGAGGGCGGCTGCCAGCAAATATCCCCAACAGGCGAGAATCAGCAGTGTAATCAGGTTTGCCAGGGTCGGAATACACAATAGCAGGAGCAGCCACATCAGGAGCGGCATAAAGATAGTCCCGTCTCCGATGTGTATAAACGCAAAAGAACCAGCCATAAGCAGCAGCAGGAAACCGCGGAGGGTATTAACCGAAAAGAGTGTTGACCTCATGACTTTTTTTACAAAAATGCTTCAGCTACGGCACTCCTTTCTTGATCTGAATCAATTACGCTTTCGCCTTTTTCGCCCGGATACGGCTATAGGTTTCCGGTGTCAGGCCAAGGAGTGTAGCAATGTGCTTACCCGATAACCGGTTCAGGAGGTCTTTATGCGTCTGGAAAAACTGCGCGTACCGTTCTTCGGCCGAAAGGTGGCGCAGGCTGTGGGCCCTTAGCTCGCTTTTGACATAATACTGTTCGGTCAACACGCGGCCTATGGCGTTGAAGGCAGGAAATCTGTCGTACAGAGATTCAAGCTGAGGGCGGGAAATCGACCAGAGAAGCGACGCTTCGAGTGCTTCAACAAATTCAAACGAAGGCTGCCGGGTGTAAAAGCTGAGAGGGGAGATGATAAAATCACCTTCCCGCATGAAGTCCGTAGTGATTTCCTTCTCATCCTTCAGGTAATAGCGGCGGGTTAGTCCGGATTCAATAAAAAAGATCCGGTTTGACGTAGTACCGGCCTGCAGGATTACCTCGTGTTTACGGAATCGGTTTGGTAGCAGCAAGGTGCCTAATTTCTGCTCAAATCCATCAGGCATGGGTTTGATGGAGCGGATCAGTTCAAAAAGTGTCTGCATGAGTTGGCTGGAAAATGAAAAGGCAAGCGTGCGCTTGCCTTGACAAAAAAAAACAAAAAAAGGGAGACCGCAATTATTTGCCGCCGAACAAGCCACCCAGTAAACCGCCCAGGCCGCCTGACTGCTGACCGCCACCAGTGTTACTGCCACCCATCAGGCCACCGGCCACGCGCATGACATCGCTCATATCCAGTTTACCGTCGGCCATGGCGGTAGAGGCCATACCCATCCAGTCAACATTGCCGGCGTTCTGATTGCCGGTAGCGGCGCCCATGATACTGCCAACGTCGATGCTGGAGTCATTCGGGTCTGTTGCTTTAGCAAAGAGTTTGCTTAATACCATCGGAATAACGGCTGCAGCAATACTTTTAGCGACAGTTTCAGAGACGCCGAGTTTACCCATCAGATTACCGACAACGTTGCTGATCATACCATTTACCATTGGATTTGAGGCAGATAAACTACCGCCCTGGCCCATGATTGTACTCAGCAGACCACCGATATTACCGCCCTGCGCCTGTTGCTGAAGGCCGTTGGTGATACCGCTCAAGACCGTTTCCATCGCGACCTCATTGTGTTGATTTGGAATAGCGGGGTTGTTGATGATTGCATCGCCTGATGATTCGCGAACCAGATTTAAAAGGGTTTCCAGCATGAGTATTAAATGTTTTGGGGCAAAGCCCGGGTTATACCAGTATTGAGAACAGGCCTAAAAATAAATGAAAAAAGACACAGCAATCAGCATATCTGTTTAATTTGCTGTAAAGCTTTTCGATCTTATGACGGACATCACCGAAAATAGTAACATATCCGAAGAAGGAAATAACCAATTAGAATCTCAGGTAACCCCTTTACTTGAAAACGTCTTATATCCGAGTGAATCTGACGAAGCCATCACATATGTAACGTGCTATCTGAAGCAGGAAGAACCACTCACGGTTAGTCAGATTAAAGATTGGCTGATGATACCACCGTCCGTTTATGTGGAGGAAACTACAACCGATTGGTTCTGGGAACCCGTAACGACGGAGCAGGACTGGTATGGCGAAGAAGAAAAAGCGCGGACGGCAGCGTTCCGGCAGATTCAGGAGGTGTTAGCACCGCTCACCGGTTGCCAGGTTTTCCGCGTGGGCGACACCGAAGTAGATATTTACCTGCTGGGCCGTTTACCCGACGGCTCCGGTCGCGCCGGCCTGAAAACCCGCGTCATCGAAACGTAGGGGTGACCCCACGTGGTCGCCCAACATTGGTGCATGGTCGCCAGAAAATCGTGTGGTCCCCCAAAAAATGCGTAATCGCCCGGAAACACGTGATCCCCCGTAAAACCAAAATCCAACAAAAAAAGGCAGACCGGTTAGGTCTGCCTTCTATGCGTAAAGGGATACCTGTATTATCACGCGGGCTGTGTGCTGTACTTAAAAAAACGTTAAGGCTTGTACTGCCTTTGGTCGCTTAATTCGAAGCACACGGGCGCCCACGTGGGGGCGCCCCTACTTTACTTTGTCAACAATGGCTTTGAAGGCCTCGGGATGGTTCATAGCCAGGTCGGCCAGAACTTTGCGGTTCAATTCAATTCCCGATTTGTTGAGGGCGCCCATCAGGGCAGAGTATGATAAACCGTTGATGCGGGCACCAGCGTTAATACGCTGAATCCAGAGAGCACGGAAATCCCGTTTCTTGGCGCGACGGTCGCGGTATGCGTACTGTAAACCTTTTTCAATAGCGTTTTTCGCTACTGTCCAAACGTTTTTACGCCGGCCGAAATAACCTTTGGCCAGCTTCATGAATTTTTTCCGGCGTGCGCGTGACGCAACGTGATTGACGGAACGTGGCATTTTGTAATACTTGTTTTTTGACTGCCGGTGGCAATTTGCTGCACTTAATACCGGCCATCGGGTGAAACATTAAACCAGGAGGTATACTCCTAATTATTTTGGGTGAGTAACAGCAACCTGTGAATGGCGCTACTCAATCGGACAAACCGACAATTAAACTTTCAGCAGAGCCTTGATCCGGTCTTCATTGCTGGTGTGTACCAGCGACGTGTGCACCAGGTTACGCTTCCGCTTTGTGCTTTTCTTTGTCAGAATGTGGCTGTGGAAGGCATGCTTCCGCTTGATTTTCCCGGTGCCTGTCAGCTTGAAACGCTTTTTGGCTGCCGAGTTTGTTTTTAATTTAGGCATTAGTTTGAACCGCTAAATGTAAAAAAGTAAACAGGCCGCAAAGATACGGAAAAATAAAGAAAGGGAGAAACGAAGTTCCCGCGGAAAGTTTTAAAAAACGTCCCGTGAGGCTTCTTTTCTCCCTGAAGTCCGCTTAACGCAGATTATTTTTTAATCACTTGTTTAGGCGCGACGAAAATACTCATCCGCTTCCCTTCAAGTTTGGCTTCTGCTTCTAATTTTCCGTGCTCTTCCAGACCTTTTGCAAACCGGTCAAGCAACTGGAATCCACGTTCTTTGAAAACGATGGCACGGCCAACGAACTGTACGTATGCCTTCACTTTGGCCCCTTCCTTCAGGAAGTTAATGGCGTGCTTCAGTTTGAATTCAAAGTCGTGGTCGTCGGTGTTGGGGCCGAAACGAATTTCTTTAATAACAACTTTCTGGGCGTTTGCCTTAATTTCCTTCTGCTTTTTCTTCTGTTCGTACTTGAACTTAGAATAATCAATGATGCGGCAGACAGGAGGGGTTGCGTTAGGCGAAATTTCTACCAGATCAAGGTTTTGTGCCTGGGCCATGGCTTTCGCCTGCTGGAGATTATAAATACCTTGCTCTACGTTTTCTCCGACAACCCGAACTTCACGGGCCTGGATACGATCGTTAATTCGGTAGGGTTCTTCAACCACACGACGTGGTGGCCTGCGCTGGGGTAATGCCATATAAACTGGTTAGTGATACAAATATTTCCCTGATAACGTCAGGTCCCGTGAAAAGTTTCGGGAAAATACTGAATTTGTTAATTCAGCGCAAATTTTATCAAGGATTACAAACCGGGCACCAGTCGCTCATTCACAACGAACAAGCTACTGATACCACTCTGTTATTTACTAAACTTTTACTTCCGCTTTGAAAATAGAGACAAATTCGTCGATGGTCATGGTGCCTAAATCGCCCTGACCTTTCCGGCGGACAGAAACCTTTCCTTCGGCCTGTTCCTTCTCACCAACGATGAGCATGAACGGTACCTTGGTAACTTCCGCATCCCGGATTTTCCGGCCGATTTTCTCGTCACGATGGTCCACAAAGCCACGGATATCCTGTTCCTGAAGGATAAAGAACAGCTCGTTTGCATACTCTTCAAACTTCTCGGAAATCGGCAGAATAACGATCTGCTCCGGCGACAGCCACAGCGGGAAGTTACCGGCCGTATTTTCGATCAGAATCGCAATGAACCGCTCCAGGGAACCGAACGGGGCACGGTGAATCATAACCGGACGGTGTTTCTGGTTGTCGGCACCGGTGTATTCCAGCTCAAAGCGGTTCGGCAGGTTGTAGTCGACCTGAATCGTACCCAGCTGCCATTTCCGGCCCAGGGCATCGCGCACCATAAAGTCCAGTTTCGGTCCGTAGAAGGCGGCTTCGCCCAGTTCAGTCACCGTATTCAGGCCTTTTTCGGCCGCGGCTTCAATAATGGCCGACTCGGCTTTTTCCCACAGATCGTCGGAACCGATGTATTTGCCTGGCTCGTTCGGATCGCGGAGTGAAATCTGCGCGCTGAAATCGTCAAAGCCCAGTGACCGGAACACATACAGTACCAGATCAATAACTTTAATAAACTCGTCCTTCACCTGATCCGGGCGGCAGAAGATGTGGGCATCATCCTGCGTAAAGCCCCGAACCCGCGTCAGACCGTGCAGCTCACCCGATTGCTCGTAGCGGTAAACCGTCCCGAACTCAGCCAGTCGCAGCGGCAGGTCGCGGTATGACCGTGGCTTCGACTTGTAAATTTCGCAGTGATGCGGGCAGTTCATCGGCTTCAGCATGAACTCTTCCCCTTCTTCGGGCGTATGGATCGGCTGGAACGAGTCTTTACCGTACTTATCCCAGTGGCCTGAGGTCACATACAACTGCTTACCGCCGATGTGTGGCGTAACAACCGGTGAATAACCGGCGCGTACCTGTGCCCGGCGGAGGAAGTTTTCCAGACGTTCGCGCAGCAGGGCTCCTTTGGGCAGCCACAGCGGCAAGCCCTGACCGACTTTTTCCGAGAAGGTGAATATTTCCAGCTCTTTACCCAACTTCCGGTGATCACGTTTCTTCGCTTCTTCGAGGCGGTGCAGGTACTCATCCAGTTCCTTTTGTTTCGGGAATGTGATGGCATACACCCGTGTCAGCATCTTGTTTTTCTCATCACCGCGCCAGTAAGCACCGGCTACGTTCATGATTTTCGACGCCTTGATGAATCCGGTATTCGGGATATGCGGTCCGCGGCACAGGTCGGTAAAATTGCCCTGGGTATAGAACGTGATATTCCCGTCCTGCAGGTCCTGCAACAGCTCTACCTTATACGGATCGCCTTTCTCTTCGAAATACGCAATGGCTTCGTCTTTCGGAACGGATTTGTGGACATAGGCATTTTTCTGACGGGCCAGTTCCAGCATTTTGTCTTCAACTTTCTTGAAGTCTTCCTGCGAGAAATGCTGACCGTTCAGGTCGATGTCGTAATAGAAACCGTTTTCGATTGGCGGTCCGATGGCAAATTTTACATTCGGATAAAGCGATTCGAGTGCTTCAGCCAGTAAGTGGGCTGATGAGTGCCAGAACGTAGACTTACCTTCGGGGTCATTCCACGTCAACAATTGCACCGTAGCATCGGCATCGATCGGAAGCGTTGCATCCTGAACAATTCCATTAACCTTGGCGGCCAGCACATTGCGGGCAAGGCCTTCGCTGATACTGGTGGCAATGTCGAGGCTGGTACTTCCTTTGGGGTACTCCCGCACGCTTCCGTCAGGGAGCGTCACACGGATCATTACGTCCTGTGCAGTCATAGTTATAAATAGTTAATCATTCATACCGTGGCGCCGGCCGGAAAGGACCGGTGCCACCATACTTAATTTTGTCCGATTGGTTTAACGGTTCGGTTTATGGAGTCACTACGGCTTGGTATCCGGGTCCGCGACGGCAGGGACTGAATGCGTAACCGCGCCGTGTCGGCCGGATTAACGGCCGGTGCATTGGCCTCGGTGCCGCCCGTTGTCTGCTGGTTATTGTAGTAATACCCCATCTGACGGCGCTGCACCCGGTATAATCCGGCAGTGGCCAGCTGATCGCCCGGATCGAGCTGACTGGCCTTCGTGTAGGACGCAATGGCCTCGTCTAACTGGCCAATCTGTTCCTGACACTGGCCGATGTATGTATCGATCCGCGGATAATCCGGTTTATACTGCTGTACTTTCTGAAAATTGGCCAGGGCCGGAAAATAGCTTTTCCACTTCTGATAAATCAGACCCGACTGAAAATGGGCCTGATAATAGTTGGTCTGTAGTTTCACCGTCTGCCGGTAACAGCCCAGCGCGTCTTCCAGCTTGCCACCGCTCTGCAGCGTAAGGCCGCGGGTATACCACAGGTCTGCATTGTCCGGGAAGTAGGCAGAGGCTTTTTCATTGTAGGCCAGTGCCTGGTCAATGTTACCCAGTGCCCGGTATACGTTCGACAACTGATTATACGTGGCCAGATAACGGGGTTTCAGGCTCAGCGAATGTTCATAGAGGCTGATCGCCTTACCGGTATCACCCTGATAAGCCGTAATCAGACCCTGAAAAAAATACGCCTCTCCATCGTATGGAGCCATCTGCAGGGCGCGGGCAATGTGCAGCCGTGCTTTCCCGAATTGCTTTTGCTGCTGGTACAGATCGCCCAGAATCGTATACAGCTCAGGCGTGTCAACACCCAGAATCTCGGCCCGCTGTGCATTTTCCAGTGCTTTCGGGATTTGTTTCATCAGGCGGTACACCTGCGCACGGATCAGGTAAAAACTACCGACGTTTGCATTACGGCTGATGGCTTCATCAATGTCGTCGAGGGCTTCCTGCTTTTTCTCCATAGAAAGGTACAGGGCAGCCCGTTTGGCGTAAGCGTAGGGGGAAGACGATTGATTAATGGCCCGGGTCAACGCACGTAGGGTAGCTTCGCTGCGACTGCTGTCTGCCTGGTCGGGCAGGGGTGGAATACGCGCCTGTCGGCGTTCGTTATCGCCACAGGCAGCCAGTGTCAGCACTATCCCAAGTAATACTATGTATTTAAAAGCGTCCCCAAGGCACATCCGGTTTAATTGACAAAAGGAAAAACAAGACAGGATTACAGGGTTAACAGGATGTTTAGTACCAGATACTGTCCTGTAATCGTGTCCGGTAATAAACGTGTTATTCACCTTCCGCAAAGATAAGGCTTTTATATGGAAGAAAACCGATAAAAGACACCAAGTGGCAGGCGTTTCTTGTGCGAATCATTCAGAAATAACTCGCCCCATTCGGCTTTGGCCTGATTACCAAAGTGCTGCTGAATCAGGTTATCGAGGATAAGTGCCGAAAAACCAAGTGAATACAGATTGATAATGAAAAAGAAGTTTGTTTTGTCAAGCAATTCGGCACACGATTGCAAGAGGGTATTCAGATGTTCTTCAAGTACCCATTTTTCGCCTTCCGGACCACGTCCATAGGCTGGCGGATCCAGAATGATACCATTGTAGGTGTTACCGCGGCGGGCTTCCCGACGGGCAAACTTCAGCGCATCTTCAACAATCCAGCGGATGTTTTCGAGCTTGCTGCTTTCCATATTCTCCCGCGACCAGCTGATCACCTGCTTAACCGCATCAACATGGGTTACATCGGCACCGGCCTGACGCGCAGCCAGGGAGGCCGCGCCGGTATAGGCAAAGAGGTTCAGTACCTTCGGACGTTCTACGCCCTGTTGGCGCAGCGCCTGAATACAGTCATGAATATAAGTCCAGTTTGTGGCCTGCTCCGGAAAAATACCGACGTGTTTAAACGTCGTCAGGGCCAGTTTAAAGCGTAAATCAAGGCCCTGCTGGTTGAAATTAATCATCCACGGAACCTGCATGCCCGGGCTGATCGTCCAGTCGCCGCGCTCGGGTGACTGTTTATCGCGGCGGAAAGAGGCATCGGCCAGGCGTTTCCATTCCTGTTCAGGCAGGGTTTTGTCCCAGATGGCCTGTGGTTCGGGGCGGGCCAGGATGTAGCGGCCGAACCGTTCCAGTTTTTCGAAATTTCCGCTGTCCAATAGTTCGTAATCCGGCCACGGAGCGGGTGTCAACAGTTGCATAGGCTTGTAATGAGGTTAGTGAAGACCCATGGCCAGGATCAGTTCAAATTCGTCAGGTTTTACCGGCATAACCGACAGGCGCGACTGGCGGATGAGGGAAATATGCTGTAGCAGGGGTTCTGCCTTGATCTGTGCCAGCGAAACAGGGCGGGCAAAGGCAATCTCCGGAATAAGTTCAACGACTACCCAGGGCGTGGGCTTACCAGTTGCTGCCGGAGGATCAGTCGGATCTGGATAGGCTTCCCGGTCAACGATGGCCAGGCCGACAACGGCTGTACCGGTAACGCTGTGATAAAATAAAACCTGATCACCTTTTTTCATGGCGTTCAGGTTGTTGCGTGCCTGATAGTTCCGGACGCCGTCCCAGATGGCGCGCCCTTCCTTAACAAACCGATCCCATGAATAGGCGTCGGGTTCTGATTTAACTAACCAGTAGTTCAATGGAGAGTGAAATGAGTTAACAAAACGGGGCGCGGGCTGGCCGGCGCCCCGGTATTTAATCAATAATAATCGTCGTTGTCGTACGTGTCGCCGTAGCCGTTACCGTATTCGTCGTCGCTGTATTTACCCGACATACCGGCGCTCTTGAAGGCCAGTGCTTTCCGCAGAATAGCAATCTGTCCTGTGTGATATACATCGTGATTGATCATGCCGTGCAGCAGGTCATAATACGTATACGGGCGGCCGGGCACGATGTCTTCGAGGAATTCGTCATCGTCGCGCTTGTCAAGCTCGTTCACGAGCTCTTCCTGGCTCAGGCTCAGTTCCATCTGAAGCGCTTCCCACTCGAAATCGTCAATTTTATCCGGAAACGAACCAAAGTTTTTCTCCGGTGTCAGGATATCAAATGTCGGGTCGCCCTGCATTTTCTTGACGGTGAAAATACGCCAGCTGGTCATGTGAAAAACCAGTTCGGCGATTGAATGGGTATTCGGGGTAATCCGCAGACCGGCCATCTCGGGCGTTACATCCCGCAGGACTTCAACCACCGAAGGACCATGCCAGGTTTCTTCACTTTCGTATGTTGTATTTAAAAGATCAATGATCCGTATAAGTTCGTCGTTTTGCGCAGTTTCCATGAAATAAAGAGGTTGCATATGGGACGGTATAACATCCCGCAGTCAAATAATGTGCAAAGTTAAGGCAATAATTTATGGTTTGTTTATCAGAACTTGTACAGAATTAGCCCGTGGTCCCGAATTCTGACCGGTCCCGCGGATTTATGTTCAAAAAAAGTTAGTATTCGTTAAACCTTTGATTGTGTGTATCGTCTAACCATCAGCATTTGATTCTGAACTCATAAAGCCATGAATACCCAACGGAGTGCCCGTATTATTTTCCGGATTTTACTAAGTGTACTAGGCCTGTCCGTTGCCTCCGGTGCAATGGCGCAGTCTGGTTATGATCCGCTGTATGGCGGTCAGCCACAAACCGGCTATGGCTATGATCAGCCCGGCTACGATACCGGCTATGATCAGTATGGCGATTACACCATCGACCGGCCGGTTGACAGCTTTTACGATGAACTGAGTCCTTACGGACAATGGGTCAATACGCCTGAATATGGCCGTGTCTGGATGCCGCGGGTTGAGCAGGGATTCCAGCCCTATGCCACCAACGGACACTGGGTTATGACTGAATACGGCAATACCTGGGTATCGGACTATGCCTGGGGATGGGCGCCGTTCCACTACGGCCGCTGGTACTTCGACGCCTATCGGGGTTGGGTCTGGATACCGGGCCGCGAATGGGCCCCGGCATGGGTTGCCTGGCGGTCGGGAGGTGGTTATTATGGCTGGGCACCGCTGGGCCCCGGCATCAACAT
The DNA here is from genome assembly GCA_965247375.1 of Arsenicibacter sp. GTDB lineage: Bacteria > Bacteroidota > Bacteroidia > Cytophagales > Spirosomataceae > Arsenicibacter. The sequence continues at coordinate 43,455 of CBDFHU010000092.1, forward strand.
CAGTCTGAACGTTAATATTCCGTACAACTACTGGGTATTCGTTCCGCAGATGTATATCACCAGCCCGCGGGTGTACAGCTATTGCCTGCCACGGAATACGTATGGCGGATTCTTTAATAACACGGTGATTGTCAATAACTATCACCGGTATAATAACCGGACGTATTATTACGGTCCCAACCGCCGCGATATCGAATACGTAACCCGCCGGAGTCTGCCGGTTTACCGCAGCAACGAAGTGTATCGCTCGGGAGGGTATTCCCGCAACAATAACAGTTGGTACGAACGCCGTGGCGGCGGTAGTTACAGCGCAAATAATGGCTGGCGTAACAATGGTCCTGAACGCGGGCAGTCAAACCGGACCGGCAATTACCCTGGCCCTGACATGAACGGTGGCTCGCGGAATTACACGGGCAATGGCAATACCGGCCGTGACCGCTACCAAAGCCCGAACGCACCGGCCAACGGCGGTTTTGATAATAACCGTGGCCGCTACCAGGCCCCGAATGCTCCGGCTAATGGCGGTTTTGATAATAACCGTGACCGCGGGCAGCGGCCTGATTACCAGCCACAGAACAGCGGGCAGCCAACCATGCCCGACCGTCGGGGAGAAGGTGGCTGGAACCGGAATGATAACGGCGGCTTCCGCGGCCGGCCGGCCGATGCCGGTTCAACGAATGTTGGCGGTTACGGCGGTGATGCCCCGCGCGGTGGCCAGCCTTCACGCCGGTATGAAGCCCCGGGCCAGCCAACTATGCCACAGGCAGGTGGTGGTGTGCAGGGCGGAGGCCGTCAGGAATCAGGCGGCGGACAGTATCAGCAACGCGGCGGTGGTCAGGAACAGCGTTCGGCCCCGACTCCTGATTTAGGTGGTGGCCAGGGTGGAGGAAACGGCCGTCGCGGACCAAGATAGTTTTCATGAGCGTAGCGTTGACCGAAAAGCCGGACGGGATTGCCTGTCCGGCTTTTTTTGTGTTTTAGCTCGTCAGGTACTGACACTTCAGGTGGGATTTCTCCATTTTCGACCGGTTCGAATGCAGGTTCCGGCAACATACAACTGGTTTCCGGGACCCGGGCGGTGAGTTTTGTATAGTTATCCGTGTAGCGGGTGACTGAGCAAGAACTAAAACAACAATACTCATGAAAAAAGTACTCCGGATTACAGGCCTCGGACTGGCCTGTCTGGTACTGACCGTGGCTGCCGCCTGCGCGTATTTGTCACTGACTCCGATGCGTACGTATGAACCGCCCGTTGCGCCTTCGGTCAGCGTTGAGATTACACCCGCCCGTGTTGAGCGGGGAGAAAAGATTGCCCATTTACAATGTATCGCCTGCCATGCAGATGATACTAACCGGCTGACGGGAAAACAACTCAAGGATGTTCCTTCTGTTTTCGGCAGGATTTATTCACGGAACATTACACAGGATAAGGAAGCCGGTATCGGCAACTGGACCGACGGGGAGATTATTTATTTTCTGCGCACAGGTATCCGTAAAAACGGGCAGGTTGCCTTTATGCCGACCTACGCCCATATGGCCGACGAAGATATTTATTCGGTGATTGCCTGGTTACGATCAGACCGTTTTCCGGTGCAGGCCACAAAGCAGGAAGCGCCTCCGGCCGAGTATAGTCTGGTGGCTAAACTACTGCCGTGGACGGTGATGAAGCCGGGCAAATATCCCGATCAGCAGATTCCGATGCCCGACAGTACAGACCAGATCGGGACCGGCAAGTACCTGGCCACCGCCGTTGCCGATTGTTTTGGCTGTCATTCGGCAGATTATCTGGACCTCGACGGTGAGCATCCGGAACGTACCAATGGCTATTTTGGCGGTGGTAGCGAGTTCAAGGATCTCGACGGGCAGCCGGTATTCTCGGCCAACCTGACGTTTGATGACGAAACCGGGATCGGTAAGAAATATTCCCGTGATCAGTTTATCCGTGCGCTTAAATCCGGTGTACGGCCCGACGGATCGGTTTTCCGGTACCCGATGGAGCCGCGTCCGGTGTTGACCGATGCCGAAGCCGGCGCCATTTATGATTACCTGAAGACTGTACCGAAGCTGAAAAACAATGTGGCGCAGAAAAACGCAGACGTGCGTCTGGCTAAGCACTAATCAGCATGGCCCGGGACTGTACCTCTATTGCCGGTACATTTTTTTCAGGTTTTCGATCTGTCCGCGGTGGCGGTCAAGATGGAACCGGAGAAATTCAAAACGCTGCCCGTAGCTAAGTGACCCGGAGATGGGGTGAGGATGTGCTTTCAGGGCTAATTCGTGGTCCTGTAAATCGTTGCCCAGGTCAGCCAGGACAGGCTGTAGGCTGTTAAGGGCCGATGCCCAGAACGGAAGCGTACCGCCAAGGCGGGGAGCCGCTACCGCGGGCACCAGCTCTTTTTCTTTCCAGGTTAGCTGAATGATGGCTTCGATGGGTAAGCCATCATTCAGCGACTTTTCTTCATACGTCACCTGTCCCGCGCGGATGCCGTACAGGGTTTTCCACATACCCCATAATCCGCCGTGTTCAGCCCAGTATAAATGCTCGGTAATATCGACGGCACTCCAGCTGTCCGGTGAGGGCTTCCACTGTGCCTGCGTGTCGTCAATAGTGCTCAGACTGGCAATGTATGCCTGCCGGGCTACCGATACTTCATGGATTAATGCCTTTGTTCTGCTCATGTGATCAATATAAAGCAAAATTCTGTTGATAATCAATCTTTTATAAGCTTAACTGTAGTGGTATGCTGACTCCGGTGAACAGGCCGCCGGTTCAGCAAATTTGTAAAAGTATTGAACGAGTCAGATTCAGAGCAAATATTGACTGTTAAGTAAATTCTATAATTACTTGTGTTTACAAAAATATATTTTGTATAAGTAATAATATATAAAATTATAATTCATGAATTATAATAAATGTAAAATATTGTAAATCTATGATGGTGCGCATCTATTAAAAAAAAAGTCAAATTTTTAATCTGTAACCTGCCTTATTTTAATATCAATTTAATATTGGTCTATTTGGAATAATATTCTGTGTATTGGTGTTAATGCAAAATTTGTGATTGTTAAAACAGGGTTAATGCGAATTTGTTGAATGTTTCTGGGCGGCTAAATTTGTCGGACAACACATTTTCTTAACTAACCAAACAATCATGATGAGATCTTTATTTGTGAGCATGCTACTAGTATGTTCACTCTTTGCCACGGCGTGGGCACAGGAAAGGAAAGTTGCCGGTAAAGTTACCAGCTCAGAAGACGGAGCCCCGCTGCCAGGTGTATCGATTTCCCTGAAAGGGAGCAGCAGAGGGACAACTACAGATGCGAATGGCACATATACCATTTCCATACCGGAAAATAATGCAGTACTGGTATACAGTTTTGTCGGCTTTGCACCTCAGGAAAAGGTAGCGGGAGCGCAGTCCGAAATCAATATAGCGCTTGTGTCTGATTCACGGATGTTGAGCGAAGTCGTAGTAACGGGTAGCGGGGTTGCCACCAGTAAGGCCAATCTCGGGATTGCCGTCGAAAGTATTTCGGCCGCAAAACTGCCACAGACACCAACCGCCTCGATTGACCAGGCGCTGATCGGGAAGATCCCGGGGGCGCAGATTTCGTCGGTCAGCGGTAACCCCAGCGACCCGGTCAACATCCTGCTCCGGGGGATCAACTCGGTTCAGGGGGGCACCAAGCCGCTGATCATGGTGGACGGTGTGCAGGTAGCGGCCACGGATATCAACTCGCTGGATCTGAGCAATGTCGACCGGATCGAGGTGGCCCAGGGTGCGGCGTCGGCCTCAATTTACGGGGCGCAGGGTGCCAACGGGGTAATCCAGATCTTTACCAAAAAAGGAAAGAAAGGCCGGCCGGCCATCAACTTCTCGACCAGCTATTCGTCCAACGAATTTCTGAATACCGGCAATGTACACAAAGCCGACAAGCACCCGTATCTGACCGATGCGAATAATAACATCGTTGATGCGAAAGGTACTATCCTGGACTATACGCAGTACGGCGCCATCAGCGGTATTTCCTATCAGTATGGCGGGGCAACGCGGTATGCGATTCAGGATATCCGGAATGATGCCAGCAAGGCGTACAATGCCAATCTGAAGTATTATGATCACTTCAAGCAGGTGTTCCAGACCGGCCACACGGCTAACAATACGCTGAGTATTTCGGGCGCCTCTGACAAGAGTGATTACAACATTTCGGTGGCCAACAACCATACGACCTCCCCGATTCTGACCAAACAAAACGGGTATGTAGACCGCAGTAACGTATCGGTAAACCTGGGTACTGAACTCTTCAAAAACTTTACCATCCGTTCGTCGACGCAGCTGGTGTATACCAAGAATACGCTGAAGCCGGGTCTGGGTGCTGTTTTTGGTACCGGTACCGGAAACGTGGGCTCGGTATACGGTTTCCTGAATACGTCGCCGTTCTTTGATCTGACCCGCACGCTGGCCGACGGAACCTATCCGGTTTACCCGACGGCAGACTTCCTGAGTGTGAACGCCGGTAACCCGTTCTATCAGGCGGCGTATACAGATGCCGTTAACAATAAGGTAAACGCAATTCAGAACTTTAACGCCAATTACAAGGTCAACAAGTTTGTGGAACTGGACGCGAAATACGGCATCGACTATCGGACAGAAACCCTGCGTCAGACGTATTTTAACCAGTCGCAGAACGGAAGCTCGGAGTACTATCAGTCATGGGCCAGCAACTATGCGCCGGATAACAAAGGGGAGATCAATAACTATGTGTACACAAACACATTCCAGAACTTCCTCGGAACAGCCTATATCCGGACAAACTTTAAGGATGATTTCAACATTAATCTGCCCATTCAGACCAGTACGCAGATTACGTTTGATTACCGTAAAAACAAATCGTCGGAGTATGACACATATGGCATCGGCCTGAGTACGGCGCCGCCGTTTAACATCGCGTCGACAAGCTCACAGGCCGTTGCTTATGACATAGTGACGCCGTTTATTACGTACGGTTATCTGGTAAACCAGAAAGTTGACTTTGGGGATTATGGCGGGTTAACAGCTGGTTTCCGCAGTGACTGGTCATCCGCTTTCGGGGGCGGGGCAACGCCGTTTACGTTCCCGCACTTTGATGCGCACGTAAACCCGCTGTCGTTCATGAAAAACAATCCGGTCGGTAATGCCATTCCTTACTTCAAGTTACGGGCGGCCTACGGTGAGGCGGGTATCCAGCCGGGTGCTTTCGACCGCTATCCGGTGTTAAGCCAGCAAAACCTGGGTTCATCGCTGGTGTATACCATCCCGACAACGACAAAGAATTCAAACCTGCAGGTAGAGGTCTCGAAAGAGCTTGAAATCGGCACTGATTTCACGATCAATACCAACACGGGTGGAGCGTGGTTGCGGCAGGTAAATGCCAGCCTGACGTACTGGAAGCGGAAAAGCGGTAACGTAATTTATACCGTAAGTGTACCGCCGTCGCTGGGATCTACCGGTCAGCTGACCAACGCTATTGATATGTCATCGAACGGGGTGCAGTTCGCGCTTGATCTGCCGGTCTACAATGCCCGGGGACTGAAATGGGATTTTACCGCGAACTTTGGCCATCAGGTGTCAAAAATTGACGCCATTTCGGGTGGTGCCGACATCATCCTGACCACTTCGGCAGGTAGTACGGCACTGGTACTGACGCCTGGTCAGCCAATCGGTCAGATCTACGGGTACAAGTTACTGACCAGCCTCGATTATAAAAATCAGGAAGGCCAGCGGTACATTGCTGCTGCTGACGAAGGCAATTACACAATCGTTGACGGCCATGTAGTAAACAAGTCGACCTACCAGATGCAGTTTACCAACCAGACCTACGCGTTGGGTAATCCGAATCCTAAATTCAATGCCTCATTTATTAACGGGTTCTCTTATAAGGATTTTGTGTCGCTGAACGTCCAGTTCGACTGGGTGTACGGCAGCCACCTCTACAACCAGACTAAAGAATGGATGTATCGGGACGGGATCAGCGGTGATTTCGCAAAGCCAGTGACCATCGACGGCAAAACCGGCGCGTATACGGCCTACTGGTCGAGCGCCTATTATAACCTGTGGGGTAGCTTACGGGGGGCAGGCAACAATGCGACGAAAGATTTCTTCATGGAAGACGCTTCATTCGTGCGTCTGCGGAACGTGTCGCTGGCGTTTGATCTGGCCAAAGTGATCCGGACACCGTATGTGAAGAAAGTACAGCTGGTGTTCACCGGCCGTAACCTGCTGACCTTTACGAAGTACTCCGGCTATGATCCGGAAATCAGCTCGGGTGCGTCAAACTCTTCATTCGACCGCGGTGTCGACCACAGCACGTTGCCAAACACGAAGTCGTACCAAATCGGCCTGAACATCGGGTTCTAATCTTTAATCCTTCAGACAATGAAACTGCTTACTAAACATACATTTTATACCTCCGCTCTTTGTACTGCCCTCTTCCTGAGTAGTGTATCCTGTAAGGATCAGCTGGATGTGGGTAACCCGAATGCGCCGACCCTGGCCGCAAACGTAAGCACCGAGACCGGTCTGTACCAGTTTGCGCAGGGCGGGGTGTACATCAACGGCTTCCTCAACGGCGACGGCTGGCTGGGGAACAGCTACTTCTCGCTACCGTGGGGGTACAGTGAACTGATGGCCGACATGGTGGGGGCTGATGCGTCAAACAACCAGGTTACTACCATCGGTCAGCCGGATTACATCATCATGGATGACGGCACCAAACAGACAAACTCGGCACCGCAGGTTGGCATTATCCGTGCCTACAACAGCCGGGGCGCAACGGGGGCCGGCAACAACGCCATTTATTACCAGTGGCTGAATATGTATTCGCTGAACAACGCCTGCAATCAGGTACTGGCCCTGGTGGATGCCATTCCGTTTACGGGTGATAAAACGTCGAAAGCCAACACGGTGAAAGCCTGGGCGTACTGGTGGAAAGGCTATGCCTACGCATCGATCGGGTCGATGTATTACGCCGGCCTGATCGAAGATGAAGCCGGTAAAACCAACAGCAATTATGTGTCGCACGATGCTATCATTGATGCCTCAAACAAATACTTTAACCTGGCGGCAACAACCCTCGGTAATGTGACGAGCGCTACGGATTATGCGGCGGCATTGGGAGCCATGATTCCGGAAGCCAATCAGGTTGGTTTGGGTGCCGTACCGGGCATTGCCGAATGGAAACGCAACATCAATACGATGCTGGCCCGCAATATTCTGGTCAACAAGCTGGCTCCGTTCGTAAAAGGTAACCTGAGCGCCGTGATCTCGAAGTCGTCGATGTCTGCGATGACCGCTGCCGACTGGAATAACGTCTTTACGCTGACAACTAATGGTATTCAGAAAGGTGATAACGTATTCACCGGCCGCAGTACGTCGTCTAACTCGTTCTTCTCGCCATCGGGCGGCACTGTTGCGTCGCTGACATCGGGCGTGAATACCTCAACGACCTTTAAAATCAGCGAGCGGTTTATGCAGAATTACACAACCGGTGATCAGCGGGTAGCCAATAACTTCAATACAGCGACCACGTACAAAAATAACTACATCTACACGACCCGCTACAGCATGATTGCCGACGGCAAAGGGTTGTCGGGCGTATATGTGTACGGAAGCAAGGCTGCCGGAGCCATCGAGGTCTACATCGCCGGCAGCTACGAAGAAAATGCGCTGATGCTGGCCGAGGCTAATATCCGACTGGGTAAAACCGAAGACGGCCTGAAGCTGATCGACGCCGTACGTACGGCACAGGGAGCTGGTATCGCTGCGGTTGCCGGCAAAGGCCTGACGGCCGCCGATGCCATGACCGAGCTGACTAAAGAACGCCGTGTATCGCTGTTCAGCCGTGGGCTGGCCTACTACGACAGCCGTCGCTGGGGTTTGACGTATGACATTTCGGTCGGTGGCGGAAGCTACGGTAATACTGTTGTGACGACGGCCGGGGTGGTGAACAAAAACGTGACGATCAGCTACAACTTTATGGATTACTGGGATGTTCCGGCCGATGAAGCCGAGCTGAATCCGACCACGTCGAGCGTGGCAACCCGTAACCCGAATTACTAACCGGTTAGAAGTTTCTGCACATGATTGCGTGCCCGTGGTACCGGCTTTATCAGCCGGTACCACGGGTTTTGCTTTATGAGGGATTCACCGGAGCAAACCCGTGCTGCCGTCCGATCTCAAGCATAAACGGAAAGGCGTCTTCCATCGTATTAGCAACTTTGCCGTCCAGAATGGCTTCCCGGATAATGACTTTGATCTCGCCGACTTCGCGCGACGGTTGCAGGCCGAAGGTCTCCATGATGAGCTCACCGGTAATGACCGGCTGGAAATTCCGGAGTTTATCCCGCTCTTCGAGGTCATGCAGTTTTTTCTCAACCCGTTCGAAATTCCGGAGGTGCTTCTGCACCTTTTCGTGGTTTTTCGACGTAATGTCGGCCCGGCACAGGATCATGAGGGCCTCGAGATCTTCACCTGCATCGAACAGCAGCCGGCGCAGGGCCGAATCGGTAATCTGCTCTTTTACCAGCGCAATCGGACGGAGGTGGAGCTTTACGAGTTTCTGCACAAACCGCATTTTTTCGTTCAGCGGTAGTTTCAGGTTCCGGAAAATAGCCGGTGTCATCCGCGCTCCGAGATCTTCGTGGCCGTGAAAGGTCCAGCCCACCCGCTGATCGAAGCGTTTGGTGGCGGGCTTGGCAATGTCGTGCAGCACCGCCGCCCAGCGCAGCCACAGGTCGTTAGACCGCGCGGCAACGTTGTCAAGCACCTGTAAGGTATGGAAGAAATTATCCTTGTGGCCTTTCCCCTCCATGAATTCAGCGCCTTTCAGGGCCACAAAGTCAGGAAAGAAACGCTGGAGCAAACCGGCTGCATCGAGCAACCGGAAGCCGTATGATGGTTTCGGCGACAGAATGATCTTGTTCAGCTCATCGGTAATCCGCTCCTTCGACACAATGTCAATCCGCTCGTTCATCCGGATAATGGCATCGAATGTGTCCGGATCAATGTCGAAATTCAGCTGCGTGGCAAACCGGATGGCCCGCATCATCCGCAGCGGATCGTCGGAGAACGTAATATCGGGGTTCAGCGGGGTTTTAATCAGCTTCCGGCGGAGATCAGCCAGCCCGTCGAAGGGGTCGACCAGCTCGCCGAAATCGGCCTGATTCAGACTGATTCCCAAGGCGTTAATCGTGAAGTCGCGCCGGTTCTGGTCATCTTCGAGCGAGCCGTCTTCAACAATCGGTTTCCGTGATTCGGCGCGGTAGGATTCTTTACGGGCACCTACAAACTCAACCTCCCAGATGTCATGTTCATCGGTCAGGCTGGTTTTGAGCATGGCTGTACCAAAGTTTTTAAAGACCGAAACGGGAACGCCCGCTTCCCGTCCGACGGCTTCGGCCAGGTCGATGCCGCTGCCAAGACAGACAATGTCGATATCCTTGGAAGGCCGTTTCAGGAGCAAATCCCGGACGAATCCGCCGATCACGTACGCCCGCACATTCAGCTGGTGCGCTTTCCGGGCAACGAGACCGAAGATCGGATTTGTCTGTAAGGTTTCTGAAAAATTCATACGTACTGTTGGTCGCTGACAGACTGTCTTCGGGACAGCTGCCCGGAACCGGTCTGCGGTTCCGGATTGACCACTATTTTCTGATAAACTCAATTTCCCCCGTTGCGCCCAGTTTCAGGATGCGGGGCAGGTGAACTTTGTTCGGTAGTACACCGAAATGGCCGCTGACGGCCGTTTCGGCTACTTTCGGAAGCTGCGTTTTGCCGAATGAAAGCGTCAGTAAGCCACGGCCAAATCCGCCGATGAGGCGCTGTATTTCCGGATTCAATGCCTTCCGGATAGCCACCGGCGCTTCCGGATCAGCCTTCTGCGAGATGTTTTTGCCTTTCTCAAAAATGACAATCAGCGGTTTTTCCGAAAAGTCCACCAGTTCCCAGGCAATGTCCGGGAGTTTGGCGACGTACATCACCAGCTGATCGGCATGCTGGATCACCAGCGACAGGTCGGTGCCGGTCTCCTGCTGAATCGTGAGCAGTTGTTCAACAGCTTTATCATTGATCGGGTCGGCCGCAATGGACCACCCGGTTTCGTCGGCGATGGCTACTAACTGGCCCTGGCGCAGGGCATAGCTTATATCACGTGCGGTTTGTGTCATATCCTTGTTTAAACCCACAAAGGTACGGGAAGTTCAGATATTCAGGGCAGGATAGGTAAGAATAGATGCCGGAAGCCGGTTAAGTAAAGAACGATACGCTTTATAAATAGCTTATTGCTGATTTCCCGTATGTATCGTAAATTAGGACTAAGACCTGTAATTAGCCTATGCGCTCTTTTTTCTTCGGATGTCCTGGTTGGGTTATACCAGCTTTTTTCGTGGGCCTTTCCGGTGTGATGGGTCAGTCGGCCAAACGGCTTGACTCACTGGCCGCCCGCCTTGGAGGGAGTGCCCGTGATACGGCCTATGTAGATACCCAGAACCGGTATGGATGACAACTGCTCCAGGTTTCCGGATTTAAGCGGGCTGATTCGGTCTTCCGCGAAACTGAGCGTTTATCGGGGCAGCTTAATTACCCGGCCGGCCTGCACCAGCTATATTATAACCGCGGCCTCAGCTTATATTATCAGGACCAGCCGGCCAAAGCACTGATTTATGTACAAAAAGCCCGTGAACTGGAGCGTACCTGCCCAAGCCGGATTCCGGTTCAGCACCGGCCCATGGTCCTTAGCCTGACGGGGGTACTTTATTTTGCCGGACATAAGTATGAACAGTCACTTCATTATTACCTTTCTGCCATACGGCTCGCCGAACAGCAGCATGTTACCTACCGGATTACGCCTGCCTACCTGGGCGTGGGCAATATACTCAAGGTAATGAACAAGCCGGCGCAGGCCCTGACGTACTATCAGAAAGCGCTGGATGCTTCCCGTCTGGAGCCGGAACCGCGCATGCGGGTTTTAGCCGAAAACCATATGGGAGACGCCCTGAGTGAATCCGCAAAACCTGATTTTCCGAAGGCACTCATTCATTATCAGAATGCCCTGCCTGTGGCCGAACGAAATGGCGCGCGCGGGCCCTTGTCGGACGTACTGACCAACATTGGCCGCGTTCATCTGGCGCTCGGGCACAATCATACGGCACTTTCGTTTTTGAAACGCTCTGAAGATATCTGCCGGAAAGACTCCCTGAAAGATCAGTTGGGCGCTGTGTACTGGATTGCCGGACAGGCGTATCAGGCACTCCGGCAGTATCCTCTTGCCGAGACAAATCTGTTGCAGGCATTACAGATTGCCCGTGAGATCGGCGATGCCGACGAAGCCCGGAAGCGGATGCCGACGCTGGCTGGTTTTTATCACCAGAGCGGCCGGTACGAATTGGCCTACTGGTATGAACACCAGACTGCGCTGCTGAATGATTCACTCTTTAACGTGCAGGCAGCCCGGCACACCCAGGAACTGACCACGAAATATGAAACAGCCAAAAAGGAAAATCAGCTTAACTTGCTGCGCGCCGAATCGGCTCAGGCCCGGCTCCGTACCACGGCTATACTGATCGGGGCAATCTTATTGCTGTTGCTGGCGGGTGCTGTAACGGCCTGGCTGCTGAACCGTTCGCGGCTGCGCCGCCTGGAAGAAGCCCATGGCCTCCGGCAGCAGATTGCGCAGGACCTGCATGACGAGGTGGGCAGTACACTCAGCAGTATTTCGCTGCTGAGCGGGCATACTGACCGGTTGCTCAGCGAAAACCGCCCCGAAACCGCCCAACGTATGGTGCAGAAAATCTATACCGATGCCCGTCAGATTCTGGAGTCGATTGACGAAATTATCTGGACCATCAATCCCGGTAATGACTCGCTCCAACGGATCATTCAGCGGCTGCGGGAATATGCCCAGCCGCTCATGGAGCTGAAGGGAATTGTGTTTACGTTCGATGCTGATCCGTCGCTGGAATTGTTGCCGGTGCCGATGGACGTACGCCGGAATCTATATTTGATTAGTAAAGAGGCCATTAATAATCTGGTGAAGTACGCTGATGCCACGGAAGCAACTGTCCGGTTTGAAAAGCAGAAGAACCAGCTTGTCGTCCGGATTGACGATAACGGAAAAGGGTTTGATCCCGAAGCGGTAAGCATACGGAACGGACAACAAAGCATGCAACGACGGGCTGAGGCGATGGACGGACAGCTGACGGTGGCTTCCCGTGCCGGGCACGGGACGTCGCTGCAACTGGTGGTTGGCTTAGCAACATCTCTTTAATCGAATTACTTAACTGGTATGAAAAAAACACTACTGTTTTGTTTGTTAGCAGGGCTAAGCCACCTCAGTATGGCGCAGAAGGCGACGATTGACAGCCTTTGGCGGGTTCTCCGCAGCCATAAAGAAGCGGATACATTCCGGGTTAACCGGATGAATGACCTGACCAATATCTGGGGGTTGCCGTTTTCGCAGTATGACTCGCTGGCCTCCGAAGCACTGACCCTCTCCCGCAGGCTTGGCTACAAACAAGGTGAGGCCAAAGCCCTGTTTACACGTGGGATGTTGCTCTATTCGATGAACCGGAATAATCCGGCCGCTGCGGATAAGGCCAGACAGGGATTTGCCTGGCTGGAAGAAGCGGTGCGGCTGTCGGAATCAACCGGTAACAAACAGCAGACGATTACACAGCTTACCGGTCTGGCCGCTGCCCTCCGGATGAGTAATACCGAAAAGAAAAAGGCGTTTGACTATGACCGGAAAGCCCTGGCAATCGCAACGAGCCTGAATGACCAGCGACTGATGGCCGACAGTGAACGGCTACTGGCCCTGGATTATGAAATGGTCGATGGCAACTACCCGGCCGCACTGGAGTGGAATCTACAGGCACTCCGGCGTGCACAGGCCATCGGATGCCTTGAATGCCAGTTGTTCCCGTTGCGGGCCATGGGGCATTTATATACAGTGCTGAACGATCATAAGCAGGCCGTATCCGTGCTGAATCAGGCGCTGAACGTTTGCCGGCAGCAGGGCGGGGCAGAGGGCCGGAGTGTGGAATTTTATACTTTGTCATCCCTCGGGACGGCTTACGAAGCACTCGGGCAATACCCGCAGGCCTTACAGGCATTTAACGAAGCCGTGGCTGTCCGGAAAAAAGAGTATCCGGAAACGACCAATACCATTTTTGATACGCGCCTGACCGCAATTTATGCTGCTACGGGTCAGTACCGCGCGGCTATTGCACATGGTACGCGCGGCCTCGTAAAAGCCCTTCAGGATAAAAACGACTGGTGGACAGCCGAAATTTCATCGACACTCAGCGGGGTTTATCGCCGCTTAAACCGACCCGACAGCGCCCTTTTGTACGGCAGGCAGGGGTTTGAGGTCGCGATGCAGACCCGCAAAAAAGACCTGATCCGCGATGCCAGCGAGGCGTTGGCTGCCTTGTATGCCGGTCAGAAACAGTTTGATCAGGCATACCGGTACCAGACGCTTTTTTACACGTACCGAGATAGTCTGGTGAATGAAGAGGTAACCCGTAAAGCCACCGCAGCACAGTTTGCCGGACAGCTTAATGATCAGAAGGCGAAGGTGACGGTGCTGACGCAGGAGAAAGAACTGGCTGCCTGGCAGCGTAAAGCTATTCTGGGCGGCGCGGTACTATTGCTGTTGCTGGCCGGAGCTGTTTCGGCCTGGTTGCTGAACCGGGCACGGCTGCGCCGGCTGGAAGAAGCCCAGCGGCTGCGCCAGCGGATTGCGCAGGACCTGCACGATGAGGTGGGCAGTACGCTGAGTAGTATTTCACTGCTGAGCGGCCATACCGACAAGCTCCTGAGTGAAAACCGTCCTGAAACGGCGCAGCAGATGGTCCGGAAAATCTATGCCGATGCCCGCGATATTCTGGAATCCATTGACGAAATTATCTGGACCATTAATCCCGGTAATGACTCGACGCAGCGGATCATCCAGCGCCTGCGGGAGTATGCCCAGCCGCTGATGGAATCAAAGAATATCCTGTTTACGCTGACGGCCGATCCGGATATTGAGCTGTTGCCGGTGACAATGGAAGTTCGCCGGAATCTGTATCTGATTGGTAAGGAGGCGATTAATAATCTGGTGAAATATGCCGGTGCTACCCGGGCGACTGTCCGCTTTGAGCGGCAGAAAGACCAGCTGGTGGTCATCATCGAAGATAATGGCTGCGGATTTGATACCGGCCAGGCAAATATGCGCAACGGGCAGCGCAGTATGCAGCAGCGGGCACGCGCGATGGACGGGGATTTTTCGGTATTATCGACGCCCGAACAGGGGACTACCCTGACATTATCTGTCCCGATCATATAATTATCCGATAGACGGGTAAAACGGGTTCGTTTACCTTTGTTCACAAAATAGTAAAGTTCCACTGCTGACTGCTGCCAATATGATACGGGTTTCCATCTACGACGATAATCATTCCCTGCGTGATACACTGGCGTTGCTGATCGACGCTACCGACGATATGCTGTCCAGGGGGCTGTACGACAATGCCATGCGGGTGGTCGAAAACGTGCGGGAAGACATGCCGGACGTTATTCTGATGGACATCGACATGCCGGGGCGGACAGGCATCGAAGCGGTAAAACTGCTCCGGCAGACCAGTTATCAGCCCAAAATACTGATGCTGACGGTTTTCGAAGATCCGGACCGGATTTTTGCCGCTATTTCGAATGGTGCAGTGGGCTATCTGCTGAAAAAAACACCCGCTGATGAGATCATCGATGCCATCCGGGACGGTGATGAACGGCGGCGCGGCCATGACGCCGACTGTGGCGCTGAAAGTACTGGCTGCATTTCAGCAGCCCAAACCCGCCCGGCTGGAACTGACCGACAAGGAACAGGCCGTGCTACGGCGTCTGGTCGAAAGGGATAGTTATAAGTTGATTGCCTACCACTGCGACATCAGTATGGGAACGGTCCGGACGCATATCTGTAATATTTATGAAAAACTGCACGTCAATTCAAAATCGGAAGCGGTGGCCAAAGCGTTGAAAACGGGGCTGTTCGGCTAAAAGCTCCGGGTTATTTCGGGGGGGCATCGTTGTGTGAATTTTTAAGCGCAGGCTGACCATGTATGAATGTACTACGGGCCTATCCCGTTTGTGACCGGTACGTTATTTGACCTTAAACACCTGCCCGAACCGGAGCTGAAAAACGCAATACGGCCTATTATACGGGTGCTGATTTCCGGCAGCGGAAATCGCGGGCCGATTCAATCCAGCTGGCAAACCTGAGTCTGGTCTGGAAGGCTGGCATCAACGTCGCAACGGGTACGGATGCCGGCAACCCTGGTATGTTCCACGGCACGTCGTTTGTCGATGAGCTGCACAAAATGCAGCTGGCGGGCCTGTCGAATGCCGGGCTGCTTAAGGCCTCAACCATCAACGGGGCACGGGTGCCTGGAAAAGCATCGCAAATAAGATCACTTACCGATTACGTTCCGTGTCGACCGTGCCCCGATGGATGATGGTGAGAGACACTATCTATTCTTTAGAAAACCAATTATCTTTAAACTTAATCGGGCCGGGACCAACGCTATTTCCCTCGCCACCTAGCAGATTTTTATCAATTGCTATTTTCCCGACAATAGCGCCGATAATGTCATTAACCGGAAGAATAAAGCCACCGAAAGGTTCTACCGATTCAAGGAAGCTTTTGATAGCATCACTTACATCAGATGCCGTTATATCAAAATACTTACCCCAGCGCCATGGAAATGCTAGCCAGCGTGGCTCAGATGGGGCATCATTGCCAAGGAAATTCGCAGAAATTAATTTCGTTTTTCCATCTTCGAACGTTTTAATTACTTCACCTTTTGATGTGGCGTTTACTAAACTAATAACAATTAAATGATTAAATAATTCGCGAAGGTTATCACCTGCTGAATTGTAAAAAGCATGACCGTTTCTGGATATATATAAGATAATTCTACCAGTTGATGTATCAATTTCGAGATTAGATTTATTTATCCATTCACCACCATCATGTTGTGATAAAAATATTTTTGTTACTTCCAGTGAATCGTTATCAATTCGCATTACAAAATGTTCCCAATCACCTTCATGTACGCCTAATATGCCAAGCAAATTCGTTTTACCATTTATTGAAAGTGTACCAGGGCCATTATATGGGCAAAAAATCCAGAATACCAGATCAGTACTATTCTCCGCAGGGATAAATTTCGCATGAACGTACAGAGGTGCATCTTCTGTTTGACCATGTATTATAGCATCATAATCCTCATCATCAATTTTTAATGTATAATCTGCATCATGCCTTGTAGAGCCATCCGCAATGGATCGCTTTCTGGGAATCAAGGCACTGTCAGCAATGTCGTTTCTGTTTTCATCCCAAAGACTACCTTTGGGTAATTCCCAGTCGCTTTTAACGGTATTCCATAAACCAACTCTGCGTAAAAAAAACTCAACTGTTGAGCTTTTGTATTGCTCCTTTTTGTCGAAGTAAATTATGGGTGCTGCTTTTTGTATTGCAATATTTAACTCTTTAATAGTCAACGGGTTTTCATCCCAAACAGAAGAAACAGGTATTTCTTCTTTTGACCACGTTTTTGTATTTTGATCATAATATTTAATCATTAAAGCTCTGCCAAAAGTAATATCTATTGCAGAAAGCACTTGAGTAGGACTAAATTCTATAAAAGCAGTACTTTTTATGCCGGTATCTACTACCTGTGGCTCCTCCCAAACAGTTGCAGTACGGGACTTAGATGTAAACTTCAAAGCCTGCGTATCGTCTATAAACCAAACATATTCAGTGTCTTCAGTAATGCTTACTTCTATAAAACTGATGCCTTTTGCCTGGTGTGGAGCTATTACAGCTTCTGGCATGGTATGAGACGATCTGTAAACGCTGATGCCGTTGCCGGCTACGAATATAGCTGGCACATTTGAAACCTGATTTGGTACAACTTTAAATGTTGACGTATTTGCCGGAAGGTCAGTATAATCAATATTGATCATCTTGCCATACATATCGGGCGATAAAGTTGTAAATGTTAAAGCAGATGTCTGGTTTATAGTACCCTGACTAACGCGATACAGATACCATATACCGGGTTTCCGGTACGAGCCAATATGTGATAGTAAAACTTTGTCAGCGTCTTGCGGAATCCTTACACATTCAAACTTATTTATTGTTGATGATGCGATTGAATAATAATTATTCATTATACCACTAACAGCAAGCGATACAACCACAAAAGGTTTATCGGATTCGTCTCTAACACTAAAAGATACATTTGAAATAACTGCCCCTTCAGGCAAACCAGTGCAACGATCAATAGTTTTAAAGATGCTTTTCCAATCATCAGCTAAGGTGGCTTGGGCTATACTTGTAGCAAGATATAACGTGCTTAGGGGTTGTCCACGCCTTGGGCAAACAGCAACAGCAACAGAAACTGCCCCTTTATTATCTGTATATACATCGTAACTTTGTACTTTAGTGGGTGGTAATGGTAAATATTCAGAAAGATCTATCTGCTCATAGTTGTTTTTAGTAGTATTGAATTTGAATAAGTATAGATGTTGGTTTGTACCACATGTAAATATCATTGGCTTACCATTGCTGTCGACCACTACCTTTATGCGTTGATTGCCGTCTAAAGGCGATCCACAGGCATCATTTTGATAGCCGGACTGAGCTATATCCAAAAAACTGGTGATAATCGAATCGACAGTTTCTTGAAAGCCCAAAAGCATTTCCCAATGATTAATATCTACAGGTAAATCAGGGTCATACCGTTTCATTACAGCATCATAAGCCCTTGCCAAGATTTGTGAATTATTTAAATTTAAATTCACAAAATCTTTCGTAGCTAATATTGCCTTAATAAAATCTAATTTACCATTAGGATAATCTTGATCACTCCATGATGAAACTTCAGAAGCAGTAAGTTCTCTTCTTAAAAGTATACGGCCCATTATGGCCACATCTTGTGAGTTAAGTAATGACATGATTTTTGAGTTTATTTGTATTTTAATTCAATCTCGATATCGCTATCTCCGTTTATTTGAATATTCTTATATGAGAATTCGTTTTTTGCCGGAAGGATAACCTTTTGCATGGTACTGTCTAATAATGGGCTAATAGAATTAAGAAAATTATAGGCAATGCCTGCTTCTATCGCTCCTAATGAAGCTGCATTATAAGACCAATCATCACTTATTTGATCAAACCCAAGAATTTGATTGAAAAAATCAGCAAATTCGTATATACCAGCTGTGCCAGACTGTTTAATGGGCGCATCCTCACTGCTTTGTTGCGTTATTAAGATAGTACCATCTTCCTGACAAATAAATTGGAGCTTTATGCTAAAATTTATAGCAGCACTGCCCCAGCCCTTACCCACATATACATTACTTTTAAGAGTAAATGTGCCGACGAATGGTGCCCAGCCTTTTATATCTGTATTCAGTTGATCCCATTCATATCTATAGATGCTACCGTAAATATTTACAGTAAGCCTTGGATTACCTGACGAATCATTTTCGGTAGTGACATTTACGTTGAACTGGATATTCTGCTCCGATTCCCTGTCATGCGAATTGTCACCACTTTCGTGCCAACTTAATTTAACATGATCGCCATACCTCCAGCCGTTACCATTTAACAAAAATCCATGTGTTTTGTCATTCAAAACCACATTGGGCGATCTATCAGGCCTTGCATTTACATAATCGGGTAAGCTTTGTAGCCTTGTTTCCAAAGGCTTTATTAGTAGATTGTATAAGTAGCGGTTGAAAAAAGTTTCATGTGCAATAATTACTTTTCCATCGGATTCTTTATTTTCAATAAAATTCTTGCTAAATGCTCCTGCATCAGGCCACATCAAGGCTGGCTCTTTTGTTAAATCCCGGTCACCAGTTACCAAAAGGAAATTCAACGTACTTAAATCAGGCTGTATATTGTTTATGGTAGTAGAAAAAGTAGTACCTGATGGCTCAAAAATAGCACGCTGAGTCTCTTCATTTTCTGCTTGCCTATAGTTATCATCATCCCTGAAATCCATTCCAAAAAAAGGTACGAACAAACTCGGTCTCTGAAAATTACTTTTTAACGCTGTTTTTTTTGAAATTGGGTAACCAAGTATAAATGGGTTGTTGGTACCTTTGTGGTTAAGTAGCCATACCCGCAGCAAGTCGCCTAACTTTTTACCTATCTCGGCATCATTGCCAACGGAACTTTTAGATGCATCGTAAGTGCAATGATTAGCATCTTCAAAATCTATGAATATGCTATGTATAGTAAACATTGTCTCATCAAATGCGGTAAGTTTCCTTAAAATATCACTTGGAATAGCTTTAGTAACCTTGATATAATCCTGAGCAATTTGTGCTATATTCAACTTTACATTAAAACAGGCTATCCAGCCTGCAACATGGCATGTTGTAAGTACTTGGTTACTGCCATGACCTTGATAATAACTGAAAATACCATCAGTGAACCTAATGTTTAAATAAGCCGTGTGTAAATCGCTGATGGATGTAGTAAAATTCATAGTCGGCGCAGCAATAGTACCTGTAAGTTCTGCTCCAAAAGTATCTGGATCGCCAATAACTATTTTGGTTGGTATTGTACTGCCTGCAAGAACTGCTAACTGAGTATTTAAAGCTTTTTGAGTGATAGCGTACACTATATCAAAACCTTTCATCGTAGTTTGTAAAGGCATTTTTATTTTATTTAGCGTTATTTGTTATTATTAAAGCTGTTTGTTTTGTAAATGTTTTTAGATATAGATATCAAAGACCAATATTAATATTGGTCTTTGATATCTATATCTTTCACTTGCCGAAAACTATTTCAGCGTAATTGGCAATCATAACTACTCTGTTTTATAAGCAAGATCTATTTCGATATCACCATCTGTATTCATTAATATATTTTTATAAAAAAACTCTTTTCTACCCGGTAGAATTAACTTAGTCATGGCGTTGTCAAGAATAGGCCCTGTCTCTTTAAGCAGCTTGCTGACCATATCACTTTCAACATTTGCCAGCGATGCTGCGTTTGTTGACCAATCTTTTGCTATACTGTCGATATTAAATATTTCATTAAAGAAGTCTGCCATTTTGAATACTCCCCCTGTGCCGCTATCTTTTACAATGTCATTATTCTTACTGCTATAGTAGATAGAAATTTTGCCATCGATGCCAGTAATAAATTGTATAGTAATAGTGTAGGAGAGTAGAGCATTTGCCCACCCTTTACCTACATACAGATCGCCTAATGGACCCATATCCAGTTCTGTTTGATCCCACTCATATCTATAAACTGACCCGGTTATCGTTAATGTAAGACGTTGGGCATTCATCATTTCAGGGCGAAAATCATTAGCCATACTAACTGACACTTTAAACTGTATATTTTGCTCACTTTCACGCAGATGAATGGGGTCGCCCGTCTCTTTCCAGCTGAGTTTTACATGGTCGCCATAATGCCAGCCGTCAGTATCCTCCACAAAACCATTGGTTTTGTCATTAATCTCTTCTCTGAAATTTTTATGACGCTTCCTTGCATCGTCCCGGGCATGGGCATAATCGCCCAGTTTCATTACTTTATCCTGGAATGGTTTTATTAAAAGATCCCATAAATAGTTGTTAAAGAAGGTTTCCCTCGCTATTATACCTTTGCCGTCTATATCATTGGTTTCTACCAGATTTTTATGAAAAGATCCAGCATCAGGCCGCATTAAAGCTGGCTCTTTCAGGATGTTTCTATTACCTGTTACCATCAAAAAATTAAGTGTACTAAGCCCATCTTTACTCCCGTCATTTTTATTTTCCGGATATTCATAGGCGTGGGTAGAAAGGTTAGCACCGGTTGGATTTAGTACTGCTTTTACATCGTCTGATACTTGTTTATGCGTTACCGGAAAACCAAGAATAAATGGATTATCAGTGCCTTTGTGGTTTAATAACCATAGGCGCATCATCTGGTTAAAATTGTCCTTTACTTCGTTATCAATTTCGTCCGGTAGCTTAGATTTTAAATCATTGAAGGTGGATAAATCTGAGTTTTGAAAGTCCATAAAAATACTTTGTATGCTGAACATAGTATCATCAAACTTTGTGAGCATATCTAATATTTCCCGTGGTACAGCTTTTGAGCCTTTAATATAATCCTGGGCTATTTGGGCAATGTTCAGGTGTACACTGAATGCGATTTTCCAGCCTTTTATATCTGATGTTTTAGTCACCTGATTTCTTCCATGGCCATGCCAATATTCGAATGTGCCAGATTGAAATGTTAAGTATAGATAGGCCAAATGTGGTTCTCCTGTAGCAAAATCAACCGTTGGCGGAGCAATAGTTCCAACAATAGAACCATCGTAGTCATCCAGATTACCAATAGTCACCTGAGTCGGAATAGTTTGGCCCGATAACCAATCTAGTTGTGAATTTACAGTATTTTGAGTGATGGCCCATACCATGTCAAAACCTGTCATTGTAGTATTCAAAGGCATAATTTTTCTGAATTAATTTGGGTATTAGGAATACTAAATCCACTTGAAATCCCGCTATGTCTGTAAGAAGTATTTCAAAACAGATTCAAATGATAATTTATATTAGAATGGGATCTTCTATCGTACATTTATTATGTACCTGTTTTGCCATACTACGGACACCGGTTGCCGCTGACCACTACCGTTTGGGAGACGGAATTGCTACCGCAGCTGTTTGTATACGTCGCGGTCAGGGTATAGGTGCCGGGTACTTTAATACCGGTTGCCGATACGGGTTGTGAGGCTCCTCCGTCCCGGTATACATTGCTGAACACATAGCCGTTCGGACCCGAAACGACAAACCCGTTGCCGGTTGCCTGCCCGCTGAGCGAATAAGGACAGCCGCCGGTGCTAGCCTGCAGGCCGGCAATAGCCGCCGGTGGAGCCGGCGCATTGGTGCTGACGGTCACTGTCGCATTGGCCGTCACCGCCGCACAGTTTCCCACGATACAGGATGCCGAAACGCTCCCGGCTGTTGCTTTGACCCGGCTGGTTAGCGTGCTGCCATCTTCCCACCGGAGCGTTGCCTCCGCCGGACATCCGCTGGCGATCAGCGTCGCTGATTGGCCCTGACAAACCGTTGCGGAGTTTATGGCAAATCCGGTGGGTGGTTCGGTCACGGTCAGACTGTATACCGATGCTGTAATGCTGCTGCAACCGCCGGTTATCCCGACCGAATAGCTGCCGGCGTCTGTGGTTGTTACATTGGACAGCGACAGGGTGATGGCTGTTTGGCTGGCAACAGGCGTGGGCTGGTTATCCCGGAACCATTGATAGGTAAACGGCCCCACTCCGGAAACACTGACCATGGCAGTGATATTGCTCCCCGCGCATACGACCGAGCCGGGAACAGGTTGCGTGGCAATCTCACCGGCATTATTCTGAAACTCAACGGCTCCCATATCAATCCGGCCATTCGTATAAAAACGTGGATTGCCGGCCAGGTCTGTAGCCCCAGCCAGAGCGGAGGTGGTGGCAGGGTCACCTGCGTTAATGGCGGGTGAGCAGGCTTTCAGGGCTATACTGTTTTCCGAAAGAAACGGCGATGTGGTGGTAGTAAGGTTGCCGGGGTCACTTATATCGACCCCGGTAACTGTTGATGACGGTTCAAAAAGGCTAAACGTTATTGTAATGGACGCATTGTCATTATAATAACTATTTGAACCACCGTTGTTCCACAATAACGAGTTGGTCAATTTGGGGTTACTGTTACCGGAAAAACTGCCGGTATTGTACATTACCTGACCCAAATAAGAAGAATTGTTTCTAAAGGTGCAGTTTGTTAGTTGGGGGCTACTGTTACCAGACGTAGCCCCATAGTTGTGCATAGCTCCGCCGTATCCAGCCGAATTGCTATAAAATAAGCAATTAATTAACTGAGGGCTGCTGTTACCGCCAGTTCCTTCGTTATGTATGGCTCCTCCACGTTGGGCCGAATTACTTTGGAATACACAATTGATCAATTGAGGGCTACTATTGCCGGAAGACCTTCCATCATTATTAATGGCTCCTCCAAGTTGGGAGGAATTACCTTGAAAAATGCAATTGGTTAATTGAGGGTTGCTGTTGCCGAATGATCCCTGGTTACAGATAGCCCCGCCACCAGTAGTTGCTGAATTACCTTGCAGGAAGCAGTTAATGAAATGGGGGCTACAGTTGCCGGACATTCCTTGGTTATAAATAGCCCCGCCGTATCCAGCCGAATTGCTATGAAAGGAACAGTTACGAAAGGTCGGATTACAAAAATCGGAATACCCATCGTTAAAAACCCCGCTCCCAACCTGGTCCAAGAATGCTCCGCTATTATTTGCATTACCCTTGGTAATCACAAAGCCATCAAGGATAGCCGCAGTTGTCAGACCTGTGCCGTTTTTAATAATGTGGTAGCTGTTGTCACCGGCGTCGCCCTGTGTGCCAATGTCGCCGGACAGGGTCGAACCGGAGGGTTGACCGGTAACGGGATTGATAACGGGTCGGGCGGATAACGTGCTTTCATTTCCGGCAAAGCCCCCGTAGATGGCTACGCCTTCTTTCATCGAAAAGCTGATGGTACGGTCGGTGCCGGTCGTGGGCGTGTAGGTGCCGGCCGCCACCCAGACCTGATCATTCGCATTACTGGCGGTAATCATGGCCTGTAGGTTGCCGCTGGCATTGGCCCAGGAGGAGCCATCACCGGTGCCGGTGGGTTTAACATAGCGGATCGTTTGCGCCAGTGCGCTTCCGGTCAAAAGGAGCAACAGGAATAACGGACCAAACAGGCTAAGCGGTTGTTTCCGGTAAGTGTTTTCTGATTGATGAGATGACATTGTCTTACGTCCTGACTGAATTCTGAAATTCGTTTTGATAGATGAGCTGACTGCTATATAGGTTCGAAAAGTAGTCCGGTCTCCGGATAGCTGCCTGGAATTGTATCTGACTGACCGCTGGTGGTATGTGAGTCGCCGGATTCGGGATGTGGATAGAAATCCGGAATCCGGCAATTTTCTCATAACCGCGGCACACCTGCCGGTTCTGGTCAGGTAGGCCACGGTATGATCTTTAGGAGAAAAATTACAGCACCGTTCGCAGCGACACAAGAAATTACTGCAGGAAGAAGACCTTACTCCAGTCCAGCGTATACGGGCTTTGTATCTGCATTGCCTGATTCTCATCCGGATAGCCGGGAAAAGCCTTAAAGAAGGAAACGGAGGGTTTACCCGATGGAATATCAATGGTTTTAGGGTCAGCCGCAATGCTCAGAACCGAACCGTCATCATTTGCCTCGGAGCCCTGGTCGTTCCAGGTTATGCCGGTATAGCGGGTAGGTTTAAGCAGATCTTTCCGGATGCAGGCATAATCGGCAAATAACAGATCTTCGCTACAGTCCGTATTTTCCCAGACATCACTCAGACCCATATAACCACCCGGTGCATTCGGCGTATAGAGACCCAGTCGTTTTCCGTGGAATGGGGTAGACATTTCGTCTTTAACTTTTTGAAAGTTGATCGGGTTGGCCGTCCACATATCGTATACAGCGTTCACAATTTCCTGACTATGTTGCCATTCTTTGGCGTGAGCATCTGCGGCGTATGCCATAGATGCTAAAATTGTGTACGCAATTTTATAGACTAACTCCCAGCCTTGATTATCTTGTCGTACGCCCCAAACGCGGGAAAAACCATCGGGCCGCGCTAATGGACTTTTGCCTTTAACCGGTTTTACTAACAAAGCCCTGTAGTCTGTAAATTCTTTATTTCTGCCTTCCATGGCATATTGTCCCAAAAAATTCCATCCGGGTAATGCTAAAGGCCTGCATACGGTGAGATTCCGGTCTGCTTTGCTGTACGAGTCATCTGTATACCAAAACAGAGGCACCCAAATGGCTACAAGTTCATAAGGGAAAGTTTCGGGATTCAGATCAAGCGTTTGGGGATCGAAATAATCGAATTTATTATACTCAAAGTTGATTTTAGTATTATTAGACCACATTGGGGTTCCTGAATTCCACAATGCCTTACCACCGGAGCTGTAAATAACGAGGTTACGGTCATTCTGGACCGCTAGCCGGCTCCCCGGATTTTCCTCTGTGCCTGAGCTCCAGTACGGGTTTCCGTTGGCATCATAAACTACCAGGTTCCCATCGAATTGCATGATGCACTTGCCGGGGTTTGGAGAACCAACGCCGATTGACCAGACCGGTCGTTTATGAGGCAGTACATACAACACTAAATTGCCATCTGTCTGGTAAGTAAACTGGTATATCCTATTGTCTGAATAGATAGACTGGCCCGGTAGCAGGCTATCTGTTTGACATAAATGATTGGCAGCAGTTGTATTTGAAGCCCAGACAATATTCCCCGCTGTGCTGTACATAACCAGATTCCGGTCATCTTGTAACACGAGCCGGTTCCCCGGCGTACCTGTGCCTGAGCTCCAGTACGGGTTTCCGTTGGCATCATAAACTACCAGGTTCCCATCGGATTGCATGATGCACTTGCCGGGGTTTGGAGAACCAACGCCGATTGACCAGACCGGTCGTTTATGAGGCAGTACATACAACACTAAATTGCCATCTGTCTGGTAAGTAAACTGGTATATCCTATTGTCTGAATAGATAGACTGGCCCGGTAGCAGGCTTTGTCCCTGAGATAGTTGGTTTGACATGATGGTCTTTTTGATTTAGAAATTGATTATAGCTATTACAGAGTTGTGATTAGGTACCTGAAATTGATAGCGTATGTGCTTCCTAAACTGAAGCATAAATCAGTTTAGGAAAAGTAAGCGTTTGCCAGAACAGTGGCCTGGAATTGTATCCGACTAACCAGCTGTGGTATGCAAAAAGCCTGTTATGGGATGTGAGAGGAATTAAATTTTACAATACGTACCGGTATGTATGATTGGGTGTACATTTTGCATGTATCTTAGCAACGCCATGCAGGATGTGGAAAAGAGAAGTGGGGAAGTGGCCGTAAAACCTGCGTAAGCCGCCGTAAAACCATGAAATTCCATTACCGCCGACATGTACATCCTGTCGTAACTGCCAGCTGTACTCAGCTATATATACGACTATTATTTTTTTTCTTCACAGCAGTCTTCGGGCAGGCTGCCGCACAGATGCGGCCGATTATCATCACCGATCAGCAGGGAACATATGTGCTGGATGGCCATGCAGATATGCTGAACTCTCCGGTTACTGTCGACAGGATTGTTACTCAGTTCTCATTGTTTAAGCCGTTCGCAGCCAATGATATGACGATTGGAAGCAGCCGGCAAAATGTGCATTGGGTACGTTTCACTGTGCGTAACGAGTCAGACGAACACGTTTACAGCCGGGTAACCTATGGCGGTTTTTCGCGGGTTGACTTGTACGAATGGGATGGGAGAAAGGCTGTACTAGTCGGTAAGGGGGGGATGGATGTAACTGTTGGCGAATTATATATGCCGCAGACAACAGCCATTATTCCGCTGCTTTTAGAGAGGCATCAACAGAAAACGTATCTGGTCCGCACGGAGCGGGTCTGGACGAAACAGAGCCCGCTTATCCTCTATACCGAAAGCAGCCTTATCGGTGATTCACAGCTATTTAATATTACCGCAGGGTTGTTTTTAGGGTATGTCTTTGCCATAACGGTTTATATACTGATTGCCTGGTTTCTGAGCCGCGAAATTAGCTATGTGTTTCTTTTCTCGCACTTTATGATGCAGTTACTCCAGAATCTGGTTGGAAGCGGGCTTATTCCTGGTTATGTTGACTTACCAGTTACAGATAGCAATGTATTTGTACTGATTCTGACTATTGGCGGTCTTACCTCTAATATGTTTCTGCGCCGCTTTCTGGAGATTGACCGCTACGGAAATCGTTTTATCCACGCTGGTTACAGATTAAATTGGTATGGTTATGCCATTATGGGAGGTCTTTCACTGGTATTTCCGGATCAGATACTGGATTGCATAGCTCCTTACAGCTTTATCTCGTTATGTTTAGTAATTTATTCGGACATTTACATCCTGCGTAAGGGCTTCAAGCCTGCTAAATATCTTTTGCTATCCCATAGTATTCCGTTATTAGCGATCCCATTTGTCTTGGTTCAGGTATTGGGCTATTCAAACTTTGACGGACATTATGTGGCAAGTAGCTTACTAATGCTGTCGCTGACCGGTCATGCCTTTACCGTCGGTTATAAAGTGAGGCTGTTCAAAGACGAAGCCGAAGCACTGATTCTGGAACAAAACCAGAAGCTGGAAGGTATTGTGGCCGAGCGGACCAGAGAACTGTCGCTGGAGCGGGACCGGGCCGATGTGCAGTCGGAACGCCTTAAACTGGCCCTCCGCGAACTGAACCACCGCGTCCGGAACAACCTGGCGGTAGTGTCGAGTCTGCTCAAATTACAGAGTAATACCATTGATCCCGACAAAACAAAGCAGGTTTTTGCCGAAAGCCGGCAGCGGGTCGATGCCATGGCCCTGATCCACCAGCAACTGTATCAGTCAGAAGAACTGACAACCATCGACGTGCCGGTTTTTGTCACCAATCTGGTGCAGGTATTGTCCGACGCCTATGGCTATACGCCGGAAACGCTGCAGGTAAATCTCCGGCTGGACCCCGTTATTCTGCCCGTCGAAAAAGCGGTTCCGCTCAGTCTGCTGCTGAACGAGGTACTGACCAATGCCTTTAAATACGGATTAACCCGGGCCGCTGAGCCGGTGCTCCACATTACCCTGCAAACGGGTGAAGAAGACATCCGGCTCGACATTACTGATAACGGGCCGGGTATTGACCTCGCTGTCTGGCAGGCGAAAACCGGCTCATTCGGCCGCCGGTTGATCGATGGCCTGACCCGGCAGCTAAAAGGCAGTTTTACCATCGACAATCAGGCCGGAACAACGTTCCGGTTTACGTTACCCATACATCAGGACTTGCTTGTACTTGAATGACAACCTCAGCTATTAAGATTTTACTAATTGAAGATGAATTTATTCTGGGCATGGACCTTGCCGATACCCTTGCCGCCGAGGGCTATACGGTGGTGGGCGTTGCCGAAGAGTATTCGACAGCACTCGCGCTGTTTCAGGAGCACACACCAGATCTTGTCCTTTGCGATGTACAGATTCAGGGCCCGTTTGATGGGATTACGGTGATCCGGAAGCTAAGTGCTATCCGCGCCTTTCCGGTCATTTACCTCACCGCGTTTACGGACGCCGCGACGTTCAGCAACGCCAAAGAAACCCGGCCGGCGGCTTTTCTGGTGAAACCGTATCAATTATCGACCCTCAGAACGTCGATTGAACTGGCCTTGCATCAGTTTGCACAGGATACGGCTTTGCCGGCAGCAAATCAGGCGTCTGCCGCCGGAGACGTGGCCCTCAGCCGTGATAGTATCCTGCGGATCGACGACTATATCTTTATCAAAAAAGACGGCCGGTTTGTCAAACTGGCGCTGGCCGACATTCTCTGTATCATTGCGGAAGGCAACTACGTGATGATTAAACTACCGGCGACGCGCCACCTGCTGCGGTTATCACTGGGTACGTTTCTGGAAAAGGTAAACTGGCCGAGATTGGTCCGGATACACCGGTCCTATGCCGTCAACGTAGCTAAAGTCGATCATTTTACAGAAACGGATGTCTCCGTACTGGATCAGACCTACCCGGTCAGCCGCCAGTTCCGCGATGATTTTCTGCGTAGTTTTATGATCCGGTAAGAAGGCGGAAAATGCATCCGGCAACGCGTAGAACCCCTCATTGTTGCCGGGTGCGTAGTTGTCCGGTCATACATTTATCCGATTGATTGCCTTTGGTTGCGGGAGTAGCTTTGTCAGAGTATGTAAACGCTCTGTCTATGCGCTACGTTTTACAGCCGGTTTTAATAACGGTATGGTTGCTGGTGGCTGGTTCCGGCCGGGTGGCGGCTCAGGCAACACCGGATTCGACCGGAAAGACCCCGAAGAAGTCGTCACCCGTGAAGGTGTCGGGCGGACTGAATGCCTATGCCGGTCTGTATATGGCCAGCGGTATTGAAGGCCGCAACCAGCCCTCACCGTTCGGCATCAGCGGGAACGTAACGGTCAGCCTGCCGGGCGGTATTGCGCTGCCGTTTTCGGCCGTACTGGGGAATCAGGGGACGAGTTTCCGGCAGCCGTTTAATCAGTTCGGGGTGTCGCCAACCTATAAATGGGCGACGGTACATGCCGGTTACCGGAATGTCAACTTTTCACCGTTTACGCTGGCCGGCCACACGTTTCTGGGCGGCGGCGTTGAACTGAATCCCGGTAAACTGAGATTGGGAGCGGTGTACGGGCGGTTCAATAAGGCCATTGCGTCTACCCTCGCCGAACCGGATGTCATTCCGTCCTATAAACGGACGGGGTATGCCGTTAAAGTCGGTTACGGTACGTCCGGCAACTACGTTGATCTGGTCATGCTGCGGGCTGCCGACGATTCGACGTCCATTCAGTCGGTTGCGCCAACAGCAGCGCAGACGGTCAAGCCGGCTGAAAACCTTGTCGTTGGGGCTACCTCGCGGCTGCTTATTCTCAAACACATTACCGTCGAGCTCGACGCGGCCGTCAGTGCCTACACGCGGGATGTGCGGGCCAGTGAGGTCTCGGCCGAAGGAAAATCCCCGCTGGTACGCTTTTTCGGTCAGTTGTTTACGCCCAGGCTATCGACCCAATTGACGCAGGCAACGCAGGCCGCGCTGGGCTACAAAGGTAAAAACGCGGGTATCAAGCTCCAGTACAAACGGATCGACCCGAATTTCCAGACGATGGGGGCCTACTACTTTCAGTCAGATATTGAGAGTTACGCCGTGGCCCCGAACCTGTCGGTATTAGAGGGCAAACTCCGGTTATCAGGCAGCTATGGGGTACAGTTCGACAATCTGGGCCAGAACAAAAATGCCCGGACCGGCCGGAAAATCGGCTCGCTGGTGGTGAGCTATAATCCCGGCACCAAATTCGGCCTTGACCTCCAGCTGACCAACTACGGCATCAGCCAGCAGGCGGGTATCCGTCCGCTGATTGATACCCTGAAACTGGCCCAGAACAACCTGTCGGCCACTACCAACCTGCGCTACACCCTTCAGAAGGAAGAAGTCATGCAGGTATTTACCCTGACGACAACCTATCAGAAACTAAGCGATCTGAACGCCAGCACGGCGGGACAGACCGAGAATACGAATATTAATCTGAATCTGGGATACTTTTATCAGCAGACAGCGACAGGGTGGGGTGTTAATGGCATGGTGTCATACACCGAAACGCAGTTGCCGGTGGCCGTGGGTGCCGAAAACCGTCTGGTCCGGTTTTTCGGCCCCACCATCGGCGCTACCCAGTCGTTCCTGAAAAATAAACTGACGACCTCCCTCAACGGCAGCTACCTCGTTAATCAGCAGTCGGGCATTATGGGCAAGGTCATTAATGCATCGGCCAACGCCGGCTACCAGATTGCAAAGCGGCAGACCCTGAGCCTGTCGCTGCTCTATCTGAACTCAAACACTGGTATTGCTTCACAAACCTTCAACGAATTCCGTGGGAACCTTGGTTATGGCATCACGTTCTAACGCCCGCTGTTCGGGATTTACAATCCCGAACCACCTGAAAGCGGATTTGCAATCCGCGCTTCGCTGGCTGTTGATCAGCTGTGCCCTGCTGGTGTCGGCCGTAGCAGTGGCACAGACCTTTCCGCTACAGATTCAGGTTAATGTGGTACCGCCCTATAGTGCCTATTTACAGGATTACGCCGGAGCGGGTCAGCAGGTCCGGATTGTGATCATCAACACCAGCCAGACCACGTATCAGGTCCGGCTGACGGGTCAGCTGACCGGCGATAACGGGGTCGAAATCCGGACATCGGCCAACTACCGGCCGCTGCGTCCGGTGACGGTACCGCCCGGCCAGAAACTCCTGACCCGGGCCGATCTGGAGGGCCTGTTTGACCTGAATCAGATCGAGGTGGCAGGTATCGACAAGGCCCGGCTGGCACAGGGACTGCCGTTGCCTGACGGGTTTTACCAGCTTTGTGTACGTGCGTATAATGAGGGCCGTTCAGCGACGGGCGCAGCCTTATTCGGGCAGCCGTTATCGGCCGATTTCCCGATTGGCTGCTCGGCCCCGATTCAGGTGCGGGCTGTTGAACCGCCGATTCTGGTGGCTCCGCTCTGCGATGCCGAAGTGGTGCCGACCAACCCGCAGTCGCTGGTGTTTACCTGGACGCCGCCGGTCGGCGTCTCGCCGGCACAGGTTGAGTACACGCTCCGGATTGTTGAGCTGCCGCAGGTGAATATAGACCCGAACGTTTTTATTGATGCCGTAGCGTTGCCCAGATCGGGTGCCGAGGTGCGTAATCTCCGTACCGGTACGTTCCTGTACGGGCCGACACAACCGCCGTTGACGGTTGGCAAGCGGTACGCCTGGCGCGTACAGGCCATCGACCGGAGCAAAAAACTGAATTTCCTGAACGACGGCAAAAGTCCGGTGTGTGTGTTTACGTACGGCAGCGGGCCGGTCGGCAACCTTAAACCGGGCATAGAAATCGCCCAGACACCGATTGTGCCGATACCGGGCCTGGGCGGTACAAGCAGTCAGCCGGAGGGCAAAACGGCGGTTGCCTACAAATCCAACCCGATTGATGCAACATGTTCCTGCAAATACACCGTTTCAGATAAAACCGTAAATAACAAGCCGGCGCTGGAAGCGGGTAAGGCCACTATCGCCGGTTTTCCGGTAACGTTCCTGAAGACCGCCGACGGCGTAAAAGAGGTAAACGGGGTACTGACCGGAAACGCGACAGTCCCCATGCCGCTGGTAAATAATGCCTATTTCAAGTTGCGGGTAGAACTGGTTAATGTGCAGTGCAACGCGGCGGGCGAGGTGATCAGCGGGTATATTCAGGCGATCCGCAGCGGTGATTTTCCGGGCATTTTACCGAAGGCCAGTAAGCCGGCACTCGAACCGCCTAAAATGCCAGAGATCAGTACCGCTAACGCGGATAGCGTCGGGAGCCAGATTCAGAAACTGAGTGACCAGATGAAGGCACTCCCCGGGCACCTGTTGTCGCAGGCAGGCGAAGTTGCCAAAAGCGTTGGCATGGAAGTTCCGTTCGGCATTGACAAGAAAATCGGGCCGGTCAGCTCCAATATTGCCATTACCGATGTGTTTTTTACACCTGAAGATGCCTGGCTGAATGCAACCACCTTTATTGAGTCGCCCGGGCTGAGTGCGCAGTTCAACGGCATTCCGCTGGCAGCTTATCACCTGTGTATTAAGCCGGACGGCACCTGTGGCGATAAAATTCTGTATCTGGCGAAAGACATGCCGGCATCCAGCCTGCTGAGCCTGAAAGGCGGGGCGGTTGCCTTTAAGTCGTTGCAGGACCGGGTAACGTATGTGGTCTTTGACGGGGAGGGTTTCAAGAGCATGCATATTGCAGCAGGGCTGAAACCGCCTGGTCTGCACCGGGCAGACGACGGGAACGACCTGGAACTGTTACTGACGTCTACCGTTGATACGCCGGACTTCAACAACTGGAGCGCCGATGTCACCTTCGATGATTTTTATGTCAGCAGCCTCAAGGATTATGTCTTTTCGATGACAGATGCGAATGGCAACGTCACCAAAGGAACGTACGATAACAGCGAAAACGACAATCCGAATGGTTTCCCCGCAGACTATACAAATATGGGTAATCTGTGGAAAGGGATCTATTTCCCGCTGCTTCAACTGAAACTCGGAGGCGTTTTTGCCAAACTCAATAAGCAGGGGAAGCCACTGACCGGCGGTGTTCAGAAACTGCTTTATGATGCGCAGAACGGGTTTAGCGGTAAAATATTCCTCCAGAATGTGCTTACCCTGGGCGACGGCCAATTAAAGAGCTGGGGACTTTCGGTTGACGAAATCACCGGAACGTTCGTCAACAGTGAATTTAAGGAAGCCAACATGCGGGGCGGGATCGGTCTGCCTTTGTTCAAAAAAGACGATGGAACCCCTTCTCTGTTATCCTATTCGGCAACCATTGCCAATAATCCGAATAGTACAGACCTGACATTCAATGTGAAGCCGTCTGATAATATGCACGTTGACGTCTGGCGGGCAGATTTACAGGTAAACAGTGATTCTCACATCGATATTAAATACGTCGGCGGCAGTTTTTCGGCAAAAGCTAATTTTAACGGAAAGCTGGATGTCGATATCAGTATTGCCAAAATTACCGCCTGTTCGTTTGAAGAGCTGGCCGTGATGACCGATGCGCCGTATTTCAGCCTGAAAAACCTTTCCTTTAATTCCCCGCAGCGGTACCTTGGCGCAGAAGGCGACAGCGGTTTCCCGCTTACACTGACAAATGTCGGTTTGCTGGAGCCTGTAGCGCCTAAAAACCTGAAGAATGGTCAGATCGCGAAGGATCTGGGTTTTACCGGAAACCTTGATCTGGCCGATGGCTACGCGCTGAAGGGGTCAACAACAGCCCGTCTACGGTTTACCGTCGGGGCCAAATGGGAAGACTGGGGGTACAACGACTTTCTGATCGATAAAATTAATGTTGATGGAAAGATCGGGCCGGTCGGGGTGAATGCAAACATTGATTTTGTACGGGATGATCCCAAATGGGGTAATGGCTTCTACGGAGATGCTACGCTCAATGTCGGGTTTGCATCGGGCCTGAAAGTCCAGGCGCGGTTTGGCCGGACAACGGGCGCTCAGGGGTACAAGTATTATTTTGTCAGTGGTGTCGTTCCCTTGCTGACGCCAATCGCGCTGGGTACTACGGGCTTGTTTCTGAAGGCGTTCCGGGGGGGGTTATACAAGAACGTCAATCAGGTTGTAGACACCAAAAAAGGAACGGTTACGCTTACGCCTAACCCGAAAGCCCTGGGTTTACAGGCGGGCGTAATTATGGGAACGCCGATCAAGGGGAGCTTGCTGAACCTGGACGGCACGCTGACCGTTGAGTTCAATCCGATGCAGATAACGATTGATGCGGCGGCTTATCTGCTGCACAGTAATGAACCGCCGACCTATACCAATCCGCTGGCTACCGGAAAGGCGCTGATTAACATCAACATCACCGAGAGTACATTCAGCGGGGATCTGAACCTGAAAGCCCAGCAGTCGTTGGCTGACTTTTCGGTAACAGGAACGGTGCCGGGGAGTATTTACCTGAACTGGAGTAACGGGGATTTCTATGCCGCTCTGGGGAATCCGAATGGTGCCCGCGTCGATCTGAGTTTAATGGCCGGAGGGGCCGAACTCTTCAAAATGAATTCGTACTTCCTGATGGGCAGTTATGTGCCGAAGGATGTATTCGGGGTACTGCCACCGCCTCCGTATGGGATTCCGGCGGATATGCTACAGCGGTTGCATTACAAACCGTCAGAAGTATTTGCGGGCAGTAAAAACGGGGCGGCGCTGGCCTTTGGCGCTTTTACCGGGGTTGGTACGCTGGACAAGCCTGTCGAGAATTCATTCGGGCCTTTTGTGTTTGAATATTCCATCGGGATGGGGTATGATTTTGTACTCAAACAGGTCGGCCCCTGCGCCAACTACAGTACGCCGGGGTTCAACGGGTGGTATGCCGTAGCCCAGTTATATGCCTATCTGGGGTTTGCACTCAGCATAGACGTGGATCTTTGGTTCTATGAGGGCCGGGTAGAAGCCCTCAGCGGGCAGGCGGCGGCTTTGCTGCAGGCCGGGATGGTAAACCCGATCTGGTTGCAGGGGAGTGTCATGTTACGCTACAGGGCATTGGGAGGTCTGGTCCGTGGCAGTTGCTCTGCCCATGTTGAATACAATATCAAGAATCAGTGTATTCCGAAGGAGCTACCGATTGATCCGTTCGGGGATTTACCGCTGATTTCTACGCTGTTGCCCGACGGCGATAAGGATGCATCGATCATGTCGCCTTTTTATGCGGAATTCAACTTCCCGGTAGAAACAAACATTGACGTGGATTCAACTGATAAGGCGGGGCATGTGCTGAAAACGCTCACCTTCCGGATTGTCTACAAGGCCGGCATGCAGTTTCTGGCTAAACCAAAGTCGCTTGGCGGAAATTACAATGCGTTTAAAGACTGTATCAATGACGACAGCGGCCGGTTACGGTACGGCAAAAGTGAAGACGGAGACGATAATTACACCGCTACGTTTTACCGGAACTCTGCCCTTGCGCCGGAAACAGACTACAAACTAACGCTCGGATTAGTTGCCCTCCGCCGCGAGCCGGGCGGTGCGTTCAAGGAGTTCAAAACGAAAGATGGTAAAGTAAAGGAAACGGTCATGGAAGTCTCGTTCCGGACCGGTAAGTGTAATACGACGTTGACCCGCGAGGGCAACAACAAGACGGTTGCCTATTCGTATCCTTTTGAGGGGCAGCGCTACTTTATGAAAGGAGAGAATAAGCCGACGTTTATTGAGTTTATGGCGAAAACCTGCTGCATTGATAATCTGGACAATACGGCGGATTTTAACCTGAAAGTGCGGCTGACACCGGGTTTCGGCGGATCATTTAACACGAACACTAAGGCTGGTGCGATTCTGCTGGATGCCAAATTTGTTGACAAACTGCACGTCACCTATGACATGTCGCAGGCAGTGCTGAAAAACAATCAGCTATACCGGTTCGAGTTAGTCCGTGTACCGACCGCGAAGTACATCAAGGAACAGGAAGCCATATTAGCCGAAATGAAAAAGAAGGCAGCTGCCAAAAATTTCTATGTGGCGACCGGATGGATGAACTCCGGCGGAACAGGAAGCAACAACAGTGGTGTAATCACAGCAAACGTTGGCGCCGGCACCGGCCAGTTGTTTGATCTCAATGGTTCTGGCGGAGGTTCCGGTTCAGGTTCCGGTAAGGCCGTGATGGCAGGAAATATCGGTCAGCAGGCAAGTATCGGCGGTCAGGTTACGGCAGCATCCGTTAACACGAAGGCAAATGCTGCCATTGGCTCTTACCTGGACAAAAAACCGGAAATATACAGCGACGGTACGAGTGTGGTACAGGTAGATCTCTCAAAAACAGGTAAAAGCAACAAGCTGGTCCGGCTCTACGATTATCAGCAGGATTATGACATCGGTAAAAAGCTGGAACAGGTACTCTATACTTATTACTTCCAGACCAGCAAATTCAACACGCTGAGCGAAAAGCTGGCTATGGTTGCCTTTAATTCATTGCAGGAGGAAAAGGTAATTCCGCTGCCGGCCTATACCAGTACACTGGCTGATAATATGTACATCATCCCGATGGGGACAAGCGAAAACTTCGACACCTATGAGGTGCGTTCGAAAGACCTGGGTAACGGGAAGTTTTTACCATCGCTGATCGGGTTAAAGGTTGACTGGAACAGCAATGCCTGGTTTAAGGATTTCGTAAATCCCACGCTATCCATGATGAACTATTTCAACTATCTGCCTGTAGGGAACAACGTGCCGGCCGTATGGAGTGCTGCTGATCGTTTATCACGGCAAATGGTGTACACAAACAGCTTGTTTGAAGGACCGGAGCCACCGATAAAAGACAAGGATGTCGATAAAGCGCTGATGGGTTCCGAAGCGTATTATGAAACCAATCAGATTACGGGGGAAGATGTCATGATTGCTGCCGGAACAGCCGCTCAGGTAATGAGTCAGGGCAAGCGCCGGGTAGGCGTAGTGCTGGACCCGACGCCGTTCCACAAGCTCTACGCCAATACGCTGGTTAAAGATGCCGCTGATCTGCTGCTCGAAGTGAAAGAAAAACTCCAGCCCTTGTCTATTGACTATGCCACGGCGATTGATAAGCAGCTGAAGCTTGTGTGCACGAATATGGGGATGACCAAGGAGCAGATTAAGACCTTTACGGATGCCATGTTCGTGTCGATGACAACAGCGACGTTCTACGACAACATGAAGGCCGATGACTTTGACGCGTTCATTCCTGCTATCGAAAAGGCAACGGTAAATGCGATGGCGTATAACAAATTCTGGCCACCGGTCAACTTTACGTTTATCATAAAGTCAAATTGTTATGTCGCTTATATAGTGACTAAAATGAAAGCGGACAGCAAAATGAACGAGAATTTTTTCTATAAGTCGCTGAGCAACATTTCGCCGTCAGGGTTCAAAAATCCGGAAGATTTTTACTACAAGCCGCTGCGCTATCAGAAAAATTCGTCGGTCAGTGTGCAGGTATGGACGCTGCCGGCCACCAAGGTAGCAAACTACAGTCTGAACAACCCTGCCGGGGTAAGTGATCGTTTCTGGGACAAAGAAGGCAACTGTTTATCACCGGAAGCCTTCTCCGATATGCTGAATACAAATCGTACAGGTCTATTCTTTATCAAATTCAAATGACACGCTTGCGGCATCTACTAGTGGTTACCGGCATGCTGCAGCTGCTGGTAAGCGGGGCTTTCGCTCAGGGTACTAAACCGGCGGTAAAGCAGGGCGGACAGTCGTCTGCCCGGACCGACGGCGATACAACCGTCTATCGGGTCATGATTATGGGTAAAGCCTATGGTGATTCGATCGCTGTACGGTGGGCGCCCGATCAGGCGACATTGTGGCGGGCGGCCCTGCGCGGCGAAGGCTACCTGCTGACCAGGCGCAGCATCGGACCGGACGGAAAACTTAAGGTTGACTATCAGAAGACCATACGTCCGTGGACAATTGAGGAGTGGAAGCAGAAAGCGGGTCCGCGTGATACGCTGGCCGGTTTATGTGTGCAGTTGCTGTACGGAAAAAAATCGGATGTTGACCTTTCGGACGGTATCACGCTGGGCAAGGCCCTGCGGCAGCATGAACAGAATCAGCTGGGTTTTGCCCTGGCACTGATTCAGGCCGATGTGAACCCGATCCATGCCCGTGGCTTAGGACTTGGCTTTCTGGATAAGGATGTTAAACCCGGCATCCTGTACCGGTATTACATTTACCCGCTGCTGCCCCCTTCGCCGCCGGTCAACAACAAGCCGACAGGCTTACCGGTCGAAGCCGGTCAGACGAGCGTGATTAACCTGCCGGCAAGCGAGCGGCCGGCCATGATCCCGTTACAGTATGAAGCCGGTGACCGCGTTGTACGGGTCAGCTGGGACAGAGGTATCGCGGATAATCTGTTTACGGCTTATTATGTTGAACGGTCGGCAGATGCGGGAAAGACATTCCGGCGACTGACGCGCCGCCCGTGGTTACAGCCGCCGGACAGCCGCCGGGCTGACCGGATTACCTATATTGATTCTACCGCCCGGAATTATCAGCCTTATCTGTACCGGGTAATTGGCATTACGCCGTTCGGTGAGCTGAGTATACCCTCCACACTAACCGTACGGAGCGTCGACCAGACACCGCCTGCGCTGGTTCAGCAGGTAAAAGTGAAGCACACAGGCGGGAGTAAAGTGCAGATAAACTGGACGTATCCGAACCGGCCGGGCGACTTTAAAGGATACCAGGTTAGTAAAGGGATGAAAATTGAAGGCCCGTTTGTCAGTCTGACACCTAAACTGCTGCCGGCTAATCAGCTGACATTTACTGATACTACGGCTATTCCGTATCTGCCTGCGTTTTACCGGGTAACAGCCGTCGATACGACCGGAAATGAAAGCCCGTCACTGCCGGTTCAGTGTTCGTTTCTGGATACTAAAGGCCCGGCCAAACCCAAAGGGTTGCAGGGGTATGTTGATACCACCGGCTTTGTACGAATTGTCTGGGATACAAGTCCGGAGGCCGATTTGCTGGGCTATGCGGTTGTCATGGCCAATGATCCTGCGCATGTCTTTACGCCGAGAACCGGTAATTATCTGGCTGTGAGTGTATTCAATGATACTACATCGCTACAGACCCTGAGTCGTCGCCTTTGCTACCGGGTAATCGCCTATGACCGCAATTATAACCCGAGTGAACCCTCGGATGTGTTGATTTTACAACGCCCCGACCGCATTCCGCCGGTTCCGCCGATTCTGACACATTATGTCGCCAGTGATTCAGCCCTGACGCTGGAATGGGCAAAAAGTAGTAGCAGTGATGTCCGGGAGCAGATTCTGCTGCGTCGGAGTGCCGCTACGGAACGCTGGACCGAAGTGGCTAAGATAGGGTCTGCCGTAACCCGGTATGCGGACGTGACGGTCAAATCAGGTATGCCATATACCTATGCCTTAGTGGCTGTTGATTCGTCAGGACTCCGGTCGGCCGTATCTCCGGTTCTGGATCTGAAAACACTGCCAATGTCTGTTAAGGCACCTCAGAATCTATCGGCGATGCTATCGGCGGATAAGAAGACCATTGTGCTGACCTGGAAATACCCGAATGCCTTATGCCGGTATATCATTTATCGGGCCAATGCACCGGATCCCATGAAAAGCTATGGGGCTGTCAACAGGGAAACCACCTTTACCGACCGGCAGCCGGGTAAAGGGAAAAATGAGTATGTGATAAAAGTTATTAATCCCGACGGGCGCGAATCCGGATTATCGAACCGCGTAATTATAGACATGAAGTAATTATGAAAACGTATACGAACAGGGTGTGGTTATGCGGGGTGCTGTTTCTGTTGTCATGCTCTGCCTTCGCCCAGTTAACGGCTCCGTCAAACCTCGCTGCTACAGCGCCGGCCTACAACCGCGTCGTGCTGACGTGGCGGGATAATTCGACGGGAGAAACTAAATTTGAAATTGAACGGAATAACTTCACCAGCTTTACCAAAATCGGGGAGGTTGGTGCCAACGTGACCACGTATACCGACAATTCGGTCGGGGGCGGGACGTATCGGGTACGGGCCGTGTTTGCAACCGGTGCTTCGGCCTATTCAAATGAAATTTCGATTTCAACGCCCCCCGAACCGCCGGGCGCACCGACGGGGCTGGCGCTGACGTTGCAGGGGAGCAGCATCCGGCTGGTCTGGAACAACGGCTCCGGCGGTACGGCAACCGACTACCAGATCGAGCGCAGCAATAATGCCGGTAGTGGCTTCGTGCTGATCCAGACCGTAGCCTACAGCCGGACGCCGACGTATACCGACAATGGTGTGGCCAGCGGAACTCAGTACTGTTACCGGGTGCGGGCCCGCAATTCCGGTGGTACGTCTAGCTATTCAAACGTGCCTTGTCTCACCACGCCGCTGGCACCCACCAATGTTGTTAATTTACAGGCACAGGCCCTTTCGGGTACGTCAATCAAGCTGACCTGGAACCGCTATGGTAAGGAAAGCGGCATTGCCATTGAGCGCCGTACGGGGCAGAACGGTAGCTGGACACGTATTGCCACAACCCTGGCCGACGGCGGGGAATATACCGATAACAGCGGCCTCTCGCCGGGAACGGAGTATTGCTACCGGATTTTTGAAGACGGCCATGAGTACTCATCGGTTGCCTGTGCGACCACCTCACAGACTGTACCGACAGCGCCGGCACGGCTGGCGGCCACCGTCATTTCGTCGACGCAGATTGACCTGCAATGGGCCGATTTGTCGAATAACGAAACGGGCTTTGAGGTCGAACGGGCGAGTGCGCCGGGCGGACCGTTTACTAAAATCGCTGACCTCGGCATTAACACACAGACCTATTCTGACCGGAACCTGACACCGAACACGCAGTACTGCTATCGGGTGCAGGCTAAAAACAGTGTGGGTGGGTCGGGTTTTTCCAATACCGTCTGCGGAACAACCCAGCCCATTCCGGTTCCCGCAGCACCGGCTAATCTGGCGGCAGTTGCAGCTTCATCCACGCAGATCAACCTGAGCTGGACCGACCGGGCCGATAATGAAACGGGGTTTGAGGTCGAACGGGCGAGTGCGCCGGGCGGGCCGTT
The DNA here is from genome assembly GCA_965247375.1 of Arsenicibacter sp. Taxonomy (GTDB): domain Bacteria; phylum Bacteroidota; class Bacteroidia; order Cytophagales; family Spirosomataceae; genus Arsenicibacter. The sequence continues at coordinate 84,279 of CBDFHU010000092.1, forward strand.
TGCCAAAATCGCCGATCTGGGTATCAACACGCAGACATATGCCGACCAGGGCCTTTCGCCGAACACGCAGTACTGCTACCGGGTGCAGGCCAAAAACAGTTCGGGCGGGTCGGGCTTCTCGAATACGGCCTGCGCCACTACTCCGACCCCGCCGGTTCCGCCACCGGCTGCACCGACAACGCTGGTCGCTACAGCGGTGTCGTCGTCTCAGATCAACCTAAACTGGACCGACAACGCTACCAACGAAACGGGTTTTGAACTGGAACGCTCGACCGATGGGACCAACTTTACCAAAATTGCTGATCTGCGGCCGGATATAACCACTTACCAGAATACAGGCCTGAATCCGGCGACCCGCTACTTTTACCGCGTTCGGGCCGTAAATCAGGGCGGACAGTCGGCATACTCTAATGTGGCTAATGCCACGACGGCCGATGTCGTCCCGAACGCCCCTGCACGATTGACGGCACAGACAACGTCATTTTCGGCCATTGTGCTTAACTGGGCCGACCTGTCGAACAACGAAGCGGGTTTCCAGATCGAACGGGCAGGCAGTTCAACGGGTACGTTTACCAAAATTGCCGATGTCGGCGCGAATGCAACGACCTTTACCGATGCCGGCCTGACTGGTTCGACTCAGTATTGCTACCGTGTGCGGGCGTTGAATGCCGTTGGGGCGAGTGCGTACTCCGATGTGGTTTGTGCGACAACCCCGGCCGCTCCGGTACCGCCACCGGCTGCACCGACAGCTTTAGTGGCTACGGCGGTTTCGTCGGCCACGATTAATCTGAGCTGGACCGATAACGCAACCACGGAAACCGGTTACGAAATCGAGCGGTCAACCGATGGGATCAACTTTGTCAAAATTGCTGATGTGCCGGCCAACGCGACGACTTATCAGAGCACGGGTCTGAATCCGGCGACCCGCTACTTTTACCGTGTCCGCGCCGTGAATCAGGGAGGTGGCTCAGCCTATTCAAACATAGCCGATGCCACGACGGCCGATGTGCCGCCCGCCGCCCCGGCCCGACTGGCGGCCACGGCGGTATCGTCGACACAGATCAACCTGCAATGGGCCGATCTGTCGGGGAATGAAACCGGCTTTCAGATTGAGCGGTCAACGGATGGGGTCAACTTTACCAAAATTGCTGATGTCGGGGCAAACGTGACGACTTACCAAAGTACGGGCCTGACGTTTCTGACCAAATACTACTACAGAGTCAGAGCTGTCAATGCCATCGGGACATCGGCCTATTCGAACGTGGCTGATGCGACGACACTGCCGCCGCCAGTACCGGTTGCACCGCAGAACCTGACGGCCGTTGCCACTGATTTTGACCGGATCCGCCTGAACTGGTCAGCCAATACCGACATCGTATCAGGCTATGTGCTGGAACGGGCGCTTTCTCCGGCCGGTACCTTTACGGTGGTCGCGGAAGTCGCGTTTGGCACGAATTCGTACCTCGATACAGGGTTACAGGAGCAGACCGTGTATTACTATCGGTTGCGGGCAAAAAATGTGGCCGGTAACTCGCCGTACAGCAACATTGCCAGCGCAAAAACCGAAGAAATGGTGGTGGCCGTGAAGAAAGAACCGGTAGCACTGATGTGGCAGGTGACGCAGCTCGGTGACGAAGCGCTGATTCAGTTTGCACCGGAAGTAACGGGATTTGCCCCGATCACGATATTCGATCTACAGGGGCGCCCGCGACAGACGCAAACCGTTCGGGTAGTTCCCAACCGGCAGATAACCATCCCGACCGCCGGTCTGGACGGGGGGCTGTTCATCATGACCGCAGAGACAAATAAAGGCCTGTTACGACATAAGCTGATGAAGCCATGAGAAACGTAATAAATAATGAATGTAGAATGTATAATGAACAATGGGGAATGGATAATGAACAATGGATAATGACTCATGAAAAGAAGGGTAGAGGTATCGGGACGTTTATCCGGAAGTGGAGCACATTATTCATTATCCAGTTTACATTATTCATTTACGCCGCCTGTCAGCCCAAAGCGGTGACACCCATCGACGGGCTGATCGGCAAGGTCTGGAAGGCAAAGTCGGTGAAGGAAGGAACGACGGTGGTGTATACCGATGGGGGCACCGGAAACGTAAAACCGGGCTACAGCGGCTTCCGGCTCGACCTGACCAAAAAGGATCAGGTAACGCTGAAAGACATCGACGGACGTACTCTGACCGGTACGTGGAGCGTGTCGACGGATAACACACGGCTGATCCTGGAAAAGCTGCAACCGAACCCGACCGGCACCGTCGGTACGATTGAATACCTGTTTCTGAGCCTGCCGACCGCTACCAATATGAATATGCAACGAACAGCCGAAAGCCGGAAGACGGGCAACAGCATTAACGAATATGAACTGGTGCCGGAGTAATTGTTTGTTCTTCCCAGCCAATAGCCTTAATTTCGGGTCCTTAATTGAGTAAACCTGATTATGGCCGAAGTATCTAAAGAATCAAATGAAAAAGCAGAACGTTCGCTTAATTTCATTGAACAAATCGTAGAAGAAGATATTGCCAGTGGCAAAAACGGTGGTCGTGTGCACACGCGTTTTCCACCTGAGCCAAATGGCTACCTCCACATCGGGCACGCCAAGTCGATCTGTCTGAATTTCGGTCTGGCGGACAAATATGGCGGGCAGACCAACCTGCGTTTCGATGACACTAACCCCGTGACCGAAGACACCGAATACGTGGAGTCGATTAAGGCTGACGTGCGGTGGTTAGGGTTCGACTGGGAAAACGAATTCTATGCATCGGATTACTTCGACCAATTATATGCATTTGCTGAGTCGTTGATTCAGAAGGGTTTGGCCTACGTTGATGATTCGACAGCGGAAGAGATCGCGGCTCAGAAAGGGACACCGACGGAACCGGGCACACCAAGCCCGTACCGCGACCGGTCTATTGATGAAAACCTGGACCTATTCCGCCGGATGCGGGCCGGTGAGTTTCCGGACGGAGCGAAGGTACTGCGGGCCAAAATTGATCTGGCCTCACCGAACATGCACTTCCGCGATCCGATCATGTACCGGATCAAGCACGCGCATCACCACCGGACGGGCGACAAATGGTGCATCTACCCGATGTATGACTTCGCCCACGGTCAGTCGGATTCAATCGAAAACATTACACACTCACTCTGTACGCTGGAGTTTGAAGTACACCGGCCGCTCTATGAGTGGTATATCGAGCAACTAGGTATTTTCCCGTCGCACCAGTATGAGTTTGCGCGGCTGAACCTGACCTATACGGTGATGTCGAAGCGGAAGCTGCTGAAACTGGTGAACGAAGGTCACGTCAGTGGCTGGGATGATCCGCGGATGCCGACGATTTCGGGTCTGCGTCGCCGGGGCTACACGCCGTCGTCGGTGCGGGAATTTGCCGACCGGATCGGGGTGGCCCGCCGCGAAAACCTGATTGATGTCGGGTTGCTGGAGTTCTGTATCCGCGAGGAGCTGAACAAATCGACCAGCCGCGTGATGGCCGTGGTAGACGATCAGCCGATTAAGGTAGTTATCACAAATTATCCGGAAGGGCAGACCGAGATTATGAAGGTCGAAAACAATCCGGAAGATCCGGCCTCGGGCGAACGCGATGTGCCGTTTGGCCGCGAAATCTGGATCGAGCGCGACGACTTCATGGAGAATCCGCCGAAGAAATATTTCCGCCTGGCCCCTGGTCAGATGGTACGTCTGAAAGGCGCGTACATCATCAAATGCGAGGACGTGGTGAAGAACGAGGCCGGTGAAGTTGTTGAGCTGCATTGCACGTATATTCCGGAAAGCCGCTCCGGTTCCGATACATCGGGCATTAACGTCAAGGGCACGATTCACTGGGTATCGGTTGAACACGCCGTTGAAGCCGACGTGCGGTTATACGACCGCCTGTTCATCGTCGAAAATCCGGCGGCCGACGACCGCGATTTTCAGGAACTGCTGAACCCGAACTCGCTCATCACGGTAAAGGGTCTGGTTGAGCCATCGCTGAAGCAAGCCGCCGTTGGCGAGCGCGTCCAGTTCATGCGGAAAGGGTACTTCTGCGTCGATGCCGATTCAACCACCGACAAGCTGGTTTTCAACCGTACCGTAACGCTGAAAGACAGCTGGGCGAAGGAGGCGAAGAAATCGTAATCTATATGGGCGGGCGTGCTGATTACCGGATCCGGTAATCAGCACGCCCGCCTTTTTATGTGTAATAAATTTTACCGAAGAACGTTTCCGTGGGACAGCAGAATGAATCGTTAGCCCATTACATGAATAAACCTCTGTTGAGTCACCAAAATTAGCATGAGGTAAAGGCGCTGCCTGCAAAAAAAGTATACTGAGAAGAGTAATAATTTATTATAAACATGCGGCTTTTAAATCTGGATATAAAAAATATTGGCCCTTTTAGAGAAGGGCATATTGCATTTATTGATGATACTAACAGAGAAGAAGCTGCCCCTGTCACGATAATTACCGGCGAAAATGGCGCCGGAAAAACTATTATTTTGGATGCGATCAGAGCTTTGTTTTATGGTGAGTTCAACGAAATTGAAAGGAGAATAACTTCAGAAGAGAATTTTTTCATATCAAGTAATCTAATTCTTGACTCTCATAATTCTTTGTACTTAGAGGCGTCTGAAATAGGAAGCCCTTATGGATTTAAAACTAATAATTTAACCTTCAATAAAGCTTTTTCCGAATTTACAAATGAAGGATATAAAGGCAAATTTATTGCTTCTTACTGGACTTCTAAACTATCTACAGGTACTTTTGTAATTACTAATTTACTGATTCCTAATCCAATCTCATATTTAGACGATGCGCTAAGCGGCATTCAGAAGAATGTTGAAGTAACGGCGTTGATCTGTTACTTTGACTATTTACGCAGTAGCGATGATCCGGCCGAAAAGAAATTAGGTGAATTTTTGTATGATACCTTAAAGCGGATAATAAAACTGAGCTTAAATAATGGCGAGCTGAAGCATGTAGCCCGCAGGTCACTGGAGCCGGTTATTGTGCAGAATGGGCGTGAAGTAACGCTGGATAAGCTGAGTAGCGGCAATTTGTTCCTGATTCAGCGGTTGGTATCGATGCTGGGGAAAATGTATTCGGTCGCTGTGCTGAACAATAAACCTGTTGAAGAAATACTGACGACACCGGGCTTATTGTTGATTGATGAAGCAGAAAACCACCTGCACCCCAAATGGCAGAAAACGTTTATTAGCAGCATTACCTCTATATTCCCGAACCTACAGATTATTCTCACGACGCATTCCCCGTTTATTGTGGCATCTGTGCCTAATGCCAAAGTATACGTTTGCGAGCCCAAGGAAGGCTACTCAGTAATTAATGACGAAACAGACGAATATTCAAATAAGCCGATTGACGAAATTCTGCTAACTCCGGTATTTAATACACAACCATTTAACGAAGAGATAAGCGATCTTATCCGTAAACGTAAACAAGCGATTCAGTCAGGTGACAAAGAGGAGAAAGCAAAAATCGAAAGCCAGTTATTAGCTAAAAATCCAGAATATTTTTCTTATATAGAAATTGATAAACTATTTAAATAGATGAGACATATTTTTCGTTTGGGAAAGCCGCGGATTTTAGAAGAGAAAGCAGATAAATGGACAAGTGAATTTGTTCAAAGTAATAAAAAAAGGCCGGATAATAGTAAATATGCTCACAACGATATTGCTGATACGTAGATGAGTATGAGTTATCATAAATGTTATTATTGTGAACGAAATTGAAAGGTATTCCAAAAGAGGTTGATCATTTTATTGAGGTTAGTGAAAGGAGGGAATTGGCTTATGACTGGAATAATCTTTATCTAGCATGCGATAATTGTAACGGAAAGGTTTCCAATAAAAATATTCCTGTTGACAAGGTTTTAGATCCGTGTATCCATTCGAACGAAGATATTTCTATACATCTTTGGTTTGAAGATGAGATAATTACCGCTAGAGATGGGTCTGTTTTGGGATTAGAAACAATAAAAAAATATAAACTTGGGACTGATCAATTAGATCTGATCCGATCTAAAAAAATAAAAGAATTTAATAAAGTTCTGTTGAAAATTAAAGATAGTATGATTTATGAGAGTAGAAAATATATGACAAATCAGGAAAAAGAAATTATAAATTCGTTTAAGCATCCGGATAAATCATTTAGCTTGATGTTTGAGCAGTTGATATCTGGACTAAACATCCGCTAACCCGTCAGCCTTGCCCGGATGCCTGCCGCAGCGTCTTCATACGACGCCCCGATCGGAATAAGATTGCCCGCTACGGTGATATCCTGGCGGGCAATCTTTGTAATATGGTCAACCGAAACGATGTAAGACCGGTGAATGCGTACAAACTGCCGTGCCGGCAACAACTGCAGCATATCGGCCATGGTCTGCCGGCTCAGCAATTTGCGGTTGGGCAGCACAAATGACAGGTAATTACCGTCGGCTTCGATATACAGAATGTCGTTGAGCAGGATTTTTTCTTCCTCATAGCCGGTCTTAATGAAAATATACGGCGCAGCCTGATCGCCGGACCGGGCATTTTTCTGGTCGAGCGCCTTGTTACACGCTTTTAGAAACCGGGCCAGCGAAAACGGTTTCAGCAGGTAATCGACCGCATCCAGATCAAATCCCTGTACGGCATAGGCCGAATAAGCCGTTGTAAACACAATCAGCGGTGATTTAGGCAGACACGTCGCCACATCAATGCCCGAAATATCCGGCATGTTGATGTCCAGAAAAACCAGATCTATCTTATTGGTCTGGAGATAAGTAATGGCCTCAAAGGCATCGGTAAAGGTAGCCGCCAGATGCAGGAAAGGAACTCTGGCGGCATGTAACCGGATGACTTCCAGCGCCTGTGGTTCATCATCGATGGCAATGGCCGTAAGTGTGTGCATAACTCAAAGGCAAAAATCGTCGGGCAAATTAAACCGGTATCGCGTAAAAAAGAATGGCTACCAGTATACCAGCGTGAGCGAAATAAAGAAATCCTGTTCTGACTGCTGAATATCCAGCGTATAGCGGTTGGGGTAAATCAGGTCGAGCCGTTTCCGTACGTTGTCGAGGCCGACGCCTGTGTTATGGCTTTCCGGATCATTGGCCAGCTTCGGATGCCGCGAATTATGGACCTTAAAGTACAGCCGGGTCGCGTCGAGTGTCAGCGTAATAAAAATCCACGACGGGTTGCGGAGGCTGACGCCGTGTTTAAACGCATTTTCGACAAACGGAGTCAGCAGCATGGGAGCGAGGTAAATGTCGCGCTCCGGCTCCTGCAGGTGCAGCCGCAGGTCGAAGCCGTGGGAGTCGTCGAGCCGGAGCCGCTGAATGTCCACATAGTTGTGCAGGTACTCAATCTCTTTTTGTAGCGGAATCCGCTCGTGGTTATTTTCCTGCAACATAAACCGCATCATATCGCCCAGCTTCTGGATGCCATCGGCCGTTTTTTCGCTGTTCTCCTTGAGTGCTGTCGCATACAGACTGTTCAGGGCATTGAACAGGAAATGGGGGTTAATCTGCGCCCGCAGACTGGCCAGTTCGGCGGCCTTGCTCGTTACTTCGGTTTTGAGCTGCGTTTTTTCGCGGCCGAACGTGACGCGGAGATAGGCAATGAGTGCCGGTGCCATTAGCGCAAAAAACAGGTGTGGGGCCAGTACTCCCGGATACATACGCCGGTAGGTCAGTGACGTGCTGCCTGCCCAGTAGATCAGCAGGGACCCGGCCAGTCCGGCAAACAGGAACGTAACAATCCGGATCAGAAAGAAATGGGTGTCCGGGTGCTGGAGATATGGGAATACAAAATGGAACAGATACGCCTGCAGGAGGTACACCAGGATACCGGACCCGCCAAGAATCAGTAACGTCCGGAATGGTTCATGCCAAAGTGTGCGGGGCACATAGGCACTCAGGGCAAACGTAAAGAGGAAAACACAAAAACCGCCGATCAGCAGAAAACTCATAAACCGGAACGGGCGGGCAAAAGCGGGGGCAATGGTCCGGCGCAGGAAGGCATACCCCTGAAACAGCAGCTCATAGGCATAAATGATGATCAGCAGACCGAATGCATCGGTAACCACCGACTGTTTACGATAAAATGATTCTGCCTTAAGCCCGATAATGGCTCCCTGCGAATTTTCCATAAACCGGACATGCATCTTGAAATAATGATACGTAAAGGTGCTGATAAACAGGGAGATGACGGCTATGCCGGCCATAATGAGTGTATCTTTGTCGGGTAACTGTCTCGGGCTTTCACGCGCCTGAAGCTGCGGAAACACTATTTCATGCAGCAGGTAAAACGCAATCAGAAAAAACAACATGCCGCCGATCAGCGGTACGTTGTTGTTGAGGCTATGGTCGTATTGGGCCAGTTGACGCCAGACAACAGACGACGGGATTCCGTTGCGCAGACAACTCTCGACAAAATCGTTGATGTTGGCAATTTCAAAAATCAGTCGTCTGGAAACGTAGATGAGGGCAGCGCTGAGCAAAAGCGTAAGTTCGTAGCGTCTGAATGGAGTGAGCTGTTGCATATTGGTCCTGATTGATTGGTCAAAACTACCAGGATCAACCGGACCGGTTGAGAAAAAGGGTTGAAACCGGCTGAAAATGGGATGAATGGCGTGCGTCACCAGTTGGTTATTTCGTACATTCGCCACCACGAACCCGTAAACACCAGATTACAATGATCCGCAAAATTACCGGCGCCTTTTTATCTGCCCTGCAAAACATCCGCAACCGCTTTTTTCACACCGTGCTGTCTATCCTGGGCATTGTCATCGGCGTGGCGGCCCTGGTTGCCATTCTGTCCCTGATTGACGGACTGGAGCAATACGCCCAGGAGCAGATCACCAAAACTACCTCGATCAAAGCCATCATCATCGGCACCGAACGCACGAAGCTGGTGAATGATCTGCGGGTGGAAAAGCCTGATTATACTTACTTTACCTACGACCGGTTTACTGCGATGACCAAATCGTTCAAGCATCCGGCGAACGGCTATATGTTGCTGCGGAAATCGGCGGAGGTTGAGCTGCTCAATTCGCATCAGCACGTCGGGGCGATGATCCAGGGAACGGCCTTACCGCTTCCGCCGCCTTCGGTGACGTTTGTGGCCGGCCGTGCATTTACCGATGACGAACTGCGTAACCACAAACCGGTCGCATTTATTAACCAGCGGCTGGCGGAGAAACTGGCCCCGAAAAATAAACCGGCTGACGCAATCGGCAAGCAGATCCGCTATGGTGACCTGCTGCTGACGGTAGTAGGAGTGAACAGCAACGACGATTTTAAGGCCGGTCAGATTTCCATGCCGATAACGTTGTTCGACGAAAACACCATCAAAACAGAATATCCCCAATTCATTGTTGAAGCGCACAATGTGGAAGATGTCCCGGTCCTGAAAAAGGAAATCGAAGCGTGGATTACGGCCAATATGGTTCACAAAATGGACGACTTTTCGCTACACTCCAATGACCAGCGTGTTGATCAGGCCGCCAAGGGCTTTCTGGTCTTTAGGGTGGTAATGGGGATGATTGTAGGCATTTCAGTACTCGTTGGCGGCATCGGGGTAATGAACGTGCTGTTGATTTCGGTTAACGAGCGCACCACCGAGATTGGTGTGCGTAAAGCACTGGGAGCCAAACGGCGTGATATTTTGTGGCAATTCCTGTCGGAGTCGATTACGATTTCTACATTCGGCAGTCTGCTTGGCCTTGGTCTGGGCATTCTGATTTCAATGGCCGCGATCCCCATCCTGACCATGTTTGTGAAGGTGCCGTTCGCCGTGGCTTATACCTGGAATACCTTTATCGTGATCATGATCATTGCGATGGTGATCGGTATTGTGTTCGGGACGTATCCGGCCATGCGGGCCGCCAGACTCGATCCGGTCGAAGCCATCCGCAGAGAGTAAACAAAGAGCTGTTTATTTTACCACATAGGCACATAGAGAAAACTAATTCTTTGTTTTTCTATGTGCCTATGTGGTAAACAATATGTCGCTTTTAGCGGACCCAGAACCGGTTTTCCTGATCAAGGTCAGCCGAGAATACCCGGGCCTTAACAATCTGTCCGTCTTTCACCGTATAGACATCAATGTTATCGACGGTAAGCACCTCGCCGGTCGGGCGGGCGGCGGTCCAGTGTAGCAGGCAGGCGATCTCGTTGCCGTTTTCGGCCAGCACCTTGATGTCGGTTAACCGCATGGTATTTTCGGTGAGACTGAACATGCCGCCTACCATCTGAAATACATCCGTTTTGGAGCGTTTAATGCCCGAAAAGGTATTATTACCCGGCTGATTCCATTCGACGTTATCGTGAAGTGAGGCGGCTAATGTGGCCTGATCGCCGGTCTGAACGGCTTTCAAAAAAGTACTGACAACCTGAGTGGCTTGATTTTTCATGTATTCTGAGCGGTTTTGTTGTTGAAAAGGAATGGATTGACTGACTAAAACCGGTTGTGTCCGTAGCTGGATAAGAGCGTCGGTCACCGGAAGCAGAGCGGTAAGGAGCAAAGCAACTGTCTTCATCGGTATTGCGTTTTGTTTCGACAAAAGTACCGGCGGCGCAGGGTGTATGACTTACCCGATTCCGCCAATCAGTTGTCATTTCACGCCATATCTTTCAGTGGCGGACAACCGGCATTACCTTGCAGAAAATTTCCTGCTATGAATGCATACCAACACCAGTTTATGTGGCATTTGCTGGCCTATGCCGTACAGCGGAACGTCTCGCTGCCGGCGTTGTGCGCGGCCAACGGGATCGACGAACAGGCATTTCGTGCGGGCCGGTTGCCGGATCTTACAGAGCGGCAGGTAATCAATCTCTGGCAACAGATCAGTGCGGCTACCCATGATCCGTTACTGGGGCTCCATTTGGGCGAGTCGCTGCAACTGGCTGCACTGGGTATTGTGGGTGAACTGGTAAAGTTTAGCCGGACGATCGGGGAGGGAGTCGCACAGGCCGCGGCTATGCTGCCGCTGGTGACAGATTTATGGCGGATGGACGTAGAAACCTCAGGGCCTGTTTGCACAATCCGGTTTACGCCGGAGCTGGTTCAAGGACCTGAACCGCTTTCGTTTATACACCGGCAGATGCTGGATATGCTGCTGGCATTTACGCTGCACGAAGTAAACGGACTGGTGTTCAGCCGGATGGCGCCGGTCGCAGTGGGGCTGCCGTATGAACCGGCCGAACCGGCTGAGTATGCCCGCGTGCTGCGGTGTGATCAGATCCGGACAGGAACGGACTGTTATCTGAGATTTGACAAACAGGTCTGGCAGGAGCCGGTTATGACCGCGAATTATGAACTGCAGCAGTATTTTCTGAAAAAAGCTGCGGAAATGATGCAGGAAAAAGTCCTCCGGCAATCCCTTCGGGAACGGGTAGAAGCGTATCTGATTGCCAATGCATACCTTGGCATACCGACTATTGAGTCCATTGCGGCTAATTTTAATACGAGCGCCCGCAGCCTGCAACGCCGTTTGCAGCAAGAAGGGGTTTCATACCAGCAACTAACCGATCAGGTCCGGAAAACGCTGGCGCTGCATTATCTACAGGCCCGGAACTATCCGGTGAAGGAAATTTCGTATCTGCTGGGGTATAATGAACTGAGCGCCTTTACACGGGCTTTTCGTCGCTGGACCGGCACCAGCCCGTCAGCCTGGCGGGCCTGAACCATTCAACTGATAGTAAGGATGATTTTGCCGATATGCTGGCTGCTATCCATAAGCCGGTGTGCATCGGTGGCCTGCTCAAGCGGAAAAACAGCATGAATAACCGGCTTAATCTCACGGCGGGTAACCAGCGGCCATACATGTTTTGCCACGTCTGTGGTGAGTTGTGCTTTGAAATCAGCATCACGTGGTTTCAAGGTACTGCCGCTGATAACCAGCCGTTTTGTCATGATCTCCATGATGTTGATTTCGCTTTTTGGCCCGCTCATGGCATTAATGAACATCAGCCGACCGCCCGTCCGCATCAGCCGCAGGTTTTTGGCGGTATAGCCACCGCCAACCATATCCAGAATGACGTCGATGCCGTAGGACTTCAGTTCTGTTTCAAAGTCATGGGTCTTATAATTGATGCACCGGATTGCCCCGAGCGATTCGCAGTAAGCCGCTTTTTCATCGCTGCCGGCGGTGGCAAATGGTACGGCTCCGAACGCTTTCGCCAGCTGAATGGCCGTGATGCCAATGCCGCTGCTGCCGCCATGCACCAGAAAATGTTCACCTGCCCGTAAAGCCGCCGACTGGAAAATATTGGACCAGACGGTCAGAAGCGTCTCTGGCCACGACGTGGCTTCGGTCATCGGCATATCCGATGGCACTGGCAGGCAGTGCCGTTCATCGACAACCACATACTCCGCATACCCGCCGTTGGCAATGAGTGCACAGACCGCATCGCCTGGCAGCCAGTGATTGGCATCGGGGCCGCAGGTTTCGATTACCCCTGCTACTTCGAGGCCCGGAATCTGCCCCGACGGATCGCCGCCGTATTTTCCCGCCCGTTGCAGCAGGTCGCTGCGGTTTAGGCCCGCCGCTTTCACATGAATTAATACCTGCCCCGGCCCGGGCGTTGGTTTTGGAATCTCCTGAAGCTGTAAAACGTCGGCGTCGCCGGGCTGCGTAATCACAATGGCTTTCATATCCGGAATTGTTTTGGCGGTAAACTGTGCCAATATAACTCACTTTCTTTGTTCTTTTGTTTTCGTGAAATGAGCGTGGGCCACGAAGGCACGAAGACGGCAGGGAGCACAAAGAAAAACGAAAGAACTTAGTGCCCCTTCGTTTCTTCCCGTCTTCGCGGTTATAAAGTAAATGGTATGCAGACAAAACAACCGCCGTATTTCTGGCAGGATCACCTGAATCTGATCCGGTTTGTGGGCAAGTGGGCCCTGCTCGTAATTCCCGTCGCCGTTGCGGGCGGAACAGCCAGCGCCCTCTTTTTGTGGATGCTCGACGAGGCAACCCGGCTTCGGTTAGCCTGGCCGGCTCTGTTGTTTGGCTTACCCTTAGCCGGTGTGCTGATTGTTTGGGTCTACCAGCAGGCCGGCAAAAAGACCGAACAGGGCAATAACCTCCTGATCGACGAGATTCATCAACCCGGCGGCGGTGTGCCGGGCCGGATGGCCCCTTTTGTGCTACTGACCTCGGTATTGACGCATTTGTTCGGCGGCTCGGCGGGGCGCGAAGGAACGGCCGTGCAGATGGGTGGCAGTCTGGCCGGTATGATCGGTCGCTGGCTGAAGCTGTCCGAAGCCGATATGCGGACGCTGCTCATGGCCGGTGTAGCAGCCGGTTTCGGGGCCATTTTCGGTACACCGCTGGCCGGTGCTATTTTTGCGCTCGAAGTGCTGACGATCGGCCGGATGGAATACAGTGCCCTGCTGCCCTGCCTGATGGCCAGTATACTGGGAGACATTGTCTGCTCGGGTTGGGGCATTTACCATACGCATTACACAGTTCTGTTTTCCGGAAGGGAACTGCCTGTTTTTTCGGCGGAACATAACTGGCTGGTGGCAAAAACGGCCCTGGCCGGTTGTGCGTTCGGGTTGGCCGCGCTGCTGTTCTCAGCGCTCAATCATGGCTTTCAGCGGCTATATAAGCAATATGTTCCCTCGGTTTATCTCAAACCCGTAATCGGCGGTCTGGTACTGCTTGGTCTGGTGTATACCTTAGGTACCCGCGATTACCTGGGTCTGGGCGTAACGGCGCAGCGCGTAGGGGGCGTGTCCATTCTGAGCGCGTTTGAACCTGGCGGGGCCGATCCGCTCAGTTGGTGGTGGAAACTGTTGTTTACGACGATCACACTCAGCAGCGGTTTTAAAGGGGGGGAGGTAACGCCGCTCTTCTTTATCGGGGCCTGCCTGGGCAACTGGCTGGCCGGTCTGATGAATGCGCCTGTCGATCTGTTTGCGGCCATCGGGTTTATTGCTGTTTTCGGAGGCGCGGCCAATACGCCGCTGGCCTGTACAGTCATGGGGCTGGAACTGTTCGGCGCCGATAACCTGATTTTCTTTGCCATCGGTTGTTTTGTGGCGTATCTCTTCAGCGGTCACCGCAGTATTTACATGGCGCAGCGCATTGGCGCGTCTAAAACCGACGATGCCATTCGAAGCACCATCCAGCGGCTGAGTGACCGGCACTGATGCGGTAATTTTCAGCAGATACCTTAAATCCACGATTGTTACTGCTTTTATAGAAAATACGAACCCTATGATCGCTTCACATGCCGCAGTATTCCCCGCAACCCGTTCCGGCCGACGTGTATTGTCTGTCGATATTTTCCGGGCCATCACGATGCTGACCATGATCTTTGTCAATGATCTGTGGTCGCTCAGCGGCATACCGGACTGGCTGGAACATGCCCGGGCCGATCAGGATTTTCTGGGTTTTGCGGATACGGTATTTCCCTGTTTTCTGGTTATCGTGGGCATGTCAGTGCCGTTTGCCGTTCAGCAGCGGTTGGCCAAAGGGGATACATACGCCACTATTCTGGTGCACATCGCGATCCGGTCATTTGCCCTGATCCTCATGGGCGTATTTACCGTCAATATTTCTGACCTGAACGAAGAGGCTTCCGGGATAAGCAAAGCCTGGTTTCAGATTCTGATGGTGGCTGGCTTCTTTCTCATCTGGAACCAATACCCAAAGCGGGACGGCGGGCAGAGGTGGTTGTTTACGGGTTTACAGTTAGCCGGAATCGTCCTGTTATTGGTGTTGGCCTTTCGCTTTAACGGAGGTGCCGGCGACAACCTGACCGGCATGACCCCGCAGTGGTGGGGAATTCTGGGGCTGATCGGCTGGACCTATCTGACCTGTGCAACGCTGTATCTGTTCTTCCGGAATCAGTTTGCCGCATTGGTTGCCGCCTGGTTTGTGTTTAATAGTCTACCCGTGGCGGGGCATGCCGGATGGCTGCGTCAGGTATGGCCTGACGGTCCGCAGGACTGGATATTGGGGAACGGAGCGTTCAGCGCCTTTACGTTTACCGGCATCCTGACTACGCTGCTGGTAAGCCGCTGGCAGGAGGAGCAACAGGCTGGCCGGATTCCGGTTTATCTTACAGGAGCCGGTGTTCTTTATATTATCGCCGGTATCATCTCCCGTAACGTCTTCATTATCTCCAAAATACAGGCAACATCGACCTGGATCTGGCTTTGCTGCGGAATTGCGCTGATTGTGTACGCGGGTATTTACTGGCTGGTTGACCTGAAGGGAAAAGCCGGCTGGTTTGATCTGATCAAGCCCGCCGGAACCAGTACCCTGACCTGCTACCTGATTCCGTATGTATACTACAGTGTTGCCGATTTGTCGGGTATCACCTTGCCGGCCATCCTGACGACCGGCGTGATCGGCCTGCTGAAATCCCTGCTATATGCGTTGCTGGTGATCGGAATAACCGCCATATTGGGTAGGTTGAGGGTCAAGCTTAAGTTATAGCCGGAGCGGCGAATAGTTTCATCGGCGGGTAATCGATCGTGCAGAAGAAAAACGTAGATTCGCACGTATTTCTAAACCTTATCCTGAAGATGAATTTTCGTCTCACTGTTTGGCTGACGTATTGTCTGCTGTTACTGGCCGGATCGGCCGCTGTGGCGCAAACGGATGAATTTATAACGGGTGATCCGTTGCCGGATGCTCCGGAACTGGCACCGCGCGGCGCCTACAAAGTCGGGGTCAGAACCATGAAACTGACGAATCCGGGACAGCCGGATATCCTGAAGGCCAAAGACGGAAACGTACCAACCTACGACCGCCCGTTAACCATCGAAATCTGGTACCCTGCCCGGATTCCGCAGGGACAAACTGACCGGACGGTGTATGACCAGGTGATGGGGCAGGCCAATAACCCCCAGCGGCCGATTATTCCCTACACCTTTCAGGGACGCGCGTTGCGGGATGCCGAACCCGTACGGGAAGAAAAGCCGTTTCCGCTGATTATTGTCTCTCATGGCTATCCCGGGAGCCGCTATCTGATGACCTATCTGACCGAAAATCTGGCGTCGAAGGGGTATGTGGTCGTCGCCATTGACCATACTGAATCGACGTACCGGGATATGGCTAATTTTACCAGTACGCTGCTTAACCGCCCGTTTGACGATCTGTTTGTGCTGAACGAAATGGCCCGTCTGGGAGCAAAAGACAGCAAGACATTTATGGCCGGCTTGTTCGATGCGACGAATACGGCCATTATCGGCTACTCGATGGGTGGGTATGGCGTGGTAAACGTGGGTGGTGCCGGCTACAGTCAGCAGGCCGTAGCCTTCTTCAAACAAAGTACCGGTAGTGATGCCCTGAAATTACGGGCGGCGGGTTCTCCGGCCATGACGGCCGCGCCGGATCCCAGGATAAAAGCCATTGTCGCCTTTGCCCCGTGGGGGATGGAGCGCGGTTTCTGGGATGCTGAAGGACTGAAAGGACTGCGGTTGCCAACCTTGTTTATTGCGGGTGAAAAAGACGATGTTTCCGGTTACGAAAAAGGGGTTAAAGCCATTTTCGACGGAGCCGTCAATGCCGATCGCTACATGCTGTCGTACATCAATGCCCGGCACAATGTGGCACCGAACGCGCCGACGGCAGCGGTGATGAAACCGGGTGTATCCTGGAACGAATACATGCATTATGCCGAACCTGGCTGGAATGAACGGCGTATCAACAATATAAACCAACATTTTGTGACGGCTTTTATAGGTATGCACCTGAAAGGGCAGGATAACCGGAAGTATTTGGATGTGCCCGAAAAAATAACTGACGGCGTCTGGCCAGGTTTTAAACCACGGGGCGTTGGCCTTGAAATGCGGCATCAGAAACCATAAAACCAGTTGAGCGATTGACTGCCAAGGGCTTAATGGCGCTGATCATGCAATCACTCAATCATTCATTATGATTCGTATCAATAATACTACCTCATTCCCGCTTAGTGAAACGCTGTTTGTGTTTGCACTGGAGTCGGAAGCGGGGACTTCGTTTGACGGGCAGCGCACGCTGTTCACGGGCATCGGCAAAGTAAATGCTGCCGTTAAATTGACCCGCGCTATTCATCAGTCGCGGCCAAAACTGATTGTAAATCTGGGCTCGGCGGGCAGTGATGTGTATAAAAAAGGTGATGTGGTTTGCTGCACCCGGTTTGTACAGCGTGACATGGATGTCCGGGGGCTTGGGTATGAGCTCTATGAAACACCACTGTCCGGAATTCCGACGGTGCTGTCGTACGGATTGACCCTCGATGGCCTGACTCAAGGTATTTGCGGAACCGGCGACAGCTTTGACATGAGTCACGCCGAAACAATCTACAATGTGGTTGATATGGAGGCCTATCCGCTGGCGCTGATCGCGATGCAGGAGCAAATCCCTTTTCTCTGCCTGAAATACATCACCGACGGGGCCGATGATGCTGCCGCCGAAGACTGGAATATTCTGGTACACCGCGCCTCGGAGGCCTTCAGCGGACTGTTGTTCGCCAAGGCCCTGACGGTGGAGGAGTCTAAGTAGGGTGAAATTATTACCACATAGGTGCTGTGTTAAAAAGCAACGTTGTGGGGTAAAAAATATATATTTGTGTAGATGATGCAGCAGGTCACGGCCTGCATGCCCCTCAGGCAGGACAGCAGCGCTGGGCCTGCCTGTTTTGTTGATAAGCTACCTCATAGTCCCGTTCGGTTTTATGTAAACTATAGGCCAGTACCAGTAACTTCCGCTGTACGGCCACCAGTGCTTTCATTTTTACTTTGGTCCGTTCATAGACCCGGTTGTATAGATCCTGTAAAGGCCCCTGATAGCGGATACTTGTCAGCGCGGGCCAGTACAGGGCCTTGCGCAGATGACGGCTACCCCGTTTGGAGATGTGTCCGGGCTTGTTAAGACTACTGCCCGATTGCTGACGCACCACATCATAGCCTGCATAACTTACCAGCTGCCCCTTGCTGGTAAACAACTGAAAGCCATTGGTCTCTGCCAGCAGTATGACCGCCGTCAGCCAGCCCACCCCCTGTAGCGTCGTCAGCCGCTGCACGGCCTTTTGCAGTGAGGCATCGGCCTTGATCAGTGCCTTCATGTCCGCTTCGATCTCCGCCAGCTGAGTGGCCAGTAACGCCAGCCGTTTGGCCAGCCGCTCCAGATGGGCGCTGGTGGCCCCCTTACTGTGCTGTAGGGCATGCTGCTGGTTTTTGACCTGTGTTTGCTGCTGCTGCAGCTGGCTCCGCTCCCGGCACAGCTGTTTGAGGGTATACATCTGTTCGCTGGCCGGTTGCCACTGCGTCAGCCGGCGTTCCAGCCCCAGCCGGGCCAGCATGTGAGCATCCACCTGATCGTCTTTACTGCGCAGATTGAGGCTTTTGGCATAGGCTCTGGCCTGATTGGCCAGCAACACACTCAGCTGGTATCCCTGCTGATGAAGGAACCAGGCCAGCGACTCATGGTAGATGCCGGTGGCTTCCAGGACGATCTGCAGGGGCAGTTCGGTTTGTTTATACCGGGTTTTTATCCAGCGATGTAGCTGATCAAAGCCCTCAGGTGTATTACTGACGCTACCACTGGCGATAATGCGTAGGGAGAGATCACTGCGTAATTCACAGAGGCAGAGGGCCATTTTATCTTTGGCCACATCAATGCCGACACTGTAGCGGAGAAGAGGTAGTGTTGTCATGGTAAAAAAGTCGTTTCTCGTCCATAGGGCCTGCTCATGGACAAATGAGCGGCATAGGTGCTGTTGTGACTAAAGGGGTACTGCCAGTCAGGGATACACTATGTGAGGACATACCCGATGGTTGTATAGACACATTCGCCTCCTGACTGACTGACCCAAGTTCGCTGTTTTACCCCTGACAAAAAAACTCCCGCTAACATACGAGTTGCTGTGTCAGGTAGATAGTACATAATGGGTATATCTAAAGGTCCACGCAACGCGTAAACGAAAAAAGGAGCGGCCTGTCTGTTAGCCGCTCCAAAATGAAAATAAGCTAAACCGGTTCGGCCACCAGACCGGCGTCGGCTTCTGCCTTTTCTTCCGGCTTCAGGTTACCGGACATATACGTGTAAACCGCCGGGATGATATAGAGCGTCAGCAGCGTCGAAAACAGCAACCCGCCTACAACGGCAATTCCCATTGACACCCGGCTTTCTGAGCCGGCGCCTAGGGCCAGCGCGACCGGTAATAAACCAAGTGCTGCGCAAAGACTGGTCATCAGGATCGGGCGGAAGCGCGCAACAGCGGCCTCAAGCGCCGCCTGATGTTTGTTATCACCTTCTTCTTTGCGCTGGTTGGCAAACTCCACGATCAGGATACCGTTTTTCGTAACCAGACCAACGAGGGTAATGATCCCGATCTGGCTGAATACGTTCAGCGTCTGACCGAAATCCCCAGAGCGACAGCAGGGCCCCGCACAAGGCAAGCGGCACGGTCAGCAGGATAATAATCGGATCGACAAAGCTTTCGAACTGGGCCGCCAGAATCAGGTAGATCAGGACCAGCGCCAGGGCAAAGGCAAAGTAAAGCGACGACGAGCTTTCCCGGAACTCCTTAGCCTGACCATCGAGTGCGGTTGAATAACTGGAATCCAGCACCTCTTTGGCAATCCGCTCCATTTCGTCGATACCGGCGCCGAGCGTTACGCCCTTCGCCAGACCGGCCGAGATCGTTGCGGCTGAATACCGGTTGTAGCGGAAGAGGGTAGGGGGCGTGCTTTGCTCACTTACCCGCACCAGGTTATCCAGCTGAATCAGTTCGCCGCGGTTGTTTTTTACATAGAGTGATTTAAGGTCGGTTACGTCGTTACGGTCGTCGCGCATGATCTGGCCGATCACCTGATACTGTTTGCCATCCATGATGAAATACCCGAACCGGCGGCCGGAAAGACCCAGTTGCAG
The DNA here is from genome assembly GCA_965247375.1 of Arsenicibacter sp. Taxonomy (GTDB): domain Bacteria; phylum Bacteroidota; class Bacteroidia; order Cytophagales; family Spirosomataceae; genus Arsenicibacter. Next base: position 104,175 of record CBDFHU010000092.1, read on the forward strand.
TGTCTGGGCTACGTCCTGTACCGAAACGCCAAGGTTCAGGGCTTTGTCACGGTCAATGTCAAGCCGGATTTCGGGTTTGGTAAACTTCAGGTTTACGTCCGAAGCCGAAAACTTGTCAGATGACTGGACCAGTTTCATAAACTCAGGCACCACTTTTCGGAGTTTGTCGAAGCTGGTAGCCTGAATCACAAACTGCACCGGCAGACCACCGCCTCCGCCCACACGGGCGCCCGACTGAATCGTCTGTTCCTGAATAACCAGCGCTTTTGCACCGGGAAACTTCTTGATTTTCGGCGTAATTTCATCGACTATCTGCTGCTGAGAAATGGTCCGCGGTGGCCGGTCACCCAGTACAATCCGGAAGGCCGCTGAGTTAGTCGCTCCGGAGCCGAAGCTCGGTGACGTAATGGCAATGACCCCGGCTACATCTTTCTGATCAAAGGTCTCGCGAAGGAAAGCTGCTACCTGGTCCGTATACTTCAGCATGTACTCATAGGTAGCCCCTTCCTGAGCCGTTGCCTGAATCCGGAAACCGCCGCGGTCTTCCATCGGGGCCAGTTCCTGCGGAATCGCCTGAAATTTAAAGAGCGCATAGATAATGCCGCCGAAAGCCAGAATCAGCACCCACGCCATCCAGCGTATTTTGAGGAAACCAGCCAGAGAGGTCTGGTAACCGTTGATCATCCATTCGAAGAACGGCTCGGTTACCCGGTACAACCACGGCTGACGATGCCGGTTTTTGAGCAGTTTTGACGAGAGCATTGGCGTCAGTGTCAGGGACACAAAAGCCGAAATTAACACCGAACCGGCTACTACGATACCGAATTCGCGGAACAGACGCCCCGTTACCCCTTGCAGGAAAATAACGGGCAGGAATACGGCTGCCAGCGTGACCGTCGTCGAAATAACAGCAAAATAAATCTCTTTCGAGCCCTCGATTGCGGCCTGCATCGGCTTCATGCCTGCCTCGATCTTGGTGTAAATGTTCTCAAGTACCACAATGGCATCATCCACAACGAGACCGATTGAGAGAACGATACCCAGCAGGGTCAGTACGTTCATCGGAGAATCCGCAGATGTACATGATAAAGAACGACCCGACCAGCGAAACCGGAATCGCTGTGAGCGGAATGAGTGTACTCCGCCAGTCGCGCAGGAAGGTGAAAATGATCAGGGCAACCAGCGCAAAGGCAATGATAATCGTCTCTTCAACTTCTTCAATAGACTTGCGTACGTAGCGCGTGTAGTCAAAGCCCAGAATCAGCTTTACATCCGGTGGCAGGTCTTTCTGAATCTGCTCCTGTTTTTTATAGACATTATTGACGATCTCAATCTGATTGGCCCCTGGCTGCGGAATCACCGCTACGCTAAGCATCGGAATCCCGTCGCGTTTGAACAGTGTTTTCTCGACCTCAGGCGCCAGTTCGGCAAAGCCAACATCCTGAAATTTAACCACTTTGTCGTTAGTCTCTTTCAGGATCAAATTGTTGAAATCATCAGGGGTTGTCAGGCGGCCAAGGGTTCGTACGGTCAGTTCGGTGCTCGCTCCTTCCACGCTGCCCGACGGGAGCTCGATATTCTGACTCCGGAGCGCGTTCGATACGTCAATGGCCGTCAGCCGGTAAGACGCCAGTTTAACCGGATCAATCCGAAGCCGCATGGCGTATTTCTTCTCCCCCCAGATCTGGACACTACTCACGCCCGGAATGGTCTGGAAGCGCTCCTTGATCTGACGCAGGGCAATGTCGTTCAGCTCCAGCAGAGAGCGTGTTTTTGACAAGACCTGAATAAAATAGATCGGGCTGGCGTCGGCATCGGCCTTGGCCACAATCGGTGGATCAACGTCAGGCGGGAGGTTGGCAATCGCCCGGCTTACGCGGTCGCGCACGTCGTTGGCCGCGTCCTCAATATCAACGCTTAATTCAAACTCAACGGTAATCTGACTCCGGCCGTCGCGGCTCGACGAGGTGAGCGTCCGGATGCCGGCTATCCCGTTAATGGATTCTTCGAGCGGTTCAGTAATCTGTGATTCGACAATATCCGCGTTGGCACCCGTATAGACCGTCGACACGGTCACGACCGGCAGGTCGATACTGGGGAACTCGCGTACGCCCAGGTAAGCAAACCCAATGCCACCGAAGACTAAAATCAGCAGCGACATCACCACCGCCAGTACCGGCCGCTTAATGGATGTTGTTGATAGGTTAGCCATATTTTTAAAGAGTGAAAGAGTGGAAAAGCGAAAGAGTGGGGCACGCTGCGCGTAAAGGTGAAAGGGCTGCTGCCGGATGGTAGTCGCTCTTTCACTCTTCCGCCACGCGGTGGCGGCCACTCTTTCGCTCTTTAATTTAAATTTCTGATGTCAACTTCGCCGCCGGGTTTGACGAGCTGGGTACCGGCGGTGATGAGGGAATCGCCGACGTGGAGACCGCTGCGGATCTCGACCGTACGGTCGTTGCGCAGGCCGATTTCAACCGGAACTGATTCGGCTTTGCGGTTGCGGACCACAAAGACTTTCTGGCCGGCCTGTTCGGGGATGATGGCTTCCGTTGGTACAACAATGGCATTGCCGTGTGAATTGAGCACTACGTTGATCCGGGCAAAGGCACCCGGCACCAGCGTATGGTCGTTGTTGGGGCTGACGGCCCGCAGCAGCAGACTCCGCGTTTCGGGATCGACTTTGGTTTCGACGGCATAGACTGATCCGCCGTACTGCCGGGGTGATCCTTCTACCGTGAACTGAATTTTACTGCCCTGGCGAACTAGCTGAGCATATTTGGCCGGAACTGAGAAGTCTAGTTTGGCAGGGCTGGTATTGGTCAGCGTCGCAATCCGGCTCGCCGGCGAAATGTAACTGCCGTTGCTGATATAGCGCAGGCCAAGAGTGCCGTCGAACGGCGCACGGATGACCGTCTTACTGATCTGCACTTTCAGGTTTTCGATGTCAGCCAGAATGCCGTTGAGATTGGTTTGGGCGATGTCGTATTCCTGGCGACTGATTGCCTCTTTTTCGAGCAGTCGTTTCTGCCGCGATTCGTTAGTTTCGGCCAACTGCTTGTTTGATAACAGCTTCTGTAATTGGGCCTGTAAGTCTGCGTCGTTGATGCGAAGTAATACAGCGTCCTTTTTTACGTACTGGCCTTCTTTGAAGAAAATGCCGGTCACCCGTCCGGAAATCTCACTCCGGACCTCCACTTCTTCGTTAGGAATGATGGTACCGGTCGTCAGGATTTTCTCGTCCAGCGACTGCATGTTCACGACCATCACGTCGACCGACGTTTTGCCGCCTCCTTTATTGTCACCACCGGCCTTTTCCGCCGGCTGCTGTTTTATCTTCGGGTCTAGGGGCGAAAAGAGGTTTCAGTTTAGGGTAAAAAGCCAAAGCGCTGACCAGCACAACTATGATTGCGGTCAGCAGCCGTTTGGTAAATGTATTCATAGGCAGCGAAGGAAGATTGTAACTAAGTTTTAGCTACTAAACTAGCTAAAAAAAGTGCAGTTGTGAGCGCTTCTTACTGCCTTCAGATGAAAATATCGCCACCAGATAATCAAATGTAACCAAAAGTCTCGAATGTGCAGAATTACAGCTTATTGGTCTTTAGGAAGTAGGTGATTCCGGTGGTGGGGAGGCATAAAAAAGGCGGCCGGTTGTTACGCCGGCCGCCCCTTCAGTTTATACTAACAGACAACGGTTTTAGTTACGAACCGTAAACGTAAACGTTTTGTAGTTTTCGCTTGGATTGATGTCCGTTGAGGTAGCCAGTGTTGTGACCAGCGTAACCGTCTGCGTGGTCGGAGCGGAAGCCGGAATACCAGGCAGGAACCGGACAACCAGGTAGCCTACGCTGCTGTTTGGCGGAATGGTGACCTGGCCCTTTGGTACCGACAATCTGGTAGTGCGTTCCTTCAACAGCGGTGCTGGTCGGGTCGATGCTGTAGTTGATCGTGGTAGCGACCGGCCGTTGTGCACCAACCAGCTGTACCAGAATACTGTCGCGGCCGATGCCCTGGCGAATCGTGCGGGTACGGATACCATTGGCCACGTTGTTGGTTGGCTGCGTGGCAAAACCACGGCGCGGATTGCTGAACTCAGCTACCGTTGGTCCCTCGTACGTCCATGACGGATTTTCGAAGCAGGAAGTGAGGCTGAAAAGCATAGCCCCGAATCCAAGAATATAACTTAATGCTTTACGCATGTCTTTTACAGATTTTGAGTTACGAGATTAATAGCCGGGGTTTTGCTTCAGTTTGCTGTTCAGCTGAACCTGCGCGTTTGGCAGCGGAGCCAGAATCCGGAAGTCTGTGTACGGAACAACGGCCGATAAGCTGGCCTTGGTGATCGTCAGGCCCTTGCGCTTCAGGTCAAAGAAACGGTGGCCTTCCAGTACCAGCTCCAGACGACGCTCGGTCAGGATCAGATCAACCAGCCCCTGACCGGTAACAGTTGACGCAATGGGCGTGGCCCCGCTCCGTGTCCGGATACGGTTCAGATCGGTGATTGCCGCCGCACTGTTGCCTGACATCGCATAGGCTTCAGCACGGATCAGCAGTACCTCTGAGTAACGGATCACCGGAATGTTATCCGTAAACGGGCCGCGTGACCCTGTGAACTTCCGGCTGAAGAAAACGGCTTCGCCTGATTTCGTTGCCGAATAGAACATCGCCCGGCGAACGTCAGCAGCTTCATACAGGTTTAAAAGTTCAGTTGTCGGCACCACATCGCCCCAGTTACCGGTTGTCAGATTGGTTGTCAGCGAGTGCATAGATTCGTTGGCGCCCAGTGATTCAGTTGCCTGAACATAGTTGATTTCAAATAGTGATTCCGGATTGGGAGCTGTCGTAAAAGCTGCCTGATAACCGGTGCCTGATACCAGTGTCGCTCCCGTACCTGCCAGGGCGTCTGTCGCGGCCTGAATGGCTTCCGGGAATTTTTCCCAGTACAGATACAGACGGGCGAGCAGAGCCTGTGCCGCTGCCTTGTTAGCGCGGAGGCGGTTGGCTGAAGCCGAAGCCGGCAGGTTCGTGATGGCGTCTTTCAGGTCCTTTTCGATCTGCTGATACGTTTGTTCAACCGTAGAACGCTCCAGAAACGTTGCCTGCGAGGCATCGGCCGTTGGCTCGGTCCTCAGAATCATACCCAGGTTGAAGCCATTCACCACTTTAGTAGGCTCATAGGCAAATACCCGCGCCATATCAAAATACAATAAAGCACGCAGGAATTGTGCTTCCCCTTTAATCTGGGCTTTTTCGGCATCCGTTGCATTCGAGCCGTCAATCCCTTTGATGATAAAGTTGGCTTCGTTAATTGCCGCATAATTATCCCAGAACTGCTGCATATGCACGCCAACCGCATTCACCCCGCTCGTTGAAGTAACGGTTTGAATTGGTGTTAGTCAGACGAACGTTGTCAGCCATGATCTCCGGCGCAATCATCATCCGGGCACCATAATAGGTGTTCGGTTGCAGGCGGTCATACACAGAGATCAATAGGGAGCGTACACCAGTGATGTCCTGCAATGCCTGGTCTGAACTAACCGACTGTTTCGGCTGCGTGATGAGCAGGTCGCTGCATGAGCTGGCTGCCAGCACAATGAGGCAGCCGGTCAATGATAGACGAATATGTTTGAACATGATAGTTAATGCTGTTTGTTGATTAGAAGCCGAACTGAATACCACCCGTGAATTGCTTACTTTGCGGATAGGTGCCGATTTCGGTGTTCAGAATTTCAGGGTCAAAACCGGTGTAAGCCGTCCACGTCAGGAGGTTGATACCCTGCGCAAAAACGCGGATTTTGTCCATTTTAATACGACGGGTAATGTTTGATGGCAGCTCGTAGCTTAGCGTAATCTGTTTCATCCGTACATAACCGGCATTTTCGATCTGTTTCGAGGAGAATGTCTGTATCGATGAACTGCCTGGTACTGAGCCACCTTCGTACGGAGCGGCTACGCTGGTGATTTGCCCTGGCGTGGTCCAGCGGTTCAGCTGACTGGCCATATTGTTCCAGCCCGCCGAAGCTGAGCTTTCCATAAAGAAGCCGTTGTTATTCAATACGCGGTTGCCCCACTGACCCTGGAAGAATACTTCAAGAGCTAATCCTTTATACCGGAATGTGTTGGTTACACCACCAAATCCTTTTGGAATCGGTGAGCCCTGAACCCGTGAGTCACGGTTCTGTAAGGTATAGGTAATATTACCAAGGGTGTCTAACCACATAGCGCGGCCATCTGCCGGGTTAACACCGGCATAGGTTGGATACCAGTTAATGTTAATTGGCTGACCAACCTGTAAGGCTGTACCAATCCGGTTCTGACCTGGTAATAACTGGAGAATTTTATTGCGCTGAAAGGACACGTTCCAGTCTGTTTCCCAACGGAAGCCACCTTTATCAACATTTACGTGTTTGAGGCTGATTTCGAGACCCTTGTTTTCAACCTTGCCCAGGTTTTCGAAGATCGACCCGAAACCACTGTCATTTGGTAATGGACGGGATAACAGGAGCTTATCGTTTATTTTGCGATACGCATCGATTGCCGCGCTGATACGGCCGTTAAACAAGTCAAAATCAACACCGACGTTCAGGGTACGGGCCACTTCCCATGACAGGTTATTGTTACCAAGCTGGCTAGGACGAATACCTGGTAAGTCGATATACTGGCCACCCAGACCAAACAAGGCGCGTGAGGCAAAGTCCGAAATGAGGTTGTTGCCGGCTTCACCATAACCTGCCCGGATTTTCAGATCCTTGATGACCGGAACATTCTTCATGAACTCTTCTTCCGAGATCCGGTAGCCAATAGAGGCCGACGGGAACAGACCCCAACGAGTGTTGGCACCAAAACGTGACGAACCATCGTACCGCAGTGAGGCAGTAGCCAGAAATTTATCACCAAATTTATAATTGGCGCTGCTCAGTAAGCTGGCAATCCGCCAGGTCGTGTATGTACCGGTTGTTGTAATCGGACGGGCTGCGGCAGCCAGCGTCGTGAACAAACCGTTCGGGAAACCCTGGCCGGTTGCTGCAACCGTTTCACGTACTTCCTGACGATATTCGGCACCCGCCAGTACATTGATGTTGTGACGGCCGAATGAGCGGTTATAGTTCAGTGTCTGGTTGGTATTCCAGTTCAGGGTGTAGCGGTTCGATACTGTTGCTGAACCACCGGTTGAGGCAAACTGCGGTACAATCTGATCGCGATAGTTATTATCCAGGTTATTGGCATAGTCGATACCGTAGAACGAGCGGAACCGCAGACCACGGACAATTTCGTAATTAACCGCGATGTTGCTGACAGTCTGCACGGTTGTTCCCAGACGGGTTTCGTACTTTACACTCTGCACCGGATTATAGCTGAATGCACCCGAAAGCGGGGCGTTAAAACTGCCGTCTGCCTTGTAAATCGGCTGGTTTGGCAGGATCAGAGCGGCAGAAAAGAACGGACTGTTAATAAACGCACCATCAGCAATGGCACCGTTCAGACGGGTTGCCGACAAACCGATCGATGTTTCAATTTTCAGTTTCGGTGATGCCTGGTGGTCAAGGTTTACCCGCAGCGTACCCCGGCGGAAGTCGGATTTGATGACCTGGCCTTCCTGGAAGTTGTATGAACCGGCGATGTAGAAGTTTGTTTTGCCGTCACCGCCCGAAGCTGAAAGGTCATACATCCGCAGGCGTCCGCGCTGGAAAACGGCATCCTGCCACTCGGTATTCTGTACCGTTGACGGATCACCGTACTGCGTAATAGCCGATGCACGAGCGGTCTCAACCGATGCATTCGTTTGGATAGCGCGGTTTACAAAGTTCTCAATTTTCAGTGTCGCAAACTCCGATGCGGTCAGTACATCCAGTTTTTTCAGTACGTCTGTAAAACCGTCCTGCACCGATACATTGAATTTCGTGCGGCCTGAACGTCCGCGTTTGGTTGTGATCACCACTACTCCGTTCGCTCCCTGTGCACCATAAATCGCTGCTGCCGCTGCATCTTTCAGAATGTCAATAGATTCGATATCATTCGGATTGAGCGAGGTCAGTACGTTTGAACTGGCCTGACCCGATAAACCGCCGTCAGATACTTGTACCCCATCGATTACGTAGAGCGGGTTATTACCGGCGTTAATAGAGCCTACACCGCGGATACGCACGTTCAATGCACCACCCGGCTGACCGCTGAGGGCTGTAACCTGTACACCGGCCGCACGACCCTGCAAGGCACGGTCCACTGACTGCATTGGTAGGTTTTCAATGGTTTTGCCGGTAACAGCCGCAACCGCACCGGTAATATCCTGCCGGCGGGCGGCATTACCGTAACCGGTAACAACGACTTCGCTGAGTTCCGAGGCCGATGCCTGAAGTACGACATTAAGTGTCGCACGGTTGCCTGTTACTACTTCCTGCGGTGTAAAGCCGATATAGCTGAACACTAAACGGGCACCGGCAGAAACATTAAATTTGTAATTACCATTGGCGTCGGTTGTTGTACCACGGCTGGATCCTTTAATCTGGACACTCACGCCTGGCAGACCGGCACCATCATCTGATGAAGTGACCCGGCCACTGATCGATATGTCCTGCGCAAGCAACGGAAGCGCAAATAATAACGTCAGCAACCAGGATGAAAGTTAGTAATTTTTTCATCTGAAGTTAGTTGATAGAGTTGTAAGTATATTTAGTTAACGGGATGTAAAATTATTGTAAAGAAACGACTTTTGAAAACTATTGTTTGTCAAATAGCCTATTATGCAGTTTTTTATAAAATGTATACTTAGTGTTTTGATGGCGTATTATTTGTACTTTAACAGGTATTTATTGGTATTAAAATTGCATTAAAACTGATTTAATCAAATTTTAATTTGAAAAAGTATAGTAAAAAAAAAGTTGTTACGGGTGGAAAAAAAACAGATAAATAGCAACCATGAAAATATATGATTATTTTAAGATAATACTCATGCTGGATAGTTGCATGTTTGTATTTACACTTGTTGGTGTTTTTTGATACGGGTTGTGGTGCTTTTTCACGTCATCCTTATGCACACAGTACACTTTAATTCAAGGTGTCTAAAATGATGGCTGAGAATAGTTGTACAAGCCGTATCTGCATCTGGAAAGACTGAAGTGACTGGGCTGCGGCAAGAGCACTGAAAAAAATCCGGAAGGTTTATTTAGCCTATTGACATAACCGGAAACGGCTTTATCCGGAAACGACAAAATTGAATTTTTTAGAGGGTGCTTATGAATTAATTTGTCAGGGTAATGATTAAAGTACGAAATGTTATTTTGTGGATATGTTTGTATAGCAAATATTGTTTTAAATATATTGTTTTCAGTAAAAAGTTTAATTAAACAACAGAATCAGCCATTTGTCTACCTTGAATTGACTTAACTAAACGCAACTAAGTACATACACATATTTAAATTTGATTATAAATTAAAATTGGAATTAAAGTTCTAAATACTGGGCAATAAGTTATTGCAAAGCCACCATAAAAGGCAGTAAACCCTACCGGTAACTGTAAAATAAAATTGTATTTATCTAATATATATAGAATAGGTATGGTATTAGATTTTATTGCTTGATAGTGTGGATTGGCAGTATATTATTTTGACTTAATTTCTAATAAGTATATCAATCATGTGTGTAGGTTATATATAATTGTAATATATTTGGCGTTCAAACAATAATTTTCATTAACTTAAACTATGAGTCTATGAAGAAGAGCATACTTGTACTATGCTTTCTGGCCGCGCTTACACTCATAAGCAATTATGGGCTGGGCCCAGCAACGCAGCGTGTCGGGTCGGGTGACCTCATCGGAGGATGGGTCTGCTTTACCAGGTGTAAACGTCCTGATTAAAGGAACAAAACAGGGCGTCTCTACAGACGGCGACGGCCGGTTCTCAATCAATGTTCCATCAACAAACACAACGCTTGTTTTCTCATTTATTGGTTTCGACGCGAAAGAGGTAGCGGTCGGCAATCAGACAAGCATCAATCCAACACTTACGCCAAATGCCAGTGAACTGAATGAGGTAGTTGTTGTCGGTTACGGTACGCAGTATAAGCGGGACGTAAGCGGCTCGATTTCATCCATCGGTGGTAAGCAGATTGCACAGTTACCGGTTCAGAGCTTCGAGCAGGCATTGGGTGGCCGGGCTGCCGGTGTGAACATCACCGTACCGAACGGTCTGTTAAACAACCCGCCGGTAATTCGTGTACGTGGGTAAACTCCATTAACCTGAGTTCATTCCCGCTGGTTGTAATCGACGGGATTCCGGCCTTTACCGGTGAAACTCATCAACCAACGCACCGAACAACCGCTGGGGAACATTAACCCGTCGGATATCGAATCAGTAGAAGTATTGAAAGATGCGTCTGCCAGTGCGATTTACGGTTCACGGGCGAGTGCCGGTGTCATCCTGGTTACCACCAAGCGTGGTACTAAAGGCAAGGGTAAGTTTACGTATGACGCCTGGGTAGGGGTAACGCAGCCATTCCGTCTGTTCGACATGCTGAATGCCGATCAGTATATGATGATGAAGAATGAAGCAGTTCGTAACCTGAATGCCAACGTACTGGCTGTGAGCGGTAAGCCTGGCACGAACATCGAAGGGTTCCGGCCTAGCCTGGATGCCAGCGGTAATCCGGTGAACACGAACTGGTACGATTATGTATATCAGAACGGTTTTTCACATTCTAACTCGGCCAGCTTCTCAGGTGGTAACGATAATACATCCTATTACCTGTCACTTGGTTACACCGGTCAGAAAGGGATGCTCCAGAAAAACGAATTCAAGCGGACATCTGCCCGTCTGAACGTTGACCATAAGGTATACAAAACCTTCAAGGTGGGTACCAGCTTCGGGTACGCAAACAGCTACAACAGCTCGCCGAACAGTGGTTCGATTCCGGGAGCGGCCTTCTCAACAGCCGTTTAGGCCGTCTGCCGCTGGTGTTGCCGCCAAACGTGGCACCTTATAACAACGATGGTAGCTTTAACATTAATGGCTCCAGCTTAGGAGCCGGTGCTAACGTGAACCCTGCTTCGGGTGCAGCCCTGCTGCCTGGTTACTACAACCCGGTAGTTGATCTGGCGAAAAACTCATTTACGTCAGACGGTAACGACATTCAGGGCAGCGTATACGCTGACTGGGAAAGTTATCAAAGGCCTGAATATCCGTACGCAATATGGTATCAACAACATCGGTTTTGAAGACAAGTCATTCCTGACCGGTCTGTCGGGTGACGGTTATTCGTCAGGTGGTTCAGCGACCAATACATACCGTACCCTGAAGCGCTGGAACTGGCAGAATACGGCTCAGTATTCTCGTACGATTGCTGAAAAACACAGCGTATCGTTGCTGGTAGGTGCTGAAGAGCAGCGTACACAGGTTGAACGCTGGGGTGCCAACCGGACAACGGTAGCCGACGTTTTCTTCGAAAGCTATCAGGGTAACTTTACCAACATCGCCGCATCAGGCAGCCAGCAGACAGAAAACTACCTGGTATCCTATTTCGGCCGTCTGAACTATGACTTCGGTAAAAAATACTTTGCATCGGTTAACTTCCGTCGTGACGGCTATTCGGCCTGGGCAAATAAGTGGGGTAACTTCTATGGTGCTGCGTTAGGCTACACTATCTCTGAGGAAGCATTCTGGAAAAACTCAGCGTTCCTGCAGAACATCAACCACCTGAAACTGACCGGTAGCTACGGCGAAGTTGGTAACAGTAATGGTATCAGTGATTTTGCTTCGCTACAGACGTATTCATCAGGTCTGTACGGTGCCGTTGCAACACTGGGTTATAACAGTGCCGGTAACACGGCCCTGACCTGGGAAACCAGCAAGAAAACGGATATCGGTTTCTCGTTCGGTTTGTTGCAGGATCGTTTACAGGGTGAGTTCTCGTATTACAAAAACCTGGTTGACGGCCTGATTCTGGACGTACCACAGGCGCCGTCGAAAGGGGTTCCGGGTAACTCAGTACCAGCCAACGTTGGCTCGATGCAGAACACCGGTATCGAATTCAGCCTGCAGTTCAATGCCATTACCCAGGGTGATTTCAAATGGACAATCAACGGTAACGTAACAACGCTGAAAAACCGCGTACTGGCCCTGAGCGCAGAAGGCCAGCGGATTGGTACAGCAACCAGCCTTGAAACCATCAACTACACAACAGCCGGCCGTTCGGTTGGGGATCTGTTAGCGGTTCCTTCAGTAGGCATCAACCCTGACAACGGCCGCCGGATGTTCCGGAAGGCTGACGGCACTATCGTGCAGTATGACCACCTGGGTACCGGCTGGACAAAAGTGTCAGATGGCAGCGGTACAACGTCGCCTTCACAGCTGGCTGATGGTGTATACTATGGCCCTGTACTGCCTAAGTGGTACGGAGGTTTGGATAACACATTCCGCTATAAAGGCTTTGATCTGGGCATCTTCCTGCAATTCTCAGGCGGTAACTACCTGTACAATGGTACAAAAGCCGGTCTGCGCGATCAGCGTTTCTGGAATAACCATACAGATATCCTGAACCGCTGGACACCGGATAACAAAGGCGGTACAGTACCACGCGTTGTCTATGGTGACAACGTATCAAACGGTTCTGCACTGGTAATTTCAGAAAACGTTGAGAAAGGTGATTTCCTGCGTGCCCGTAATATTTCTCTGGGTTACACGTTCACCCGGGGGCTGCTGGATAAGCTGAAAATCCAGAATGCACGGATTTACGGACAGGTACAAAATGCGTTTATCCTGACGAAATACACAGGTATCGATCCTGAAATTTCGACAAATGGTAACAGCAACACAGGCGCTGGTGTCGACCGTAACTCAATCGGTCAGGCCAGAACATTTACGTTAGGTATCAATCTCGGTTTTAATTGAGTCAGGATAATGAAAAAATACGTCAACAATAAATTTGCCGCAGTCGCACTGACAACTGCCCTGGCGTTCGGCCAGTTCTCCTGCCAGACCGAGCTGCTGAATCCGGTTCCTAAAACCCTGTTCTCTGATCAGGTCGTGTATGATACTCCTGCCCGTGTATTGCTGCAGGTAAACAACATGTATTCGTCGGTTAAAAGCGGAAACTTCCTCGGCGGTCGTTACTATGTATACGGTGATGTCCGGGCAGATGATTTTCTGAACCGTACCAACAACGGTGTTACCGCACTGGGCGTATGGAACCATACACTGACCGAAACATCGCAGAACGATGTAATTAATATGTGGGGGGCTGCTTATGCGGCCATCAACCAGATCAACGTATTCCTGGCGGGTCTTGATGCCAATACGGCGAAGTATGTAGTGCCAACGTTCCCGGCAGATTTTGCTACGGTAACGGCCAATCAGTATAAAGGGGAAGCCCGTTTCCTGCGCGCGTTGTGCTATTACTCACTGCTGCAGTTTTATGCCCGTCCGTACGTAGATGGTAACGGCAGTAAGCCGGGTCTGCCGCTGCGTCTGAAAGCGGAGACAAACTCACTGAACAACGAGCTGGCCCGCAGCACCGTGGCTGAAGTGTACACGCAGATTCTGGACGATCTGAACTTTGCGGAGCAAAACCTGCCGCTGACGTATGGTGATGCGACAACCCGTACAACCCGCGCACACAAAAACTCGGCCATTGCCCTGAAAACGCGTGTATATCTGACGATGGGTAACTGGGCAAACGTGGTAACGGAAGCAAACAAAATTGTGCCGGCGTCGGCGCCGTTTGCAGCTGCTTCCGGTGTTCCGCATGCACTGGCTGCTTCGGTAGCTACCGTGTTTGCTCCGCCACAGGAAACGACAGAAACGATTATGTCGTTTCCGTTTACGGCACAGAACGCCCCTGGTACGCAGAACCAGCTGGCTTACTACTTCCTGCCGTCGTCACTGGGTGGTAACGGGGAGTTCAGCCTGAACCCTGCCGGTATCATTTCGAATACAGCCGTGCTGGGGACAACGGATGCCCGCCGGACCAACTTTGTGGTGACATCAGGCACAGAAACATTCCTGAAGAAATACCCGACCGGTACGCCATACACGGACCGTGCGCAGGTGATTCGCTACGCGGAAGTATTACTGAACCTGGCCGAAGCGAAAGTACGTTCGTCAAATACAGTAGATGCCCAGGCTCTGGCCCTGCTGAATGCAGTCCGTGGTCGTTCTAACCCGGCGGGTGTTTATACGGCCGCCAGCTTTGCCAATGCGCAGGCGTTTATCGACGCTATTCTGCTGGAACGCCGCGTCGAATTCCTGGGCGAAGGCCTTCGGAATACCGACATCATGCGTCTGAATGCAACCATTCCGGCTAAAGGCGCGGTTGGCGCGGTTCCACCGTCAGATTCACGGTATGTATGGCCGATTCCGGCAACGGAATTGCAGACCAACCCGTTAGTGGTACGTAACTAAGCGGTTTATTCCGGTTAAATACTTTGTAAAAAGCGGCTGTCTCATTAGTTTTGAGACAGCCGCTTTTTTTAGTACAAAAATTTGTAATAAATGGGGAAGGTGATATATTATTTTGTCGACAAAGTAAATTTAACAACTTGCAGATTTGTACAGACCTATGAAACAGTTGATCACAACCGTTGGACTGGCAGCGGGGGCCTTGCTGCCGATGGCCGTATCGGCCCAGACGGCAGGCTTGAAAAGTAAAATGGATAAGATGGCAGATGGCATCGAAAAGAAAGTCGTTGCCTGGCGCCGTGATTTCCATCAGAATCCTGAACTGGGCAACCGCGAAATCCGGACCATGGGCATTATCGCCGCGCATCTGAAATCCCTGGGCATTGAGGTAACCACAGGCGTCGGGAAAACCGGCGTGGTAGGTATTCTGAAAGGTGGTAAGCCCGGGCCGGTCGTTGCTCTGCGCGCGGATATGGACGGGTTACCGGTTACCGAGCGTGTCGATATTCCGTTTAAATCAAACGTCCGGACAGAATATAACGGTCAGCAAACCGGCGTGATGCATGCCTGTGGCCATGATACACACGTGGCCATGCTGATGGGGGCTGCCGAAGTAATGGCCGCCATGAAAAGCGAGCTGAAAGGCACCGTGAAATTTATTTTCCAGCCGGCTGAAGAAGGGGCTCCGCAAGGTGAAGAAGGCGGTGCTGCGCTGATGGTAAAGGAAGGTGTCCTGGAAAACCCGAAAGTTGACGCGATCTTTGGCCTGCACATTAACTCCCAGACCGAAGTCGGGACCATTAAATATCGTCCCGGTGCTACGATGGCGGCGGTAGATTCCTATGCCATTAAAATTAAAGGCCGTCAGGCGCACGGTGCGGCCCCGTGGTCGAGCGTAGACCCGATTGTGACGGCTTCGCAGGTAGTTTTAGGCTTGCAGACGATTGTCAGCCGTAACCTTCAGTTGACGGAAGGGCCGGCTGTTGTAACGGTTGGTGCCATCCACGGTGGTATCCGCCAGAACATTATCCCTGAAGAGGTGAACATGATCGGGACGATCCGTACGTTCAGTCCCGAAGCGCAGAAACTGGTACATCGCCGGATTGATGAGATCGCCACTAATATTGCCGAAAGCGCAGGGGCGAAGGCGGAAGTGAAGGTAGACGTGATGTATCCGGTGACCTATAACGATCCTAAACTGACCGATCAGATGATTCCGACGCTGGAGGCACTTGCCGGAAAGGATAATGTGAAAATCACACCAGCACAGACGGGAGCGGAAGACTTCTCGTTTTTCCAGCAGAAAGTGCCCGGTTTCTTTTACTTTTTGGGCGGAATGCCTAAAGGCAAGAAAGTCGAGGAGGTGCCATCTCACCACACTCCTGATTTCTACATCGACGAGGGTGGTTTTGTGCTGGGCGTAAAAACGTTCTGCCACCTGACGGTTGACTATATGGAGCAGTTTAAAAAATAATTGTTACTGGTTGTTCTGGTGGTTGCTCATAAAAAGTGGTGGCATGACTTAGAGTCGTGCCACCACTCCATTAAGAACAGACCAAAACAACAAGGGCGGTTATCAACATGATAACCGCCCTTATCTTTATCTGTCTGATGACGAATAGTAACCAAAGAACGATCAGTAACTCCCCGAACTATCTGCAACGAAAAGTTAATACCCCGAATTCTGAATCAGACTTTTGTTGGCCAGAATTTCGCGCTGCGGAATCGGGAAGACCAGACGATCTGCGTTGTAGCGGATATTGCCAAGGCTCCGGCGGGTCCGCTTGATGTCGTGGATCTGGGTGCCTTCAAACGCCAGTTCCAGACGACGTTCCTTCAGAATAGCGTTCAGGTTTAACTGGGCGCTGGTTAAAGCTCCCAGACCGGCCCGGCTCCGGATCAGGTTAATGTCGGCCAGCGGTGTGGCGCCGATGCTGGAGCCATTCTGGAAATTCGCTTCGGCACGGGTCAGATACATCTCGGCAAGGCGAATGACCTGGATATTGCCATACTGGTTAACAAACTTAGCCGTACGGATCAGCCCGGCATCATCCTGATAAAACAGTTGTGCCCGGTTATCGGCCGCTTCATACTGACTCAGGTGACGGTTCTCGATATAAATATCCCCGCGACCACCATACGTCTGATCGGTATAGAACAGGTGCAGGTTGTTGGCACCGTCTTGGTCGGTTACCTGCATGGCAAAAATGGTCTCATCGGTATTCCGGCCATTGACGAAGAAGCGCAGATCAAAGACTTCTTCCAGATTCACCAGCGCAAACTGGTTTGACTGGATAACGCGGTTCGCTGCATTCGCCGCTGCTGCATAGTTGCTTTGCTGGAGGTACACCCGTGACAGCATAGCCGCCGCTGTACCACTTGAGGCATAAAAGTCATTACTGATCGGAATTTTAGCTTCGGCATCCGTCAAATCCTTGATGATCTGGGTATACACCTGCGCTACCGTACTCCGGCTCACATAATCGCTGTTCGTGACGGTTGTGGTTGGCGTTAAAACCAGCGGTACACCAAGGTTGGTATTCGCATCGCCGTCTCCCCATGTTCTGGCAAAATACCGGACCAGTTCAAAATAGACCGCCCCCCGGATAAATTTGGCCTCACCCTCAATCCGTGTTTGTGTATTGGCATCGGTTGCCAGATTCAGGTTTGCCAGTACCGTATTGCAGATATTGATCGTGTTGTAGGCCGAAATCCACATGTTAGCCACATCCGTGTTAGTGATCAGGATCTGTTTCCGGTAAATCTGGCCGGGATCAATGAATGTGCCATCCCAGGTCGCTTCGCCGTTATCGCCTAAGAGTTCGGCGTTCCGCTGAATATTTCCGCCATACAGATCGCCGTCGCCGAGGGCGTCATAGGCGCCGACGAGCAGGGCCTGTAAATCGGTCTGGGTTTTAAGAGCGTCTTTAGAGTCAAGTGAGTTGCGAGGTTGAACATCCAGTTTGTTGTCGCAGCTGCTAAACAAAAGACCGCCCACCAGTAGCGAACCCGTTATGAATAACTTGTACGTTTTCATGAGTTTATGTGTTAAGCGACTGCCGGCCGAACCGGCAACGTCAGCGTCTACGATCTTAGAAATTGATATTTAAGCCTCCAATGAACGATTTAGGCTGAGGAGCCGAATAAAAATCGTTACCCAGACCAATGTTGCCGGCCGCTACGTCGGTATTCACTTCCGGATCCCAGCCTGTGTATTTGGTGAATGTCAGCAGGTTCTGAGCGGTAGCGTAAACCCGTACCCGGTTTAGCTTCACCTTATTCGTCAGGCTTTTCGGTAAGGTATACGACAGGGTAACCGTTTTCAGACGCAGGTAATCACCCCGCTGTACATACCGTGAGGAGTTGGTATTTCCGTTGCCGCCGCCATACCGGGGCCTGCGGTACATCGGTGATGTCGCCCGGTTTTTGCCAGCGGCGCAGCTGATCCGGTGTCTGATTGTCAATCAGACTGGCATTCGATGACATATAGGTACCGGCCGCGTTAAAGATATCGTTGCCGTATTGCCCCTGGAACAGAAACGTAAGGTCAACGCCTTTATACGACAGGTTGTTGGTAATACCACCGATCCATTTCGGGTTCGGGTTGCCGATCACTACCTGCTGCGCAAGGTTCGGGTCGTTGGTCGTTGACCGGTCGCGTGAACCGTCGCCGTTCAGGGTATTTTTGTAGTAAAGCGCGTCCCCGTTCTGCGAGTCTACGCCGGCGTATTCAATGGCGTAGAAAACACCGATCGGCTGGCCTTCACGCGCCTGATTCACATACCCGCCATCGATTACCTGGCCGTTCAGGTTTGTGATTTTGTTTTTGTTCGTAGAGATGTTGAAACTGGTATTCCAGTTGAAGGCTCCCCGCACGTTTTGGGTATTCAGCACAATTTCCAGCCCTTTGTTTTCCAGTTTACCAACGTTACGAAGCTGCGTGGCATACCCGGTAGTGGCGGGAATATTAACGTTCAGGAGCAGGTCACGGGTGTTTTTGATATAATAATCGACTTCACCGGACAACCGGCCGCCGAACAGGCCGAATTCGAGACCTACATCGGTCTGAAGGGTTTTTTCCCAGCTCAGATCAGGGTTGGGAATCTGAGTCGGTGCCTGACCCGGCACACCGGGCATAACCAGCTGTACCTGAATACAGCGAACGCGACCCGAAGTTACCCACCTCGGCATTACCCGTCAGACCATAACTGGCCCGCAGTTTCAGATTGCTCAGTACGGAGATATTTTTCATGAACGATTCTTCGGAAATAATCCAGCCGACAGAAGCCGACGGGAAGGCACCGTAGCGCTCATTGACACCGAAACGGGAAGAACCGTCAATCCGGCCAACCAAACCCAGGATATAGCGGTTGTTGTACCGGTAGTTGACGCGGGCGAAGTACGACAGGAAGGTAAACAGCGATTCGGTAGTAGACCCGCCGGTGATCCGCGCCGCCGACGAAATCTGCTTGTAGGCATCATTCGGAAAATCCTTACCGACAACGTTCGTAAAGTTCGTCTGCGACTGCTGGTAGGACATCCCGAGCGTGGCATCGATATCATGCTTTTCGCCGATGGTTTTGCCGTAGCTGAAGAAGTTGTTGGTCGTATAGTTGGTTACCTGCGTAAAGTCATTGCTCGCCTGTCCCTGTGGATTACCCAGCAGGGTTTCCTGTCCATAGTACTGCTGCTGGTTCTGGTTCAGCAGGTCGACACCCCATTCCGAACGGAACGACAGCCCTTTGAATAGTTTATAATCGGCATACACATTACCGATTACGCGGTTCACAAACGTGGTATACGACGCATATTCCTTATCCCGCAGCGGGTTGTAATACGGCGTGTTCTCGTTGAACTTACCCGTTGTCGGGTCAGCTGCCGGCGCAAACGGCGGTAGGGCTACGATCTGCATCGGCGTCGTAAACGAGTTATCATTCGCCAGGCGGTAATTATTCGTCCGGGCGATATTCAGGTTTACGCCCAACGTTAATTTGTCGGTTGCCGAGTGGTCGAGATTGACGCGGCCGCTCATCCGGGTAAACCGGTTTTTAACCAGAATCCCGTATTGATCGGAATAAGAGCCGGACACGTAGAAACGTGTTTTGGCATCACCGCCCCGGGCACTCAGGTCATACTGCTGCATCGGCGCGTCCTGGAAAGCGAGCGATTGCCAGTCCGTATTGACTGTCGCCTGTTCCCAGGCCGAGCGGTTGTTCAGGGCGTAAAACGTAAAGAAGTTTTCAAGCTGTGCCTGTGTAATCCGGGTCAATCCCAGGGCATTGGAGTTGTTGACCGCTTCCTGGAACAGCGCGATATAGTCTTTTGTACCTAAGAAATCACGGCGGTGCGTTGGCTTGCTGGCTCCGTAAAACGCATTCAGCTCAAATTGAGTCGGACCACCTTGCTTGCCTTTTTTAGTCGTAATCAGGACAACCCCGTTTGAGGCGCGGGAACCGTAAATGGCCGTTGCAGCGGCATCTTTCAGGATTTCGATTGATTCAACGTCGTTGAAGTTCAGATCGGCAATCGGGTTGGTCGGCGCACCGTTGGTCGAGAGGTTCTGCGACGTTACGGGAATGCCGTCGATCACATACAGCGGCTGGTTGCTGGCCGTGACAGACGATGAGCCCCGTACGCGGATCTGAATACCCTGACCGACCTTACCGTTCAGGGAAGTGATCTGAACGCCGGCCGCGCGGCCCTGAAGTGCCTGCTCGACACTCGGTACCGGGATATTCTGGATTTCCGCACCGGAAACCTTAGCTACGTTGCCCGTTAAATTCCGCTTCGACTGGCTTCCATAGCCGACTACAACTACTTCATTAATGGAACGAGTGTCTGAGGAAAGGCTTACATTGAGGGTGGCGCGGTTACCGACGAGGATCTCCTGGGTCTGATAACCAATAAATGAAATCTGAAGGGTAGCGTTGGGTGGTACGTTCTGAAGTGTGAATTTACCATCTGCATTCGAGGTAGTACCCCGGTTTGTCCCTTTAATCTGAATACTGACGCCGGGCATGGCAGCGCCTTCGTCTGACGAGGTGATGACACCCGTAATGGCCCGATCCTGAGCAAACGCCGGCAGCCAGAGGGCAAAGCAGACCAGTAAGCTCAATAGTAATTGTTTTCTCATACTCAACGTGCAGTTAATGAGGGTTTTTTGCAAATTATAAATAAAATACAAGTAACCTAATACCGGTTAATACTGTAAAAACGGCGGACAGAAGGTTTCTTAAATAC
Organism: Arsenicibacter sp.; assembly: GCA_965247375.1. Lineage (GTDB taxonomy): Bacteria > Bacteroidota > Bacteroidia > Cytophagales > Spirosomataceae > Arsenicibacter. The sequence goes on from CBDFHU010000092.1 coordinate 124,802, forward strand.
CCAATACGCAAATTGTTCGTAAACAGTTAATTATTGGACTGAAAAAAAGTAAAAAAAAAAGGAAACGGGTGAAAAAAAAATGATTTTACCGCCTGATTCTGAAGAAGAAAATTGGGTTTATTCCGGTTTTCGCCGACGAAGAATATAGGAAAGTAGCCCGGGGAAGAATCGTTGCAGGTAAATACCCACGACTTCAAATCCGCCGATATACACTTCATTTTTGCCGTTCCGGACGGCCGCCGTCAGTTTCCGGGCAAACAATGCCGGAGCCATACCTTTGGTCTGATTGTCATCCATCCGGCCGTGTTTTTCACCGGCTGCGTTGAGGGCATGCAGGGAAATTGGTGTACGTATGTAGCCGGGGCAGACAACAGTTACCCGCAGGCCTTGGTCATAGACTTCGGCACGCAGCGAGTCAAAAAAGCCGTGCAGGGCGTGTTTGGTAGCGCAGTAACCCGAGCGCATTTTCGTGCCGATCTTACCGGCTACACTGCTGGTCACCACAAAATGGCCCGAACCCTGCTGCTGGAAGACCGGCAGAATGGCCTTCGTCAGGGCAATCACTCCGAAAAAGTTAACGTCAAACAACTGCTGGAAGACCGGCAGGCTGGTTTCAGAAACAAGGCCGCGCTGGGTGATACCGGCGTTTTGAAACACATAGTCGATCCGGCCGAAGCGGGCTGTCACGGCCGTCACATGCCGGTCAAAATCGTCGTGTGTTGCCATATCGAGGGGCAGAACAAACAGGTTGTCAGGCAAAAGCCCGGTGCTGGCCGCAACCCGCCTGAGTTCATCTTCACGGCGGGCCGACAACACCAGCCTTGCCCCTTGCCGGGCGAGTTCAACCGCCAGGGCTTCGCCGATCCCGGACGACGCACCGGTAATCCAGACTACTTTATGCTGGAAAGACATGATCGAATGGTTTTGACAGGATTACATGATTGGAGAATGGTACCCCATACCATAACGCATTCTGTCAGAAAAAGTCTGACGTACAACCGGATTAATCAGACAAATCTCAGATAAACAGCAACTGGTTCCCCTTGTCAGCGCTGACCTGAAGCCGCACGGTCCCGGCCCAGCGGGAGGGTCAGGTTATGGGCGACGTGTCCGGCCGGAAAATCGTAGCAAACAGGATAGTCGTAGTCCGCGACGGCTTCGGCAATAATCTGATTGGCATCCTTGCCGAAAGGCAGCGACAGACTGATTTGCATATCGGTAAACTGCCCGGCGATCAGGCCTGCCAGCTGAGCCAGACGACCGGAACGTTTTAGCTGACACATCATCCGGTCAAGCGAAAACAGCGTTTCGTCAATATCTTCAATAAACAGGATTTTTCCCCGGTAATCAAGGTCGGTCGGCGTAGCAAGGGAATTGATTAACAATGTTAGATTTCCGCCAATGAGCTGACCGTCAGCAATGCCCTGCTTTTCGAGCGGATGAGCCGGAATGTCATACCGGTCGGGCAGATTACCAAATAACCACTGTTTCAGTGAGGCAAGTGAACCCTGTACACCCTCGTTGCCGAACTGTTTGGGCATGATGCCGTGCAGGCTCACCACCCCTTGACCGGTCAGCCAACTGTGCAGCACGGTTACGTCACTGAAACCGACCAGCCACTTGGGTGACTGCCGGAAGCCGGTAAGATCCAGCCGGTCAACGATACGGTAGCAGCCATAGCCGCCCCGGGCAGCAAACACAGCCTTGATTTCCGGATTGTCGAGCATGCGCTGGAGGTCGTTCCGGCGCAGTTCATCGGACCCTGCGAACGGGCCGTCAGCAGCCTGGACACTTTCGCCTTCAATAACGTTGAGCTGCCAGTCTTCCCGCAGCATACGGAGGCCATCCTGAAGCTCTTCATACAGAAAACGGCTGGCAGGTGCCACAATGCCCACGGTATCGCCCGGAGCCAGAAAAGGAGGAGTAATCATACTTAATTTAAGGGTACCAGATCGTATTCATCCAGTTTGTTGAGATCGACGGTAACCAGATTGCGGGTATCGCCGTTAAACATCGGCCTGAATTTTGCGCCCCATACCACTTCATCAAAACGGTAAGAATAGCGCAAATGTACCATCTGGGAGAACGTATCGTCAATAGCCCGCATTAAAATCAGGAATTCGGCGTCAGAAGCATTCAGTTGCTCCTCCGTACAATCATGCATCGGACTGTCGGGCGTAATCGCATGTACAAGGGTCCAGTTGTTGGGGAAGAAGGCTACCTTATTACGCTCGAGTTTTAAGGTTGGAGTACTGCCGTGCTCTGGACCCATCGGGCCGGGTTATCATGCGGGAGTAGGAAACTTCTATTTCAACATCAATCAGTTGATTACTACGCTCATTGATGATCCGGAACATCCAGCCGTTGACGTCCAGATAAGGGGCAAAAACCGCTACTTTTGAGAAACGTATGTGGGGTGTCGGCCGGGAGAAACGGGCATAAAGCAGTCCGGTTGCCAGGGCAAAGGAAAGCAGTCCGAGCATGGATTCAAATGCCGCAATGGCACTCATCAGAAATCCGCGCGGTGCCAGATGGCCATACCCGACTGTGGTCAGGGTCTGGGCGCTGAAGAAGAACGAGCTCCAGAACGCGGAAACCTGTGTATTTTCAGCACCCATCATGTTATCAATGCCAACCCAGACGTAAATCAGGGCAAAAATGGTATTAGCCACCATATAGGCGGCAAAAATCCAGACCAGAAAATGCAGCCACGACATGGTAATCAGTCTGGGATAGATATTCATCCGGTTCCAGAAACCCTGATTGATATGCCGGACATTAAACGAGCCGTTCTTGTTGAGCAAACGGGTGGCTGAAGCCTCCGGTTTCGTGCCGAAGCCCAGGTCCTGGCGGTTACCTTCCTGTTCGACCAGTTCACTGCTGCGGCCGCCTAAATTCAGCTTGTTTGCGTTCGCGGAAGTAGTTGTCTGTTTGTTCACGGAAAATCTTTGTGAAAGGCGTTTTGATCAATGGAATTCTAATACTAATCTAATTCACGGAAATCATGAAAATTCTGCAAAGACACGTAACTTTGTAGTTAAAGTTCAAAAACCGGACTTGTCTATAATCTTATCATGAAACCAGTAACAGGATTAATCAGCCTTATTGTTCCGGCGTACAATGAGGAGGAAAATTTACCTGTCTTAGTAGATCGCTTAACAGAAGTCATGTCGCCATATGGTCAGTACGAAATACTGGTGATTGACGATGGCAGTTCGGATCGTACGCGGCAGGTATTACGGCGTTTATCTCAGGAGTATGCCACCGTCCGGTTTATTTCGTTCTCGCGGAATTTCGGACACCAGATGGCGTTACGGGCCGGCTATGAGCACGCCCGCGGGCAGTGTGTCATCAGCCTTGATGCTGATCTGCAGCATCCGCCTGAACTGATTCCGACACTGATCGCCAAGTGGCGGGAGGGCTACGAGGTTGTTTATACCGTCCGTGAGCCTGATTTTAATGCGTCCTGGTTTAAACGGACCACTTCTCAGCAATTCTACCGGATTTTACGGAAAGTCTCTGACCTGTCGCTGGAAGACGGGGCGGCTGATTTCCGCCTGCTCGACCGTGTTGTGGTTGATTCACTGAACCAGTTTAAGGAGAATGACCTTTTTGTGCGGGGCATGATTTCCTGGATGGGTTTCCGGCAGGCCCGGATTGTCTACCGTCCGGCCGAGCGGTTTGCCGGTACATCCAAGTATTCGCTCCGGAAAATGGTTAAGCTGGCCCTGATGGGCATTACCTCTTTTTCGACGCGGCCACTCTATCTGTCCGTATTCTTAGGGTTTCTGATGGCAATCGGAGCCGGAATTTTCGGAATGGAAGTACTGTACGAAAAGTACTTTACCAACCAGACCGTATCGGGTTGGACAACCCTGGTATTACTTATGGTACTTATAGGCGGTATTCAGTTTATCGTCATCGGTATTATGGGTGTTTACCTGGGGAAAACATTTATTGAAGTAAAAAAACGCCCGTCATTTATTGTAAGTGATTCGAGCGATATTGAAGAAATTGTGGAGCCGGAATGGAAGACAGATTCTTATTATTTACAGTCGATGTAGAAGAGTTTGATACAGCAGTGGAGTTCGGACATGCCATTTCGCTGGAAGAACAAATTGCTGTGTCAACCCGTGGTCTGTCGCTACTGGCCGACCGGCTCGACGCTTTGTCTGTTCCTGCTACCTTATTTACGACAGCAAACTATGCCCTGCATGAGCCGGACTTAATCGTCCGGCTCTCAAAACAGCACGAGATTGCCTCTCACGGCTATTTTCATACGACCTTCGAACCGGCCGATCTGGCTACCTCGAAAGAGGCGCTCGAAAAGCTGACGGGCCAGCGTGTGATGGGTTTCCGGAAGGCGCGGATGGGTGCGGTAGATGTACTGGATGTGGCCCATGCCGGCTATGTCTATAACTCATCGCTGCATCCTACATATCTGCCCGGCCGTTATAACCACTGGGGAAAACCCTGCCGGCCGTTTCTGGAAAAAAGCGTATTACAGATTCCGGCTTCGGTAACGCCGACGCTGCGGATTCCGCTTTTCTGGCTGAGTCTTAAAAATTTCCCGTTCAGTGTATACCGGCAGCTTTGTCTGCAAACCCTGCGCCGTTTCGGCTTTCTGAACCTCTATGTGCACCCGTGGGAGTTTACTGACCTGAGCGAATATGTAAAAATTCCCGACTACGTCCGCCGGCATTCACGGGACCTGCTGCTGGAACGGGTCGAACAACTGCTGCGCTTTCTGAAGCCACACGGCGAATACGACACCATGGCGAATTATGCGCTCCACAGCCTGTCTAAACTGCCCAATCTGACAAACACCGTAAAAAAGTAAAAGCCAATGAACAAGGCCATGAAATGGCTGCCGCTTAACCGCCTCATGGTGGTTTTTGTCCTTATATTGGTAGCTGCGTCCATTCAGAAATTTATACTCGGGTATTACAACAATTACCTGATGTTTGCCCGTCCGTTCGACTGCCTGCTGACACACCGTTCGATGTATGTGCTGCGGCCGGAACTGTACGGTGATCTGTACAAATACAGTCCTGTTTTTGCCTGGCTGATGGCCCCGTTTTATTACATGCCGGACTGGCTGGGGGTAACGCTCTGGAACCTGCTGAATCCGGTTGTGCTGATACTGGGTGTGTGGTATTTTCTGAAAGATGAATACCATGCCGACTGTAAACGCTGGATTGCGCTGGCCATCATTTTTCCGGAAGCCTTAATTACGGCACAGAATATGCAAAGCAATAACCTGATTGTCGGCATGATGCTGCTGGGTATATATATGCTGCGCAGGGAAAAGGTCTGGCTGGCTGCGTTGTTGTTTACGCTCTGCTTTTACGTGAAATTTTACGGGATCGGGGCTGCTGTCTTCTTTTTGTGTTACCCTAAAAAGGTGCAGTTTCTGCTGGCAATGGTGGTCTGGATGGTCATCTTTGCGCTCTTGCCCGCTACCGTTGTATCATTCGCAGAGTTAGGCGCGGAGTATCAGGCATGGCTTAACATTGTACTGGTCAGTAAGCTCGGTTTACTGGTGTCTGTGCCGGGGATTCTGGTGTATTGGTTCGATATGGCCAAAAGCGATGAGAATCTGCGGATTGTTGAAGCCATCGGCATTACGCTGTTCCTGTTGCCTTTCCTCAGATTCAGACAATGGAAAATGCCGGTTTACCAGCAACTGATGATTGCTTATTTTCTGCTGTTTGTGATTATCTTCAATAAAATGGCCGAGTCGCCGACGTATGTGCTGGCTGTAACGGGTGTGGCTATCTGGTGGGTGACGGCCGCCGAACGCAATACACTGGATAAAATCCTGCTGGGGCTGGTAGTGGTGTTTACATCCCTGTCGCCGACGGATTTATTCCCGCCCTTCATACGGGAAGAATACATGAAT
>CBDFHU010000093.1:0-27994 GCA_965247375.1 Arsenicibacter sp.
GAATGCTTTCTACGCCGGGGGCCATGTCCTGCTCCACGAAAATATACTTCAACCCGGCAACCTTAGCCGCGGCGAAAGCCTTTTTGAAGTCAACCACGCCGTTGCCGACCTCAGTGATGGTCTTCAGATCAGACTTAATGTCTTTAATATGCCAGAGCGGGAAACGACCAGGCTGGCCTTTGAACAGCTCAACAGGATCTTTACCGGCCTTTACGGCCCAGGCCAGATCGAGTTCCATTTTTACCAGGTCTTTATCCGTCTGCGACAGAATCAGTTCATACGGTGTTTTTCCGCCATCGACCGCATCAAACTCTGTAGCATGGTTATGATACGCAAACCCGATACCCGCTTTTTTGCAGGCTTCACCCGTTTTCTGGAATATTTCAATTGACTTGTTAATATCGTCGATGGTGCCAACCGGTGTACTGGAGCAGACCAGATACGACAGCCCGCCTTCACCCGCTTCATCGACCAGTTGCTGGTAGTTATCGCGCAGATTTAGCATCGGCGGCATGTTGGCCGGCATCCGCGGTGCCTGTGCCGGAGGGCCACCGGCAGGAGGTGTACCACCACCGGGAGGCGGCGTCGGGCGAGGCCGGAAGGGAGCACCGCCGGCATGATGCGCCCGCCATTTCATGCCCATACTTTCGACCAGCGCTTTAAATTCCTTCGCGGTATAGCCGTAGTAGCCGCCCCGCGTGTTAAACGCCGATTCGACCTCTTTATACCCCGCCGCCGCCACTTTTTCGAGCGTGGCATTCGGGTCTTCGTTCATAAACCGGAACAGCGTAAAGAGCTGGATACCCACCGGTCGTTCGGCCAGTAATCCGTTGACAGACAAACTGTCGGCTAAAGCGGGCAGAGCGAGGCTACCCAGAGCAGCGGCGCCTGCCTGCTGCAGAAAACTTCTTCGGTTAAGCATGTTAAGATCAGGTTAGTTGTATGGTAAATCGGAGAAAAAACAGGACTTCGTCCGGTAAGGTACTAAAAAAAGCGTTGGTTTCCGGAGAACCCAACGCTTTTAAGCGTGTTTTAACGACGCAACTGCTTATTGACGCGGGCGTCCGCCACCACCTTGCTGCATACCGCCACCCTGCTGCTGTCCGCCACCGTTATCATTGCCACCGCCTTCGCTCTTCACGTCGTCGTTGCTGATTGATTTCTTTCTGCGGCCCAGTGAGAAGCCTGAGCCGTCGAAGCTCATTTTACCCAGCCGGTAGTTAAACGTGATCCGGAAGTTGGCGTTATACATGCTGTTTACGCTCTGCTGCGAGAAAATCGGCGACATGGATTCCGAACGCACTTTGAACGGATAGTTCAGGAAGTTCTCAGCCGCAAAGCCGATGCTGCCGCGCTTGCTCTTGAATTCTTTTCGTACGCCCATGTTGTAGAAGGCAAAACTACCCTGGTAGCCTTGCAACTGTACCTGCCGGCCACGGGCCCCGCCGAATGCCTGGATCCCCCAGCCGTTTTTAAGCGTCAGGTTACTGAACAGACGACCCGATACCACCCAGCCGGAGTTCGACGCACCATACATGGCGCTACCGTTGTTGGTCAGGAACGTATGGTACAAGTCAACCCCACCACCAATCTGTAATTTCGAGAAGAACGTAGCGTTCATGAACAGGTTTACCCCGTATGCATCTTCATGACCGATGTTGCGGTAGGTAGTCCGGATAACCTGTTGCAGGCTTGAGGCACCACCAGTTGTAATGTTCTGTGTCAGCGTATCGCGTACACTCGTGATCGAGTTGTCGGTACGACGGGCAAACAGAGTAGCATTCAGATACAACACTTTCACCTGACCGCTGAAGCCCAGTTCAAAGTTATCCGTCAGCTCCGGCGACAGGTAGGGGTTACCCACGCTGATGTTGGTCGGGTTCGATGCGTTGACGTTCGGGTTCAGGAACTGAATGCCCGGACGCTGTAACCGGCGGTTATAGGAAGCCTTAATGGTTTTACCGCCACGGATACCTTTCGACAGGTTGATGCTTGGTACGAACGTGCCATAGTCCGGAATATCACTCAGATTACCGGCCTGCTCATTGTTGAACTTCGCGTTGATGAACGTATATTCATAACGGCCACCGGCTTTGATAGTCCATTTGCTGCGGCTTGCATAGGTGTATGACAGGTAACCCGCCGTTACGTTCTGATCGTAGTTCAGGGTATTGGCCGGACGTGTCTTATCAAGAATATATTCACCGGTCGGCGTAGCGTTGTAGTACGCATAATCACTGTTTACCTGACGGAAAATACCTTTACCACCGATTTCCAGCAATTGAGTCCGCTTGATCGGCGTCTGGTAATCTACCTGCACCGTTGATTCCTGGTTGTAGCTCAGGTTATCGTTTTTCTGACGGGCAATGATCGTCTGCATATCGGTACCGTTCAGCAGGTCCGCCACGAAGTTATTTGTGTTGTTGTTGCGGCTGTACAGACCCAGTACGCTCAGTTCCTGATTGGTTTTGTACGTTTTCTGGTAGCTGATGTTGGCATCCAGTGTACCTGACAGGTTCTTGGTTTCGACATCACGACCCGACAGAACCGGACTGGTTGCTTTCGGCAGGAACGTTTGTGTCAGCAGATTATCCTGCGTCGACAGCTGGTTACGAACCCCGTAACGCAGGCTGGCCGACAGCGACGTATTCTTGTCGATATCGTAATCCCAGCCCAGCTGATAGTTACCGAACATACCGCCGCTTTTCGTATTTGCCGTCTGAATCGTACGGGTAGTACCGTTCGTGCCGAAAGTGCTTTGTGTGTTTTCAAACGCCCCTTTCACATTGTAGCTGGCACGGCCGAAACCACCGAGGTTAAAGCCCATTTTGCCCTGACGGTACGAACCATTCACGTTCATGTTGGCCCCGCGGTTCCCCACGCCCAGGTCTACATTCAGGGTTGCGCCCTGTAACGTATTCTTTTTGGTAACAATGTTGATGATACCGGCAGACCCTTCTGCATCGTATTTCGCCGACGGACTGGTAATTACCTCTACCGACTTGATCATATCGGCCGGGATTTGCTTCAGGGCGTCAGCCACGCTGCTGGCCACAATCGTCGATGGCTTGTTGTTAATCAATACCTTCACGTTCTGGCTGCCGCGGAGGCTTACGTTGCCGTCAAGGTCAACGGTCAGCATCGGTACTTTCCGCATGATGTCGGTTGCATCACCACCTTTCGATGAGATATCCTTATCGGCGTTATACACCAGACGGTCAACTTTTTCTTCGATAACGGCCGCCTGCCCGGTTACCGTTACCTCGCTGAGGAGCCTTACGTCCGGGTTCATTTTTACGATCCCGACGTTGATGTCCGTTCCTTTGGCAATGGTAATATTACTGATGGTTTCGTTCTGGTAGCCCATAAACGATACCTGGAGGTAGAATTCACCGGCCGGCAGTTTCGAGAGCGAGAAACGTCCTTTTTCGTCAGACGTGGTTCCGTCAACCGGCTTTTTGGTTTTCTTATCCATCAAGGCTACGGTCGCGTATTCAACCGGCTTGTTTGAGGTAGAGTCCATCAACAGACCGGCTAATTTACCGTTACCACGCGGACGGTCATCGTCGGCAGTACCCGGCACAAATGTTTTTTGGTTTCGCTGATCCCCCTGACCTGACTGGCCCGGACGACCGAATCCTCCCCCCATACCACCGCCGGGAAACTGGGCATATGCCTGCGACAGCAGTGCTGATGTAATAAGCAGAGAATAGAACTTTTTATTCATGAAGTTGATATGATTGCACATTTCAGATGCAAAACAACAAGTGCTTATTATATCAAAAAAGTACAATAGATAATGAACCGGCGAACGTCGACTAAATCTGAATTTTGACCGACAAAGTGTTCTATCTACGCTGAAGATCAGTACAGAGACGATTCGTCGGTAAAAAAGGGGGATTTAGTCGGGAGAATCGGGAATCTTATCTATTTATGATTTGAAACTTGCATTGATCTGTTAAGTTTGTTCCGTAACACTCTGCTCGAACAAGTCGGCGTGTTTCATGATAAGATTAGAAAGGTTAGATTCAGCCTCATTTCCGTGAAATGAGGCTGTCTTGTTTCAAGAGTACCCTCCAGTATCGCTACCTACTGACAATCAGAACACTATATACCGGGCTTTTATGACCGGTATCCTTAACTCACCGTTAGAAGACTTACGGCCTGTCAGAGGTGACAGTGCCTGCCAGGGGCCTTTAGCAGATAAAATCGGATAATTAGTCGGGACATTTACCCGGCCGGTAGGTTATCTGCGCAGGTGTGTAATTTGTAATGTAGTATTGTGATATAATAGTCCGTTATAATGACCTCTTTTTCAATCCGCAGTTCGGTCCCGATACTGATTCACTTGTTAGGATGGGCCTTATTCGGCTTCATTCTGCTGATGTTTCAACCCCTGACCTGGCAGGTCGACCTCCCGCCCCAATTCTGGGTGCGGCAAGGCTGTCTGTTTGTGTTATGGATGAGTATTTACTACCTGAATACACAGTTTGCTGTCCCGAAACTGCTGCTCAGCGAGCGTACCGGCCTGTTTATCATTTTCTGTCTGTCGATGATTGCCCTTGTGCTGCTATCGGTCAAAGCCCTCGACAGCTGGCTGAACCTGCCTGAGCTGATGGAACGTGTATTTTTCCCGAAAGGCCGGCAATATCCTAAAAAAGGCCAACAGTGGTTCGACATGTTCCGCTTTCTGACGACGGCGTTTATCCTCGGCATCAGTACCAGTATTACCGCCGTTCAGAAATGGCAGCATGACGCCGAGCTGCGGCAGGCCCTTGAACAGGACAAAACGCGCTCGGAGCTTTCCTTTCTGAAGGCCCAGATCAATCCGCATTTCTTCTTCAATACCCTGAATAATATCTATGCGCTGACGCTGATCGACATCGAGAACGCCCGTGAGGCGCTGCACCGGTTGTCGCGGATGATGCGGTATGTGCTTTACGAAACGCAGAGCACAACGACCCTTCTCAGTAAGGAAATTGACTTTATTCAGGATTATATCCAGCTGATGCAGCTCCGGCTGACCGATAAGGTAAAAATTACGCTGGAGGTGCCCGAGCCGCTCAACGATGTATCGATTGCCCCCATGTTGCTGCTGCCGTTTGTCGAAAATGCGTTCAAACACGGGGTAAGTGCAACCCAGCCAAGCCATATTGTGATCATTATCAAGCAGATTGGCCCGAAAATCAATGTGGAGGTGCGTAATACGCTGTTCAGCGAAAAAACACCGTCGCTGGAGCTGAGCAACGGCATCGGTCTGGTCAATACCCGTCGCCGGCTCGATTTGCTGTACCCTGAGCGCTATGCCTTAAGTGTCAACGAACATACGCCGAATGACGAGTATGCCGTACATTTGTCCTTAAATGTCGGATAATACGCGCATGGTCTTAAACTGTATTGCTGTCGATGACGAACCCCTTGCTCTGGGCCTCGTTGCGGCTTTCATTGATAAAACGCCTTTTCTGAAACTCACCGGCCGCTATTCGAGTGCGGTCGAAGCCTTGCAGGCTATTCAGCAGCAGGCCGTTGATGTGATTTTTCTGGACATTCAGATGCCCGACCTGACCGGCATCGAACTGGCTCGGGTAATCGAACGGGCCTCGGGCGGCGGTCGTGGTCCGCGCATTATCTTTACGACAGCGTTCAACCAGTTTGCGGTGGATGGCTATAAGGTTGATGCCCTCGACTATCTCCTGAAACCCTTTAACTACGAAGAGTTTTTGCGGGCCGCGACCAAAGCCCTCAACTACACCGAACTGCTCCAGCGCGCCAATACGCCTGCCCCGCTGACGCCACCCGTAGTAGAATCCGAGCGAAAAGCCGAAGACTATCTGTTCCTGAAGGTTGAGTATCAGCTGGTTCGCGTGGCACTCGATGATGTCTTGTACATCGAAGGACTGAAGGACTACGTAAAGGTTCACCTGAAGCAGGACCGCGACGGCGGTACCCACAAGCCGATTCTGTCGCTGACGAGTCTCAAGGCCCTGGAAGAAAAACTGCCCTCGACCCGCTTCATGCGTGTACACCGGTCGTTCATTGTCGCCCTCGACAAAATCGAAGCCATTACGAGGAACTCCATCCAGATCGGGCAGGTAACGATTCCGGTCAGCGACCAGTACAAAGAACAGTTCAATCAGTTTGTCAGTAAGTGGATTTAAGGCGTGCAAACGGCTGAACGGCTTATCACCGGCACCCTGGCCCGTCTGATACTGGCCTTTAGCGGATGGGGGTTGATGACCTGTCAGGCAGACCGGCAAAATCCTAAACAGCTTACCCCGGCCTTTTACTACTGGCAGACCACTTTCCGGTTAGGCCCGACAGAACAACAAGCCCTGACTGCCCATAACGTATCTACCCTATACGTTCGCTTTTTTGATGTCGACACGGACCCGCAGCGGCAGCAGCCGGTACCTAAGGCAGTCATCCGGTTTGCCGCACCGGTACCAGCCGGTGTCCGCGTCATTCCGGTAGTCTTTATCACCAATCAGTCGCTCCGGCAAACCCCGCCGGCGGCAATCCGGCAGCTGGCAGAACACATACTGGCCAAAATCAGGGCTATTGCACAAGAGCAAGGCATTCAGCCCGCCGAAATCCAGCTCGACTGCGACTGGACCCAATCGACCCGCGACCGGTACTTTGCGCTGTTGCAGGTCGTCCGCAAGCAGAGCCGCGTGCCGGTATCGGCTACCATCCGGCTGCATCAGGTCAAATACATGACCCAAACCGGCATCCCGCCCGTTGACCACGGCATGCTGATGGTCTACAACATGAGCGACTGGAAACGCCCCGATACCCGCAACTCCATTTACGATGTCGACGTGGCCGAACGATACATTACCGCTCTGGATCAATACCCTCTTCCGCTCGATGTGGTATTTCCGTTGTTCCGCTGGACGGTGGTCTACCGCAACAACCGGTTTCTGGTCCTGCTGAACAATCTGGAACAGGCAACCCTGCGTCGTCAACCGTTTCTGGAGAGGCAGGCGGATACGAACCGCTTTGTGGCTGTCCGCGATACCGTTGCGCTCGGCCTTGCTATCCGCAAAGGTGATCTGTTCAGGGCCGAAGCCTGTGCCGTTCAAGAATTAGCACGCGGGAAAGCGGCGATTCTGACTAAGATTCAGACCGAAAAAATTACATTTGCGCTCTATCACCTCGACAGCACGGTTCTGACCAATTATCCCCATGCGTTTATCAAATCCCTTTTCCGCTCTGTCCCGTAAAACGGCGCTGGCCTTTGCGATTTTACTGGGTTTTGCCTGTGGCCCCGGCCCTTCCGACCTTAACGAGTTCATGAGCTTTTTCATGCCGGAGAGCAGTAATGCCAAACCACAAGATCAGATCTATTTTTTCTCACCACAGATTTATAGTGTTTCCGACTCACAACCGGCCGCAACCGATTCGCTGGTGGTTGATGAGAGTACGCAGGCATGGGCCGCTTATCTGAACAATGCCCTGCCGGCGCCCGACATCTGCAAATCGCTTTACCGCGGCAATATAGGCAGCGCCCTGAGCCGCTACCTGCAAACCAATAATGCACCGGCACATGCCTACCTGACGTTCCTGTACGATACAGAGACAGCCGCCCCCGCCAGCGAAGACCCGTGGACGCCGGCGAAAGCCGACACCACCCGCCTGACCGCCCTGCTCGAACAGGCAAAAACGGCGTATGCATCAGCCGCCGATCCGTTTCTGAAGGAGCGGTATGGCTTTCAGGCCGTTAAACTGGCCGACCAGATCGGTGATCCCTCGCAGAGCCAGACGCTGTATGATCAGTTTATCAAACCGCTGGCCAAAAAATCGTACGTGAGTGACTGGGCGCTTTGCCGGCGCGCGGGTGCCTCGCTGGCCCTCGGCGACACCGCCCGTGCGATCTACGAGTTTGCGCAGGTCTTTGACCGGTGCCCGTCGCGGCGGCATGAGGCTGAAGCGAGCCTGCGTATTCACGGGCTCCGTTTCACGGAAAAGGCGCTGGAACCGGCAAAAACCGATCAGGAGAAAGCCGCCGTTTATGCCCTCTGTGCCATCCAGCCCAAACAGGACGCGTTGCCATTCCTCGAAGAAATCGTTAAGCTGACGCCGCAAAACCCGCTGATTGAGCTCATTTTTGCGCGGGAGATTAACCGGAACGAATACTATTTCTTTGCCGAAGGGGCCCCTTCTGCCTATGATGAGGAGTCGCGGCAGGATTCTGTTGCTTTCGTCAAACGCCGGACCGAAACCGACAGTTACTTCGACAAGCTCAAAGCATTTGCCATTGACGCCGCCGGAAACAAACAGCTTAGCCAGCAGAACGCCGGTTCACCGGCCTTTTTCCTGACCGCCGCCGCCTATCTGGACTACCTCCGGAAAGACTATGCACAGGCCGAAAAGACACTGGCACAGGCCGAACAGGTACCCACTGTCAGTGAGGCTCTCAAGCAACAGATTGCGGTGCAGCAGATGCTGTTGCTGGCCGCTCAGCAGCAGAAAATTACGCCGGAGGTCGAAACCAAACTGATCGGCTATCTGGAACGCTTCGGCAAATCCGCCAACTTCCGGCTGAACAATGCGTTTGTCCGCGTTTGTCAGCAGTTTGCCGACCGCTATAAAGGCAAGGCTACCGACGAGGGCAGCAGCTGGGGCTGGCTGACATCATGCATCGGCTCGAAAAAAGAAGCCACCAGCGACGCCGATGTGGCCAAAGCGTTTCTGCTGACCATGCTCACAACCCATGAACTGGCCACCGATCAGGCGTATTTCATGAACAACAGTGATCAGCTCCTGATCGAAGACAGCACGTCGGCCGCCACCGCACAGAAGGTAGTCGGGTATGCCACGCAGCCATCGGCTTCGGATTTTGACAAACGGCTGCTGAAACTGACCGGCTTCGACAACGATTATCTCTATGCTTTTCTGGGCCGGCGACTAATGGCGGAACAACAGTACAACGCCGCCGCCGAAGCCTTCGCCAAAGTCAGTGACAAAACCTGGAAAGAGGAGCCGTTTACGCTCTACTTTACCATCAATCCGTTTACGATTAACCTGCCGAAGGAGAAAACCGATAACCCGTATACGCCGGTTACGTTTGCCCGCCGCATGGCCGAACTCGAAACACAGGCCAAACAAGCGTCCGGCGATCAGGCCGCCGAACTGTATTATCAGCTTGGATGCGGGGCGTATAACCTGAGCTGGTACGGCAACGCGTGGCTGCTCGTACACCGCTACCGGAGCAGTGCCGAACCGAACGTTTACATTTACATGCCCTACGGCGGTCAACCCGACCGCATCGGGCTGGAGCGGCTGGCCAGTGACAATTATTATACCACAGCTGCCGCACAGCGCTATTTCGAACAATCGGCCAAAGCGGCGAAGAACGGAGAGCTGGGTGCCCGGTCACTCTACATGGCTGCCCGCTGCGAGGAGCAGGCATTCCTGACCCGCAAAGCCGTTGAGCAGGCCAAACGCGGCTTCGATGCCGATCCGGAGCCGTTCAACAAGTCGATGGACAGTCTGCGTCAGGGCGGGTACGCGACCTGGTTCAACCAGTACCGGCAGCAGTACACCAAAAGCCGTTTCCATGCCGACATGGTACGGGAGTGCGCGCTGTATTCGGCGTTCCTGGCCGGAGAGACGGCGCATGCGGGCGAATAGACCCGAAAACGCCAACTTTGGTCAAATAAGGAACGTCCTGACCAAATAAGGAACATTTTTGGTCAAATAAGGAACATTTTTGTCAGGGTGATCAGGCAGTTTTACCTCCGGAAAATTACCTGATCACTGACTATGACTACCCCTTCTTCCAGGCTATCCGTTCTGACTAAACGGGTATGCTTTCTGTTCAGCTTCCTGCCGGTTCTTTTTGTCTGCACGAGTTCACTCGCCCAGACCACCCGCTACGTCTCCACGACGGGTATTACGCCGGCAGCCTCGGCCACCAGCTGGGCCGCCAGCACCACCGATTTACAGGGGGCCATCAACGCCAGCCAGTCCGGCGATCAGGTATGGGTAGCGGCGGGGGTGTATAAGCCCACAACAACCACCGGCCCTGACAGCCGGACAATCAGCTTTTCGATGAAGAACGGGGTGGCGATCTACGGCGGTTTTGCCGGCAATGAAACCAGCCTGAATCAGCGCCCGGCGATTAAACCAGCCGCCGGTATGGATCCCAGTAGTACCTTGAGCGGGGAGATTGGTACGGTGGGTAACACCGGCGACAACAGCTACCACGTTATTATGAACCCCTCAGGGCTGACCACCACAGCGGTACTGGATGGCTTTGTCATCACCGGCGGCAATGCCAACGGGAGTAGTTTCCCGGATAACGTGGGGGGCGGGGTATATAACGACGGCACCGGAGGGTGTAACCCGGTCTTCCGTAACTGCATCCTGCAAAACAATGCAGCAGCCCAAGGCGGAGCGATGTACAACTATGGCGGGTTTAACAGTCAATCAAGTCCGGTACTCACCAACTGCATGCTGCAA
Organism: Arsenicibacter sp.; assembly: GCA_965247375.1. Taxonomy (GTDB): domain Bacteria; phylum Bacteroidota; class Bacteroidia; order Cytophagales; family Spirosomataceae; genus Arsenicibacter. The sequence continues at coordinate 10,465 of CBDFHU010000093.1, forward strand.
AGCAATTCAGCGGCTCAGGGCGGAGCGATGTACAACAGTGGTAATTCGACCAACAGTCAATCGAGTCCGGTGCTGACCAACTGTATCCTCCAGAGCAATTCGGCAGCAACAGGCGGGGCTATGTACAACTACGGGTTTGCCGGAGGGCTGTCGAATCCGGTACTCACCAACTGCACCCTGCAAAGTAATTCAGCAGCAACGGGGGGAGCAATGCTGAATGAAGGTAATACCGGAGATGCCCTTCCGGTACTGACCAACTGTGTGTTCTGGCGCAACGGCAGTATACCCTTTGCCAACAGTCATACCTTCGGAGCCTCGGCTACCTACTCGCTGTTTGATGATCCTGCAAGCATAAACATCAGCGGCCCGGGCAACCTGACCACCACCTCCTCCCCCTTTGCGTCGGCCACTTCAGTAGCGTTAGCCGCGTGCTCACCGGCCATCAACGCAGGCGACCCCACAACCACGACAGCTACGGCAGGGTCTACCGACCTGGCCGGTAATCCCCGCATCGCCGGAGGGCGGGTCGATATGGGAGCCGTCGAGTACCAACCGGCGCAGTATCCCGCGCGCCTGTACGTAGCCGCCAGTCAGACGGCCAATGCAGGCGACGGCCTGAGCTGGGCCACGGCTTTCCCCGACCTGCAAAGTGCGCTGACCTATCCGTGCAGCCAGAGCCTGACCGAAATCTGGGTGGCACAGGGAGTTTATAAACCTACGGCCGATGCAAGCGGTAACACAACGCCTTCAGACGCCCGGACCCGAACCTTTGTGATGAAGAACGGCGTCGCCATTTACGGGGGCTTTGCCGGAAATGAACCGGCAGACTACAACCTTGCTTTACGCAATTTTATCACGAATGAAACCATTCTGAGCGGCGACATCGACGGCATCCCCGATGTGGTTACAGGCAGCGGTTTCAGCTTTACAATTACCGGCAATGCAGGTAATACCTACCATGTGATTTATAATAATACGATCGGACTTACCAACACGGCCCGGCTTGATGGATTTATCGTGCAGGGAGGAAATGCCAATGTTTCTACACCTCCACATAATGGAGGCGGTGGTTTATCTAATCGTTCAGGCTCAACGATTATTTCTAATTGTATTTTCAGGTACAATGCAGCCTACAGCGGTGGGGGGATTTATCATGTAGCAGCCCCGAAACTTACTTTAGAAAATACCAGGGTTCATTCCAATTTATCCCAATCGTTTGGAGGGGGGATTTTTAGCCAGGGCACCCTTAGTCTTACTTTCTGTAAAATCAATAATAATATTTCCTCTCTGGCAGGAGGAGCAATACATCAGTCTTACGCATCGTTTACTATAGTCAATTCGGAGCTTGTCAATAATCTGGCGGAAGTAAATGCAGGTGGTCTGGGTGTGCAGGATAGCCCCGACGCGACACTGATTAATTGTATAATTAGTAATAATAGCAGCAAACCAAACTACCAGGGCGGAATCGTTAATTTTTGTAGCCAAAGGAGCACGTCAATTTTAACACTTATCAATTGTACGGTAAGCAAAAACAGATCGGAAGCAGGATATCGTGCTATCTGGACAACTTCGAATTTAGCCAGCCAAACGGCGCTAACCCGAATCCGGAATACGATTGTTGCTGATAACCCCGGCGGGAATTTTCTACAAGGCGGCGTGCCGGGAGGTTTAGCTGGCTTTGGTATACTTGAAACACTGGGCAATAACCTGGATAGTGACGGATCCAGTGGATTTACCAATGGTCTGAACGGTGATCTGGTTAATATTGATCCCTTATTCTCAGACGGTTGGTCAACGGCACTCAGCGGTTGTTCACCGGCCATCAACACAGGTAACCCTGCCAGTGTAACTGTGGCAGACAGCCCTTATTCAGTGACAGCCTTACCGGCAAAGGATCTGGCTGGCAATCCCCGTATTTTCGGGAGTACCGTTGACATGGGTGCAGTCGAGTATCAAAGCCCGAAAAGTATCCCCCTCGAAATCGCACAGCAGCCCGTATCGGGTTCGGCTGTCTGTCAGGGGAACACTATCGTGATAAGTGTCAGTGTGACGGGCAGCTCAACCGCTTATCAATGGTACAAGTCGGGGACGGCCCTGACCGGCATCGCGTCGGCCACTACTGCCAGCCTGACACTGGCCAATGTACAGGCTTCTGATGCAGGCAGTTATTCGGTCACTATCTCCGGCGACTGCAACAGTGTCACCTCCACCGCCTTCAGCCTGACCGTCAATACCCTGCCATCGGTCACCGTCACCGCCGCCCCGTCAACCACGTTGTCCTGCACCAACCCAAGCCTGACCCTGACCGCCCAAACCTCCGCCACCGCTCTACTGTGGTCAACCGGCAAAACCACCGCGACCATCAGCGTCAGTACAACCGGTACCTATTCCGTTACTGCCACCGGCACCAACGGCTGTTCGGCAGTCAGCAATAACCTGACTATCGGCGAGAATTTCAGTCTCCCGCCTTTTACCGTCTCTTCTGCCAACGTCTGCCCCGGTCAGAGCGTGAACCTCACTGCCAGCGGATGCAGCGGCCAAATCCTGTGGTCAACCGGCGCCACCACGGCCATGATCACCCTCACCGCCGGCAGCAGCACCAGCACCCTCATCGCTACCTGCACCGCAGGCATCTGCTACGCTGTAACCGCCGGTCAGGTGGTAGTCGGCAGTATCCAGCCACCGCCGGCGCAGATTCTGAGTTTTACCGCCGATGAATCCGCCTGCCCGGTCAAGCTTATGGGTAAGGGTATAGCTACCTCGTTTACCATGACCGGCCCGAACGGCTATGTTTTCAGCACCGTCTTCCGCGAGGGGGCTACCCATGAAGCAGGCGGGCGGAACGTGAAGCAGGCGGGGACTTATACCCTGACGGCGACCTACACCAACAGCTGCGGCACCAGCGAACCGGTGACCAGAACAGTAACCGTCAACCGCCATTGCCCGTAAACCCCTGAACACAATTACCGTATGAAGCTCCTGCTGCTGGCACTTCCCCTCTGGCTGTTTGCCTGCCAGACCACCCGGACCGATGAGCCGGAAGACCTCTCCATCGCCTCCGACGATTATGTGGTCCTTACCCAGAAAGCCCTCTCCTACCAGGCCGACTTCGATATGGAGGCCTGGGCCGGTATGCTGGCCGACGATGTGGTGTTTATTCCGTCTGAAGGCGGACCGGCCTATCGCAAGAAGGCCGTTGTCGTAGCGAACTGGTCGCAGTGGCGGCAGAAAAACCGGATTAATGTCCTCCAGCTCAGCCAGCTTACCCACCTGCCGGTCCGGAGCCGCGGGCAATTACCGCTCATGGGCAAGGCAGGGGTGTACGTGATCTCGTACTGCCTAGCCGATCTACGGTTTACCGACGGACATACCCGCCGGCAATCCCTGCATGTCTGCTGCCACTTCGACCCGCAAAAACAGATCGACTATTACAGCCTGTATTTCCCCGCCGGACCATCGGACGTAACAGCGGCATTAACCCAATAATATCCTTCAACTCACAGCAACTCATGTGTATAGTCTATACCAATCAGCGCCTGCTGACAGGCATCCTGTTCTGCCTCCTGCTCAGTGTATTATCCGGCATGACCGCACAGGCACAGATCACCCGCTACGTCTCCGCGACGGGCATTACACCGGCAGCCTCGGCCACCAGCTGGGCCACCAGCACGACCAGCCTGCAAGAGGCCATTGACTACGTAGCCGCTAACGGGGGCGGTCAGGTATGGGTGGCGGCGGGTGTTTACAAGCCCACTACCACCGGTGATCCTGATGTGAGTTTCTCCATGCGGAACGGGGTGGCCATTTACGGTGGCTTCGCCGGTAACGAATCTACGTTGCAGGCACGGCCCGATATGAACCCCGTAACGGGCCATCCCGGCAGCAGCACCCTGAGCGGAGACATTAATAATGACGGGTTGCCGAATGGCAATACGTACTGTCTTTTCTACCATCCGGAAGGCCTGAACCTGAACAGCACCGCCATACTGGACGGATTTTTTATTACCGGCGGCAATGCGAACGGAAGCTCCTCTAAAGATGCCGGCGGCGCATTTCATAACCGGGCCGGTAATAATCCGGCTATCGTTAACTGTGTGTTGGCCAACAATCGCTCATCCTGGCAGGGCGGAGCGGTCTATAATACGGGGGGCAGCCCATCGCTGGTTAGTTGTCTCGTGCAGAATAACAGCGCGCAGGAGCAAGGAGGAGCCTTTTGTAACGATGCAAACAGTAGCCTGAAACTGACCGGTTGTGTTATAGAGAACAACTCAGCACGTTCTTACGGGGGTGCTTTTTACAATCATAACAGCAGCCTGACGCTGATTAACTGTTCATTGAGGAATAATACGAGCGATAAGGGCGGTGTTTTCTACAGCGACGCCGGCAGCCTGACACTGACCGGTTGTACGTTGGAAAACAATCGGGCCGGTGCCGACGGCGGCGTATTTTATAATTATAGAATTAACCCTGTGCTGACCAACTGTACCTTACAGGGAAATCAGGCCGGACTGACGGGAGGGGTCGCTTTCGAATATGGCAGCAACTCAAATCTTACCGACTGCACTCTGAAGGGCAATAGTGCCCGTAATGGCGGGGTTTTCGGTACGTTCAATGGTAGTCCCGTTTTAACGAACTGCCTCCTGGAAAACAATCAGGCGACCAGAGACGGCGGGGTTCTCAACGCTGAAGGCAGCAGTAACTTTGTGCTGACCAACTGTATCCTGCTAAACAATAGCACCAGCGGGATGGGTGGAGCATTTTATTGTAATGAAGGTAATCCGGTGCTAAAAGACTGCCTGTTTCAAAATAACACAGCGAATCAGGGAGGCGTTATTTATAACGGTGGAAATATCCGTTTGACCGATTGCAGGCTGCAGAGTAATACAGCGAATGAAGGTGGCGCTTTTTACTGCGACAGCAGTACCCCGAAACTGACGAATTGTATTGTGTCAGATAACACAGCCCAAAACGGAGGTGCTTTCTACCTATATATCAACAGCAATGCGAACCTGATCAACTGTGCGCTGCAAAACAACCGGGCTTCCAGTCAGGGGGGAGCGGTCTACAACTACAGCAGTAGTCCCAATCTGGTCAACTGCAGCCTGCAAGGCAATACGGCTCCGGAGGGCGGGGCTTTCTATAACGATGACAGCAAGCCCCGAATGATCAACTGTGTACTGTGGAGTAATGGTGGCAATAAGGCGGTGGCTAATTTGTCCGGTAGCAACCTGACCATAACCTACAGCCTCTTTGAGCCGTCGCTGGCAGCGATAGCCGATGTACACGTCAGCGGTCCCGGTAACCTGACCACCACAGTCTCACCGTTTATCAGCACCGCCTCAGCCGCCCTTCAGGCTACCTCACCGGCTATTGATCACGGGAACAGCACCACCTACATAGCTGCCGGCGGACCGCAAACCGATGTAGCCGGAAATCCCCGCGTGGTGGGCACCAGTTGCCAGCTTGATATGGGAGCCGCCGAGTTTCAGCAATCCGGTCCCGGTATCAATACATCCGTAAAAATTACCAGCCAGCCGCCATCGGCCTCCGTAGTATGTGCCGGAAGCGCCATCGCGGTAGCCGTCAGTGTAACGGGTACGGCAACGTACCAGTGGTACCAGTCCGGCCCGTCAGGCGTTCCGGCACCCATTGTCAGCCAGACCGCCGCTACGCTTAGTTTAATGAATGTACAACCCACTGATCAGGACAGTTATTGGGTAGTGGTAACAGGAGGGTGTAATTCGGCCACCAGCACGTCCTTCAGCCTCTCGGTGAACGCCGTACCTACTGTCAGTCTGTCTGCCACAGGCACCCAGCGGAGCTGTACACAACCGCAACTGACGCTTACCGCCACGGCATCAACCACCGCCCTGCTGTGGTCAACCGGCCAGACTACCGCGACCATCAGCGTCAGGAGCCCCGGTACCTATTCCGTTACCGCCACCGGCGCCAACGGCTGTTCGGCAGTCAGCAATAACCTGACTATCGGCGAGGATTTCAGTCTGCCGTCGTTCAGAATCGCCTCCGCCACCGTCTGCCCCGGTCAGAGCGTGAACCTCACTGCCAGCGTGTGCAGCGGCCAAATCCTGTGGTCAACCGGCGCCACCACGGCCATGATCACCCTCACCGCCGGCAGCAGCACCAGCACCCTGACCGCTACCTGCACCACAGGCGTCTGCTCCGCTGCGGTCACCGGTCAGGTCGTAGTGGGCGGCATCCAGCCCCCACCGGCGCAGATTCTGAGCTTTACCGCCGATGAATCCGCCTGCCCGGTCAAGCTTATGGGTAAGGGTATAGCTACCTCGTTTACCATGACCGGCCCGAACGGCTATGTCTTCAGCACGGTCTTCCGCGAGGGGGCTACCCATGAAGCCATCGGGCTGAATGTGAAGCAGCAGGGTAACTACACCCTGACAGCGACTTATACCAACAGCTGCGGCACCGGCACGCCGGTCACCCGGCCGGTGGCGGTCAGCCGGAGCTGCCCGTAAGCGTTATCCGCAAACCATCTCATTAACCGATCAATTTCTATACACATGTATTTTACGAATAAACAGGCGCTTGCCTTTCTATACATCCTGACAGCACTTACTATGCTGCTATCTTCCGGTGCGTTCGCCCAGACGACCAATACCTGGACAGGCCAGACCAGCAGTGTCTGGCATCTTGCGGCAAACTGGTCGCTGACGGCCGTTCCTTCAGCTACTGATGATGTGGTTATTCCCTCCGGTACGGCCTACTCTCCCATTCTGAGTACCACGGCCCTTGTCAGCACACTAGAAGTACAAAGCGGGGCTTCGCTCAGTATCAGTACGGCAGGCAGCCTGACTGTCAACGGCAGTAAATACATTACAGGTAAATCTATCTGCTTGTTTAATGCAGGTACGATCAGCAATCAGGGACAGCTCGCTGTAGACAATACAAGGGGGTTCGGCGAGTACGGGTTGTACAATACCGCCTCGTTCAGTAATCTGGCTGGCGGAACTATCCTGATTGACAGAGTTAGTAACCGTGGTTTATACAATGCATCAGGCAGCTTTGTCAATTCGGCAACGGTAGTCATTGGCTCAACGGTCAGTACAGGCATTTATGGTGTGTATAATGCCGCCTCGTTCAGTAACGCGGCGGGTGGTATCATCCAAATTGACAGGGCTGATAACAGTGGTGTATACAATGCATCGGGCAGCTTTGTCAATTCGGCAACGGTAGTCATTGGTTCCACGGCCAGTACAGGGGCTCAGGGAGTATATAATGCCGCATCGTTCAGCAACACGGCGGGTGGTATCATCCAAATTGACAGATTCGGTGACAGGGGGCTGTATAACGCCGCCGGCAGTTCCTTCGTCAATTCAGCCTCTCTGGTTATTGGTTCCACCACAGCCAGTACAGGGAATTTCGGACTGCAAAATGAATCATCATTTACCAATACAACAGAAGGCATCATTCAAATTGACCAGGTTAGAGACTCGGGTATACTTAATGCTTCCGGAAGCTTCGTTAACTCAGCTACGGTAACGATCGGCTCAGTGGCCGGTTCCGCTTTTTTCGGACTGCGAAATGAATCATCATTTACCAATACAGCAGGAGGCATCATTCAAATTGACCGGGTTACAGACTCGGGTGTATTTAATGCTTCCGGAAGCTTCGTTAACTCAGCTACGGTAACGATCGGCTCGGTGGCCGGTACAGCTTCTTTTGGACTGCAAAATGCATCATCATTTACTAATACAGCGGGAGGTGTTATACAAATTGACAGAGTTACCAGCACAGGTTTGTACAATCCTGCGGGAAGCTTTGTTAATTCGGGTACCATAACGATCGGCTCAGTGGCCGGTGCAGTTTATTCCGGGATAAATAATGCATCATCATTTACTAATACAGCGGGTGGTATTATCCAAATTGACAGAGTGACTTACACTGGCATAAAAAATAATTACAATCCCGGAAACTTTGTTAATTCAGGTACCGTAACGATCAGCTCGGTAACAGGCCTGGGGGGCCATGGAATAGAAAACGGCTCATTATTTACCAACACGACGGGAGGTATCATACAGATTGACAGATCTAATGGCACCGGCCTGTTGAATTCCAGTGGTCGCTTTGTTAACTCAGCTACTATAATGATTGGTTTGACAGCTGATATAAACTTCAATGGGATAAATAATGCAGCATCATTTACTAATACAGCGGGTGGTATTATCCAAATTGACAAGTGTGGTAACAGGGGCTTATCAAATATATACCCCACCAGCACCTTTATCAATTCAGCTACTCTCAGCTTCGGAACCAGCACAACCGGTATCGCTATCGATAATAGCGATGATGGTAACGGTACCTTTACTAACCAGGGCTGCACCGCCCTCATTACAAGTTCAGGAAATGCGGTCATTTCAGGCAACTCCTCCTTCTCCAATACCGGCACCATCATCGAAAATGCTACCGGTACCAGCAGCGTCGGCTACAACGGCGGGCTGGTGCAGAATCTCAACGGCGGCACATTTACGGTCGGCTCCGGAAACCCGGCCATCACCACGGCTGGTCTGATCTGGCGTGGCTGCGTCAGCAGCAACTGGAACACGGCGGCCAACTGGTCGGCCGGACGCCTCCCCGCCGCCACCGATGATGTAACGATTCCCTCCGGCACGGCCTACTCTCCCGTTCTGAGTACCACGGCCACGGCAAAGTCAGTAGACGTACAGAGCGGGGCTTCATTTACCATCAGCACTGCCGGCAGCCTGTCAATAACCAGCAACAAATCACTAACAATCAACAATTTAGAATATACCATATCTTTCTTCAATGGCGGAATCGTAGTCAACCAGGGAGCCTTGTCGGCGGGTAATACGGCTCAGATAGGACTGTATAATACCTCCTCCTTCAGCAACCTGACGGGCGGCAGCATTACCATTGACGGGACAAGTAGTCGGGCGCTCTTCAACAATACCGGCACCTTTGTCAACGCAGCTACTATTCGTATCGGGTCAATTGCCGGAGTAGGACCATGGGCGATAGACAATCAAGGGTCGTTCAGTAACGTGGCAGGCGGAATGATTTCCATCGACCGCACAAGCAGCTTCGGGCTATTTAACATTGCCGGTACGTTCAGCAACTTTGCTACCATCACCATTGGGTCTGTAGCTGCCATCGGATCAACCGGGTTAATCAATCAGGCGTTGTTCAATAATCTGGCGGGCGGCACGATCGCTATTAACCGCAGTAGTGCAACAGGACTATCCAACCAAGGCTCGGGTAGCTTTGTGAATTCGGCAACCATCACCCTCGGATCACTCGCCAGTGTAGGCTCAGACGGCCTATCCAATCAGGCGTCTTTCAGCAACATAGCGGGCGGCAGCATTACCATTGACCGGTCAGGCAGTAATGCGCTGGTGAACAGTGGTTCCTTTCTTAACGCAGCTTCCATCACGATCGGAACAGTACCTGGCGCAGGCTTTTTCGGATTATTTAATCAGGCTTCTTTCACCAACGCAGCCGGTGGCAGCATCACCATTGACCGGACAGGTAATACAGGGCTGGTTAATGGTTCCGGCAGCTTTGTCAACGCCGCTTCTATCCGCATCGGAACGGCCGCCAACGTAGGGTTTGCCGGTTTGTCGAATGCAACGTCATTCAGCAACCTGATGGGTGGCAGCCTTACCATTGACCGGACTACCAATATAGCCTTATCTAATAACAACACATCCATCGTCAATCAGGCGACGATCACCATCGGAACCAGTGCAACAGGTACCGCCATCAGTAATGGCGGTGTTTTTAACAATCAAGGCTGCACGGCGTTACTGGTGAGTTCAGGGAATGCCGTTATTTCAGGTGGTTCTTCTTTTTCCAATACCGGCACCATCATCGAAAGTGCTACCGGTACCAGCGGCATAAGCTACAACGGCGGGCTGGTGCAGAATCTCAACGGCGGCACGTTCAACATCGGGTCGGGTCAGCCCCCGCTGAGTCAGTCAGCAACCAACCTGACCACCTGCAACCCGGCCAACGGCTCATTCACCATCGCGGGCGTACAGCCAGCCACGGCCTACACCCTCAGTTACACGCTGGGCAACACAACGGCCAGCTCCGCCCTGACCGGCAACGGGTCCGGACAGCTTATCACCGCTAACCTCGGCGCGGGGGTCTACGCCCTGGCACTCAGCGGCTCCTGCGTGGCACAGTCCCTGCCCCTATCGGCAACCCTCAACGTACCGGCCGCCTTTACCATCACGACTCAGCCACCGGCTACCTCCCTGGCCTGTGCCGGTGCCAGCGTGAGCGCGGCTGTCGGCGCAAGCGGAACGACCGCACCGGTCACCTACCAGTGGTATAAAAACAGCCTGGCCAGCCCCGTTGCCAGCCAGACGGCCGCCACCCTGTCACTGACGGGTCTGACTACCGGCGAGTCAGGCAGTTATTTTGCGGTCATCACCGATAACTGTACCTCTGCCACGTCGGCAACCTTCAGCCTGACAGTGGCTACCATAAGCAATTTTACCGTCTCCTCCGCTACCGTCTGCCCCGGTCAGAGCGTGAACCTCACCGCCAGCGGGTGCAGCGGGCAAATCCTGTGGTCAACCGGCGCCACCACGGCCATGATCACCCTCACCGCCGGCAACAGCACCAGCACCCTGAGCGCTACCTGCACCACAGGCGTCTGCTCCGCTGCGGTCACCGGTCAGGTCGTAGTGGGCGGCATCCAGCCCCCACCGGCGCAGATTCTGAGCTTTACCGCCGATGAGTCCGCCTGTCCGGTACGGTTAACGGGCCGGGGTATAGCTACCTCGTTTACCATGACCGGCCCGAATGGCTATGTCTTCAGCACGGTCTTCCGCGAGGGGGCTACCCATGAAGCAATCGGCCTGAATGTGAAGCAGCCGGGTAACTACACCCTGACGGCGACTTATACCAACAGCTGCGGTACCAGCACGCCGGTCACCCGGTCGGTGGCGGTCAGCCGGAGTTGTCCGTAAGCTGCCGGTTTGCCGGTAAAGTCACCTGACAGCACCTTAACCGACAATTTGGTTAGGGTGCGTGCTGCAAATTCTCCGGTATTTACCTAAATTAGCAAGTGTGTACTGCCATTCAGGGGCGCAGAAGCGGAACATTGCCGTATTGAGTATGGCGACAATCCGCTTCTGCGCCCTTTCACCGGCATCAGCTTGTCCGGCGCCTGCCTCACCGCAACACGAAGCCCGGCTACTGTCTTGCTGACGAACGGCAGTCGGGGGCGTTGACTGAATGTGATCCGGAATGAATTGTGTAAAACACTGTTGCCTGACCCATAAAAAACACATACTACACCTGTTAATCAGCCTTTTATCGGCCATTACCCTATGGGCAGACCCCATTTTTCCGCTTGTTGAACGGGCCGCTCCGGACCACAGGGTCGTGATACTCCTGAACTATTTTGACAGCTGTCAGGTGGTTAAGCAAAACCGAACAGCGGCGTTTCAGCTACTGGACCGGCTGGATAAACTGGCTTATGCCACAGGTGATAACCAGCTCCGGCAATACGGGCAGTTTTTGCGCGACACGTATGACCGGAACATTGATACGCTGACGAATAGCCGGAAAGCCGGGTTGTTTCTGAGTGCCGGCCGGAAGGCCCGTCAGGCAGGCAATGACCAGATTGCGGGGGTTTGCCAGCATTTTGCCGGACTGTATTATTTCCTGAGCGAAGAATACGGCAAGGCATTTGAATATCTGGTGGCCGCCAACGAAACGTTCCGGAAAACCGGTTATGCGCACGTACCCGGCATTAACCGTTATCTCTACGAACTGGCATTCAGTTACTATTACTTCAATGAGTACGATAAGGCCATCCGGCTGCTTGAGGACGCAACCCGTTTTCCGGCATTCAATGAAAATTTCGCGGTTCAGACCCCGAATACACTGGCCATGTGCTACCTGAAAATCAACCAGCTGGAAAAACCGGCAGATGCCCGTCGCGCGGAGTTCTATTTCCGGAAAGCCCTGGCCGTGGCAAAATCGCAGCAGTCGCTCTACTGGATCGGTAATATTTACGGGAATCTGGCCAAAATTTACCTGCACCAGAAACGATTGCCCGAAGCCATTAATGCCCTGCGGTTCGATTACACCAGTGCCCTCAACAGCAAAGGTTTACTGCCCGATCAGGCCAGTCTGAGCCTTGCCCGGGCGTATCTCCTCCGCCATCAGCTGGACAGCTGTCTGTATTTTTTGACCGAATCCAGAGCGCTCTACCGGCGCAATGCCAGCGAGACTACATTCGGGACCAACCTCGGAAACGAAAATTACCTCCGGAATTACTGCGATGTGGCCCGTCAGTATTACCTGGCCGTCAATAATCCGGTGACAGCCTACCGTTACCTGGACAGTACCCTGATGCTGGAAAAGCGGATCAACAAACGCTATAACTCGGAGCAGATTTCGCTGGTTGAGCAACGCCTGCTGATTCAGAAGCATCAGACCGAAGTAGCGGCCCTGGAGGACGACCGCCGCAAACAGCAGATACAGTTCTGGATAGCGGCAACGGTGCTGGTATTGGTGGCCGCACTTTTCTGGCGGTTGTATCAGCTCAGCCGCCTGAAAAACCGCCAGGCAGCGGCGATCAGCACCGAACGGGAAAAATCATGGCGGCTTGAAAAGCAGATTGTCGAAGAAAAACTCCAGCGGGCCCACCACGATCTGGCGGTTTTTATGGATAACCTGCGCGAACGTAATGCGCTCATTGATACCATTACCGCCAGCCTGCAAGAGCACACCGACGGGCCGGAGCCGGCGTCTGAACATCCGCCGGCCGCCGGGCTGCTCCGGCAGCTTTTTAATGCCCCGCTGCTCACCAACGACGACTGGGAAGAATTCCGGCGGCGCTTTGAGCGCGTGTATCCCGATTTCTTTACCTTACTCTACACCCGGTTCACGTCCCTGACGCCCGCCGAAGAACGGTTTCTGGCCCTGGCAAAACTCAACATTGATACCCGGCAAATGAGCCGTATACTGGGCATTTCGCCCGCTTCCGTACGGACCACCAAATACCGGTTGCGGAAACGGCTCGGCTCCGGCGAACACGCTGATCTGGATGATTTACTGAGTTAATAATTACCTGCCGTAAGGCTACCGCCCTAAAATCCTCTCTACAATCCACTATAAGACAATTACTTACAATTTGTCTATGTTTTTGTCTATGCCCTGCTTACAGGACGTTTGAGGAGCTGAAGCTATTTTCGGGGAGTTACTTGCCTGTTCTATATCATAATCCGCTATGAACGTTCTGCGCTTTTCTTATCAACGTTTCTCCATCAGCTTATCCGCCCGTCGTTTGCCGGTGTCTCTTCTGGCCATACTCTTTTTTCTGTTTTTGTGGACAGGGGTAGTACCAACTGTCAGGGCTACAGCGCTCAATGCTGCTACGTCCATTACCGTTTCCGGATTTACCAATCCATTTACCATTCTTAACGGGACTTATAATCCGACATCGAATCCCAATGAATGGTCAATGACAACGACTGCAGGGGTAGAGGCCTTTATCCAGTGGTCCGGAAGTCGTTGGGAGATAACTGTCAATACGCAAGTGTATGCGTATAACCTGACAGGTACTGTTGCGGGTCCTCCCTGTACCGGCTGGATTCCTGATTTTAATGGTAATAGCCTGAGTGGTATGCCTGTCCTGAGCGGGGGCTGTACAGTAACCCCAACTACTGTCGCTGATGTGGAGGTAACAGGCGTTTCAGGTACATTTACTTATTTAAACACAACTTATCAGTGGGTCGGGCCCTATAACGGCGCCAACCGGTGGGCTGCGTCTGTCAATACTAACGGGGCCGACATTGTTGTCTTTATCCAATGGTCATCAGCTAAAAACCGGTGGGAACTGGCAGGCAACACTTCATCAACTGATAATGTTTTCTCCTATAACTTTTCCGGCACAAGCAGTCTACTGCCTTGTACAAACTGGTTAGGTTTTCTATCTCCCACATTAAGCGGAGGCTGTACTAATGTGCCGGTTCCGGAAGGGGTTTCCAGTTTAACGATGGCCGGTTTTACGCAAGCATACGAGATAGGTAACGGAGAATACAAATGGGCAGGCCGTGAGAATGGGGCCTATGTCTGGGTGAAAACTCAATCAACAAACAATACTTTTCAGGTACAGTCATTTATCAAATGGTCAGGTACGCAATGGATACTCGTACAACCGATCAATAGCTCAGGAGACCTGTTTATTCCCTTGTCAGTAAATTATACATGCTCCCAGTCTGCCGATATACCTCCCTGCACTGGTTGGCAGATGGCTCAGGAAGGCTTGAATGATACCCCCTACCGGGTTGGTACCTGTACAACGGGAGGTACAATCATTAACAGCGCCGGTCCGCAACCCGTCTTTACCAGCCAGCCGGATTGCGGCGACGGCACCACCATCTGCGCCGGCCGTACGCTTACTATCCCGGTCAACGTAACCAACGCCACCTCCTATCAATGGCTCAGAAATAATACACCCATCGGCGGCCAGACATCCGCAACCCTGGTCCTCACCAACATCGCCGCCAACGCCTCCGGTGCCTACTCGCTGTCGGCCGGAAATGCGAACGGCACGCTGGTTTCCAACCCGTATACAGTCACGGTGAATGCCGCGCCTGCCAGTCCGTCGCTATCTTCGGGTACGCTCACCTGCACACAAACCAGCGTGACGCTCACCGCCACCGCAACCAATGCCGTCAGTTATTCCTTCAGCCGGGGAACGCTCCTGACCGCCAACCGCATCGCAGCTATCCAGGCCGGTGCCTACTCTGTCAGCATTGCGGCTGCCAACGGCTGTGTTACCTCGGCGTCAACTACCGTCGGTCAGAACCTCAGCCTGCCTGCTTTTTCGGTCAGCAGCGGCAGTGCCTGTGCAGGAGGTGCCGTTAGTCTGACAACTACCGGCTGTAGCGGCGGGGTTGTCCGCTGGCCCGGCAGCATCACCGCCACCACGTTCTCCACCACCGTTGCCGGACCCGTTACCGCAACGTGTACCATCGGCATCTGTACAACAACCGCGACCGGAACGGTAACGATCAATGCAAATCCATCGGCAGTTTCGCTCACATCCGGTACGCTCACCTGCGCCCAAACCAGCGTTACGCTTACCGCCGGTGCTACCAATGCCGTCAGTTATTCGTTCAGTCAGGGCACGAAGGCGGGCATCAGTCAGGTTATAGCGACTCAGGCAGGCACCTATACCGTCACAGCCGCCAGTCAGTATGGCTGTACGGCCACGGCCACCAACACGGTTTTCCTGGACAACACCGCTCCCACCCCGTCATTCACCGCCAGTGCTCCCCGTTTCTGTAGCGGCAGCAGCGTCACCCTGACTGCCGGTGGTGGTGTCAGTTACCGCTTCAGCGGCCCAGGCCTTATCCTGACGGGAACCAGTACAACTGCCGTTGTTACACAGGGCGGCCTCTTTTCCCTTACCGTTACAGGTACCAACAGCTGCTCAGCGACCACGTCGCTCGACGTTATCGAAGACCTGCCCATTACCGGCTTTGCCGTCAGTTCGCAGACCGTTTGTCCGGGCCTGACGGCCACGTTGCAGGCCACCGGCTGTCCGGGCGGCACCGTCCGCTGGCCCGACGCCACCACCGGCAGTACCTTCACGGCCGCCACCGGCATGAGCGCCAGTCTGGTTACGGCCACCTGCACGGCCGGTGCATGCAGTGCCACCGCTGCCGGCATGATCGTCAACGATTTCCTGCCACAGCCGTCGTCTATCCTCAGTCTGATAGCCGACGAATCAGCTTGCCCGGTAAGGCTCGTGGGCCGGGGCATAGCTACTGCCTTTACGATGACCGGCGCTAACGGCTATGTGTTCAGCACAGTTTACCGCAGTGCCGGTACTTACGAGGCTATCGGGCTGAATGTGAAGCAGCCCGGCACCTATACCCTCACCACTACCCTCACCAACCAATGCGGCACGAGTACGCCGGTCACCCGGTCGGTGACCGTTGGCCGAAGCTGCCCGTAAAGGCGGTAGTGGTGGCACGAGCGGAGGGCCGCCTGGCGGTCGGGAATGCCACTAAGTCCGTCAGCACAGAAATGGGTAAAGACTTGAGGTAAAGCGAAAAACACTTACCTTTCTATGACTAACCCTAAACCCGTTTTTCTGATGCCGGATTCTCTACTCCGATACGCAGTAACTGTCAGACGATTGTTACTACTCCTGCTCATACCACTGGCCGGCCATACATTCGGGCAAACCGGACGGCAGTTCATAGCCCTGTCGGCTAATGCCATAGCGCACCGTAAAACGGCGGATCCTCTATCCGTCAGCATTCCCCTCAATCTGGATGCAGTTGCCCCCTGCTCCGGTACCGTATTGTCGGTAGCCGCACCCGTTGCCAGTCTGAACGGCACAACCGATACATACACGATTCCGGCCGGCGGGCTATATACCATCCGGATTTCGGCGAAAGGCGCTAAAGGCGGGAATGCATCAGGCGGAGCCGGAGCGGCCATGACCGGCGACTTTATCGTTTCATCAGGGCAGGTACTCCGGGCAATTGCCGGAGCGCCCGGCAGTAATGGCACAAACAGCTATGCCGGGGGCGGCGGCGGCGGGTCAGGTGTCCTCTTACAAGGGGGTAATTTATTGATTTTAGCCGGGGGCGGTGGGGGTGGCGGAACTACGCCTGGCACTAGTGCTTCTGTTACCAATACCGGAGATATCAGCAGCAACGGCTCTGCCACCGGTGGCGGGGGCGGCGGCGGGCTTACTGCCGGCGGGGGCGGCGGTAATGGCGGCACATTTGGGACCGGCGGGACCGGTGGAAGCGGTGGTTTTGATGCAAGTGGCGGAGCCGGTGGTGATGATGCCGGTTCGGGCGGGGGCGGTTTCGGAGGTGGAGGCGGCGGCGGTGGTACTGATGGCGGCGGTGGAGGCGGCGGCTACACCGGTGGCAATGGCGGTAATGGCGGTGGCTCCTATAATATAGGCGTGAACCAGTCCAATACGGCTGCCGGCAACAATGGTGGCGGCGCAATTGTTGTCGAGTGCCTTGGTACACTTACCGCCTTTGTACCGGCCGATATCTCGGTCAGCCAGCCTGTCTGCAGCCAGCCCGGCGCCTTATCAATCAGCCTGACCGGTAGCTTTCAAAGCAGTACCGGTAGTCTGGAATATGCCATTGTTGCCGGAAACAGTTTTACGGGACCCGTTGATTTCAGCCTGGTTCCGGCTGGTACATTCTCGGTTAACAGTGGTATCGGTACCGCTACCGGAACGTACACGATCCGCATGCGGCTGGTATACAACCCGTCTGTTTTCTACGATTACACCTATACGCTGTCCGGCCTGCCGCTGATTTCCGGAATAAACGCCCTCTCAGTCACTCAAAGCGGCTGCCCTGTTGTCCTGACTGGTCAGGCAATGGGAACTTCGTTTGTCGTCACGGGGCCAAACGGCTATGTTTTTTCGACCGTATACCGGCAGCCCGGCACCTATCCTGTTTCGGCGACAGGCATTACACAACCCGGTACCTACCGGCTCACGGCCACCCATGCGTGTGACCCCGGC
>CBDFHU010000094.1:0-38072 GCA_965247375.1 Arsenicibacter sp.
CGTTATCGTCGATAAGGATGAAAACGGTAATTTCCGCACCCGGTTATTTGCGCCTGAGCAAAACAGCGAAGTGATGCTGAAGATACTCGGCTATAACTCAGCGGAACCCGGACCAACGGAGCTTGATGCTACCGAAGCGGCTGATGAACGGGAAGAACAGGAAGAATTAATAGAAAAAGACTGATAACATGAAAAAGATTTTAGTTCTTGGTAGTCTTCTTGCTGTACTCACTATGAGTGCCTGCGCCCGTAAAGGAGCTTGTCCTGCTTATGGAACAACGCAGAAGGTGACACCGGCATCACAACACACAGCTTAACTGTACTGCGCCCGTCACCAGCTCAGCCGCATCTGAAGACAATTTCTCTTCAGATGCGGCTGATTGTTTTTTACTGTTCAAGTACCAGTTCTGCGGCTTTCAGTAAATCTGTAGCATGTTTATCGGCTACTGCCGGCTGGTTCGGAATCTGGTGATTGATATAAATGGTACGGACACCTACCCGCTTGCCGGCCTGCATGTCGCGCAGCGCGTCACCAAAAATCCACGAGCTGTCGACGTCGATATTGTATTTGGCAATGGCTTTCTCCAGCATAAGCGAATCCGGCTTCCGTGTGAGCGAACGGCTGGTATAATCCGGATGATGCGGACAATAGTAAATATCGTCAATCAGGTTGCCACAACAATCCTGCAGATAGTTGTGGCAGCGCATGACATCATCGCGCGTGTATAGTCCTTTAGCGATGCCGGCCTGATTGGTGACTACAATCAGGAGATAACCGGCATTTTTTAACAGACGGAGCCCTTCCGCTACGCCCGATGGGATAACCATGTCCTCTACGCGGTACACGTAATCAGAACGATCTTCATTCAGGACCCCATCTCTGTCCAGAAAAACGCACTTATTCATAGATAACGAGTAATTCCCTTAGCTTCTACTATCATAACTCTCTTACAAGAGTACTATTTATTATTTAAAAATTGTAATAAAAGTAAGGGTGTGAGCAAAAAAATGATTTTGTACCGGTATGAAAAAACCCGGTTTGCAGACCGGGTTTTTTCATACTTACTTTAATGTAGCAAGACTTTCCTGTAAGGCTTTAATTTTAGCCTCAGCATCGGCCAGCTTTTGCCGCTCTTTCTCAACAACATCCGGCTTGGCATTGGCTACAAACCGTTCGTTTTGACAGCTTTTTGAGGACTGAGTCACGGAAACCGATTGAATACGCCAGTTCTTTCTCCAGATTAGCGGCCTCCTGTTCGGCATCGATTTCGCCGGCGATGTCAACAAAAAACTCATCGCCTTTGATCACAAACGATGTGCCGTTTGCCTTATCTGATACGAATGAAACGCCGGATACCATCGCCATTTTCGCAATCAGACTATCAAAACGGGCAAACCGGTCTGATGTTTCCGTTTTAATCGCCAGTGGTAACGGTGTCTTAGGGCTGATCTGCTTGCTGTTCCGGATATTGCGGATATTGGTCACTACCTCGAAAAGCAGATCAAAGTCAGCCAGCAGTGCATCGTCAACTCCGCCCGCCTGCGGGAACGGGGCCAGACAGATTGTCTCACCCGGTTGCCGCTCACGGATTTCCTGCCAGATTTCTTCGGTAATGAACGGCATGAACGGATGTGCCAGACAAATCAGCTGCTCAAAGAAGTTGATCGTGGCGTCGTAGGTCGTCCGGTCAATCGGCTGCTCAAAACCCGGCTTGATCATTTCCAGATATTGCGAACAGAAATCATCCCAGATCAGCTTATAGATGGATTGCAGCGCATCCGAAATCCGGAACTTCTCGAAATGGTCGTTTACCTCAACCAGTGTCTGGTTCAGTTTGGACGCAAACCACTGCACCGGCAGCCCGTTTGCTTCGCCATCAACCACTGACCATCCTTTTACCAGCCGGAATGCGTTCCAGAGCTTATTGTTAAAATTCCGGCCCTGCTCGCAAAGTTTTTCGTCGAACAACAGGTCATTACCGGCTGCCGAGCTGAACAACATACCCGTACGAACCCCATCGGCACCGTATTGCTCAATCAGCACCAGCGGGTCCGGCGAGTTGCCGAGCTGTTTCGACATTTTGCGGCCCAGCTTGTCGCGTACCATGCCCGTAAAATATACGTTGCTGAACGGCTTCTGTCCTTTGTATTCGTAACCGGCAATAATCATCCGGGCGACCCAGAAGAAAATAATGTCAAAACCGGTAACGAGCGTATTGGTCGGGTAATAGTAGTTAATGTCAGCATTATCCGGGTCTTTCAGCCCGTCGAATACCGACATAGGCCACAACCATGAGGAGAACCAGGTATCGAGTACGTCTTCGTCCTGCGTCAGGTCGGCTTCCGTCAGGGCAAATAACTGTAGCTCCCGCTGCGCCTTACGGAGTGCCTCGCGCTTGTTTTTCGCCACGATAATAGTGCCATCCTGCATGTAGAACGCCGGAATCTGCTGACCCCACCACAGCTGACGGCTGATACACCAGTCGTGCGGATGTTCCATCCAGGCGCGGTACATGTTCTTGAATTTCGGTGGCACCAGCTGAATGGTGTCATTCATGACGTTTTCGAAGGCAGGCTTCGAGATATCCTGCATTTTCAGGAACCACTGCAGCGAAAGCTTCGGCTCAATAACGGCATTGGTCCGCTCCGAGAAACCGACGTTCGATTTGTATTCTTCGGTTTTTACCAGATAGCCTTTTTCTTCCAGCTCTTTCAGAATCGCTTTCCGTGCGGCAAACCGGTCCATACCGACAAAAATCTGCGCCTTGTCGTTCAGTGTGCCGTTATCGTTAAGGATGTCGATAACCGGTAATTTATGCTTAACACCCAGCTCGTAGTCGTTCTGGTCGTGGGCAGGCGTAACTTTCAGACAGCCTGTACCAAAATCCATGGTTACGTATTCATCCGTAATGATCGGAATAGCCCGGTTGATAAGCGGAATCAGGGCTTTCTTGCCGTGCAGGTGCTTATACCGTTCGTCGTTCGGGTTGACACAGATCGCGGCATCGGCCATGATCGTTTCGGGCCGGACAGTCGCAATGGTTATAAACTCACCTTCAATGCCGTCAATCGGGGTACTGAATATAGGAGAGCTTCTGCTGCACCTCTTTCATAATTACCTCTTCGTCGGAAAACGGCCGTGAGCCCCTGCGGATCCCAGTTGACCATCCGTACGCCACGATAGATCTGCCCTTTTTCGTACAGGTCTACGAATACATCAATAACCGAATCATAGAGTGCCGGTTCCATCGTAAAGCGGGTCCGGTCCCAGTCGCAGGAAGCGCCCAGCTTCCCGGAGCTGCTTCAGGATAATGCCGCCGTATTTATGCGTCCATTCCCAGGCATGTTCCAGAAATTTTTCACGGGTCAGGTCATGCTTGTTGATGCCCTGTTCTTTCAGCATGGCAACCACCTTGGCTTCGGTGGCGATACTGGCATGGTCGGTACCCGGCACCCAGCAGGCGTTTTTGCCTTCCATCCGTGCTTTCCGGATCAATACATCCTGAATGGTATTGTTCAGCATGTGGCCCATGTGGAGCACACCCGTTACGTTTGGCGGCGGGATGACGATGGTATACGGCTCCCGTTCGTCGGGAGTTGATTTGAAAAACTGATTATCCAGCCAATACTGGTACCACTTTTCCTCAATGTCTTTGGGATTATATGTTTTCGAAACCATGCAGCTTGAAATTTGTACCGATGTCCGGAAAATAGGCGGGAACAGACAGGTAATGGTTCCCGGACGGATTTGTCACGGACAAAAACGATTCTACAAAAATAAAGCCCTCCGGGAAATAAACCGGTGCTTATAAGAATTCTCTTGATTAATAAGGGGTTTAATCCGTAGTTTTTTGAAAAATCTTTCTCTCGTCAAAAAGATTTCGTATCTTTGCGGCCTTATTAGCGGAAGACTGTGGTAAACGAGTTGCGCAAATACGACATCCATATTATCGGGCTGGAAGAAAAACGGTACGAGTATGACTTTGAATCGGGCGATGCCTTCTGGGAAGCGCTTGAGCAGGAGTTGGTTACGAAAGGTACTGTGCATACGCATCTGACACTCGATAAATCGTCGACAATGATCCGGCTGGATTTTCATATCCGGGGAACTGTCGAGCAAATCTGTGATCGCAGTCTGGATCTGTACGATGAGCCGATTGATGTGCAGCATCTGCTGCTGCTGAAGTTCTCGGATCATAACGAAGAGCTGACAGATGAAATTGAGCTGATTGAGCGGAACACAGCTACGATCAATGTGGCCCGGTACATTTTCGAATTCATCGGTATCTCACTGCCGATGAAGAAACTTCACCCCCGCTTTCGGGATGAAGAGGAAAATGACGATGACCCGGAAAGCGACGTGAAGTTAATTTATCGTTCGGATGCGGACGAGACCGAAGATGATGACCAGCCGCCGGTTGATCCGCGCTGGGAGGCACTGCGGAAGCTTAATAATAATTAAACGGTATAGTTGTACTGTTTTTCAGAAAGCAGAAAACTATACGACTATACAACTATAAAACTTAGATAACTGAAACAAAGCAATGGCACATCCCAAACGACGTCATTCCAGCACTCGTCGCGATAAGCGGAGAACTCATTATAAGGCGACTGCCGTAACGCTGTCAACAGACGCAACAACAGGTGAAGTACATGAGCGCCACCATGCCCACGTATACGAGGGTAACCTGTATTACAAAGGCAAAATGATCATCGAGAACTACGCTCCTGCAGCGTAACCGTTCCGGGATTCATGTAAAAACAAGGCGGTTGATACTGGATGCTGAACACTGAATGTAAGATGACGAAGATTTTCTCCCCGTCTCACATTCAGTGTTCAGCATCTTTCTTGTATAGGGTGTATGGTCGGGTTTGGCTACAGTAAAACCAAAAGATGACGGTAAAAGCTTTTTTATTGTTCCTGACCTACTAATTTTATGCGATTATTCGTAGCCTTTAACAAACGTGCCGTCCGGCACGACGCAAAAAGTCAATGAAAATTGCCATAGATGCAATGGGCGGCGATTTCGCTCCTGATGCTATTGTCGAAGGGGTGGCCATGGCCGCTAAATCCGGGCTTCCGGAAGGAGTAACGCTTGTACTGATCGGAAATCAGCCGGTAATTGAGCAGTTGTTGGTGAAATACGAAACACCGGCAGGCAGCGCGATTGAGGTTGTACATGCAGACGAGGTTATTGGAATGGGCGAACACCCGACCAAAGCGCTTTCCCAGAAGCCCAATTCCAGTATCGGAATTGGGTTTAAGCTTTTAAAGGAAAAGCAGGTGCAGGCTTTTTGCAGTGCCGGTAATACCGGAGCTATGCACGTAGGTGCCCTGTTTAGTGTGAAAGCGATCGAAGGCGTGATGCGCCCTTGTATTGCCGGATTTGTTCCCCAGCTGGCCGGCGGTTATGCCGTTATGCTCGATATCGGAGCAAATGCCGATTGTAAACCGGAAGTGCTGGCGCAGTTTGGTGAATTAGGCTCTATTTACGCCCAATACACCTTCCAGCTCGACAGTCCGCGGGTAGCGTTAATGAACATCGGCGAAGAAGAGCAGAAGGGATCGCTTGTTGCGCAGGCTGCTCATCAGTTGCTGAAAGAAAACCGCCGGATCAACTTTATCGGTAATATTGAAGGGAAGGATATGTTTACCAACAAGGCCGATGTCATCGTGACAGACGGCTTTACCGGAAACGCACTCTTCAAGCTCGGTGAATCTTTTTATAATGTAGCCAGAACACGGCAGATCCAGGATGATTTTATTGCCAAAACCAACTATGAATCAGTTGGCGGCAGCCCGATTGTGGGGGTCAACGGCAACGTGATCATCGCACACGGGATCTCGTCTTCGCTGGCTATCAAAAATATGATTAATCTGGCGATCCGGCAGGTGGAGTCGGATGCCTATACTAAAATAGCACAGGCGTTAAGTTAGTGATGAAGGTTTGTCCGGTAAGTTGGAAATACAGCAGACAAGCGGCCGTACATCAGCCGGTTGCCTGTATTTCTATATATACTGAAAAATCAAAATCTGACTTTCTTCTGTTTGATAGTACCCTCCCGAGCCTATGATGACGAGTAAAGCGGCCATTACCGGAGTACATGGTTACGTACCTGATTATGTGTTAACCAACGCTGAATTAGAGCGTATGGTTGATACAAATGACGAATGGATTACTTCCCGCACGGGTATTAAAGAGCGCCATATTTTAAAGGGCGAAGGGTTGGGCACCTCCCACATGGCTGTTAAAGCCGTTGAAGGGCTGCTTGCCAAAACCAATACCAAACCAGGCGAGGTTGACTTGCTCATTTGTGCAACAACAACCCCTGACTTTGTTTTCCCGGCCACGGCAAACCTGATCTGCGACATGACCGGTATCCGGAATATCGGTAGTTTCGATATTCAGGCCGCCTGTTCGGGGTTTGTGTATGCCCTGACCATCGGCAGCCAGTTTATTGAAACCGGGAAATACAAAAAGATTATTGTAGTCGGTGCCGATAAAATGTCATCGATTGTTGATTATACCGACCGGACAACCTGCGTACTCTTCGGCGACGGAGCCGGCGCAGTTATGCTCGAACCAACGACCGAAGAGATCGGTATCCGGGATTCGATCATTCGTTCGGACGGCGTCGGTCAACATCATTTATTTCAGAAGGCAGGCGGGAGCCGCTACCCGCCAACGCACGAAACGGTCGAGAAACGGTGGCATTATGCCTATCAGGACGGGCCGTCTGTCTTTAAATTTGCTGTGAAAAACATGGCAGAAGTTTCGGCCGAAATCATGGAAAAGAATGGCCTTAAGGGGGATGATGTTGCGTGGCTGGTGCCGCATCAGGCAAACAAACGCATCATCGACGCCACGGCCAACCGCATGAATATCGGCCCGGAAAAAGTAATGCTCAACATTCATAAATACGGTAACACAACCGCAGCCACCATTCCGCTCTGCCTGTTCGATTATGAATCGCAGCTGAAGAAAGGTGATAACCTCATTCTGGCCGCGTTTGGCGGCGGGTTTACCTGGGGTGCCGTTTATGTTAAATGGGCCTATTAACTGATTGCAGATACGCGGCAAACACTTCTGCCGCGTTCTCTGAAATCGTCAAACGAAAACCGAAAATCGTAAACAAGTTTTATGGCAACGACCGCAGACATCCGTAATGGATTGGTTCTCAATTACAACCACGATCTTTTCCAAATTACTGAATTCCAGCACGTAAAACCTGGTAAAGGTGCCGCTTTCGTACGGACAAAACTGAAAAGCCTTACTACCGGACGTGTTATTGATAACACTTTCAACTCCGGCGCAACGATTTATCCGGTTCGGGTTGAGCGGCGGAAATTTCAGTACCTCTATAAGGATGAGGCTGGTTTTAACTTCATGGACCAGGAGTCGTTCGATCAGATTAATATCGACGAGAAAATGGTGACCGGCGCTGACCTGCTGAAAGAAGGTCAGGAAGTTGAGATTCTGGTTAATGCTGAAACGGAAGTTCCGCTTACCTGCGAACTGCCGCCTTTCGTTGAACTGGAAGTTACATACGCCGAACCAGGCATTAAGGGGGATACAGCCAACAGCCCTAAAAAGCGGGTTGAAGTAGAAAGCGGTGCGACGATCAACGTCCCTCTGTTTATCGAACAAGGCGATAAAATCCGGGTTGATACCCGTACATACGATTACGTTGAACGTGTAAAATAGGGGATAGCGGTTTTTGATTAACGGCAATTGCATAAATTGCTAACCTTTTAAACTTCAGCCCCCTAACCCCTGAAACTCATGGATACGAAAGACATTCAGAAATTAATTGACTTTATCTCGCAGTCAGGTCTTGATGAAGTAAATATCGAGACAAATGACCTGAAAATCAGTGTTAAGCGTTACAGCGGTGTTGTAGCAGCACCGGCGCCTGTAGCGGCACCTGCTCCTGTGGCAGCAGCACCCGTAGCGGCAGCGCCTGTAGCGGCAGCTCCGGCAGCAGCGCCTGCACCTAAGGCAGACACCTCAAACTACCTGACCATCAAATCACCGATGATTGGTACGTTCTACCGGTCAGGTAGTCCGGACAACCCTTCATTTGTGGAAGTTGGTGACGAAATCAAAACCGGAAAAGTGGTTTGTATCATCGAAGCCATGAAACTGTTCAACGAAATCGAATCTGAGATCTCAGGTCGTATCGTAAAAGTGCTGGTCGAAAATGCTACGCCTGTAGAATACGATCAACCATTATTTCTTGTTGAACCTATCTAATTAGTGAAAGAGCAAAAGAGTGAAAGAGCGCAAGCCTTTCACTCTTTTGCTCTTTCACTCTTTCGCTCTTTATGTTCAAGAAAATATTAATCGCCAACCGGGGCGAGATTGCACTGCGGATTATCCGGACGTGCCGTGAGATGGGTATTAAAACGGTAGCTGTGTATTCAACAGCTGACCGGGACAGCCTTCACGTACGTTTTGCTGACGAGGCCGTTTGTATCGGTCCGCCTGTCAGCAAGCAATCGTACCTGAATATCCCGAATATCATTTCTGCGGCCGAAGTGACGGGTGCTGATGCCATTCACCCCGGCTACGGTTTCCTGTCAGAAAATGCGGAGTTCTCGCAGATATGCGCCGATTACGGCATCAAGTTCATTGGGGCAACAGCTGAGCAGATTAACGCCATGGGCGATAAGGCAACGGCAAAGGCAACGATGAAAACGGCCGGTGTACCGGTTATTCCCGGTTCAGAAGGGCTGCTTGAGTCAGTAGAAGAAGGGAAACGTCTGGCAATCGGTATGGGGTATCCGGTGATCATCAAGGCAACCGCCGGTGGTGGTGGCCGGGGTATGCGGATTATCAAAACCGAAGCCGATTTCGATAAGGCATGGAACGACGCCCGCGTTGAAGCCGGTGCGGCTTTTGGTAACGACGGTTTGTATCTGGAGAAATTCGTGGAAGAACCACGTCACATCGAAATTCAAATTGTTGGTGACCAATACGGTAAAGTATGCCACCTGTCGGAACGTGACTGCTCTATCCAGCGCCGTCACCAGAAGCTGGTTGAGGAAACGCCGTCGCCGATCATTTCGCCGGAACTTCGTGAAGAGATGGGTCAGGCAGCTATTTCCGGGGCGCAGGCTATCGGCTACGAAGGTGCCGGTACCATCGAATTTCTGGTTGACAAGCACGGTAAGTTCTACTTCATGGAGATGAACACCCGTATCCAGGTAGAGCACCCGATTACGGAAGAAGTTACTGATTTCGACCTAATTAAGGAACAAATTAAAGTGGCTGCCGGTGTGCCGATTTCGGGCCGTAACTATACGCCGAAACTGTACGCGATGGAGTGCCGGATTAATGCCGAAGATCCGGCAAATGGCTTCCGTCCGTCGCCGGGCAAAATTACCAACCTGCACATGCCGGGTGGTCATGGTGTACGGGTCGACAGCCACGTGTATGCCGGTTATACCATTCCGCCGAACTATGACTCGATGATTGCCAAGCTGATCGTTTCGGGGCAGTCGCGTGAAGAGGTCATTACGCGGATGAAGCGGGCGTTGCAGGAGTTTGTGATTGAAGGAATTAAAACAACGATTCCGTTCCACATCAAACTGATGGACGATCCGGGCTTCCAGTCGGGCCAGTTTACGACAGCGTTCCTGGAAACATTTGATTTCTCGAAGCTCTAACAGCTTCCTGTAGATATACAGAAGCCGGTACCGTCAGGGTATCGGCTTTTTTTATGGCTAATTCTGTCGCTGGGCGAGCTGACGGAGCAGAAACGTAGTGTGTTCCCATAAGGGTAAATCTGCATCCAGTTGCTCGGTTGTTGTCCCGAGCAGTGCCATCATTTTTTCTAACCGTGCTTCGAGCATGATCAGGCGGTCATTGGTGCGGGTCAGGTGGGCATTGTATTCGTCTTGCCAGCGCATAAATTCAGCACAGCGAAGCTCCAGTCGTTCGATACGTTCTTTGTCGGTCATGGTTATATGAGGCTTGGCTTACAATATAGCGATTTCTCTGAATTTGCCGAACACCCCCCGTTTTTTTCTACCTTTGCAGGTATCGTCCCTAAATTCGGACAGAAGGTATGACGCATCAATTACATTTAAGAAAGCCTCTGGCGTTTTTTGACCTGGAAACGACCGGCATTAACATTGCAAAGGATCGGATTATTGAGTTGTGTTTTATTAAGGCAATGCCTAACGGAGAGGTAATCGTCAAAAGCCAGCGTGTTCATCCCGGGATGCCGATTCCGCTTGAATCGAGCCTGATTCACGGAATTTATGATGACGATGTAAAAGATGCCCCGCCGTTTAAATCAGTAGCCCGGACACTGGCCCAGTTTATTGATGGCTGCGATCTGGCTGGTTTTAACATCAACCGGTTCGACGTGCCGATGCTGGTCGAAGAATTTCTCCGCGCCAACATTGATTTTGACATGAAAAACCGGCGGTTGGTCGATGCCCAGCGCATTTTCCACCTGATGGAGCCGCGGAACCTGTCGGCCGCTTATCGCTTCTATTGTGGTAAGGAACTGGTGAATGCCCACAGCGCCGAAGCCGATACAATGGCTACCCTGGAAGTACTGAACGCACAGGTACAGAGATACGAAGGACTGGCGACGAAAGACGAAGCCGGCCGCGAAGTGACATTTACCAACGACGTTGATTTCCTGCACAATCTGGCCGCCAATAATTTTGTTGATCTGGCCGGTCGGATGATTTATAATGACAAAGGGGTGGAAGTCTTTAACTTCGGCAAGCACAAAGGCGTCGCAGTCCTGGACGTGCTGAAGAAGGAGCCATCGTTTTATGACTGGATTCTGAAAGGTGAATTTCCGCTCGACACCAAGCGCCGCCTGACTGAAATCCGGTTACGGATGTTTTCGAAGAAGTAATATCAAGAGCATTGTTAACTCCCCAAGGGTTTTAAACCCTTGGGGAGTTGCATTTTATAACCGCTGCATCAGCTTAACGACCATTTCGTTTTTCCAGCTCACGTAATCACCGGCGGCGATGTGTTCGCGGGCTTGCCTGACCAGCCACAGATAAAATGTCAGGTTGTGAATACTGGCAATCTGTGCCGCCAGAAGCTCTTCTGCTTTAATCAGGTGACGTAAATAGGCTTTTGTATAAAACTGACTGGCATAACCTTCCAGACCCGGATCAATCGGGCTGAAATCACGGCTCCACTTCTCGTTTTTGATGTTGATAACGCCTTCTGTGGTGAACAGAATACCGTGACGGGCATTCCGGGTCGGCATCACGCAGTCGAACATATCAACCCCCAGCGCAATGGCTTCCAGAATATTGGCCGGTGTGCCTACGCCCATCAGATAACGCGGCTTGTCGGCCGGTAGAATCTCATTGACCAGCGCAATGGTTTCGTACATTTCTTCAGCCGGTTCGCCTACGGCCAGGCCACCGATGGCGTTGCCTGTGCGTTCTTTCGACGCAATAACCTCGGCCGACTGTTTCCGCAGGTCGGGATACGTACTACCCTGTACAATCGGAAACAGAAACTGCCGGTAACCGTAGTGGCCTTCGGTGCTGTCGAAGCGCTCAATACAGCGGTCGAGCCAGCGGTGGGTCATTTCCATTGACCGGCGGGCATAGGTATAATCACATGGATAAGGTGTGCATTCGTCGAAGGCCATGATGATGTCGGCACCGATGGTCCGCTGAATATCCATGACGTTCTCGGGCGTAAACTGATGCTTTGAGCCGTCGATGTGCGATTTAAAGGTAACGCCCTCTTCCTGAATTTTCCGGGTATTCGACAGCGAATACACCTGATAACCGCCGCTATCAGTCAGGATTGGATGGTTCCAGCCATTGAAGCGGTGCAGACCGCCCGCACGGCTTAACACATCAAGCCCTGGTCGCAGGTATAGGTGATAAGTATTTCCAAGAATGATTTCAGCCTTAATGTCGTGTTCCAGTTCGCGTTGATGAACGGCTTTAACCGTACCTGCCGTACCGACAGGCATAAAAATAGGAGTTTGAATCAGGCCATGATCTGTGGTCAGAACGCCGGTGCGGGCTTTTGACTGCGGATCAGTGGCGGCTATCGAAAACGTCATACGTGTCTCTGTTAATCGGGGCGCAAAGTTACGGATTTACAGGGTTTTCCGGAGCGAAGGCGTATATTTGCGACCACTTTGGCCAATCGGCCATAATCCATGAACATTGCTGCGTATTGACTAAATTTTACAGGATCGTTGATACTGACTATTTTGCTTGGTTGTTGGCTGTTAGCACTTTTTGCTCAGCTCGTTTACATTTTTGTAGTGTATGCCCGTACGGCGTGGTATGACGAAGAACCGACAGAACCACCGAAGAACCGTCCTGCCGTAACGGTCGTTGTTGTTGCCCGTAACGAACAGGAAAACCTGAAAGAGCTGTTACCATTACTGGATACGCAGGACTATCCGGACTACGAGGTGCTGGTGATGGATGACCGCTCATACGACGGTACACATGACTACCTGAAAGAAGAAGCGGAAGTATTTCAGCACGTCCGGTTCATTCGTATTGAGACTACGCCGGAGCACGTTACGCCGAAAAAATACGCGCTGACGATTGCCCTGAAAAAGGCGCTGAATCCGGTTGTGTTACTGACCGATGCCGACTGCCGGCCCGAAGGCCCGCACTGGATTTCGGGTATGATCAGCCACTGGCGTTCATCGCAGCAAGGCATCGTGCTGGGCTTTTCGCCTTACTTCCGCCGGTCAGGCTTTCTGAACTTCCTGATCCGGAGCGAAACGCTTTTTACGGCTGTGCAATACCTGTCGCTGGCACTGGCCGGCCGGCCTTATATGGGTGTTGGCCGTAATTTGATGTACCGCCGGCAACTGTTTTTCGACAATCGCGGTTTTTATACGCACCTGAGTATTATGGGCGGCGATGATGACCTGCTGATGAACGAAGTAGCAAACGGCGATAATACGGTGGTTTCACTGAATCCCGATACCTTTGTCTGGTCAATTCCGAAAGAGACATGGTCGGAGTGGCGCCGGCAAAAGCGCCGGCATCTGAACGTAGGCCGTTTTTATAAGCCGGGGCATAAATGGCGGTTAGGGTTGCTGACGAGTTCGCACGTCTTTAGCTGGCTGCTCGGTTTACCGGTCGGGTTATGGGCGCTCTGGTTCGGGCTGACGGGTCAGATTGATGAATTGATGAATCCGTTATTGTTAGCCGCAACCGGCTTATTTTTGCTGCGGTTAATAGCCTTTTGGGTGGTTGTGGGGCGTATCAGTTATCGGCTGGCCCATACAGTACACTGGAGTGTGATTGGTTTCATGGACGTGATGCTGGCAGTTTATTATTCTTTCATGGGATTGATCGTGCTGTTTACAAAGCGTCGTAAAATTGTTTGGTAGAGAACGAGATGGGTGTAGAATTAATAGAGAAATATTTTCCGAAACTAACTGCCCGGCAACGCGAACAGTTCGCGGCGCTGGACGAGTTATACCGGCACTGGAACGGGCAGATCAATGTGATTTCGCGTCAGGACATTGATAGTTTATACGAAAAACACATCCTGCATTCGTTAGCAATCGGGAAGGCTGTACAGTTTGTACCAGGCACCGAAATTCTGGATGTAGGGACAGGTGGCGGTTTTCCGGGGATTCCGCTGGCCATTTTATTTCCGCTGGCCGACTTTCATCTGGTCGACAGCATCGGCAAGAAAATTAAGGTGGTTACCGAAGTAGCGAATGCGCTGGGATTAACCAACGTACGGGCTGAGCAGCAACGTGTTGAGCAATTGAATACAACGTATGATTTTGTGGTAAGCCGTGCCGTGACCCGACTAAAGCCGTTTATGGGTTGGGTACGTTATAAAATCCACAAGAAGGGTAACAACAGTATACCAAACGGGGTTTTATACCTGAAAGGCGGGGATTTAGCCGAAGAGCTGGCCGAAGTGACCGACAAGTACAAGATGTTTGATTTGACGGATTACTTTGAAGAGCCTTTCTTTGAAACCAAAAAGATTATTTATTTACCAAAATAGCTGGGCTGTAGTGCGGAATGGCATTCCGTGCGACAAATTACAAACGAACATGGCTGAGATATTCAAATCAAGCAGTTTTAAAGACCCCATCAACCGCGATGTGGTTGAGTTCAACGATAAGGGCGTAACATTCCGTGTCCGTAAGCTGATTGGCGGAACGGACAACTTTGTATTCTACGGCGATATTTCGGGTGTAGAGATCGACAACGGCCTTTTTTTCTCAACGATCCGGGTGATTCCGCGTGCGCGGCCTGAGATTGTGATCAAGAATTTTACGAAGGGGGATGCCCGCCGGATCAAGGAATTGATTCTGCACAATGTTCCGTCGCATCGTCCGGACATGTATCGTTAAAAAAGATTGGGGTGTAAGCGACTGATAAGCAGTAGCCTTGTAAGAAAAGTGTTCTTTTTTTAGAATTTTTTCAACGAAACACTTGCCTGATATAGGATCAGCGCTTAATTTTGCACCCACATTAAGTAACATTCCCGAATAGCTCAGTCGGTTAGAGCATCTGACTGTTAATCAGAGGGTCGCTGGTTCGAGCCCAGCTTCGGGAGCCACTTAAGTAAAAGCCGCTGTTCTCAGCGGCTTTTTTGTTTTTATCCGTTCTATAAAGCTCCTGGACAAAATCTACCTTAAATCTCCTTAAAATACCCCACCGGACAGATATAAGTCGGGTTGCGGGAGTTCCATGAACGCATGCCTTTGCCGCCTTCGATGGGGGTAAGGCTCCGGTGTTGTAGAAAGGCGTTGATTTCGATACGCTTCCAGCCGATAAACCGCCGCTCATACTGATTGTTGATATGGCGCACCACCAGCGAATACCGTAGGCCGGTACAGTCCGAAATCTGCTTCATGGCCCGCATCCGGTGCTCGTCCAGCCCGAAACCGGGAATGGTTTTGGCCGGATCTTTCTCTTTGATTTCAATCAGGACAAGCTGCCCCGTGCCGGGCTGTCTGACAATACAGTCAATGTCGGTCGGTACGCCTTTGATCTTCTGCCGGCCGATTAGTACATCAAAAAGAAGCCGGTCTACGTAGCGTGCAAACAACTCATCGGCCGACAGGAAAGCAAGGTCTTTCCGCACCGCCTCAACCAGCCGTTGGCTGACCGGATGGTACACCGGCGGCCGGCAGCTATTGTCAAACAGATTTAACAAAGCGTCAATACCACCTGCCTCACTGATAAATGTTCCGTTCCGGTAGCGGTAAACCTGCCATTGCGGTAACGGAAAGGACAAATGCCCGATGGAAATCGCCGCCTCTCCGGCAAAGCGCCCGCTTTCGTAGACGATCAGAAATAGGGCTACATGCCGGAGCGGAAGCAGGGCTTCATAAATCGGTTGGTAGTCGGCCACAGTGTCGGTAGTGCGGATGCAGGTAAAATAAACAAAGTTTTTCAGGGCAGATGCGTGCTTGCTGACCGGTACGAGATAACCGCCCTGGTAGCTTGTAATCTGCCTGTCGCTCAGATAACGGCTGAAAAATGTTTCAGACGCAAAACCGTTCATGCGGGTTTTGTACGCATTGTCGTGGATAATATTCAGCCGTAGGGCGTCCGAAAGCAGGTTGAACAGGGGCATAGGTGGCAGATAAATGCTTGATAGTTAGCATTAATACGAAGACATTGGCCATCTGTCACGGCCGCCCTGAAAATAAAAGGGTCGCTCTGGGATGGAGCGACCCGAAGAAGTGCGGCTATGCGCGATATGTTTTGTAAGATGCTTCCTGCGTCAGCATGACAAAAAAAGGTCAGTATGACAAATAAAGGGTAGCATGACAAAAGAGCTTACTGGAGAATCTGCTGCTTTATTTCGTCGGCGATGGCTTTGATGACCGGCACCGAAACGCTGTTCCCGAATTGCTTGTACGCCTGTGCATCGGTGACCGGAATGACGAACCCCTCGGGATACCCCTGAAGTTTCCGGGCTTCATCGGGGGTAAGTTTGCGCGGGTTTTTGCCATCGCCCTGGTCAATCAGGATTTCACTGCCATCCTTGTAATAGCGGGCCGAAATGGTGCTGGTATAGGCCGAATCGGGCGTAAACAGCGAGAAACCAAACCCGTTGCCTTTAGCTGCATGCTGCTGCCGGCGGCGCAGGTGACCCTGATAAAGCCGGTCTGAGATGGTATATTTCGGGGACGGGTTCGGGTCTAGAATATTGCCGACGCGGGTTGGCCGGGCCGTTTCCAGTTCGGCCGGGTCATAAATCGGGAAACCTTCGCGGGTCAGGCCGAACGGGAACTGAAACGTCAGGCCGGTACTGTTGTCGACCGCCACAATAAAGAGCCGCTCGCGGTTTTGCGGTACCCCGAAGTTTTTAGAATTAAGAACAACCGTTTTCTGATTGTAGCCAAGGTCGTTTTCCAGAATCTCCTGAATCCGGCGGAGGGTATTGCCTTTATCGTGCGATTTCAGCCCTTTCACATTTTCCAGAAACAGCACCCTGGGCTTTTTGCCGGTATCCGTTTTATGCTTTACAATTTCGGCGAGCCGGAAAAAAAGCGTACCCCGCGTATCTTCGAAGCCTTTTTTCAGGCCGGCGTGTGAAAACGGCTGACAGGGGAAACCAGCGCACATCACGTCAAAATCCGGAATTTCATCAAGCTTTGCCTGATTGATGTCCCAGTTGAACCGGTTCTCGTCAAAAAGTGCCGGGTTGTGGGGCCGATAGTTGGCCTCGTAGGTCATCCGGGCAAATTTGTCCCATTCCGACGCAAAGACACACTGCCCGCCAATCGACGACATGGCAATGTGAAAGCCGCCGATACCGGCGAAAAGGTCAATGAAGTTAAAACCGGTTCGGGCGATTGCGACCCCGTCGGTATGTGCAGTAAGTTCTGTATTCTCAGCCAGCATCGATTCTGTATGCATTAGTCTTATCATCCGGAAATTAAGGGGAAATTGCCGCGTCGGCCGGTTGCCGGATCGCTTCTTCCAGCCTTCGCAGGCCTTCGTCGCGTACTTTCGGCTTGAGTTCGCACTCGTACACAACAATTACCCGCCATCCAGACGCACGCAGGGCTTCCAGGTTACGCTGATCCCGCTCTTTATTTCCGTTGATTTTAGTCTCCCACCACTCTGTTTTTGTTTTGGGGAGGATAAAATACCGGCAGCCTTCATGACCATGCCAGAAGCAGCCGTGTACAAATATAACGGTTCTGTATCTGGGTAAGACTATATCCGGTTTGCCGGGCAGGTCTTTATTGTGGAGCCGGTACCGGAATCCTCTGGCATGAAGGAATTTGCGGACAATCATCTCCGGCTTGGTATCCTTCCCTTTGATCCGGGACATGTTATAGCTTCGTTGCTGCGGGGTGTGTACGTCTGTCATGGTCATAAAACCAGCACATAGAAGGCATTGTTATATAGCTTCCGGGAAGTTCAGAACTTCCCGGAAGCTATACCCGAAACACAGTAATAACCCCCGAATAATAAGTCCTTGCCTATCTTAAGGGTTGAAACTTGAAAAGCACGCAGTGTTTCTCCATCTTTCTGCGTTTTAACCGCGTACCTTACGCTCCCTGTCATGAAACCCTTTATTGCCGGTTGTTGCCTGCTTGTACTTTCCTTTCTGCTGGCCGATTGTTCGCGGCTGGCTAACCTGAACTCCGTCGCGGTGATTGGCCGTAATTTCGACGATGAAATCCAGCGGACGCAGAACCTGACCTTTTCCTTTAACAAAAACATCGGGCCGGAAGGCCACCTCAACGAGTGGGATTCAACGCAGTATATCCGGTTCAAACCGGCTGTACGTGGTAAGTTTAAATGGACATCGCCGAGCGAACTGGTGTTTTCGCCGTCAACAGCGTTTGATCCGGCGACTGACTATCGCGCAGAGCTGACCACTGAGGTACTGGCACATGCCGATGACAAGGATCTGGGCGTTTCCGGTGACGAAATGGCCTTTCATACGCCGTATCTCCAGCTCACCGGCACCGAAACCTGGTGGACCCGTTCGCGGGAAACCGGTCAGCCGGTCGCCAAAACAAAACTAAATTTCAATTACCCGGTGTCGTCGGCCGACGTATCGTCGAAGCTGAGCGTCGCTACAGAAGAAGGCGCCCAGACCACACAGGTTGCCTCGTCCGACAACCAGGCGCAGGTGAGCCTGCTGTTGCCCAAAGCGCCGTCGTCGAAGCAGGATGTGCCGCTCACGATCAAAGTCGATAAAGGCATTAAAGTACCCAATACGGCTTATCAGAGTCAGGAGGCGATTGAGCTGAAAGCGGCTCTGCCGTCGCGGTACAAAGTTGAGGTTGTGGATGTGCAGACGGGTTACGAAAACAACCGTGGTACCGTGCGGGTGATTACTACCCAGGAACTACAGCCCGGTAATCTGAGTCAGTACTATAGCATTCAGCCGCAGGTCGAGACGACGGTGGAGCTGACCGAGAACGGATTTCTGATCCGCGGCGATTTCAACGAAACCGATACCTATGTGCTTACCCTGACGGATCAGATCCGCGGTGTCCTGAACACAAAGCTGGACGAAGCGGTAACCCGCGATTTGTTTTTCGGGAAAATGCCGGCCAGTATTCAGTTTGCCACCAAAAAAGCCTTGTACCTGTCGTCCAAAGGCGCGCGTAACATTGGCCTGACGGTTGTTAACGTGCCGAAAGTTCAGGTCAGAATTGCGAAGGTATACGAGAACAACATTATCCAGTTTCTGAAGAACGGCCGCTTCGAAGAATATGCCGAAAACGGGAGCGGTGAATGGATGCCTTCCGGTGCGTACAACTACAATCAGGATGAACAGGATCAGTACGGCAACGTGCTGGTTGACAAAACTGTTGATACGCAGGATTTACCGAAAGTGCGTGGCCTCTCGGCCCTGAACGTGGCGGTGCCCGATCAGGTGGTGGGCAATGGGCAGCAGCCGTTGCGCGGGGTCTATCTGGTATCCGTCAGCTCCAAAGATGAAGCCTATCTCCAGGCAACCCAGCTGGTATCGGTGTCGGATATCGGCCTGATTACCCACGAAACGCGGAATGAGGTGCTGGTGTGGGCCAACTCAATCCGGACGGCAGAACCGCTCAAAGACATTGAGATTACGCTGGTCAGTACCAACAACCAGACCATGGTGTCCCTGAAAACGGATGGGGAGGGCTTTGCCCGTTTCGATAAGGTTACCGAAAAAGCGCCCGGCTTTGAGGTCGGTATGGTCACCGCCCGTACCGCCGACGATTTTAATTTTCTGTATCTGCCCGATACACAGGTCGAAACCTCACGGTTCGATGTGGAAGGCAAGCGGGATAATTCATCCGGTTTTGAGGCCTTTGTATACGGCGACCGCGATATTTACCGACCCGGCGAAACGATACACGTCAATACCATTGTCCGTACCGAAACCTGGCAGAGTGTCGGGCAGGTGCCGCTGACGGTAAAGCTGTTATTGCCAAACGGGCGGGAATACACTACGCTGCGCAAAACCACGAATGATGCCGGTGCGGTGGCTACGGACATTGCCCTTGATCCCGCTGCGGTTACCGGGACCTACACCTTTGAAGTCCTGAACGCCAATAATGTACTGCTGACCTCACAGGCCATCAGTGTCGAGGAGTTTATTCCCGACCGCATTAAGGTAGACATTGTCACCGACCGGACGGTGTATCGGACAGGTCAGACGATTACCGCATCGGCCACCGCCATGAACCTGTTCGGACCACCGGCCGCCGACCGGGCTTACGAAATGGAGCTTCAGCTAAAACGGAAAGTTTTTGCGCCGAAAGGCTATAGTGATTACACCTTTGACATGCCCGACGGCGGTAGCCGGAGCGGTGAGGCGGGTCAGCCGTATAAATTTGAAAAAGACCTGCGTCAGGCCCGCACCAATGCCAACGGTCAGGCAACAGAGCGCTTTCAGCTTCCGGCAACCTATCAGGACATGGGCCTGCTGGAGGCAAAACTCTTTGTTACGGTTTTTGATGAAAACGGCCGCCCCGTGAACCGGCTCAGGAAGCTCGACGTGCTGACACAGGATATTTTCTACGGCGTCAGGCTGGCCGATCATTACGTAACCACCAATGCACCGCTGGCCATCGGATTGGTCGGGGTAACTAAAGACGGGCAGCTGCGGCCGGGCGCGGTGGCAGCGGTAGACATTGTCCGTTACGATTACCAGACCGTAATTGAGAAAAGCGGTGAAGGCGAAAACGCTCAGCTGAAATACAGTACCAAACGGCGTGAAAAACAGGTCTATACCAATACCGTTACACTGAAAGGGGGCAAGGCTGATTTCACGTATGTACCTACCGTATCCGGTGAGTATGAGGTACGTGTACGACGGCAGGGAGCGATGGGATATACCGCTACAAGTTTCTATGCCTATGGCTACGGCAGTACGGTGGCCTCGTCGTTTGACGTTAGTCAGGAAGGGCAGGTACTAATGGAGTTTGATAAGCCTGCGTATGAAACCGGCGATAAAGCAAAAGTCCTATTTAAAGCACCTTTTAATGGTAAACTTTTAGTAACGATTGAGCGCAATAAGGTACTTGAGCAGCATTGGCTGACGACCGAAAACAAATCGGCTGAATGGACTTTTTCGGTCGGTGATGCTCACCTGCCTAACGTGTACATAACCGCGACGCTGATCCGGGCCCTGGATGAGACAAATCTGCCGCTTACCGTAGCGCACGGTTTTGCGTCGGTGGCGGTGCAGGACCCTGATACGAAACTGCCGGTTGAGGTAGTGGCCGCCAGTGCTTCCCGATCCAAAACAAAGCAAACCATCCGTATTAAAACCAAAGCCAACGCGCAGGTGACGGTAGCGGTGGTTGATGAGGGTATTCTCCAGCTGAAAAACTTTAAAACGCCTGATCCGCACGGCTTTTTCTACCAGAAACGGGCGCTCGAAGTGGGCAGTCATGACCTGTATGCGTTACTCTTCCCTGAGCTGTCATTGGCATCCCGTTCGAGCTCGGGGGGGGATGGGTACGATCTCGAACGGCGGGTAAATCCGCTTAGTAACGGCCGTGTCCGGCTGGTTGCCGTCTGGAGCGGTATTCTGGAAACGGGCTTTGACGGCGAAGCGGAGTTTACGGTTGATATTCCGCAGTTCTCGGGTGATTTACGCGTAATGGCGGTCGCTTATAAAGATGATGCCTTCGGCTCGGCCAGCCATAGTATGAAAGTGGCTGATCCGATTGTGATCAGTACCGGAGTTCCTCGTTTTCTGAGTCCGGATGATGAGCTTCAACTGCCCGTAAACCTGAGTAACACAACGAATAAACCGGCGGTTGTTCAGGCCAGACTAGGTGTCAGCGGGCCATTGACAGTGGTTACCGACAGCAGCGCACGGGCTGTTCAGAAACTGACCATTCCGGCGGGTCGCGAGGTGCGTGCCGTTTTCCGTGTGCGGGCGCAGCAGGCCATCGGTGCCGGTACGATTTCGGTTGCGGTCTCAGGATTCGGTAATGAAGTGTTTACCGAGAAAACGGATATTACGGTCCGACCGGCAGCGTCATTGCAGAAGGTCACGCAGGCAGGCGCAGTGGCCGGCGGAAAGAGCCTGGCCATCGGGCAGGCAACGGCTGATTTTCTGCCGGGAACCAGTCGTTCGACCCTCAGCGTGAGCCGTTCGCCGGTCATGCAGTACGGCCGCGAATTGGCGTATTTGCTCGGCTATCCGCACGGTTGTCTGGAACAGACAATTTCCAAGGCTTTCCCGCAGATTTACTTTGCTGATCTGACGCGGACGATGGGGGCGAATGGGATCTACTTTGTCCGGAACGGCGGCGAATCCGATCTGAATCCGGCCACGAACGTACGGCAGGCTATTCAGAAAATTGAAGCACAGCAGGTGTATAACGGTGGTTTCGGGATGTGGCCGGGTCAGACAAAGGCGGAAGACTGGGCGTCCGCCTATGCCGTTCATTTTCTGACGGAAGCAGGACAGGCGGGGTATGAGGTCCGGAGTGCTGTATTCAGTAAAGGCATTGATTTCCTGACGGCTAAGAGCAGCACACCGGCTATGGAAGACATGGTTTCGTATGATGAAAGCGGTACCCGGACTGTACGTCAGGTGGCTAGCCGGACCAATATTTATAGCCTGTATGTGCTGGCGAATGCCGGCAAACCTAACCGCGCCGCCATGAACTACTATAAGCAGAATGCCAATACACTGACCATCGACAGCCGGTATATGCTGGCGGCTGCGTTCTTCCGGATCGGGGATGTGCGGAGCTACACTGCCTTGCTGCCGAAGCGGTTTATTGGTAACAGCACCGAACGGGAAACCGGTGGCAGCTATGCGTCACCGCTGCGGAATCTGGCGCTGGTGCTGCAAACCCTGGTTGATGCGGATCCGGATAATATCCAGATACCTGATCTGGCGCGGCAGTTGTCGGGAGCGTTGCGTCAGGCCGGGTATCTGAATACACAGGAGGCGGCTTACGCATTTCTGGCGCTGGGTAAACTGGCACGAAAAAATGCAAACAGTACGGCAACCGCAACCATTGTATCTGGTAAACAGACGGTTGGGAGCTTTACCGGCACAGATTTGTTTCTGAAGCGGGTAGGGCAGCCATTGATGCTGACCGCAAAAGGAACGGGTAATGTCTATTACTTCTGGCAGAGCGAAGGTGTACCGGCAACGGGTGGTATTGCGGATGAGGATAACGGGTTACAGGTACGCCGGACATTCCTGAGCCGCGACGGCCAGCCGCTGAGCCGTTTCCGGCAAAATGACCTGATCGTTGTGCGGATTACGCTGAGCACTAGCAATGGCCTGCCGGTGCAGAATGTGGTGATAACCGATTTGCTGCCGGCGGGTTTTGAAATTGAAAACCCGCGTATTACTGAACCACGCGACATGGACTGGTTGCAGAAGCCATCCGTGCCGGATCATTTTGATGTGCGGGATGACCGGATTAATTTCTATACAAATGCGACCGGGACAGAGCTGAACTTCTATTATATGGTACGCGCTGTATCGAAAGGTAAGTTCGTTTTAGGGCCGGTTTCGGCAGATGCCATGTATAATGCTGCCTATCGGAGTTACTCCGGTAGCGGGGGGGTAATCGTAGAATAGTACAAAAAAAGAACCGTTCGGATGTCAGCCTGGGAAGTTGCCCTTTACGTTTAGGCAGCGGCATCCGAACGGTTCGATACAAAAGTCGGGGAAGGTACGATATTTCCTTGTAAGCCCGACTGAAAAAGGCAGGATGAACCTGCAAGCCAATCAATTACGGTTCACTGACTCAGCTGATGAAAGGAACTGAGTCTCGGTGGCGGGAACCGATGCGGGGGCTGCCAGAGCAACGACCCCATTTTCGCCGACAACCCGGAGTTGTACGTTGGCAACACCCTTCTGAACGATGCCTAACGCTTTGGCGGCTGCATAAGTCATGTCGATTATGCGACCTTTAGAGAATGGCCCTCTGTCATTAATTCTGACAATAACAGAGCGTTGATTGTCAAGGTTTTTTACCTCAACCATCGTATTGAACGGCAGGTTCCGGTGAGCGGCTTCGAAGGCCAGACTATTCACCTTTTCTCCTCCTGCGGTTCTGCGGCCATGGAACTTTTTAGAGTAAAACGACGCCTTACCCTTCTGTATGAGGCCCGATTGAGCCTCCGTCGGTTTGATGGTGCTAAACAACAACATCAGTGACATGATTATGCTCATACAGCGTACGGTTAAGTTTAACAAGCAAAGAGGGGTATGTCTCTATCGCTGACACATACCCCTCTCCCTAAAAAGTGCAACTTCCACAAAACAAAGTTACGAAAAAAAACGTTAAGGGCAAAATGCCTGGCTATCAGCCACCAACTCAATAATCCTCCGTTTAGTAAAGAGTCTGTATACCGATCGTAAAAATTATTTAATAATATTCTTTTGTTACTGATACTATTACACTTAATTTGGCGTTTAGCGCAACTCTAAACCTCACTGTAATTGTGGAAGAACGAGAGAAGGAAAAAATCTACTCTAAGCGGGTACGGGCCGGAAAACGAACATATTTCTTTGACGTTAAGTCGACCCGTGCGAATGATTATTACCTGACGATTACTGAAAGCCGCCGCCACCCGCAGGGCGATGGGTTCACCTATGAGAAGCATAAGATGTTCATTTACAAGGAGGACTTTGATAAATTCATCGATGCGTTGCGGGGAACCGTGGATCATATTAAAACGGAACTGATGCCCGATGTCGACTTCTCTCAATTCAACCAGCGGGAAGAGTACGATGACTTCAACAGCGATCTGAAGTGGGACTAATCCCTGTCAAGGAAGGTAAACTGGCGGTTGTTTTACGATTTTATTACGTACCAGATTATTTCTCTCCACCGAAAACCAGGATCGTAAGCAATATATTGACCGTTATCGCCTGTAAATCATGACTACCCTTAGCCTGGACTCATCGTCGCAGGCTTTTTTGTTGTATTTTTGCGGAAAATCAAAGAGTGAAAGCGGTAAAGAGCGAAAGAGTGTTTCCACTGTTCGCTCTCTCACTCTCTCACTCTTTCACTCTTTAATATGGGACTTCAATGTGGAATTGTGGGCTTGCCAAACGTGGGTAAGTCAACACTGTTTAATGCCATCTCGAGCGGTAAGGCTGAGGCCGCTAACTATCCGTTCTGTACTATAGACCCGAACGTGGGGGTCGTTACCGTGCCTGATGAACGTCTGGATACGCTGGAAACACTGGTCAATCCTCAGAAAGTGGTACCAACGATCATCGAGTTTGTGGATATCGCCGGTCTGGTTAAAGGTGCCAGTCAGGGACAGGGTCTCGGCAATAAATTCCTGGCTAATATCCGGGAGGTAGATGCGATTGTACACGTGATCCGGTGTTTCGAAGACGATAACATCGTGCACGTCGAAGGCCGCGTAAACCCGATTTTTGACAAAGACATCATCGACACCGAATTGCAGCTGAAAGACCTTGAATCGGTCGATAAAAAACTGCAACGGATCGAAAAAGCCGCCCGTGTCAGCGGTGATGCTAAGGCAAAAGCAGAATTGGAAGTGCTGCTGCGCTACAAAAATGCGCTGGAAGACGGTAAAAATGCCCGTTTAGTCGACGCAACCGAAGAAGAAAAGCGGGCAGCTGTGGGTGACCTCCACCTGCTGACGATCAAGCCCGTAATTTATGTGGCTAACGTTGATGAAGGCTCACTGCCAAACGGTAATAAATATTCGGATCAGCTGCGGGAAACCGTAAAAGCAGAAGGTGCCGACGTGCTGGTGATCTGTGCCAATATCGAATCGCAGATTTCAGAAATGTCTGAACCTGAAGAGCAGCAGATGTTCCTGGAAGAATACGGTCTGAAAGAGTCAGGCCTCAGCCAGCTGATTAAGGCATCGTATAGCCTGCTGAACCTGATCACCTATTTCACTGCCGGGGTGAAAGAGGTACGCGCCTGGACTATTCAGCGTGGCTGGAAAGCACCACAGGCCGCTGGTGTAATTCACACGGACTTTGAGCGTGGTTTTATCCGTGCTGAGGTAATTAAACTGCCGGATTACGTGCAATACAAATCAGAAGCGGCCATCAAGGATGCCGGCAAAATGTCGGTCGAAGGCAAAGAATACGTCGTTCAGGACGGCGATATTATGCACTTCCGGTTTAACGTGTAACTACTTTACTTGCTTATTCATAGAAGCGGCGGACATCTGATGTCCGCCGCTTTGCTTTTGTCCCTACTTCCGTTTATTCACCCCGATCCGTTTATAGGCAATCAGCTGATCGGCGCGGGCAGCGGGCGGGCGGTGGTAAACCAGAATTTCGTAATCGTTTTCGGTTCCTGAATAGCTTCCTTCAATCAGGAGTTCATCGGCAGTGGGGCGGGGGCTGTTGCGCTTGACCACATAATCGTAGTTATAAACGCCCTGTTTCAGCCAGATCGATGCCCGGTATGAGCGAATCGCCGGATCGTAGGTCATCCGGTTGGTATCGTTCAATTGCCAGAAATTAAACGCTCCGTTAACATAAGGCTCTCCGTCGGGCAGCTCGTTGATATTGAGCGTAAAAACCGTTTCGATGTAGTCAGCGCTCACGCCGGGGTTACCGGTCTCGCGGTGGTCAATAACATACAGGCCGTTAAAGTCATCGGCCTGAATATAAGCGCCCTGTATCCGGGGCTGATCCGGC
This sequence comes from Arsenicibacter sp., assembly GCA_965247375.1. Taxonomy (GTDB): domain Bacteria; phylum Bacteroidota; class Bacteroidia; order Cytophagales; family Spirosomataceae; genus Arsenicibacter. The sequence continues at coordinate 26,100 of CBDFHU010000094.1, forward strand.
GAGATAAATGCGATGGTACGGTCGGGCTGGTACTGCACGCGGTCGACGTAGTTGCCTCTGGAAAGCACCGTTCGGGTATCGAAAAAACGGAATTCGTTACCACCGGGTATAGTATTACTCAGGTCAAATAAATTGTAGTCGATCTGCTGGTCAAAGACACGGACATTGTTCGGTTTCAGACCCGTAATTACCTTGTCGTCGCGGTAATTCTGGCGGATCACTATCTTAAAATCATCCTGCGGCGACACCACCTGATAATTCCGGTAGTCGATGCTCATGTCGATCTGCTGATCCTGAAACTGCCGCTGCGGGCTGGTCGAGAAGCGTACACCGGCCGTTACGTTGACTTTGTTGGCATATGTCATAAACCGGCGTGTGAACAGGATTTTACGCGGGTTCCGCTCGTCAAAAACCACCAGAACATAGTTGCCGGGCAACTTTACACGTGGAACAGTAAACCGGTAATGGTAATATAAAACTTTGGTATTGAGGGAGGTCTGGTATTCACTGATCGGATAATCGTTGTATTCATAAGTAAATTCAATATCGTTCAGGGCTGATTTCTGCCAGTCGGCGTTACAGTGGATAAATTTGGCGCGGAACATCCGGTAGCTGCCCGTCAGGTCATCAAATTCGAGTTGCAGCTGCTGCCCGTTCATGGCATCTTCGCTGGTCAGCATCACCGGCGGGTTCAGCGTTTTGCCGGGGCTGTCGGGCGTTGACCCGATCAGCGGGTAGAGCAGGACCGTGTGAATTTTGGGGTCAATAATCTGGTCAGTTGTCGGGATCGTTTGAGCGGCTGCCGGAATAGTAAACAACAGGCAAAGGCCGATCCAGATACGCTGGAAGGTTGCGGGCATACAAAAAAAGGTTACGAACTGCTGAATAGGCAAAATGGTCTGTAAAAAACAAAGAACTCATGGAAAGCTGACAAAACGTTCCTGAGTTCTCTGTTTGTCGGTCAGACAAAAATATGGGTATTTAACCGGAAGCGAAACAACTTAGTAAGCCAGATAGCTGTCGCCTTTATCGGTCGTATCGGTATCGTCGCTGATCCGGTCAATCTCTTCTTCACTTAAGGCTTCGTCGGTTGGCAGTTTATCGTAATCAACGTCATTCGAGACGTTGTCGAACGCATGCTGCGCAGTCGTTGTATCAGTATACAGAATAGAGTCAGCGGCTTCTTCTGAGGCCGGATTCCACTCGTCGGTACTGTCGCTGTTCAGGCCAAGTCCGGCGTAGATCGCACTGTCTTCCGGATCGCCGGCAGCCCCTTTGGCGAGTTCTTCCTGGCCGGCATTATTGCGTGGCGAAAGGCCTTCGAGCGGTCCGCCGGTTTGCTGATCAACGGGTTGTTGGTCGGGGTTGTTGGTATTTTCCATAACGTTCTGTGATTAAGCGCGGCTCATTGAGCCGGCTGTTTAATACAGAACCGGAAAGTCCCCGGCAAGGTTTATTTCCAGACAACAACCTTCTGAACAACAGGTGGTTTTCCGTCGGAGAGTAGCCGGATGAGATACGTGCCGTCGCCAAGCGAACCGAGGTCAAGTAGGGTTTCGTTATAGGCCCTGACCGGAATGCCCTGCATCAGTTGCTGGCCGCTGAGCGAAATCACCTCGGCAGTCCCGTCGCGGGGCGGACGGATGGTAACATAGCGCTCGGTCGGGTTAGGATAGGCCCAGGGCAATACTGGCTCTCCGTTATCGATACCGGTAATTACGACCTTTTCCGACGTATTTTTCAGATACCGGAGCCCGCCGCCCGTTGTTCCGATCAGCAGGTCCGGCAACTGGTCACCGTCCAGATCACCGGCGGCCAGCATCAGGTCGTGGCCGGGGGTACCGATTGCCGCTAGTGTATCCAGCAACGTCAGCGACTGATTGGGCTGATCCGGAAACCGGTACAGCTTCATTTTACCCCATTGATCGCCTGATACAAGTTCGGGCCGCTGATCGCCGTTGAGGTCAACCACTACCAGCGAAGGCCCTCCGGCAAGAGTATTGACTTTGGAACCGCCGTACTCCTCGGTCTGTAACTGAAAGGCAGGACTAGCCGTTGTTCCCGTGTTGCGGTAATAGGCAATGTTACCGATGGAGCGGCCGACGAGCATGTCTGACAGCCCGTCTTTGTCCACATCAACAAAGGTCGGAATGTCGCCTGCGCCGAGCAGATTCGGCGTAGGAATCAGTTTTACACTGGTCAGCGAATATTTTGCTGCCGCCTTCGCAGGGGCCTGGTTATAAAAGGCACGGATTTCAATACCCCGCGTTGAATTACTGAAGACGATCAGGTCGAGGCTGCCGTTTCCGTCCAGATCGGCAAAGCGCGGCATCATGTCGGTCAGGACGGTTGAACTGCCCAGACCCAGATAATCGCTGGCAACCAGATCAAAGTACGCTTCCTGAGGCGTGCCCTTATTTTCGAAATAAAACAGATTGGCGCGGAATGTCTGACCGGTCAATATCCCCCCGTTACCGACCAGCAGGTCCAGGTCGCCGTCACCGTCGAGGTCGGCAAGGGCAGGAGCAGCCCGTTCGCCGAGATCGAGCATGTCTTTTTGCAGAAAGTTTTTCTGCACAAGCTGAAAATCCGGCTTCTGGTTAGTACCAACGTTGCGGTAAAACCAGTTAGACGACTGGAAATCAATCAGATTGCCTTCGTTGCTGAGCACGTTCGGCGTGGCCAGTAAATCCTTTTTACCATCGCCGTCAACATCTTCCCAGAAAACGGCCGGAAAGTTCTGGAAGTTGATCGGGTCTTTGGCCGGAAAGTTGGCATCGAAGGCCGTGAATTTGGCATCGGCCGTATTCGGTCCTCCGTTTTTGACCAGGGCAATATTCTGGCAGCTGACAAAACCGGCCAGTAGATCCTTAGTGCCGTCGCCGTTGGCATCAAACAGCGTGATGGTGTTGCCGGTATGCGCCGGTGTGGCGGGTCGTGCCCCACCGGTAACGGCTACGCGGCCGCCGACGCTGCAATCAACGCCGAAAATAAAGTCGTTGCAGTATTCTTTCTGAAAACCGCCCCAACAGCTGCCAATGCGCTTAAAGACCAGGCCCGACACGCCCTGCTGTTCACGGCTCAGGTTTTGCTGGAGCGTGAGCAGATTACCCGACGCGTCGAAGGTCAGGATATCAATGTCGCCGTCATCGTCGAGGTCAACGATAGCAGGTATATCCGACGGGGCGACATACAGATTCTGCCGGCCGCCTAAGCCCTCCGTAATCAGCGGATTTGCGGCGGTCTGCCAGCTGACCTTACCGCCCGCAGACGTGTTGCGCAAAACCTGAATACCAAAAGTGCTCTGGGCAAACAGGTCTTTTTTTCCGTCGCCGTCATAGTCAACCAATAGCATCCAGTTCTGAATAACTGGGAATGCGGTTTCGTAGGAGGGATCATATTGCCAGCCTTTATCAGTCCATAAAAAGGTGCTGAGCTTCCGGTTACTACGGTCATAGACGACCAGATCGTCGTAAGTATCATCGTTGAGCTTCATCGTCGAAAACTGGCAGGCGTTCATGCCGCCAACCCACGGATTGGGTAATGTACGGCCATTGACCGTCAGCGCAGGCTTCTGATCATACCGGAAAGAAAGCGATTGAGCATAGTTGAGCAACGGAAAAGCAACCAGCAGGGCTGCAATATAGTTTTTCATGTATTTTTGGGCATCTATGGGCAGAGCGGTTGTACCTGTCTGTAGATGCGCCGGTCAATAACCGTGCGCCAAACCTGTACACCAAGCTAACAACGAACAAGACTCCGTTCTTATGACATCAACGGCTCAACTATACCAGAAATTTTTAGAGTGTACGAATGTTGCGACCGATACCCGGAAAATTTTGCCGGAATGTTTGTTTGTTGCCCTGAAAGGACCGGCCTTCGACGGGAATCAGTTTGCGGCTGATGCGCTGGCCAAAGGTGCCCGTTATGCTGTAGTGGATGATCCGGCCGTGGCAGCTTCGGATCAGCGCTGCCTGCTGGTCGAAGACGGATTGACGGCTTTGCAGGATCTGGCCCGGCATCATCGCCGGACGCTGACTATTCCGGTGGTGGCGATGACGGGCTCAAACGGTAAAACGACCACTAAAGAGCTGATTGCTGCTGTGTTATCAAAGCGATTTAAAACCTATGCGACGCTCGGCAACTTCAACAATCACATTGGTGTACCTCTGACATTGCTCTCGATTCGCGGCGACGGCGATGACAGTTACGAAATGGCAGTGGTCGAAATGGGAGCGAACCACCAGCAGGAAATTGCGTTGTTGTGCTCGATTGCAGAACCAACCCACGGTATGATCACGAACGTGGGGAAGGCGCACCTCGAAGGCTTCGGCGGAGTTGAGGGCGTCCGGAAGGGTAAAGGCGAGTTGTTCGACTGGCTGGCGAAGTCGGGCGGAACGGTGTTTGTGAATGCGCAGGATGCTACGATCATGGCCATGAAAGATGAACGGTCGTTTAAGGAAGTGGTGACGTATTTAACCGACGGCCCGACTCTGCTCCAAGAAACGCCGGTGGTGGTCTACCGCGATGCTGAAGGGCGCGAAATCAAAACCCATTTGCCGGGGCAGTACAACTTTGATAACATGGCGGCTGCCCTGGCCATTGGAGCTTATTTCGGCGTAACGAGTGAAGAAGCCAACCGCGCCGTGGCCGATTACAGTCCGACCAACAATCGGTCGCAGGTGGTTTATAAGGGATCAAACACCATCTTGCTGGATGCCTACAACGCTAACCCAAGCTCAATGGCAGCGGCGATCCGCCAGTTTATGAGCATGCCGGCGGAGAAAAAAGCCGTCATTCTGGGCGATATGTACGAGTTAGGTCCGGAAAGTGAAGCCGAGCATGCCGCCCTGGGTGAATTGGTGGCGACCGGTAAGTTTGATCTGGTCATTCTGGCGGGTAAGGATATAAAACATGCCCTCCACGCTCTGCCCAAAGCTTATTATTTCCCCGACAAGTTTTCGCTCCACAATTGGATCATGGATTACCCGTTTGAGAATACGCACATGCTCATCAAAGGCTCACGCGGCATGGGACTGGAAACTGTTGTGCCATTTGTTTAATACAATGGCCATAAAGGCACTAAGACCTGAAAAAGTACAAAAGTTTCCTTGAGCGTATCGGAAATTAGTAGCCTTCATCCTTTGTGCGTCTTTGTTGCTTAGTGTCTTTGTGGCAATCTATACCCTTATAGTATGAAACTCAGCAAAAGCCGTTACCTCACTCAACTGTTTCTTCTTTTCGTTCCACTCTGCGTGTTTGCGCAGAACAAATTTGAGGCTGAAATCGCCGCCTTTGAAGAAAAAGACAAAACCACGCCGCCGCCTGCCCATCCGATTGTATTTACCGGTAGTTCGTCGATCCGGTACTGGGAAAGCCTGGCCGCTGATTTTCCGGGCAAACCTGTACTAAACCGCGGTTTCGGCGGGTCAGGTCTGGCCGATGCCCGGTATTTTGCCGATCGCATTATCATCCGGTACCAGCCGAAACAGGTGGTTCTGTATTCGGGTGAAAACGATGTGGCTGCCGGAAAATCGGCGCAGTATGTATACGATCAGTTTGTTGATCTGTTTCAATATGTCCGGAAGGCGTTGCCCAGGGTTTCGTTTGTCTACATTGCGATGAAACCAAGCCCGTCCCGCCGGAAGTACTGGCCTGTTGTTCAGGAAGCTAACGCGATGATTAAAGGATACCTGAAAAAGCAGAAGCGGACTAAATATGTGGACACCTATACCCCGATGCTCTATGCCAACGGACAGCCGCACGGAGAGTATTATAAGGGGGATAGTCTGCACATGTTGCCAAACGGATATGTGCTATGGACAAAACTGGTAAAACCGGTGCTGAAGTAGTTGCCGGATTCCGGCGAATTGGCACAGTTTATGAACCGGCAGGAAACGAACGAACAGACGGTTTAGGTATTCTGCCGTGACTTCTATAATTTTGTATTTTATTAAGAAACAAGCCCGTTTGCCGCACTGGCAAACCAAATAAACGAAAACTGACAAATCATGTCAACGCAAACATCTGCCTACGTCCCTTATAAAGTTAAGGACATTGCCCTCGCTGAATGGGGCCGTAAAGAAATCCGGCTGGCAGAAGCCGAAATGCCAGGTTTAATGGCACTTCGTCAGGAGTTTGGTCCGTCAAAACCACTGGCTGGGGCACGGATCGCAGGCTGTCTGCACATGACCATTCAAACGGCGGTTCTGATCGAGACGCTGGTTGAACTGGGTGCCGACGTAACCTGGTCGTCATGCAATATTTTCTCCACACAAGATCACGCAGCAGCGGCGATTGCAGCAGCTGGTATCCCGGTTTATGCCTGGAAAGGGATGAACGAGGAAGAATTTAACTGGTGTATCGAGCAGACACTGTTCTTCGGAGAAGACCGTCAGCCCCTGAATATGATTCTGGACGACGGCGGTGACCTGACTAACATGGTATTTGATGTGTATCCGGAACTGATTCCGAACATCAAAGGTCTGTCTGAAGAGACAACAACAGGGGTTCACCGGTTGTATGAGCGGATGAAAAATGGTACGCTGCACCTGCCGGCGATCAACGTGAATGACTCCGTTACAAAATCGAAGTTCGATAACAAGTACGGCTGCCGTGAATCACTGGTTGACGCCATCCGTCGGGCAACGGACCTGATGTTGGCGGGTAAAGTTGCCGTTGTGGCTGGCTATGGTGACGTAGGGAAAGGTTCTGCTGAATCACTGCGTGGTGCCGGTTGCCGTGTACTGGTGACTGAAATTGACCCGATCTGTGCCTTGCAGGCCGCCATGGACGGTTACGAAGTGGTGCCGATGGACGAAGCCGTTGGTCGTGCCAACATCTTTGTAACAGCTACCGGTAACATCGGTATCATCAAAGACCGTCACTTCAAAAATATGCGTGACAAAGCTGTTGTGTGTAATATCGGTCACTTTGATAACGAAATCGATATGGCGTGGCTGAACGAAAACTACGGTCATACAAAATCAGCTATCAAACCACAGGTTGATATGTATGAAATTGACGGTAAGGAAGTTATCGTACTGGCCGAAGGTCGTCTGGTAAACCTGGGTTGTGCCATGGGTCACCCGTCGTTTGTGATGTCATGCTCATTCTCGAACCAGACACTGGCTCAGCTTGAACTGTGGCAGAACGCCGACAAGTACGAAAACAAAGTATATGTGCTGCCTAAGAAGCTGGACGAAAAAGTGGCTGCGCTTCACCTGGCACACGTAGGCGCTAAGCTCGAGTCACTGGATGAGGAGCAGGCGGCTTACATCGGTGTAACAACAGAAGGTCCGTTCAAAGCGGAAATGTACCGTTACTAACCGGTCAGATAAATGACTTTGCGAGCGCGCAGTGCCTGACGGTGCTGCGCGCTTGTTGCGTTAAAAGGCCCTGATGCTCAGCTGTACGCTATCTGTCTCGCCGTTGGTAAAACCGTTATTGGGCGTCGAATTGCTGTCTGACGGGGCCGAGGCTGTAATCTGACTGCGGAAGAGGTGATTACTGGTTGTGGCCGGAACGGCTGTAAACACCAGCGCTGCTGTTGCCCCGGGCAGGAGCGTACCGACTGTACCTGTGGCGACTCCCCCCTGAAAGGTAAACTGATTGCTGTAGAACGCATATAGGGTCTGCGGGAGCTGACAGGATACTTCAACATTAGTTGCCGTGGTTCCCCCCGCATTCGTAACAAGCAGGCTGATGGAAACCGGTTGCAAAACAGGAGTCGCCAGTGAGCCGGAAACCATAGTTAACCGCAGGTTTATTCGGTTTATGTCAACCGCCGGCTGGTTGCTGATAACGGCCGGCGCAGGGTCAACGTTAGCGGATGGTGTGAGTGCATAAACGGTTGTGCTGCCGTCTGTCGTCCGGAAATCCAGCCAGACCATATCGTCCTGTCCGTCGAAAAAGCTGGTATTGGGTTGTGAGTCCGGATCAAGCTGGTCGGCCTTAATAATCTCTGCGGCCAGGCGGTAGGCACCCGGAACCGTCGGGTACGCTGTAAAGGTCAGAAAAGCTTGTCCTCCGGCATTGATCTGGCTAACCATTCCCAATAAAATGCCTTTGCGGTACGTGAGCTGCGGACTACTGACAAACGCAACGTTGGCCGGCAGCTGACACCGTAGCCGGATATTGGTAGCGGCAAGTATACCCTTGTTGGTGATGATGAGCGTAAACGTAACCGGACGACCTACGACAACCAGCCTGGCGCTGGCTTTACCGTCTAGCCGGAGATTGGTTACCGTAACGGTTTTAGGGAGTAAGGGCGTTGCAGCGTTAAAAAAGTCGTTGGTCAGTTGCGCATTCCAGGCGTTGGCGAGCCGGATCAGTCCCTGCCCTGACATGTGGACACCATCAGTTCTAGGAATTTGAATGGTATCGGTAACGGGGCCGAAAAAAACACGGTCTGTGGTCTGGATAACCCGCGTCTGCGCGTTGGTAATAGGTTCGTACAATCCTGAAGGGTAAAGGGTAGCCGTCCAGTTGTCGACAGAAGCGCGGGCTACCATCCAGGGAATGGTTACATTACCGGCATCGGTCCGGCTTTGGGCAATCACAAACTTAAGATCGGCTTCGTAGTTCGGCGATTTCGCCGGGGTACCCTGCATGTTCGAAGGAATCGGAATAGTATCATAGGCTTCTGCTTCGCCCTGATGCCAGAGAACGGCGCGGAGTCCGGTCAGCGGTACATAGTCCTGCAATACCCGTTTCAGATTCGCATACGGCATTTTGGGCATGAAATACTCGCCCCAGGCCGTGGCTGTACTGTCTTTGGTGATGCTTTCCCGCCAGTTTCTGACAGCCGTACCCGACCAGGCTGCATTATAAAACAAGACCGGCACATTAAGGCGTTGGGCCAGTAAATCACCTAGTTTCCCCCAACACCAGCTCGTCAGGCCACGGGGCGAAAGAGTGATGTCTTTTGTGATCCGGCTGTATGTTGGCGGTAGCGGCAACCGGATGGTATCTGAAAAGTTATAGTGAGTAGCCGTACTGACCCGGTCATCGGTGGCTGCAACGGTTTCACGGTTTGGCAATACGCCCTGCCCGTTTGACTGCCCGGCAATGGCAAAAACTTCACCGACACCGATCGGGGTTATACGTGTGCTGCCGATGATTTGTTCATTGCTGATGGCCCGGACATCCAGATGATACCAGCCGCCCGAAAGCGTAATCTGGCCGGAAAACTGCCCGTTCACCGGTTGATTATCCAGCAAGACATACCCGTTTGTGGATGAACCGTATCCGGCAGCCGTAGCCGTCAGCATGACCTCCACACGCTGCGTATTCGCCGGACACAAACCGGTTATGGTAATCGCCGATTGGTTGGCATTGTTACGCTGAAAAACAATGCGTGCTACCGGAAACGTGACCTGCACCTGTGCAAATAAGCCGCATGAAATAAGTAATGAAATAGTTAATGCGCTGAGAAATAGCTTTTCTGGTCGTGTAGAGGTAAGTGTCATAGCTAACATAATGTATAGAAACAGTTATGGTACTACATCTGTTAATATACACTATGAAGCGGCGAATTGTTGCAGAAATTCCGGAATTAACACGAAAATTATATTTCGCGGAGCAGAGTCTGAAAGGTGTAGATATTGCCGGCATACCGGCGCTGCATCTGCGGGTGAAGTTTCGGGGCGTAAATGGTTTCGTACGCGTCATACGTTGCCTGATCGGGGAACATGAGCTGAACGGTATACGTACTGCCTCCGTTGTCGATTTCCGTCAGCAATTCAAGTAGTTTATGTTGGGTGGGCAGGCCGGTCGCCATGATGTCGGGGAGGTGTTCTGTGCGTATCCAGTGTAACCAATCAGCGGCCACGTTTTTGCTGATATTTACGGTGACGTTGTAGAGAATCATAAAGTTCGGTTTATTTGCTGTACAAACTACAAAGATACTATGTACTCAGGACTCCTACATGCCCATTCGGGACTTCGCTGGCTGGCGCTCATTCTCTTACTGGCCGCCGTATTTGTTTCTATGCAAAAGCGTTCGGGACAAGCCGGCTATACCGATGGCGATCGTAAGCTTTATCTGTTTTCACTGATTTCGGTACACACGCAACTGCTGATCGGGCTGGTTTTGTTCTTTATCAGTCCTAAAGTTGATTTCAGCATGATGAGCGACAAAATCTATCGCTTTTACACGGCTGAGCATTCCGTAGGTATGCTGATTGCCATTGCGTTGATTACTGTCGGTTATTCGAAGCACAAGCGTCTGAGCGGCAGTGCAGCGAAACACAAAGCAGTCTTTACATTTTACGCTATCGGCCTGCTCGTTATACTGGCCTCAATTCCATGGCCGTTCCGGATTCCGGGCGCGGACTGGTTCTGATCAGTCCTGCCTGATAAGCAAACGGGGTGTATTAAGTGAAACCAGCCGGTCTCCTTAATACACCCCGTTTTTACGTATGGTCTGCTAAACGGCAAAACTTTCACCACAGCCGCAGGTGCGGGTTGCGTTCGGGTTTTTAAACTGAAACCCTTTACCGTTTAAGCCGTCCGAAAAATCAAGTTCTGTGCCGGCCAGATAAAGCAGGCTTTTGCGGTCAACAAAAATTTTGATGCCTTTATCTTCGACAATATGGTCAGTCGGCTGCTGAGCGGTATCAAACTGCAGGTCATACATCAGACCCGAGCAACCGCCCCCTTCTACTGCCACCCGAATCGCGTAATTGTCTGTTAAGCCTTCTTTCTGGCGTAACTCAACGATTTTTTCTTTTGCTTTATCCGATACCGATACCATTGTTGACAGAAATCTATAGCTGGTTATGAGAAATGTCTTTTGCTAATTTAATAACTTATCGCCGTTTTGAAAAGTTCGGTTTTCTGACCGGACTACTATTGTCTATTCCGGCTTTTATTGATCTTATGCTGACCAACGTCGAACATCTGGGTATTGCGGTTAAAGACCTGACTGCCTCGAATGACCTGTTTACAAGGCTGCTTGGGGTAGCTCCCTACAAATCTGAAGCGGTTGAATCGGAAGGGGTTACGACTTCTTTTTTCAGGATTAATCAGACTAAAATTGAGTTGCTGGAAGCCACCCGTCCCGAGAGTGCTATTGCTAAATTTATCGAAAAAAAAGGCGAAGGCATTCATCATGTGGCGTTTGAGGTTGATGACATCCTGGCCGAAATGGAGCGGCTGAAAGGTGAGGGCTTTACGCTGCTGAACGAAATGCCGAAGCAAGGTGCTGATAACAAGCTGGTTTGTTTTCTGCATCCGAAAGGTACCAACGGCGTACTGATTGAACTGTGTCAGGAGCGGAAATAAAAAAGGCAGCCCGTATAAATGAAGCTGCCTGCTGAAGACGATACAGAAACCCTTAGACGAGGTTATTTTTGAAGGCATAGGCCACCATACCAGCCGTATTTTTAGTGCCTGTTTTTTCCAGAATCCGCAGCCGGTGGCCCTCAACCGTGCGTGGGCTCAGGAAAAGCTTTTCACTGATCTCAGCCGTTGACAGGCCTTCGCAGATAAGTTTAAGCACTTCTTTTTCGCGCTCCGACAGCAGGACCTTGCTGTTATAAAACGTCGATGGCTGTTTGACAACCGTGGTCCGGTTAGTCATTTTCCGGAGCATGGCCTTCGACACAAATTCATTCAGGTAAACGCCTTCGTCAATGACCTTGCGGATGGCCAGCTCCACTTCGTCGGGTTCGGCATCTTTCAGCAGATACCCGCTGACACCTTTCTCCAGCAGGTGCAGCACCATCCGGTCTTCATCATGCATAGTCAGCACAACAATTTTGATGAGCGGGTAATTTTCCCGGAGCCAGTCGGCGGTGGCAGTACCGTCGAGGACGGGCATCTGTAAATCGAGCAGGACTACATCAGGCGTTTTACGCGGGACTTTGTCAATTAATTCCTGTCCGTTTGAGGCTTCCAGAATCAGTTCAAAATCAGATACCTGACTCAGAATGGTAGCCATGCCTACCCGGAATAAATTATGATCGTCGC
>CBDFHU010000095.1:0-32641 GCA_965247375.1 Arsenicibacter sp.
TGATCCAGAAAAAGCTTGTTGCCGATGGCAACAAGCTTTTTCTGGATCACATCCTGATCTTCGATTTTAAAACTAAAAAAGCAACCCTTAAAATCGAAGATCAGGATGTGATCCAGAAAAAGCTTGTTGCCGATGGCACCGGCTACCTTTGCTTCATCGAAGATTTCTGATTCCCCTTTTTCCACGTAAACCACAATGTTACGGTAGTCTTTGCCGAGTATCCGGACCTTCTTGTCAATTTTCCCGCCGACGGCGTTGTAGACGGCTCCCGACTCACCGTTGTTGATGTTGTAGAGCGTATCGGTCAGGGCTTTGGGTGAAAAGGAGACCGACGATTTTGGGGTTGTATTGAGGGTAAAACATGCTGGCCCCGCAGTCATACATAAAGTCTTTGGTTTCCGTGCCGATATTGACCGGCAGAATGATCCGGTTTTTGTAGAAACGGAACGATGACGTATTCAGTTTCTGCCGGTAAAACTGCGGGGACAGGCTGTTACAGTAGCCGATTTTCCGGTTTTTGAAGTCAAGGATCAGCACTTTGTCTTTAAACATATCGACCCCGATGGTGCCGATGCTGAAGCCTTTATATTTATCCAGATAATCCTGCGGGAAATTACCACCTATTTTGTCGTTTTTCAGGATAACAGACGGTAATACCGGAACGTCGAATTTGAACGGGGGCGTTTCAATCTTATACCAGTTGCCGTTACTGGTCGAATCAACCCGCCGGATCATCCGGCCTCAGGTACGGGAATTTGGTCTGGAATTTTTTAAAGGTCCCGCCTTCGAGGTAAGTGTAGGGGCTTCCGGTATCGAGTTGCCAGCGGAATAAATAACTGAGCGTGTCGAGGCGGGCCGTAACCAGCATTACGTCACGAGTGTCGGGGTCGGCCCATTCAAAAGGAACCCAGGTTATTTTTTCGTGCGAAAAGGCCGCCTGTCCGCGTGTCAACAGGGTAGAATAGAGGCAAATCAGGACAGAAAAAATCAGCTTTTTCATAAACGGGTCAGAGCGCCGGATTGACTTTGTCACCCAAGATACGAATCGGACACAAAACAACGCAACGGGTAGCGGCTGGTTTTTCGTTCCGGAATACTGTTTGCTGTTCGCCTGCTAAAAAAAAGCTGATAGCCCGGCCTGTGGATAGCCCAGCCAGCTACGCTGGAAAAGTGGTGCAGGCGAAAAACGGTCAGCCTGATATTTATACGCCAGTTCAAGCCGGAAGGCCTGCGTCAGCCGGATGCCTAAACCACCGGTAAGAGACAGGCTGTTGGCCGAATGCCGGTTACTAGCCGGGCCCATGTTATAGGGTGTCGAGATCATAAACTGCCCGAACTGGTAGTTGGCCTCAACAAAAGGGGAAACCCGCGACGCTGTCAGGTAATAGCGTATAAACGGACCGGTAAGCCAGGAGCTGACATGGCCTTCCACCGTACTGCTCCAATCGGTAGCATATTCTCCGTTCAACCCCAGCAACAGCTTATTGGCGATAAAATAACCACCGTATCCGTTAATTCCCAGTTGATTGCCGATGAGGGCACTGGAGCCATAGGTGGTATAAATACCGGCGGCACGGGTTCTTTTCTGCAGGTTTCGGGTTGCGGTCTTCGGGTCAGTCGTTTGAGCAATGGCGTGGCAGGAACAAAGAAGGAGCAGGAGCAAGGTAGTGGTTTTCATGCGGTTTATGGTAATGGTGACATATCGCTAACGGAAACAGGCTGACATTCGTATACAGGAGGTGATTAATTTGACATGTCTGTACCGTACAAAAAAAGCGGCAGGCCCTGAGACCTGCCGCTTCGTATAACCAAGAGACCGTGGCTGTTATTGCTTCTTCAGAAACTGGTACGCAACCCCGAAATGTGCGTAGAAAACGCCGCTTTTGAAGTTAGCACGGGCATAGGGGGATAATTCAAACGCGACCCGCAGGTTCGGGAGGCTGTGAATCGGCGCGACCCGTACACCGGCATGTAGCGAATAGCCTTCCAGAATGTCGGCGTCATTTAGCTGATTCAGGGCATTGAACCGTATGCCAATTCCGGTGTAGTAGTTCACGAACTCTTTCCGGCTCACGTTCACCATCGGGGCAACGGTGGTGCTGAGCGAACCGAAGAGCGTATTAAACTGCATCCGACCGTCGAGCCAGACCGCTTTATTGGGGTTAGTGCTGACCGAAAACAGGGAGCTGAACGGATAATAGGCGACCGAAGCCTGACTGAATGCCGCAAATGACAGCAGCACGCCGGCTGCGGATAAGACAATACGTTTCATGCTGCGAATAAGGCGTTTTTTAGCCATCTGTCCAATCTTTTTTAGCCTACGTCTGAATCACTCCGACGTTGAATGGGCGCGTAATCGGGGCATGATTCGCGGCGGCAATGCCTTCTGACAGAATCTGACGGGTCTGTAACGGATCAATCACGGCATCAACCCACAACCGCGATGCCGCGTAGTAGGGCGACAGCTGGGCATTATACTGGTCGGTGATTTTCTGCAACAGCGCCTGTTCTTCGTCCGGGGTTAACGGCTGACCTTTGGCTTTCATGGTCGCGACCTGGATCTGTACCAGGGTCTTGGCCGCCGAGGCTCCGCTCATGACCGCCATCTGCGCCGTTGGCCAGGCCAGCATCAGGCGGGGATCGTAGGCTTTCCCGCACATGGCGTAATTACCGGCTCCGTAGCTGTTACCGACCACGACGGTAAACTTCGGGACCACCGAGTTTGCCATGGCATTCACCATTTTAGCCCCGTCCTTGATGATCCCGCCCTGCTCCGAACGGCTGCCGACCATGAAGCCCGTCACGTCCTGTAAAAATACCAGCGGAATGCGTTTCTGGTTGCAGTTCATGATAAACCGCGCGGCTTTGTCGGCGGCATCTCCGTAAATCACGCCGCCCATCTGCATTTCGGGAGCCTGACCGGTGCGCCCTTTGGCTTTGACGACCTTCCGCTGGTTGGCCACAATGCCGACCGCCCAGCCGTCAATCCGCGCATAGCCGCAGAGCAGCGACTGACCGTAGAGCGGTTTATATTCGTCAAATTCAGAATTGTCGACCAGCCGGTCAATGAGTTCGCGCATGTCGTAGGGTTTGACCCGGTCAACAGGCAACAGCTGGTAAATATCTTCGGGCGCTTTGGCGGGCGGTACGGGTGTCGCGCGGTCGAAGCCGGCCGTTTGTGAATGACCCAGCTTGTCAAACATGCGTTTGATCGCGTCAAGGCAGCTTTGGTCGTCGGGGTATTTATTGTCGGTAACGCCCGAGATTTCGCAGTGGGTGCTGGCTCCGCCGAGTGTTTCGGCATCAACATCTTCGCCGATAGAGGCTTTGACCAGATAAGGACCTGCCAGAAAAATAGAACCCGTGCCCTCGACAATCAGCGCTTCGTCGGACATAATGGGCAGGTAAGCACCACCGGCCACACAACTGCCCATGATTGCGGCAACCTGCAAAATACCCATCGACGACATCATGGCGTTATTGCGGAAAGTGCGTCCGAAATGCTCTTTATCCGCAAAGACTTCATCCTGCAAAGGGAGATAGACACCGGCACTATCGACCAGATAAATGATAGGGAGCCGGTTTTCCATCGCAATTTCCTGCACCCGGAGGTTTTTCTTGGCCGTAATGGGGAACCAGGCACCGGCTTTCACGGTAGCGTCGTTGGCCACAATCACGCATTGCCGGCCGGATACGTAGCCGATGCCGGCCACCACGCCTGCCGACGGGCACCCGCCATGCTCGGCATACATCCCCTCGCCGGCAAAGAGACCGATTTCGACAAAGGGTCGGTCATCGTCGGTCAGGTACGTAATGCGTTCGCGGGCGGTCAGTTTGCTTTTGCGGTGCTGATCGTCAATTTTCTTTTGTCCACCGCCCAGTTGGGTTTGGGCTGTTTTCCGGCGGAGTTCGTCCAGTAAAAGGTCAAGCGATGAAGTATACATAACAGTAGCGCGGACGTTTCGGTCCGCATTAAGTGTAAGCAGACAACCGGAAACGAACGACAGGTGCACTACTTCGTTGTATCAACGGTAACCGTTGCCGAGCGGCCGGGCGTAATGGTTTGTGTGGCGGGTGTGCCCTTGTCTTTCCGGCCAAATAGTGAAAAATGAACGTACCGCTTCGGATTTTCGCGGAAGTCGGTCAGAAGCCTTTCCAGACTGACGGTTGTAGCGTTGACGTTGGCATAGAGGGCTTCGTCAGAGGTCAGTTTGCCGATTGAGCCTTTGCCTTGCTGAATACCGGCCAGCAGTTTCTGGAGGTTGGCTACGGTCTGGTTTGCGGTGTTCAGGGTTTGGCGCAGTTGTAACGCGTTCAGTGAATCCGCAAAGGTGCTGGCTTTGGCCAGAATCGGCTTAACTTGTTTTTCGGTTTCGGCCAGCGATGCCGACAGGCGGTTTACGTTGGCCAGCGTTGCACGCAGGGCTGCGCGGTTTTCCTGAACGGTCAGGTCCAGGGTGCCGGTTACTTTGTTGGCTCCGGCCAGGGTCTGATTCAGAATCGCGGCGGTTTTATCGAACGACAGCACAATCCGGTTCAGGTTACGGGTCAGCGAATCAACGTTGTTCAGGACCGGCGTGGCTTTGTTGCTCAGGGTTGCCACCATGCCCGATTCCTTAACGGCTACCAGCTTACCGCCATCTTCCATCGTCTGACCTTGCTGATTCAGCTCCAGTTTGATGAGTTTGCCACCCAGCAGACCATTGTCGGCCAGGATTGCTTTTGAGCCCTCTCCAACAGCAAGGTCTTTCCGGATGTCCATCGTAACCAGCATCTTATTTTGTTGATCCTGAAGGATTTTAATGGTTTTTACGCGGCCGACCGTAAAGCCATTGACCTGTACCGGGTTCGAAACCGTCAATCCGTCTACGTTGTCGTAAATAGTTTCATATTGCCGGTTGCTTGAGAAGAAATCAGAGCCTTTTAAAAAGTTGAATCCAAAATAAAGCATCGCCAGTGCGACGACTGCCAGTATACCTACCTTCGTTTCCTGCGAGAATTTCATAACCAATAGTGAACGTGTGAAAGAGCGTTAGTGTGAGGTAACTATCCGGAAGTCTGCTGTTTGTCAGACTCTGGTTTTGCTCAGTTCACGACCTCAATCTTCAGATTTGCTGCGAAAGTACAACATCCCGGAGAGTTTGAATAGTTTAATCCGGGTGAAACTTTCTTATGCGTACAACCAAAACCGACCGGGGTACTGTTTAATCAGCCGATTCAATTTCCTGTTTATACTGGGCAAAGGCCTTAAAAAGGGCAAATGCAATTTCTTCCTGGCCTTCTTCGGAAGCCAGATAGGCCTCTTCGTTGGGGTTGGTCAGGAAGCCGGTTTCGACCAGCACGCTCGGCATGGTTGTCCGCCACAGTACCACAAATCCGGCCTGTTTAACCCCGCGGCTGTGCCGGTCGGCATTGTTGTTAAAACTGCGTTCCACCTTTTCGGCAAAGTTGATGCTGCTGCCCATGAAGGCGTGCTGGTAGTTGGCCAGCATGATGTGGGCCAGCGGCGAATTCGGGTTGAAGCCCTTGTAGGTTTGCTGGTAATTGGCTTCCTGCAGGATAACGGAGTTTTCGCGTTTGGCGACTTCGAGGTTGCCTTCGGTTTTATGCAGACCCAGCGTATAGGTTTCCGTACCGTACAACCGGCTCGACTGCGCATTGGCGTTAACGTGAATCGAAATAAAGAGGTCAGCCCGGTTCCGGTTGGCAATGGCCGAGCGCTCGGCAAGTTCGACGAAGTGGTCACTGGCCCGGGTCAGGATCACCCGCACGTTCGGCATTTCGGTTTTGATCTGCCGTGCCAGCTGCAATCCGATCTTCAACACAATCCGCGACTCACGGTTACGTTTTGTCATACAGCCGGGGTCTTTACCACCGTGGCCGGGATCAATCACCACCGTACGCAGCCGGTTCGGTCCGCCCTCGGGCGTAGCAGGCTGGCTGTTGGAGATGGTGTCCTGAAATACGGGCTGTTGCTGAACCGTAAGTGCCAGCAGGGGCCATACCAGGATCATAATTGGTCCGCCGATTGTGCCAAACAGGACTTTAATAATTTTTAACGGCACAATCTGTTTGAAAGTAATGATAGGAAAAGCCTTCGTCATAACTTTGCATAACCCGGGTTGTGGGTATTTTAGTAAATCTAATGTCTTTGACAAAACTGGTAAATACATACTTTATTATACGGACTGTATCAAAACACTTATCGGGAGTGCTTTTGATAGGGCTGGTACTTCTGTTTCAGGTAACCCAGGCACAGACAGTACCGCAGCAGCCCGCTAAAGGCGGCATTCCGGCTCCGCCCACACCAGCCCAGACCGTACCGGATAAGCCGGCTGGTTCGCCGGGCGTGATCCGTGCGCTGTCCGGCCGTGACTCCTCCGCCGTTTCCCGCCGCGATTCCTTACAGGAGGATAGTCTTAAAACAGACGAGAGCTTCCGGACAACGGTCACGTATTCTTCACGGGATTCAACCATTTACTCCGCCGATGGTCAGATCATGGAACTGTACGGCGATGCAAAGGTAACGTATGGCGATATAGCACTCAACGCTGATTACATCCGGCTGAACTATACAACCAACGAAGTTTATGCAAAGGGACGCTACGATTCGACCTCCCGGAAGATGGTCGGGCTCCCGGTCTTTAAAGACGGGAACGATCAGTATGATACCAACGAAATACGGTACAATTTTCGGACCAAAAAAGGGAAAATCCAGGGTGTTGTTACCCAGCAGGGCGAAGGTAATATCCGTGGAAAGGATGTGAAGAAGGATGCCGACGACAATATGTATATCCGCGGGGCTATCTATACCACCTGTAACCTGGCAACACCGCACTTCCACATTAACGCCACCAAACTGAAAGTTGTTCATAATAAGCAGGTAATTGCCGGTCCGTTTAACCTGGTTGTCAATCAGATACCATTGCCGATCGGATTGCCGTTCGGCTTCTTTCCGTTCCCGAAGAAAAAGGAAAACGGGGTGTCCGGCATTCTGATGCCGCAATATGGCGAGGAGCCTAACGGACGCGGCTACTATCTGCGCGACGGCGGGTATTACTGGGCCGTAAATGAGCATTTGGGTTTGCAGTTTCGCGGACAGATTTATTCAAAGGGAAGCTGGGGACTTGGCACGACGGCCGCCTACAACAAACGCTACTATTACGGCGGTGGTTTTGACCTGCGCTATGCCCGCAACCGCTCCGGTGACCGAGTTGATACAACCCAGCGGCCACGGAACGATTTTTCGATTACATGGTCCCATTCTCCGGTGCCGCGCGGGCGGGGAACGTTCTCGGCCAACGTAAACGTGACCAGTAACAGCTATAATTCGACTAACTCGTATGATTTGCAGCGGTATACCTCAAACGTAGCGGGCTCATCGGTACAGTACAACCGGACGTTCGGGCAGTATATCCGCTCGGGCGCGAGCTTCCGGGTGAACCAGCAGTTTGGTAATACTACGCCTACATCAACCGTCAGACAAAACGGTAAAACGGATATATCGACAGATTTCAACCTCGGGATCAACCAGATTTCGCCGTTTGCGTTAAATGGTGGTTCGGGCCGGTGGTACGAAAGCTTCCGGGTCGGGTTTGATTTCCGGGGCCAGGCAACTATCAACAACACCCGCCGTACGCAGGTAGATACAACGGGTCTTGGCTTTAAAGTGATTCCTCCGAGCGGGGTGACGCTGAAAAGCCGCGCCGAGTACATCGCCGACAGTATTGCGCGGGCGCAGGCAATCCGTGACGGCCAGGTAGTTGCCGATCCGAACATATTTGCCTTCAGCTGGGGTAACCGTGAAACAATCTGGCGGAACGGGACCATTCAAAGTTCATACAGTATCCCGATTTCACTGCCAAACGTGAAACTATTCAAGTACATCAACCTGACACCGGGCTTTTCGCTGGCGGGGGATCTCTATACGAAAAAGCTGAATTACACCTATATTCCGGCCGAAAAAGGCGTCCGTATTGATACCTTGAAAGGGCTCTTTCCGACGTATAATTTTGCCGTCAATGCCAGCATGAACACCCGGGTGTATGGTACGTACTTTTTCAAAGGCAGACGCCTTCAGGCAATCCGGCATACACTGGCACCGTCCGTTGCATTCAGTTACGTGCCGGACTTTTCGGATCCGTCGTTCGGGATGTTTCAGGAGCTGCCGGAAGAACTGGGCCTGCCATCCTATAAGCGCCGGATTTCGCGTTTCCGGGGATTAGGCGGTTCGGCCGGTTCGGCCACGTCGGGGCAGTCGGCGTTTATTTCGTTCGGATTTGTCAACCAGCTTGAAATGAAAGTGCGGTCGCGCAGCGATTCGGCGGGCAGCGAGTTTAAGAAAATTCCGATTTTCGATAACATCAGCATGACCGGTAGCTATAACATGCTGGCGGCCGAGTATAAGCTGTCGAACATCAACGTGAGCGCCAATACCCAGATTTTCAAAAACATCAGCTTTAACTTCTCCGCTACGTTTGACCCGTACAGTTACATAGAAGTACCGACCAGCTCAACCGCATCGACGCCGGGTGTCCGGAATTTTGTCCGTGTCAACCGCTACGCCGTGACGGAAGGGCAGGGGCTGGCTCACCTGCAAAGCGCGCAGGTATTTCTGAGCGGCCGGCTGGCGCCTCCGGGTGCCGACAAGGCGAAGCGCCCTGCGCCGGGGGCATCCGATGCCAACATGCGGGCGATTAATGCCAATCCTGACCTGTACGTCGATTTTAACATTCCGTGGTCGTTGAATGCCAGCTATTCGTTCGGGGTTAGTAACTACCCGGGCGCGCCGAGTGCCATCATCCAGACCCTGAACCTGACCGGTGATTTCAGTCTGACACCAAAGTGGAAGTTTACGTTCAGTACGGGTTTTGACTTCCAGGCCAAACGCCCGTCGTTGACAACCGTTGGGGCTACGCGCGACCTGCACTGCTGGGATATGTCGTTCAACTGGACGCCGTTTGCGGGCAGTGCCCAGCGGGTCAGTAACTACTCATTTGAGTTACGGGCCCGGTCTTCTCTTTTACAGGAACTCAAGCTAAGCCGTCGCCGGAGCTTTTACGACCGTGGCGGTTTCTAAAAACAAAAAAGCGGGTAAGGAGCTCTTACCCGCTTTTTTGTTAATGAACCGGCGTTTGCCACGAAGGAGCGGGTTCATCAAGGGATGGATTAATGCGTTCCTGCACCGGATTCATCGGCCCCGTATTGGTTTCCAGATACTGTTTAAACCGTTTGATATCGTCTTTAATCATTTTTTTGAAAAGCGGATTAAACAAGCTGGCCAGCGCTTCGCCTACGAGTCCTTCAGGAGCCCGGTATTTGATCGAAACGATAATGGTTGTCCCGCCGTCAGGGGCATCAATAAACTGAACTTCGCCCGAGTTATCGACCGTGGCCCCCGGCACTGAGCGCCACATCAGCCGGTTATTGGTATCTTCTTCGGTAATTTCAGCATCCCACTCAATTTTCGACATCGACTGAACGGTCTGGTTCTGTACGTTGAGCCGGGCAACCCAATGCGAGCGTTTGGCGTCCAGTTGGTCAACCTGTTCGAGGTGATGCATGAAGCGGGGCAGGTTTTCGAGCTGCCGCCAATGCTGATAAATATCGGCGCGGGGCTGATCGACGGTGATGGTCTGATTGATCTCCATCACTTTGGTTTCGGTTTTTTCACCGGCTGTATTGCGGCCGATGGCGTCGTTGAGCGGGCAGTGACCGGTTGCCCCGCGAAAGGCGAGGGCTCCGCCGATAGCAGCCAGTAATGCCCCGCCGATACCACCCCGGCGCAGACCAATGGTGGCCAGCAGCGCTCCGCCGCCCATTGAGGCCCAGCGTTCGTTTTTGCCGATATTGATCCGGCTCGAGCCACTTGCAATCGGATCGACCGGTACTTGCCGCAGCACCAGCGCGTTTTTCTTGTTCATTGCCATAGTCGTCAGGTTATGTATTACTCTATTTTTTAACTTGACTAATGGCAAAATGTTGGGAGTAAATCAGGGAACGGGATTAGGGTAAAAATAAAACGCCCCGCTACAGGTTATGCAGCGGGGCGTTTCGTAAGCTGAGTACGTGTTATTTCTTGCCGTATTTCTTACGGAATTTGTCAACACGACCAGTGATGTCAAGAAGAACGTTCTTACCGGTATAGAAAGGGTGCGACTGTGAGCTAACCTCGATCTTTACCAATGGATACGTCTGACCTTCGAATTCGATCGAGTCTTTTGTCTGGACTGTCGAACGAGTTACGAATTTATAATCACTCGACAGATCGTGGAATACCACGTCGCGATACTCCGGGTGAATGCCTTTTTTCATAGTATTTCTTTGATTTTCTTGCCTTTGCTCGGTTGCCGACCGAAAAGGACTGCAAAAATAACTAGTTTTGGGCTGGTTTACAACAAATTGCCGCCGGATTTCTTTTTTATACCGCTGAGTAGAATTCAAGTCAGCTTATTTTGGGCCAAACCGGATTATTTTCTAATTTTCGATAACGGTTTACGGCACCTGCCGGCTTACTTTCAGCCTCTTCCAGAAATTATACTATTCGAAGTTTTTACGATTTCGATATGACATTGATCACAGCCTCACTTAAGTGGTTAACGATTAGCACTTACCAGTTATCAGATAAGTGCACTAGAGTTTGATTTTTCGAAGGAATTGCAAAAACATGACACCTTTTCGTTTGCTTTTGCGTCTATCGGAATAGTACCTTTAACGAATTGTTCATTTTGGCGGCAAGCCATTTTGCGATAAACAGATCACTTACGATAAATAACAATCACCATGTACGTTATTAAACGGGATGGCCGGCGCGAATCGGTAAAATTTGACAAAATTACGGCTCGGATTGAGCGGCTTTGCTACGGGCTCGACCCGGTTCATGTGCAACCAATTGAGGTGGCCATGAAGGTTGTTAATGGCTTGTATGACGGGGTGAAAACAACCGAATTAGACAACCTAGCTGCTGAGACAGCAGCCTCGATGACCACCAAGCACCCGGATTATGCCATTCTGGCTGCCCGTCTGGCCATTTCGAACCTCCACAAGGAAACCCAGAAGTCGTTCTCCGGAACAATCAAGCGGTTGTACAACTATGTGGACCCGAAAACCGGCGAAAGTGCCGCTCTCATCTCGAAAGAGGTATATGATGTGATCCGCAAAAATGCCTCCCTCCTCGACTCGTCGATTATCTATGACCGCGACTACGGCTATGACTATTTCGGCTACAAGACGCTGGAAAAATCATACCTGCTGAAAATGGAAGGTAAGATTGCCGAGCGGCCGCAGCACATGCTGATGCGCGTAGCCGTCGGTATTCACCATGACGATATTGAGGCTGCTATTGAAACCTATAACTTACTGAGTGAGAGATGGTTTACACACGCGACGCCAACGCTGTTTAATGCCGGTACGCCGAAACCACAGATGTCGAGCTGCTTCCTGCTGACGATGAAAGACGACAGCATCGAAGGCATTTACGACACGCTGAAGCAAACGGCAAAGATCTCGCAGTCGGCAGGTGGTATCGGTCTGAGTATCCATAATGTCCGTGCAACAGGGACGTACATTAAAGGTACAAACGGTACGTCGAACGGGATTGTACCGATGCTGCGTGTTTTCAACGACACAGCGCGGTATGTTGATCAGGGCGGTGGTAAACGGAAAGGATCGTTTGCGATTTACCTTGAACCATGGCATGCCGATATCTTCGACTTTTTGGATTTGAAGAAGAATCACGGCAAGGAAGAGCTCCGCGCCCGTGACTTATTCTTTGCCCTTTGGGTACCTGATCTGTTCATGAAGCGGGTTGAAGACAACGACACCTGGTCGCTGTTCTGTCCGCACGAATGCCCTGGTCTGGCCGATACATATGGCGAAGAATTCGAGGCGTTGTACACGCGTTACGAGCGCGAGGGTAAAGCCCGGAAAGTAGTGAAGGCGCAGGACCTGTGGTTCGAAATTCTGGAATCACAGACCGAAACCGGCACTCCATACATGCTCTATAAGGACGCCGCCAACCAGAAATCGAACCAGAAAAACCTCGGTACCATCAAGTCGTCGAATCTGTGTACGGAGATCATCGAATACACATCACCGGATGAGGTAGCGGTTTGTAATCTGGCCTCCATTGCGCTGCCTAAATTTGTGGTAGCCGGCTCTGACGGCGTACTTCGGTTCGATCATCAGAAATTGTACGAAATCACGAAAGTGGCTACGCGCAACCTGAACAAAATTATCGATCTGAACTACTATCCGGTCGAAGAAGCCCGGCGCTCCAACATGCGCCACCGGCCGATCGGTTTAGGGGTGCAGGGGCTGGCCGATGCGTTCATTCTGCTGCGGATGCCGTTTGAGTCGGATGAAGCCCGCCGCCTGAACGAAGAGATTTTTGAGACGATCTACTTCGGGGCCATGACCGCATCGATGGAATTGGCGAAGGTTGACGGTGCGTACGAGACCTGGAAAGGTTCGCCGATTTCGCAGGGTATTTTCCAGTTTGACATGTGGGGGGTAACGCCGCAGTCGAACCGCTGGGACTGGGAAGGTCTGCGTAAAGACGTTGTGGAGCACGGCGTCCGTAACTCGTTGCTGCTGGCACCGATGCCAACGGCATCGACTAGCCAGATTCTGGGTAATAACGAGTGTTTCGAACCATACACAAGCAATATTTACACCCGTCGGGTATTGTCAGGTGAGTTTGTTGTCGTGAACAAACACCTGCTGCGCGACCTGGTGAAGTTGGGCCTGTGGAACGACAGCATGAAGAATATGCTGATCGCGGCTAATGGTTCGGTACAGGGTATTCCGATCATTCCTCAGCATATCAAGGATCTTTACAAAACCGTTTGGGAGATCAAGCAGAAACATATCATCGATATGGCGGCTGACCGCGGAGCATACATTTGCCAGTCGCAGTCACTAAACATTCACATTCAGGATCCGAACTTCGGTAAACTGACGTCGATGCACTTCTACGCCTGGAAGCGTGGTCTGAAAACGGGTATGTACTACCTGCGTACGAAAGCTGCTGCGGATGCCGTTAAGTTCACGGTCGAAAAGCAGGCCGAAGCGCAGATCAATCCGGCAGTTGTCGCTGTCCACGAGCAGCCGCTGAACTACCAGCAGTACGCGCAGGAGCACGCGGCTCAGGCAGTAGCGGCGCCGGTCGTTACGGATCTGGAGCAGCAATACGCCGCCATCGCCTGTTCGCTCGACGATCCGGAAGGCTGCGAAATGTGCGGAAGCTAGGCAATCATATTGATAACATCCCCCAAAACCCCGACTCTGGCAGAGCCGGGGTTTTTTGTGCCATAGGATAGACAAATCTGACTCCTTCAAAATCCGGTATGTTAAAGATATATCTTTGTTGTTAATGAATAATTTTGATTGGTAACAATTTTGTAGGTGATAATAGGTATGAGCTTTATTAATGACGTTATTCGGCACCCTGTATTAATCAGTCATTTATCCGGCGCAAACAATTATACCTGGGTTCATTTCAGAGCGGCCTCTAAGTTGTTAATCAGTAAGCCGTTGCGCTATTTCGAAGAGCGGTTTCCTGACTTTGTCAGGCTTCATAAAATAGTCCTGGCCAATCCCCGGTGTATTAAACAGGTTATACCACCGCCTACGTTGAAAAAAAGCGGAGAAGTAGAACTGGAGGATGGTACACGACTGCCCATCAGCCGTCGTCGCTGGAAAGAAATCGCTGATACAATTATGTCCGATGCCCGTCACATGCAGAACCTGGATGAAGATCCGGTCATTATGTTTGTTTCCGCCGACCGGCATAAGGGACTGTTGCTGCAACAGGTAATTGAAAGCACGTACAGTCCGTATCGTGTTCATATTATGCCCCATGCCAGCCTGGTTTGCGGATTGCTTCGGGAACTGCCTCCCGCCGACCTTCCGGTGCTTATGATTCTGGATGCGCGTCAATCCTATCAGGAATCCCTGAATGTGCTGCGGCAGCTAAAAAACAATAAACACACGTCATACCTGCCGGTTTTGATTCTGGTACGCGAAGACGAAAAGGAAACTATTTATCAGCATTATGTACACTATGCCAACTCGGTGATATCAATTCCTGAATCAAATACGTCATTTGTGCAAACGATTAAGTGGCTTTGTGAGTACTGGCTCAGATTCAACAGATTGCCCGGCAGGAGCGTGTCTGAAGAAGCGGATATGCTGATTTGACAGGTCTCCTGGCAGCCGGCGGATTGCCTGTCACCGGCTGCCACTCTGTTTTACCACGGAGAGCTACCCAGTAGTTTTTCGCCCAGCGGCGACAGGGCGGCTGTTTTGTAGCGGGTCTGTTCCCAGTTACGCGGGTCGCCGGGAAAAGCGTAACCGTCCGGAGCGATCCGGTCTTTCCACGACCGGATGCGCCATTGCCGGAGCGCTTCGTTGTCTTCTTCGGCCGGCATCATTGAGATGTACTGCGCAATGCGCACTTTATCAACCGAATGGTTCGGCCGGATACCGTGTGGCTGCGTGCTGTTAAAAATCAGCAGATCGCCGGCTTCCAGTTTTACTTTTACCAGTTTATCCTCAAATCCGGTTGTGTCGGGCCGGAAGCGGTTGCGGTCTTCGGGCTGGGTCAGCTTCCAGGTGTCATACGTGCGGAACAACTCGGGAATACACTGGAAACCACCCATATTTTCGTCGGTCTGGTCGGCAAGGGCCAGTACGCCCTGCACATTTTGCGGCCGTGTTTCCGGATCGTAATCCCAGTGGATAAATCCTTTGAAGGTATCCTGCGGCCGCAACGGCATATTGAGGTTACAGCGGTCGATGGTCACCCATAGTTTTTCGGTTCCCCAGATATCTACAAAGGCGTCATACACCCGTTGTGTCTGGCGGTTATCCCACAAATACTGGTGGTTGTATAGCTCAACCATGCCACTGCCAATCAGTTCTTTCATCTGCATGTCGGCCCGGGGCGGGGCATACCATGTTTCCGGATTGTGGGGATCTTTCTCTTCAAACTCCCAGATAAACTGAGCTAGTCGTTCCGCCTGTTCTTTCGAAACCGCCTGTTTAATAACGATATAGCCGTTATGAGTCCAGAACTGCCAGTCTTCCTCCGACAGTACGCGTAGCGGCACACCGTTTGACCGGTCATTTAGTTTCTGGCGGCTGCTGGTCGCGGTCGACGGGTTGCCGGGAATATCCTTGTGAGCCTGGTTGGGGCTCATGGTTGGTGCCATGGTCGGGGTCATTGTTTCCATTGGAATAGTAAATTACCGTTATCTGATAAGACAAAATTAGGGCAGGGTTATCCCGATTTCTACACCGATAGTCGCTACTATTTGAACAATATTGATATTTTCGGGAAAGAATTGGCAACAGGAATAGCAGATACGGACAAAAATGAAACTCATCCGCGAAGATGTACTGCCCGACGTAAACAGTTCGTTTAAGCTTTTTTCTCCCCGGTTAAACGACTTTTACTACTGGCATTTTCACCCGGAATACGAGCTGGTTTATATCGAGGGCGCTGATGGCCCGCGGCAGGTGGGCGACCATTTGTCGCGTTATACCGGCAGTGATCTTGTGCTGATTGGCCCCTATATTCCGCACCTGAACTTTGACTACGGTGTGCGGACTGATTACCGGAAGGTGGTCGTACAAATGCTGCCGGATTTTATGGGGACTGCGCTCGGGCAGACGCCTGAGTTTTCGGACATTGCCCGGCTATTTGAGCTGGCTCGTCAGGGAATTGCTTTCGACGGCAAAACCCGTCAGGAGGCCGGACAGCGGTTGCTGGCGTTGCAGACACGCAGCCATTTCCGTCAACTGATTGAGCTGCTGGCTATTTTTCAGTTGCTGGCTACATCGGCCGATGCTACCCTGCTGCACAGCCGTCCCGTAGAACAGGCTTACAACCAGCGCCAACAAGACCGGATTCAGCAGATTTATCAATTTATCGACCAGCATTACCAACGCCGGATCGAGGTCGGTGAGGTAGCCGATCTGGCCAACCTGACCCCGGCTGCCTTTTGCCGCTACTTCCGTGAAATGACCCGCATGACGTTTACGGAGTATGTCAATCAATACCGGGTGGCACAGGCTAAGAAGGGATTGTTGCAGGATCAGTCGGTAACGGAGGCTTGTTTTGAGAGTGGCTTCGAGAGCCTGTCTTACTTTAACCGCGTTTTCCGGCGGGTAACGGGCCAGAATCCACTGGCGTTTAAAAAGGAAATGAGACGGTAGACAATTAGTGGTGGCACGACTCAAAGTCGTGCCACCACTGACTAATAATGTCAAGCTTCCGAGAAGTTCAAAACTTCCTGGAAGCTTGACATTATTATTTCGCTGCTACAGCCGGAGCCGCCGGGTCAAACACAACCACCTTATTTTTGATCGGCTTTACGGTTCGGAGGTAGGCATAAATGGCCCCCAGGTCGCGCTCGCTCATGCCGGCATACATGGTCCAGGGCATAATTGTCTGCATTTCGCCTTTACTAACCTTGTGCGGTTGGTAGCCCTTCGACAGATCGTATGATTTAAACCGCGCGATGAAGGCTTCTTTGGTCCAGCGGCCGATGCCGGTTTCCGGATCCGGTGTAATGTTAGCCGTTTGCAACGGGCCCATCGGACTCGCCATCGGGTTGCCACCGGCGAAATCCATACCTGGCACCGGTTTGCCTTGTTCGGCTTTCGTGTGGCAGTCACCGCAAGCGGCTGCATTGGTCAGGTAACGACCCAGTGCTACTTCATCGGTGGTATCCGGCATGGCTTCAAATGCCGGTTTCTGCGGGATGGTGTTCACGATAAAATTCAGCGGGAAGTCAAGGTGTGCGTCCGGAACCGGATTCTGAATAGGCTGTAAGCTACGCACATAAGCAATGATTGATTCCACATCGTTGCGGTCCATGTGGCCGTAGCGCGGGTGGGGCATAATCGGGAAAAGAGCACGACCGTCTTTACTGACTCCCGACGTAACGGCCCGCAGGATCTCACCGTCGGTCCATCCGGATAAACCGGCGGGGGTGATGTTACGGGAATAAACTTCGCCGGGAACGCCAACTTCGGGGCCGAAGCGTTCACCGCCTTTGCCGAGGCTGCCCGCCGTCAACGGGGCTGAATACAGCGACCAGTCGCGGGTACTGTGGCAATCCATACAAACACTGACGTGGTTGGCCAGGTACTTACCCCGTTCAATTTTGGCGGCTGTCGACTGGATTTTCACATCTTCGGCCGCACCAACCGATGCGCCCGGCAACCCTACTTTGACAAACGTCAGTACCCCGGCAACACCAACGAGCAAAACGCCCAGGCCGATACCGGCATAGCGGATAATTTTCTTCATGTTCTGAGTAATTATTGAGGTTACAAAAAGGAGGTATTTCCTGAGTTAAATAGTGTTTCAGTGACAAGTAGTAAAATGGACTGATTTACTGGTTAATAGCTTGATTTTACCTCCGTTTTTTATGGTCAATTCAAAATAACTGCCCGGTCGGACGGTTAGCAATCGTAAAGGCAGTGAACCGGAAGAGCGGGTGGATAAACCGTGGTAAGTCCGCAATCAATTGTATGGCTGAGCAGTCATAAAAAAGCCCCGGCGATTCTGATTCGCCGGGGCTGTATAAACAAGGTCGGTAAGCTCTTACTGAATACCGCCCATCCACTTCTTCAGTGGTTTGGCAAAAAGCAGCATCAGGATACCGAATGCGAGACTAAAATAAGCTACGTTCTGGAACATAGCCGGCATTTGCTGTACGTTTTCTTCGTCGAACCCACCGGCAAACAACCCGGCAATCAGGTTACCCAGCGACGCACCCACAAACCAGATACCCATCAGCTGACTGACATAACGCTTCGGTGAAAGTTTGGTAAAGGCGCTCAGACCAACCGGACTAAGACACAGCTCGCCAAGGGTATGAAACAGATACGTAAACGTCAGGAATACCGGCGAGGTCAGCTGACCCGTTACCGCAATTTTCGATGCCACCACCATAATCAGGTAGCCGAGCCCTAACAGGAGCAGACCGGTTGCCAGTTTGGCCGGTGCCGGGAAGCTGATGTTACGATTCGCCAGGAAAATCCAGAGCCCGGCCATTACCGGAGAAAACGTCAGGATAAAGGCCGGGTTAAAGTTCTGGAACCAACTCGATGGCATTTGCCAGCCAAACAGGTTCAGATCGGTATGCCGGTCGGCAAAAATCTGAAGTGAGGAACCTTGCTGCTCGAAACCGGCCCAGAACAGGGCTGCTGCCAGGAAGAAAGTAAACAGTACCGCTACCCGCTTTTTCTCGACCAGTGTCAGACCACCGGCGGCCAGGATGTAAATAAAGTAGCTGACGGCCACCAGCGAAATAATGGTGCCCATAGCTTTGGCCAGCCCCTGTGCAGTCGACATGTCGATTACACCCGAAAACTGTAGAATTACCAGAATGCCCGCCAGACCAACCAGGAATCCGATCAGGGACTTGTTGCCGCCGGTTGTTGCCGGCTCGTCGCCGCTGCCAGTCTTTTTCGGTTCGTTTCCGTACTGGCCGAGGTATTTCTGTCCCAGCGTACGGAAGGTAATCATGCCGAGCCCCATGCCCACAGCCGCTGCCCCGAACCCATAATGCCAGCCGACTTTCTGACCCAGATACCCGACAATGGTAATGCCCAGGAAGGAGCCCAGGTTAATGCCCATGTAGAAAATGGAGAACGCCGCATCGCGCCGTGCGCCGCCTTCGGGATATAACTCACCGACGATTGAACTGATGTTTGGTTTCAGCAAACCGGTTCCCAGAGCAACCACACAGAGGCCGAGATAAAAAATAGCCGTGCCGGCCGGAAAGGCCAGAATGATGTGGCCCAGCATAATGATCAGCCCGCCATACCAGATGGATTTCCGCTGACCAAGGATATTATCGGCGATCCAGCCGCCGGGCAGCGACAACAGGTAAACGGATGCCGTGTATAAGCCATAAATGGCTGCACCTTCTGATTCGTTGAGGCCCATGCCGCCGCTGATTTTATCGAGCAGGAAAAGCAGCAGAATGGCACGCATGCCATAGTAGCTGAAGCGTTCCCACATCTCGGTGAAAAACAGCACGTAAAGTCCCGGTGGGTGACCCTGTTTACGGGCAGGTGCATTGAGAGTTGATTCCATTAAAAAAAATTGGGTTTTAGTCGTGTTGTAAACGATAAAGTTTGGTAATTAACGACGATATAATCCCTAAAGATACAGTTCGCCCCTAAATCTGCCAAAACCCGACCTTGCTATGAAATACCGGTACCGTGTTCTCGGCTTTCTTTTTCTCCTGTCGATCATTACCTATCTGGACCGTGTCTGCATCTCGGTTGTGGGGCCGCGGATGAAAAAGGATCTGGACCTCACCAATGAGCAGTTTGGCTATGTGCTCAGTGCGTTTGCCCTTGCCTATGCCCTTTTTGAAGTCCCGACCGGTACCCTGGGCGACCGGATTGGTCCGCGGCGGGTACTGGCCCGCGTAGTCAGCTGGTGGTCGGCGTTTACGATGCTGACCGGCACGGCCTTCAACCTGACCTATCTGGTGGTGATCCGGTTTCTGTTTGGTATGGGTGAGGCGGGTGCTTATCCCAACAGCTCCATTGTGATTGCCCGCTGGTTCCCCAAAACCGAAACCGGGCGGGCCCAGTCGTTTATCTGGGGGGCAGGCCGGATCGGCGGTGCGCTGTCGCCGCTGATTGTGATGCCGGTCGCGGCAGCTTTCGGCTGGCGGGCTTCGTTTTGGGTTATGGGCGGCATCGGGCTGGTTTGGGCTGTAGCCTGGTACATTTGGTTCAGGGATTTTCCACACGAAAAAAGTGATCTGTCTCCGCAAGAACTGGCCGAAATAGAAGCCACCCGCAGCTATCAGGCACAGGGAGAGGCCCGCAGTCACCGGATTCCCTGGGGCGCTATTTTCCGGAACCGGAATATGTGGGCGATCATGCTGATGTTCCATTTTTACATGTATGGGGCCTATTTTTTTACCGGCTGGCTACCAACCTATTTACAGGAAGGCCGTCAGTTTTCGGAGAAGGACATGACCCTGTTTGCTACCCTGCCGTTTTTGCTCGGCGCGCTCGGGTGTTTTACCGGCGGGTATGCCAGTGACTGGCTGGCCAAACGCTATGGCCTGCGTTTTCGGCCGGCGGGTAGTGGGGCTGGTGGGGATGTTTGCGTCGAGTGTGGTGATGCTGTCGGCGGCAATGGCTACCAGCAACCAAACGGCGGCCCTGCTGCTGGCGCTGGGTATGGCGTTTAAAGACCTGACCTTGCCGGTTTCGTTTGCGGTTTGTGTGGATGTTGGCCGGAGTAAATCCGGTACCGTATCGGGCGCCATGAACATGGCCGGGCAGCTGGGCGCTTTTTTCCCTGGGCATTCTGTTTGGCAAAATCGTTGATGCCACCGGCGATTATAATTACCCGCTGTATCTCATTGCCTTTCTGCTCCTGTGCAGCAGCCTGCTCTGGCTTATCATCGACCCAACCAAAGAGGTAGAACTGGAATAAAGAGTGAAAGAGCGAAAGAGATAAAGAGCGACAATGGCAGGCCAGCGCCCGCTTCTTTCGCCGCGCGGCGGCCGCTCTGTCACTCTTTGGATTTTGATCAGTTTCCGGGGTGATTGTCGGCATAGTGGCGCGAAATGGGTTATATTTATTTTTGTGCTCAACAAACGACTCCGACTATGACAATCGCACATACCGCCGATGTGGCTGATGCCCCCGCCGGCAATACTTCGAGAGAGACTGTTGACTTTGCCTGTAAACAGCGCTTTGATAACCTGAGTGCCGCTGAACTGGTTGAACATGCCATCCGTAATGGTGAAGCTACGCTGACGGATACCGGTGCGCTGGCGTGCGATACCGGTGAGTTTACCGGACGGTCGCCGAAAGACCGGTATATTGTGAAGGATGAAACGACGGCTGATGAGGTCTGGTGGGGCGAGGTTAACATTCCGTTTGATGCGGATAAGTTTGAGGGACTGTATCAGAAAATGCTGGCCAACCTGGCCAATAAAACGGTTTACACGCGGAACGCCTATGTTTGTGCGCTGCCTGAATACCGGCTCAATGTACAGGTAATCAACACCAAAGCGTATCATAATCTGTTTTGCTACAATATGTTTCTGCGGCCAACGGCTGAGGAACTGGAGGACTTTGTTCCTGATTTTACCATTATCTGTGATCCTGATTTTCAGGCTGATCCGGCCGTAGACGGGACAAAAAGCGCCAACTTTGCTATCCTGAACCTGACCCGCCACATGATTCTGATTGGCGGGACTGGCTATACCGGTGAAATGAAAAAGGGCATTTTCTCGGTGCTGAACTTTAAACTACCCGTTGAGCGGCATACGCTCTCCATGCACAGTTCGGCCAATGAGGGTGAGTCCGGTGATGTGACCGTCTTTTTCGGGCTTTCGGGTACTGGTAAAACAACCCTGTCGGCTGATCCGCACCGGTCGCTGATCGGCGATGACGAACACGGCTGGGGTAAAGAAGGCGTATTTAACTTTGAAGGTGGTTGTTACGCCAAGGTCATTGATTTGTCGGCCGAAAAAGAACCGGACATTTACAACGCCATCCGCTTCGGGGCAATTCTGGAAAATACCCGTTACAGGGAAAACACCCGTGACGTAGATTATACAGATCGGTCGGTTACCGAAAATACCCGGGTTTCGTACCCCATACACTTCATCAACAATGCCAAAGTGCCATCGGCCGGCGGGATACCGAAAAACATCTTTTTCCTGACCGCCGATGCATTCGGGGTATTACCGCCTATTGCCAGACTGACAACCGGTCAGGCGATGTACCACTTTATTTCGGGCTACACCGCTAAGGTGGCTGGTACCGAAGTGGGCGTCACGGAGCCGAAAGCGACGTTCTCGGCCTGCTTTGGCGCGGCGTTCATGCCGCTGCATCCGACCCGTTATGCTGAGATGCTGGGCGAAAAAATGAATGAGCATGAAACCCGCGTCTGGCTCATTAATACCGGCTGGACCGGCGGTTCGTACGGAACCGGCACACGGATGAAACTGAAGTATACCCGCGCCATGATTACGGCTGCCCT
Source organism: Arsenicibacter sp. (assembly GCA_965247375.1). Lineage (GTDB taxonomy): Bacteria > Bacteroidota > Bacteroidia > Cytophagales > Spirosomataceae > Arsenicibacter. Next base: position 22,044 of record CBDFHU010000095.1, read on the forward strand.
GAATGGCGAACTGGATGCTGTTGACTATCAGGATCATCCGGTTTTCGGGGTAGCTGTCCCACAGAGCTGCCCGAACGTTCCGGCTGACATACTGAATCCACAGGATACCTGGCAGGATAAGGACGATTACGAGGCAACGGCGCAGAAACTGGCCGGTTTGTTCCGCGATAACTTTGGTAAGTACGAAGCGTTTGCGAATGACGAAATCCGCGCGGGCGGACCTGTGAATCCCACAGCCTGACCGGTAAGATAATCGTTGTGAAAACGGGGATTGTTTGGCAACTTTGATTTGCTAAACAATCCCCGTTTTTTAATCAGCAACCTGTGGTTATTTCGATTCCTTCCTACTGCATTCTCGATTTTTCGGCTACCAACCCGGACCTGGCCACCCTCGACCTGACCGACACGGCGGTGTTTTCTGACTATGTCTTCGCAAAACTGCGGCAGGCCGGGGCAGCGGTCGGCGTTGGTGGTTATAATGAGCATCGGGTAATTTACCGGCGGAGTGCGCACTTTCAGCAAACTACCGAACTCCGTGAGATTCATCTGGGCGTTGATTTGTGGGCCGAAGCCGGTACGCCGGTTTATGCGCCGCTGGATGGGGTTGTGCATAGTTTTCGGGACAACGATAATTTCGGCGATTACGGACCGACAATTATCCTGGAACACCACCATGAAGGCCGGCCGTTGTATAGCCTGTATGGCCATCTGAGCCGTACCTCGCTGGAGGTGTTGTATGAGGGTAAGCCGGTAACTGCGGGGGATAAGATTGCGGAAATCGGGCCGTATCCCGAAAACGGCAACTGGCCGCCGCACCTTCATTTTCAGCTAATGACCGATATCCTTGGGCTAAAAGGTGATTTTCCGGGCGTGTGCAGCCTGCGCGACCGTGACCGCTACTTAGCGATTTGCCCCGACCCGAACCTGTTTTTGGGAATTGAAGGGCTGTAACTGTTGTTTTCCTGAAAATACTTCCGAATCATGACTGAGTTCAGCGAAAAATACGTCAATCCATTTACGGATTTTGGTTTTAAAAACTGTTCGGCGAAGAGCCTGACAAGGATTTACTGCTGGATTTTCTGAATGAACTTCTGCGGGAACAGGAAGGTAACATTACCTCACTGACCTATCTTAAATCCGAACATCTGGGGGCTGACGCTCTTGACCGCAAGGCCATTTTCGACCTTTATTGTGAAAATGCGCGGGGCGAAAAGTTTATTGTTTTCTATGACAAACTAACGTTTATCTATCTGGAAATGCCTAAGTTCCGGAAACAGGTACACGAGTTGACGACGCGCTTTGAGAAGTGGCTGTATGTCATTAAAAACCTGAATCGTCTTGAACGGGTACCTGATGCCCTGCGGGAAAAGATATTTGAACGCCTTTTTGAAGTAGCCGAAATTGCCAGACTGAGCCATCGGGAGTTAATGTCTTATGAAGATAGTCTGAAATATTACCGCGATCTGAAAAACTCACTGGATACCGCACGTATGGAAGGACGTCTGGAGGGGGAACTTGAAACAACGCTGGAGGTAATCCGCAACGGGTTGACTGCCGGCGTATCCGTTGACGTACTGGCAACACTCACCGGATTAACCAGCCATAACATTCAGGAGCTAATCAGGAAAGGGCTGTAACCTATATCCTCCCGTTCGGGCCGGTTTGCAAGTATGCCGTCCAGGATAACCGATTTCGACCAGATACAGGCCGTTGGCGGGAGCAGGCGCGCCTAGCTGGCTGCGATCTCTGGCCAGAATCAGCTCCTCAAACCGGTCAAGCGACAGACGGCCCTGTCCGATTTCCAGCATGGTGCCGACAATCGTCCCGGACCATTCCCCACAGGAAGCGATTGGCTTTGATGTGAAACGTCAGGCAGCCGGGAGTTGTATACTGCCAATATGCAAATACAAGGTCACATTCGTAGTGCATCACATCGGGCCGGAACTTGCTGAACGACCGGAAATTGGAGTGACGCAGCAAAACTGCACAGGCTTCGTTCATCAGCGCTACGTTCAGCTCAGGCCGGAAGTGGAGCGTAAGGTGCTGGAGAAAAGCATCTTTCCGGCGGGTGATGTGGTATTGGTAATAGCGTGATCTGGCCGAAAAACGGGCGTGGTCCGTATCGCCGACCGGGAAAATTGCGTGAATGGCAATGTCGGGGGGCAGCATGCAGTTCAGTGAATACAGAAAATCATCACTTACCGGGAGCGGGCTTTCGACATCAAGATGGACAAACTGTTGCCGGGCGTGAACGCCGGCATCCGTCCGGCCGCTGGCGACAACATACATCTGCCTGCCGATGCGTTTGGACAGGACATGACTGAGCGTGCTCTGGATACTGTTGCCGTTGGCCTGCGTTTGCCAGCCGCTGTAATTTGTCCCTTGATACGAGAGTTCAATAAAATAACGCATGGTGCAAAGGTACGACTTCTGCCGCCACCGGACTATTCGGGGAGTAGCCGGGTTTCCTGGTCCAGAAAATCCTCAAAACGTTGTTGTAGTCCCCGGAAGTGGTCGAGGTACTTAAGTCCTTCTTCCGTTACGATGGCCCCGCCGCCTTTTTCGCCCCCGGTCTGGGTCGAAACCAAAGGCGCTGCTGCCTGTGTGTTCATCGACTGCACAAGGTCCCAGGCCCGTTTATAGGACATCTTCATCGCTTTTGCCGCTTGATTAATAGAACCCGTCTGCTGAATATGTTCCAGCAGTTCCATGCGCCCGATACCGAAAAAGCGCTCGTCGGCTTCCAGCCAGATGCGACCCTTAATGCGTAAGTTCATAGCCATTGCGGGGCTAAGTTAAAAAAAGAAAGCGTAGCGTCGTACTGACCGACGATACGCTTCTCATTAATGCTGTTGTTTACTGGTAACTACTTGATAGTGAATGGTAATGTAGTTGACGGATAATTTTGACTTACTGTTTTTGTATTTATTACGGCCCCGGCTCCATAGCCCTTATAAGCCATTAAAAGACTAACAATCAGTGCAATTAACGTGATGCGTTTGTTCATAAGCTGTGTTTATGGGTATCGCTTTATGCGATTTGGTCTTGTGACGGGCCAGGGGGCAGAAAATAACGCAGGGGTACCGGGTTCCGCGTAAAATTTTGTAAATTTGATTAGCCGATATGCAGGTGTGAAACTTCTGAACACACAATTCGTCTAATGAACTGCATTACACTTTTACTCGTTTTCAGCATGATTGCCAGTGCACCGCTTACGTCTGATAATCCTACCGACTATCTCAAACGCTACTACGGTTACGACCGCTTCCGTCCGATGCAGGAAGACATTATCCGTTCCATTCTGTCGGGGCGGGATACTGTCGTATTAATGCCGACCGGCGGCGGTAAATCGGTGTGTTTCCAGATTCCGGCCATTATGAAGCCGGGCGTTTGCGTGGTGGTTTCTCCGCTGATTGCGTTGATGAAGGATCAGGTCGAGGCGCTGCACCTGAACGGTATTCCGGCGGCGTATCTCAACAGTACCCAATCGTCCAAAGAACAGCGGCAGATTGAGGCAGATGCACTGGCCGGAAAACTCAAACTGTTATATGTATCGCCGGAGAAGTTGCTGAGTGAAAGCATGTTTATCTTTCTCCAGCAACTACAGCTGTCTCTGTTCGCCATTGACGAAGCCCACTGTATTTCGTCGTGGGGTCATGATTTCCGGCCGGAATACACGCAGCTGAATGTGCTGAAAAAGCACTTCCCGCACGTAACAACGGTGGCGCTGACGGCTACCGCCGACAAACTGACACGGCAGGATATTACGCAGCGGCTCGATATGGCCGATCCGGCCGTTTTTATTGCGTCGTTTAACCGGCCGAACCTGAGCTTACAGGTATTGCCGGGTACGAACCGCTTCCAGCAGATTGTCCGGCTGCTGAATATGAAACCCGATACATCAGGGGTGATTTATTGCCTGAGCCGGAAATCAACGGAGTCACTGGCGGCGAAGCTACAGGAAAAAGGATTTATGGCGGGCTTCTACCATGCCGGCATGAGTGCGCAGGAGCGGTCGATGGTGCAGGAAATGTTCCTGAAAGACGACATCCGGATTATGTGTGCGACGATTGCCTTCGGGATGGGGATCGATAAATCGAATGTGCGGTGGGTAATCCACTACAACATGCCCAAAAACATCGAAAGCTTTTATCAGGAAATCGGACGGGCGGGCCGCGATGGGCTTAACTCGGATACGGTCCTGTTTTACAGCTTTGCCGATGTGGCGACGTACAAGGAGATGCTGATCGAAAACAATCCGGCGAACCTTGGGCTGCAACTCGCCAAGCTCGAACGGATGCAGCAATATGCCGATGCGCATACGTGCCGGCGGCAGATTTTGCTGAGTTACTTTTCGGAAGAACTGACTGAGCCGTGTGGTAACTGTGATGTTTGCCGGAATCCACGGGTCACTTTCGATGGCACCATTATTGCCCAAAAGGCGCTGTCGGCTATTCTGCGGCTGAAAGAACGGGTACCGATGAATCTGCTGATCGATGTGTTGCGGGGCTCCCGCAGTCAGCAGGTGCTCATGAATGGCTACGACAAAATTAAAACCTATGGGGCCGGCGCCGATCTTAAATTCGACGATTGGCGGAACTACCTCCAGCAACTGATCAATGTCGGGGTCATTGAAATTGCCTACGACCAGCATTACGCGCTGAAAAAAGGGATTCTGGGAGACGGAGTGTTATTTCAGGGGAAGAAAGTAGAACTTGTCCGGCCCGATGATGCACCGAAAGTGGTGGTCGAAAAACCGAAAACTAAAACCGAACAGGCCAAGGACGAATTGCTCGACCGGCTCAAAGCACTCCGGAAACAAATTGCCGACGAACAAAACGTGCCACCGTACGTGGTTTTTACCGATACTACGCTTGAAGATATGGCCCGCCTGCGGCCGACCACGCCCGATGGCCTGCGGAATGTCAGCGGGGTAGGTGAGCGGAAACTCCAGTTATTCGGCCCCCGTTTCCTCAGCGAAATCGTTAGTTATGTGACCGGCAAGGCTAAAGACGGCAATACACTACGCGGCTCCACCCAGCTGCTGACGCTGGAACTGTATAATCAGGGCATGAGTATGGAAGAGATTGCGGCCGAACGTAAGCTCACGACCGGCTCGATTGCCAACCACCTGGTGCATTTATATAAGGCCGGGTATAGTATTGATATTGAGGCACTCATTAGTCAGCAGGATGCCCTGGAAATCGAAGCGGCCATCAATGAAGTCGGGCTTGCCGAGGGGCGGCTGAAGCCGGTATACGACTACCTTAACGGCCGCTACGACTACGGCAAGATCCAACTGGTGGCGGGGTTGATGGAGGGGTAACCTAATCATTTACGACCATGTACTTCTGCTTCATGTTCTGGAGGAACCACGAGAAGCCGCTGAACGCAACGCACGAGATACCCACCAGCCACATCGCTCCGCTCAGGCTCATATACGACCATTTTCCCTGATTCAGCCCTGAAATCAGGCCGATCAGCATCAGAAAGATGCCGGCACCACCTAACAGGGCGTCCCGAAGGCTATTGCCGTAGTTCTGGCGGAGGTAATACGCACCGTACGCCTTATTGCGGGTTTCGAACACAATATCGTCCAGACTGGCTTCGGCCATGTTCTCCTGCTTCAGCGAAAGCGCTTCGCGGTAAGTTTCCTGAAGCGTACCAACCGCATCTGAGTTAGCTTCCAGCAAGGCTTTATCGATAGCGGTCTCGAACGGTAAACCAATCCACATGTAGTATTCAACCTCACAGGCCATATGGTCAACTAATTCGCTCAGCAGCGATTCGTCGGAACCATTCCGGATGAGGTGATGGCGTAACCCGGGTAAGTTGTTGGGAAGAAAGCTTTTCCATAAGGCTACTTCTTTTTTGTGTGCGTAAGAAAGGGTCGTTTTGGAATTAAGAATGCCCCAGCGATAACGATGAGGGCGGAAATAACAGGGCGCGCATGGCGTCCATAAAGCGTTCAAAATCAGAAACTTTTTGAATAGCAGTTTCATTGCCACGCGGGGTAAGCGAATAGTACTTCCGCAACCGGCCGTCGACTTCCACGGATTTAGTATCCAGCAGACCGTCTTGCTCCAGTTTGTGCAGTACCGGATAGAGAGCACCAAACGTCAGCGTAATCTGTCCTTTTGTGCGTTCTTTAACGGCCTGCGTGATTTCGTAACCATACATCGTACCCCGCTCGGCCAGAAGCTTCAGGACAATCGTCTTGAGTACCCCGCGTAAAAATTCACTGGTCGAAGATTCCATATGGCATTATCTGGTTTTGGTACAAATATATATAGTTAAATTATATATGCAAGAAAAGTTGAAAATACTTTCAGGGGCGCTTACCGGCTTGTATGGGATAGTTAAAAAAACGTCGGGAAATGCATAATGCGACCCGACGTTTTTTGAAAAGATAGGGTGAGCAGGCTTAAGACACCTGTTTAAAGTCATTAACTGTCAGGGTTTGCCCCTGAGCGGTCACGAAGGAAATGCCGTAAAGACTGTTATTCTGATTTTGCTGCGAAATACCGGTCAGGCGGTGAGGCGCCACGGAATAGGTTATGGCGGTCTTACGCTGGTTGTCGGTGATTACCAGCAAAGATTTATCCTGATAATAGTTGACTGTCAGGTAATTCTGTGTAGCAACCATGCTTGGTTTTCCGAGACTATCAGTTTCCGGTTTGGCTTCAAGGGACGACGGGCCTCCCTCTCTTGTATAGAGTTGAACCAGGTCTGCGAAGACGCCGGTCAGTTTTGCTTTCAGGGCATGATTCGAAAAATCCGAAATCATGAGCATACCATTCTGCCACTGCCCCATGCCGCCCAGTGCGGGATGATTGAACTGCGCCTGCCGGCCGTTGCCGAGGGCAAGCTGGTTAAACAGGTGTGTGACTACTTCTTCACTGAGCTGATGTGTCTGCGCAATCTGCGCGATTGAATTTGTCATAAGTCATGTTGTTTATAAGATAACCCCTGAACGGGGAGAAACGTTTTCTGGATGGGGCAGGTCATATATATGAAAAAGCCCTTCTGACTGACAGAAGGGCTTTTCGTTAATTTTCTTCGCTATCCGAAAGGGTCGCAATCCGTTTTTCGATGTGCTCGTCGAGGTCGAGTTTCTGAACCCCTTTCAGCCACCATTCAGGTGCCGGTTTGCCTTTCAGGTGATAGTCAAAAAACTCCATCATCCGGAGTGCGTAATCCTTCCGGTTCGGCAATTTGGCCAGTCCGTGGTTTTCGCCTTTGTACTGCACCATCACCACCGGTTTTTTCTGGCGGCGCAGGGCGTTGTAGAACTCGATACCCTGCGTAAAATCAACGGCACCGTCTTTGTCGTTATGCAACATCAGCAGCGGCGTCTGTACATTTTTGACGTGGTACATCGGCGAGTTGCGGTGGTAGGCTTCCCAGTTTTCCCACGGCGCCACCAAACGACCTTGTGAGCCTTCGAAAATAGCTCCGTTGGCACCGCCCGAATTCCAGTAAATCAGGTTATACATCGAAATCATGTCGGTCAGCGGGGCACCGGCAGCGGCGGCCTTAAACAGGTTCGTCTGGGTGATCAGGAAGCTGGTCTGGTAACCGCCCCACGAGTGGCCGTGAACCCCGATTTTGGCCTCATCGATAACGCCGGTTTTGAGCGCGGCCTTAACGCCCGGCAACACGCACCACACCGCCGACATGCCCGGATCATTCATTTTGTAAACGATGTCCGGAATAAACACGGCATAACCGTTTGAGGTGTACAGGCTTGGATTCCAGCCCGTTCCGGAATAACCCGGATTGGCAAAGCTGTGCAGGGTCTGCGACAGTTTTTCGTAGTAATAAACGATGGTCGGGTACTTCTTGCCGGTTTCATAACCTGCCGGAAGGAACAGGGCACCCTGCAACGAATCGCCTTTGTCGCTCACGTAGTTAACCAGCTGGACACCCGGCGACCAGGCATATTTTTCGAACGCCGGTGCATTTTTCGAGACCTGCTTACCGGCCGTCAGTTCAGGACTGGCCGATACAAAATACTGGCGTGGTTGGGTAAAGCTCTCGCGGCCGAATACATACACACCGGCTTTCTTCGCTTTGGTCAGGCTGCCGATTGAGGCATCCTCCCAGAGCAGGCGGGTTACCTTGCCATTGTCGATGCGGCTGATACCGCTTTTCTTGGTCCATTCGCCGTAGGTCCGGACATATACGGGCTGTTTCAGGTCAATACCTTTTTCGTCCGGATCAAGTGTGTAGCGGCTCTGAAACCGGATTTTTTCCCGTTTGCCGGTCTGCGTCAGGTTCAGGGCCGTCAGTGCTTTGCCTTTGGCGTCCTTAACGTCTACGGCCGGTACCTGCCAGATATCCCAGCCGTCGCTCAGCAATACGTACTTACTGTCTGCCGACCAGCCGATGGGTGACTGTGGCGGCGTAGTCTGGTTGTGGTCATCGTCGGTATCGACAAACGACGTTGGCAGGCCTTTGGTAATGTTGCGGCTGGTGCGCGTCGCCATGTCATACACGAAGAAGTGAATGCCTTCCCAGTACAGAAATTTTGTTCCGTCCGGCGACGGCTGCGGACTGGCTGCGTAACCAGGCAGATAATGTTTCTCGCGGATTTTTTCGCGTTTGCCGGTTTTCAGGTCAATCAGGTAATAGTCCGCGTAGTTATGGCCGTCGAGGTTGGCGTCGAGTTCATAGTTGCTGTTATCGCTGCCGAGTGCATACAATTCTTTCGGGGCCACACTGACGGTACGCAGGGTGCTGTCGGCCAGCCGCGTAAAGCTTTTAGTGGCTGTATTGTACATTGCCAGATAACTGTAGTTTTTGTCCTGCGATTCCTGCACCTGCTGCCGTGACTGAAGCCGCTTGTCCTGCCAGTGCCAGATCGTTACCTCGGGTTTGTCGGCATCGTCTTTCTTGTCGGCCATCGCGACCGGTGCCGTTTTGGTTGAGTCGGCCGGTTTTAGCCGGGCAAGGGCCTTCTGCAAATCCTCCAGCGACTTAATGGTGGTATCGGCCTTGATTTTGGCCCATGGCTCAGCCGGATTAGGCTTCGTTGCTTTAGTCGTATCTTTTTTCGCCGTCGGGGCCGGTTTTTTGTCGTCCTTTTTCGCTGATTCCAGTTTGTTAATACCGAAGAATACGCGGCTCAGATCTTCCGACCAGTACGGTGAACGGTTCGTACTGATGGTCATGCCTTTCGGAAAGGCAAGGCTGTCGGTTTTCGGGTTGTAAGTTACCAGCTCAGGCAGGCCTGTCAGGTTTTTCACACCCAGCACACTGGTGAGTTCGGTCTTAAACTTCTCATCTTTTACGCTTTTGAGCAGCGCCAGCGCATCGCCTTTATCGGTCCAGTTCAGCGACTGATAACGGGCCTTGTCGCTGTCCATTGTCAGCAGTACGCCCGATTGCATGTTGCGCAATTGCAGGCCGTTGCCCGCGCGCTCAGTGGCATCAACGGCGAGGGCCAGCCAGTCGCCTTTTTTCGAGAATGCCATTTCGGCGATGTTGCCGATGTTCTGGGTTTTGGCCGCACCGAGGTCATACAGCAGCAGGTCGCTTCCTTTGGCCGCATCCGGTGAGGCTCCGCCCGGGCCTGCCGGTGTGCCGGTCAGCAGAATGGCCAGGTGTGACGCTTTTTCGCCGTTGAAGGCAAAGCTTTTCACACGGTCAAATTCCGTTTTTTTATTCCCGTTCAGCTCAACGAGAAAAAGCTTGTCGGGTACAGGCTTGCCGCTGGGTTTGGCCGCGGCTTTTTTGTCCTTGTCTTTGGCAAAAACCTTGAAGGCAATCCATTTGCTGTCGTCCGAAAAGGAGATCTGCGGCATGCTGACCGAGCCAATGGGGTAGGTGTACCGCGTTGTATCGGCCGTTTTCTGAATAACCAGATCAGCGTCGCCTTCGTTAGGTGCCAGGACATAGGCAAACCATTGTCCGTCAGGTGATAGCTGTGTGCTGCCGAACGAGCCGATGGCTTTCCAGGCCGCAACTTCTTTCCACGACAGGGCTGGTTTGGGTTTGGGTTGAGCCATTGCGGCCGACGAAATCAGCAGCAGGAGGAGGTAAATTGATCGCATAGCGAATTGGTTTGATTGATGATTGAACAGCTAACCAGTTGCTGGTTAACCGTTCAGCTACGAAAGATACTAAAAAGTCGAAAGAGTTAATTGTGGTAGTTGAAACATATCCGGAAACTATAGACGCAGTGACCCAAAAAAAGTCCTGTTTGCACCGGCAAACAGGGTGGCCACTAAACCGGCGCCCAGCCGAAGCTACTGATTTAGTTTGAGTGTTGCTTTTGCTTCGTAGACCAGCCGCCCGCCATTGCCATAGCTGAGGGTTTTCACCGTAGCCGTATACGCGACCGGAATAATCAGACTGTGGCCTACCAATACACTGTCGGATGCTGTTGGTATACGCCTCAATGACCAGACGGCCGGGTCAGTCCAAAGGCCGGATTGGACGGTGAAGAAGGCGGGTGATCCGGAAGGTTCAGGGGCAAATTTCATGAGCCAGCCCGCTGCTGAACCAGGCGTCTGTCGCTGTCTGTCCGACAACTGTCCGTCGGTAGAGGTGGTCAGACCGGCGACCAGGTAACCACCGTCCGGCGTAGCGACCAG
>CBDFHU010000096.1:0-13321 GCA_965247375.1 Arsenicibacter sp.
AAAATAGGCTATTTGTTCAGCCGTTAATTTACCCGAAAAAGTGAACCTCTGGTATGTTTTAGCAGACATGATATTATAAAATCCATAGACTATATAGTCTAATTAATTAAAAAAATAGATTGAAAACAGATCAGTAAAAAAATGAATTACAAAAGATAAAGGCATAAGCTGAAAAAATGAAAATTAATTCCTGCTTCTTGCATCTATCATTTATAAATAGCAGCTCATCGCGTCTAAAATAAAAACTGCCTTATCTGCTTTTTTGCTGAAATGATTTGATGATGCAATGCTAGTACATTGCAAAAAGCAAAGCAAGAAAAAATTTATATTTTTTTTATAATCTACATTTATATTAGCGTAAATACTCGGTTTATTATGTAAAATAAAAAAGACTATAGAATAGGTATATAATATATATTTATAGGGTATTTGTGTTCCGGATACTATTATGAAAAAAAAATTAAAAATAGTTTGAATTCAATTTTTTATTCAAATAGCTTTGCAAAAATAATACGGCACTATCCGGTTAAACAGGCGATTATAATAAGTAGTTTTTTTACGCGAATCGCAGTATATATAATGCTGCCGGTACAATAAAACAGCCTTCAGCCGGCCGGTTTAAAAAACTCATTTTCAGAAATAAAGCATAAAAGCATTGACGATTCGTCAATTTGTTAGTCTGGTTTTGTACGCCGGCTATCAATGTTGGAAGGTAGATTAAGATGATCGTTTTTCGCCGGGTTATTTGACCCGGCGAAAATTTTAAGACTACCTTTTATATAACCGTTACACTTTATCAATTAACCTGCTGATTACCCCCTCTCCGCGTATCGGAGAGGGGCCGGCAAACGGATAGTTCACGTCAGACAGATAACAGGAACGAAAACAGGACCGGGTAATAAACAAAATTGCTACTATGAAAAATCAGGCGCTGACTGCCCTGCTGGGATTGATTGTTCTTACCGGCATCGGGATGAAAACGGACAACCGTTATGAGGAAGAAATCAGGTTATGGCATCAGAAACGGGTTGATGACCTGAAAAAGGAAGACGGCTGGCTGAACCTTGCCGGTTTGTTCTGGCTGAGGGAAGGCCGCAATACGTTCGGAGCTAAAGAAGGAAATGATATTATCTTTCCGGCGGAGCACAGTTCACCAGTGCTTGGTGCGTTTATCCTGAAAGATGGTAAGGTTTCGGTCGAAACGGTTGCCGGCACCGGTGTTTTTCAGGGTGATTCACCCGTTCAGACACTGGACATTTTCCCTTATCCGGGCAAGCCGGTGGTACTGCGGCATCAGTCGCTGCGCTGGTTTGTCATTCAGCGTGGTGATAAATATGCCGTCAGGTTACGTGATCTGGAAAGCCCGTATTTGAAACAGTTTCATGGTATTGAGCGGTATCCGGTGCATGAAGACTGGCGCATCAAAGCCCGGTTTGTACCGACCGCCGGGAAGAAAATCACAATTGTTGATATTACCGGCCGCTCGTACGAACAGGACTCACCCGGACAGCTGGTTTTCGCCATCCGTGGCAAGGAATATACTCTGGATGCTACCGGAACGAAAGAACATCTGCACTTTGTTTTTGCCGATGCATCGAATAAACACGAAACCTATGGCGGAGGCAGGTTTCTGGATGCCGCCGGCCCCGGGGCCGACGGGTACACCTACATTGATTTCAACAAGGCATATAACCCGCCCTGTGCGTTCTCCCCGTATGCTACCTGCCCAACCCCACCCAAACAAAACCGTCTGACTGCTGCCGTCACGGCAGGAGAAAAGCGCTACGGCGATCATTAACGACAACCAGTCGGTGTTGGCCGATTTCGATCAGGTACGTGAGCGGGAAGCCCCCGCGGCATTGCCGGTTCGATCTATACCGTCGGTATTAACATCATACACCCGCTTGGCTTCGGCATTCAGGATCGTAAGCTGTTCGTTTTCCGGAACGGTACCACCTTCCTTAAGTCGGGCAGCAGCCCGTACAATACGGCGGTTAAGTATGCGGCAAGTCCGTTTGTCAGCGGCTACGTTTCAAAGGAAAACCTGAAAAAAACCGGCAATACGGCGGCCGTCGTTGTCAGTCCGGAAGGCCAGGGACGGGTATCCTCCCCAACGCAAAACGGGCCGGTCCAAATGGACCGGCCCGTTTTGCGTTGGGGATATAGCGACAGACGTTACCGTTATTTTTCTGAGCGGACAACGCCTTTCGTTTTTGCCGGAGCGTCCAGCAGCTCATCAATATCGCGGTTGAACTCTTTTACAAATTCTTCATAATACTGTCCTGTGGCAGGCCCCGTATAGCCGGTATGAATTTTGGTTACTTCCCCTTTGCGGTTGATGTAGATGGTCGTCGGAAAGGACAGCACCTCGCTCAGGGCCGGCAGTACGGAGGAAGCAAACTTCTTGTCGGCAATACCCGCAAACAGGATATCATAATCGACGCCGAACCGTTTTTTCAGGGCTTCAAGACGGGTTTTGGCAAAGGCAGGGTCATTTTTCCGTTCGAAAGCCAGACCGATAATTTCTACCCCGCGCTGCCGGTTTGCCCGGTACCACGGTGCCAGAAAACTAGCCTCATCGAGGCAGTTCGGGCACCAGCTGCCGAGAATGGTCACGACAACCGCCTTGCCCTGATATTTCGGATCTTTGAGCGAAACCGGCTTACCGGTGAAGGCATCCGGAAATGTAAACTCAAACGGAACCCCTTCTTTTACTTTGGTCAGGGTGTAGGCATCAGGCAGCGCAGCCTGTTCATTGCGGGTGCCTTCAACCGGTTGACTGCCGCGCGGCATTGATGATTTCGCCGGTCAGGGTGTTTCCGCTGATTTTGCCCTTAACCAGCGACGGATTTGATCCGCTGAAAGCCGACAGGAAAAACTCATCGCCCCTGACCGATCCTTCAAAATAGCGGTAATCACCGGTGGTAGTCAGAAACGTGCCGGTCAGTTTACTGCCGTGCTGCTCAAATACCCCGACTGTTTTGTTGCCGCCCTTCCCGATCAGCACATCCCATTTGCCGTGCAGGCTCACACCGGCCTGAACGGGTTGTTCAAAGAAGCGGTACTTTTTACCGGCTTCTGCCGAGAAGGGAATACCCTGATCGGTGGCACCGTTCCGTTTAAACGCACCACTCAGGGTTTTGCCGTTCACAATCCGGGCGGCCAGAGTTGCATCATAGATGTCAACGGGAATAAAAACCGAGTCATTTCTGGTTGTAATACCCTTTAATTCAAATCGTTCCGAGCCGTTTAGCAGATAAGCGGTCTGATCTTTCAGTTCGAAATTGAACGGTGCTTCCTGGCCGTTAGCCAGTGCAAAGATACCCCGCCACAGGCCTTGCTGTGGTGCGGTCTGGGCGGTTGCGATTGTTCCGGCAGCCGAAAGTCCGGAGAGCAGTAGTAGTGAAGAGAAACGCATAATTCAATTGGTTGTATGAATGTTGATTAATTGGTTAAGATGCGTGAAGAGCCAGTTCGCTGATATTTACCTGGCGCAGATACGGTTCCAGTTCACTGGTATCGATAAAACCTCTGACCAGACAGACGTCATACCCTTTCTGGCAAATCCAGATCTCGGCAAAAAATGAATCAATGGCATACAGATGCAGCCAGTATCCGGATATCCGCCTGGTCATCAACAATTTTCCCTCAGCCCACACATTGTCAATCTGTTCATCCCAGCTAAGTCCCGAAAAAGAATAGAGTGTTTTCATCCTGTATAGCCACTGCCTTACTACTGATACTCCTGGTACTGGATAGAGTATTAGTATTTATAATCTATAAGTTTTATAGTTTATTGGCAAATAAAAAAAGGTTCTGCCAGACTTGCAAATACTGCGGCTGAAACTGATAAAAAAGAGGTGTTCAGGTAAGGCAGGTTTCCACCAACGTACCGCCTTCGGGAAGGAGGAGCCTGTCCGCCAAAAACGGGGTAGCCACAACCTGATTTATAGGTAACGATTCGCTGTTCTGCCCGCTCACCAGCGCCGGAGGGCCGCCAAAGCCAACGGTACCCGGTTTCAGAAAATACCGGAACAGCTCAGTCCGGGTATACGGTGTTGTGGTCTGATGCATGATTCGTCAAAACGTGATACCAAACTGAAAGCCGGCCGTAACGGTCGCCGGCCGGTCATTGCCGAAACGCACCGGTATCGGTATGGCTACAAAATAACCGTTTGATTTAGTGCGTTTAACAATCTTGTTCAACACCGGCGTAAAGCCATAACGGCCGGAAGTTTCGAAGGCCAGCCGGTTGGCCAGGGTAAGGTTGTGGCCCAGGTCAACCAGGATACCGGGGTGAAATAATACGTTGGTTACCTTACTGACCTGCCGGTCAGACTGGATCGTAGGCACGATTTCTACCGAAAAACCCACCTTTTTTACTTTTCCAGACATTCAGGCCCATCGGAAACCCGACGGCATAATAGGTCGAAAAATTAAACTCATGGCTTTGCGCCGAAAACGTTACAATGGGATGGAGTATACCCAGGTAGCCATTAAAACGCAGTAACGGTTGTGGAACAGGCGCCGTCTGGGCGGATAAATTGCCGGGCATGAGCAGATTGCCGGCACAGGCAATGAGTAAGCAGATTGCAGTTCGTAGCGACAGGAACATCTTTTTTTATTTTTCTGCAAATCTGCCTGCCACCGGATGCCGGAAATAGAACCGGTTTTAACTATTTGTATCCGTTTTACCTTTCCGCATATTCTTCCGGTATCCGGAAGGGTTAATCTGCATCACCTTTTTAAATATTCTGGTAAAATGGCTCTGATCCGAAAATCCGGTCAGGTAAGCTATTTCCGACAGGGAATAGCGGGTTGTCGTCAGCAGCTCAATGGCGCGGTCGATGCGGAGCTTCCGGATATACTCGCCGTAGGACAAATTATCAAAATACCGGCCGAACACCCTGGATACATAGGCCGGATTAATGTCGAGACTGCGGGAGAGTTCAGTCAGCGTCAGGTTGGTATCAATCTGATCCTGTATGCGGTTTTTGAGTTCGTCAACCCATTCCGGAACCTTTCTGGTGACGGCAACCTGCTCCTGGTAGGTATGCAGTACCTGTAGCAGCATTTTCTCAGCAGGACTCCGGGTATGTTTTGTCTGACGCAGGTGTTTAGCCCAGCTGTAAAGTGTGTCGTAGAGAACCATACCGGTTTTCAGCAATTCGTAATCGTCCTGAATGTTAAAGGCGAGGCCGGCCGAAATAGCGCGGAGACCGGCAGCTTGTTGGGACAGCGAGTGATCATCCGTATCTGCCCCTCTGACAATGGGTGCCAATACGTGCAGGGCTTCATCATCGGGGCAGTGTTTTTTCAGGAAATAATCAAACGTGCACTGATCTTCGTAGTGCGTGTATTCAACCCCGGGCACATCAAACGGAATACCCTTCAACCGTTCTGCAGCCGGTATTACATCTTCTGCCGGCACAACCAGGATCTCATCTTCACTGTCAATGAATCGTTTGATCAGCCAGGGGCAGGCCAGCCGGTCAATTTCAGGTCTCTCGCGGGATATCCAGAGCCTTGGTTTACAGAATTTTTGTCTATCCTGCTGTTGGTAAGCGCGGATCTATCGGGTAAGGCTGAATTGACAGGACCCCGGCACTCACTGTGCAGGCTATGCAACGGATCCAGCAACACATTACGCGACGGAGACAGGGGTACCACTGCCGAAGGAATCGCCAGGCATAAGCACTGATGAAGTCCGAACTGCTGTTCGGCAAACCGGGGTAGGCCGGCAGGCGTAGCATAGGGATTGTCCCAGCCGGTTGGCAGCTCTTCTACGCTGATAACGTGTATGGAGTGATCGGGTACGGCAATTTCACACAGAATCAGGGGTGGCAAGTCCACTAAAGGCGTTCCATCCAGGTGCACCATGTATTCCAGAAAACATAGTTCCGGTGTAGTAGCGGTGTAAACCATTGGCCGCCCTTTCGCATTCCAGCGTCCACCGTGCAGCCTTGCCCCCGTTCCTTCCAGGATGCTGTCGTGGTGTGCGTCAGTCTGTATGCGGTATAACGTCAGCGCCATTAGCTAAAGACACCATAGTCAATACGCCCCAGGATATCTTCAACCAACTGGACGCCGGTTGTACTATCCAGCAGATCCAGCGGGGACCGGTTGCCTAATAGTCGCAGGGGGCGGCTTAGCCAGCGGTTGAATTTGCCCTGATCCTGAAAAACCGTTGTTCCATAGCCGGCCAGACGCCCCAGCAGCAGCAGCTTTTCGGACGTGGCAGCATCGAGCCGCTCAGCCTTTGCCTGCCGGTGGAAGGTTGCTACCGATTGGTTAAGCAGCCGTGCCATTTCATTTATCTGTAATCCCCAATAGTCCGGCAATACGTCCGGACTCAGTACCTGTCAGCCCCTGACGGGAGCGATCGATGAGTTGAAGCGCCGTCATAGGCTGAAAAAAGGGCTTCTGCCCGCTGGTATAAGCAGGTGCTTGCGTTGCCATAATTGATCAATTCAGAGAGTGGTATTCTCATTTGATAGCAATATAACAATCTTTTGATAGTTCCGGTTCATAACTATACCGGAACTATTCGCGTGAGTCTGGTGGTAAAAAAGGGCTTGAATATCGTTGCTTTTACTGATTCAGGAATACCAGTACCATTCTTTACCAGGATGACAAGTTGCTCATTCTGACGATTTACAGTAACCTCAACGGCAGGACAAGGCCGCCCCTTATGTCACCTTCTCTATCCGGAATCTCCTCAACTGGTCAATCCGGATAGAGAAGGTATTTGGCCCGGATCGCTTTAAATTTCGTCAGCCCCGGCTCCCAGCTTTTTCTGATTTCAGCCTCCGGCACTCCGGCAATGATCTGCTTCCGGAGTTGATCTGTACCAATACGCAAATCAAAGGGAGAGACGCCGTTGGCCCGTTCCGGCTGAAAGAAGCCTGCCTTATCAGGGTAAGCCTTATAGAGCTCAATAACCCAGGCTAAATTAATCTGACGGCTCTTCTGCAAGCGGGTTATATCATACTGACGCAGGTCAAGTCCATAACAAACGGAATCTTTCTGATTTGGCCGTTCACTCATTCCGGGAATGCTTACCGGCTTATAGGAAAACGAATACTTCCCCTTTAACGCCGGTGCTCCCAGAATAGTAAAGGGCATATACGTTCCCCGGCCTTCATTGATCGCGGTACCTTCAAACATGCATAAACTCGGAAAAAGCAGTACCGCCTGCTGCGTATTTAAATTCGGTGACGGTTTTACGGGCAGGACGTAAGGGGTTGTATGATCGTAATTGGCCACTTTTATCACCTTGATCCTGCATTTTTCCGGCAGATAGCCTTCACCGTTCAGGTAGTGGGCAAACTCCCCGATTGTCATGCCATGGGTCATCGGTGTGTTATGGATCCCGATTGCCGATTTATACTTATTTTCCGTCATTACCGGCCCGTCTACAACATAGGCATTCGGGTTCGGCCTGTCCAGAATGAGCAGTTCCTTATTATTTTCCGCACAGGCTTCCATCACGTATTCCAGCGTATTGATATTGGTATAGTACCGGCAGCCTACATCCTGAATATCAAATACCATCAGGTCAACATCGGCCAGCTGGTCCGGCGTAGGTTTTTCATTCTTGCCATACAGCGAGATGATCGGAATGCCGGTTTCAGCATCTTTTTCATTACCCACCGCAGCCCCGTTACTGGCATTGCCTCTGAAGCCATGCTCAGGTCCGAAAACCTTCACTATGTTAATGCCGAGACTCAGTAAACTGTCTACACTGCTTTTGCTGCCGATGCGTGAACTCTGATTGGCAACCAACCCGATTCGTTTTCCTTTCAGATACGGCACATACAGGTCCGTCTGGTCGGCGCCTGTTATCACCCCCGCCTTCCGGACCGGAGGCCGGGATAACGACACACGTTGTGCCGGAACATTGCTGATATCAATACCCGTCAGCAATACACAAAGGATGGCTGTAACCCGCATTATTTTTACCCGGTTCATACTTTTCTTTTTGGTGTTAGTGCCGGGAAGCCGCCTCCCCTACCGTAAGCCGGTAATATAGGCAATCCGGACAATGTATCATAACCGGATTCCGGTATAGTGCTCTTCAGCCGGCTACGCTGATGATGCCTCGGAAAGGGCCCCGTCCGGTAAAGGAAACTTTTACCGGATTGCTTTTGTGGTAGTAGAAACAACAAACACGAAGTCCGTATTTACGATGATCAATAACCGGCAAACCGCCTATTCGATTTTAGAGCTTGCAATTGTTTCGGCCGGGAATACATTCCGGCAAACCCTGCATAATTCACTGGCATTAGCCCGACAGGCTGAAGCCAGCAACTATAAACGCTTCTGGCTGGCAGAACATCATAATTCCGATGCCATCGGAAGCAGTGCTACGTCTGTGCTTATCGGCTATGTGGCCGGCAACACCCATACGATCCGGGTCGGGTCGGGAGGGATTATGCTGCCCAATCACTCCCCGTTAATTGTAGCTGAGCAATTTGGTACACTGGCGCACCTGTATCCGGACCGTATTGATCTGGGGTTGGGAAGAGCTCCCGGCACAGATACGCAGACCGCAGAAGCAATCCGATCCGATTTTATGAGTGCAGCGCAGCTGTTTCCGGCGGAGGTGAAAAAAATCCAGACCTACTTCTCGCCGGAGAACAGCCGGGCATCCGTACGGGCGGCTATCGCGGAAGGGACACAGGTTCCGCTGTATATCCTGGGGTCAAGTACCGATAGTGCCCACCTGGCAGCCGCAAAAGGCCTACCCTACGCATTTGCCAGCCACTTTGCTTCAACCCACCTGTTCAATGCGTTACGGATTTACAAAGCGGAATTCAAACCGTCTGCGCAACTGGAACAACCGTATACGATGGCGGGCGTTAATGTATATGTCGCAGACACCGACGAGGAAGCGCAACTACAGTTTTCCGGTTTAATCCGCATGTTTGTCGGCGTGTTAACCGGTGCCCGCACCCCGTTATACCCGCCCACCGGAATGACCGCCGAGCTGAGTACCATGTACAATCACCCTGCGTTACAGCAAATGTTGAAATATTCGTTTGTCGGCAGTAAACAAACGGTAAACAACAGCTGACCACTTTTCTGGAGCAAACCGGGGTAGACGAACTGATCGCCGTATCGGCCATGTACGATATCAATACCAGACTTCATTCGGCCCGGCTATTTGCCGAAATCATGACTGAAATTAATGCATAACCAGCCCGTTGCCTGTTCCGGCGCAACCGGCCTGTAACCTGACAGGTCCGTCCGAAATACAGAATGCTTCATGGTATTACCGGGTAATTCCGCGATGCCTGAACGCTACACCATCCCGCATACAGCCTGCCATTGCAAAGCCCTGATATTGCTATTTCCGGCCGGAAATAGCAATATCAGGGCTTTGCAACACTCAGAATAGAATTTGACCGGTTCGGGCAAGCCGGAACGAGGGGGTACTGCTACTTTGCTGCACCGGTACCACATTTACCCTTAAGCTTATAATGCCCATGAAAACATCCCGCGTACGATCAGTACTGACGCTGTCAATTATCTATGCATCCATAACCGGAATACTGGTTTTTCTGCTTCTGATGTTTTTGTAGGAGCCGGGGCGTCAGCCTGCAACGCGGCCCGCTGTTTCCTGAAAATTCCTTTCACCTTTATGTTAACCATGAGAATCCTGTTTTTGTCTTTCGTGCTGTTCCTGCACGCAATGCCTTCCGGAGCGCAGCAAACCGCCAATAAGCCAGACCGTGAACAGTGGTTTATGGATCTGGGCTTCGGCATGTTTATCCACTGGAGCCTTGACTCACAGCTGGGGGCGGTCATCAGCCATTCGATGGCCGGTGCGTCCGATGATTATCTGAAACGGTTTACCACCGAACTCCCCGCCACGTTCAACCCCAAAAAGTTTGACCCCGACGAATGGGCAACCCTGGCCAGGCTCGCGGGCATGAAGTATGTCGTCTTTACGGCCAAACACCATGCCGGATTCTGCATGTGGCCCACCCGGACAACGCCGTTCAGTGTGTCCAACACGCCGTTTAAACGGGACATCGTGCGGGAAGTACTCGACGCCTTCCGGCGGCAGGGACTGGCCGTCGGCCTCTATTTTTCTCCGGAAGATTTCAACTACCTCTATCAGCATAACATTCCGGTTGGCCGGTTGCAGCACCCGCAGCATTTTCCGGCCAATAACCCCGGCCTGATGGACCTCGATAAAGCCCAGCTTCGTGAGCTGCTGACCGGCTATGGCCCGATTGACATCCTGTTTTTCGATGGCCCCGCCGAAGGACTCAAAGAATATGCCTGGCAGCTCCAGCCAAATGTGGTCGTGACGCGGGGCCAAATGAACACCCCGGAACAGAAAATTCCGAATAAGCCACTGCCGGGGCCGTGGGAGTCGTGTTATACAATGGGTACCGACTGGCAGTATAAACCAACCAATGACCCGCACAAAAGCGGGACCGAGATCATTAACATGCTGATTGAAACCCGCGCCAAAGGCGGGAATCTGCTGCTGAATGTTGGGCCTAAACCCAACGGCGAGATTCAGATTGAGCAGGAAGCCCTGCTGCGGGAAATCGGCCTGTGGCATCTGGTCAATGCCGAGAGTGTCCATCAGGTCCGGTCGTGGGACATTACCAGGGAAGGACCGGTCTGGTTTGTGCATAATAATCGCGGGGATGCGGTGTATGCCTTTATTCAGGGTGGAAACGCCTGGCCGTATGGTGAGCGCCGCGAGTTTATCCTTAAAGCACTGGAAACAAGTCCGGAAACAAAAGTCAGCATTTTAGGCTATACCAGCCAGCTGCTCGAATACCGCGAAGGGTTTGATGCCTCCTTAAGCTGGCAAAGTACGCCGCTGGGTCTTGTCATCAGCGCCGTGAATGGCCACCGCCTCTACACCAATAATAAATGGCCGAATCCGGTTGTCCTGAAAATTACAAACGCGCGGTATAAAGCGCCCGCAACAGCGATAGAAAAACGTAGCAAACTTGACGGTGCACATGACTGACACAACATGGAGATAAGGATTTGGTCAGTTGAGACCATTCAAACAGTCAACTAAATCTTTGTTTTGTACAGTTTCAACCACAATCTTGTCTCCATGATGCAACGTTTAGTTTTAACATTTTGCCTGAACTTTCTGCTGACTTTGTCTCTCAGAGCTCAGGTTAACCTGATTACTGACCCCGGTTTGAAACGCTTACCGCCGGTACGAGCAGTTATACAACGTCCTCTGCGGGTACAGTTTCCGGTACTGCTGTACTGGGTAAATGGCAGCTAACCTTCGTAACCGGAAGCTGTAGTGTCACGACCGTCACCAGCATGAGTTGTGTGGCGGTATCGGGATGCTCAAGCGGCAGTTCAGTCATTTCGACGGCCGATAAAAATTCGGGCAGTAAATCCATGTATATCCGGATTAACAAACAAACAAACCGGAACGACATCAAACTTTACCAGGTCCTGTCGCAGTCCGTAGCAGCGGGGAGTTATGAGGTAAGCTTTTACATGAAATCGGACGGGGCATCGCTGGTAACGCTGAATGTTTTTAAATCAGGGGCAGCGGCCACGGCTAACGGAGGGAAACGCAACCTGTATCGTCGACTACCTACACCGGAACAGCTTCTTCATTTACGTCGACCACCGGCTGGCGCCGGTACAGGGCCGTGGTAGATTTATCGCAGTGGAGCGATGCAGACCGGGCGAGTATGCGCATTTCCATTCGTCCGAATACGGGGTCAGGGACTACGGGGTCATCGCTTCCGCAAGGCCCTTGCCCCAAACAGTTCTGGTTTGATGATTTCCTGATGCGTCCCTCATCAACAACCGGTACCTTAGGAGACCTTCGCCTGACGGCCATTCAGGTTGCCCGCGAACGGCAGGAACTGGCTGCCAATGCGGGCTTTACAGACGAAGCAAACGCTCTGCTGGCTGAGATAAGTTCGCTGACTGCCACACCCGAACCATTGGTTCCGGTCAAGGCCATTGGTTTTTTTCCGGCCCCGCTCCATACCACTTCGGCAACTAACCCGTTTATCCAGAGCCTGAACAGCTGGGCCGGTACCTATCTCGGACAGTCATTTCCGGTTTACAGTAAATCAACGTCGGCGTCAATGGTCTTTCCCGGCGGGCGAGGCCTTGCCCCTACCATTCGTGAAACCGGAGCAACCGCCGAGACATTGTACTGGCTGCTGGTTTCGCCGTTGAGCGATTACCGGTACAATCCCGATTTATTTTACCGGTTTCTGCACATTCTCTATGCGTCGGCCGATGATTACACGATTCATGGCGCCAGCGGAGAAATTGACGAAGTACCGGGCGCAACAACCAACGGACTGAACGACTGGTTTGCAGCCCCGATGTTTGCTTACGGCTGGCGCATGGGCGATTATTCGTTTGCCGGTTATATTCCCGATACGTTTAAAAACCGCCTGCGAAATGCATCCGACATCATGGGCAGTATTTATTATTCCATTGCACAGACCGGGCTGGCAGGTGGTACGTACGTAAACCGCGATGTGTCGTATGCGGAAGTGCTGGCCCAAACGGGCCTTCACCGGAACCGCACCGACTGGACTGATTTTGCCCGGACTCTTGTTACCTCGCTCAATACCCGCTGTATTTACCCGGACGGAGCCTACAGCTACATCCGCGAGCAGAATGAAACGGCCAATTACCACGGCGGAACGAATAATTCACTGGCAAAGATTCACGCCGTACTGGATGTTCCTGAAGCACTGACGGCTATTGCCAAAACAGTCAATTATGAGTTGATCAGCATTGAGTCTGCCGAAGTACCCGAATTTTACACCGCCCCTTCGTGGAAAACGCAATGGAACGGGCAGTCGGGATTTTCGGGGGAACCGCTTCTTTTTCTGACCGGCAACCCCTACCTGAAAGGACAGTTTGATACCTTCAAAGCGCTGTTCGGAGCTGGTTACAACCCCATGTACCGGAAGATACTGCCCGGCCCGCTCAACGTCTCTTTTTACCGGAACGACATCACAGCAAAACCCCTGCCCGATAATTATGTAGTCTATGACCGGAATATTCAAGGGCCCCGGGCACGCTATGGCCGCTTCTCCTATGCCATTTCGGGACGGGACGCCGATGCAGGCGAACCCGTAGCGACCACATCCGTTTCGGGTTCGGTGACGCCGGGCGGACTGCCCGGGATGCAGACCTTTATCGGGGCAATGATGACCCAGGCAGGCAGGCAAACTATCAATGGTGTCAACCGGGACGAATATAATGCCGCACTCATGGCCGTCCATTCCAAAGTACATGTGCGGACTGCGGCAAATCAGGAATGGCGCGACTGGGTATACACGAC
>CBDFHU010000097.1:0-95992 GCA_965247375.1 Arsenicibacter sp.
CAGCGACCGACAGCCGGTATTTCCCCGAAGCGTCTGTCGTCGTTCCGCGCTGGGTGCCCTTCAGAATAACACTTACACCCGGCAGGCCTTCTCCTTTTTCATCGGAAACTACCCCGCTGAATACCTTTTCCAGTGGCTGGCTGTCGGCCGGACCTTCCGGAAAGGCCTCTGCCGCCCCCGTAGTCTCGGCCCGCCGGAGCATTATCAGCATTTTCGTTACCTCAAAATCAATTTGAAGCGGTTTCAGCATACGGGTCAGGACCGAACCAAGCGATTCATTGCTGGCCGAAAACGATATTTTCCGGTTTGTTTTGACAAGCCGCGAGCTGAAGACAAACCGGGCATCGGTCTGCTTTTCAATTTCGTGCAGCACCGTCCGGATATCGACCATCTGAATCCGGAGTGATACCTTCTGGTCCAGTAAGCTCTGCGCGTGCCCGTCGCGGGCAACACTCACGCCGGCAAGCAGTATTGCCAGTAAAAGCTGTGTGCAGGTAACGTGCATAATTCTACGTAATACAGTTTTCCGTTGTACCCGTTTCTTCATACTTTTGATACGTTTTGTAAGTGAAAAATGTAGACAAAACAATCCCCTCAGCCCTGTCAGACAGGACTTGCTCAGCTTACAGACTTAGCGTGGGGAGTAATCAGGCCGGCAATGTTCCCGCATTGCCGGCTTTCTCTTTATGGCTGCAACAGGCAGCGGTTTATTCGTTTTTCCGGTTCTGCATACTCAATTATTTACAGCCCTGACTGTACATAATGATCTGTCCGTCGATAACTTCATAACGTGCGTCGATAACACGACAGATAATGTCCAGTTTTTCGAAGAGCGCCTGATCCGTCAGGGTAGCAGTCAACGGACACTTGCTGAGCACATCTTCATCATAAACAATATCCACACCATAGGCTTTTTCCAGGGTACGGAGTACCGCCGAAACCGGGGTTTCATCGAAAATAAACGGATGTTTACCGGTAGGCGCTGATAAAAGCTGCGGGTTTTCAACCAGCGATTTCGCCATCCGGCCTGCCCCGCGTTCAAAAACGATTTTCTGGTTGGGCAACAGTACTACTCCGGTTAGTTCGCGGTTACTGATCCGGTCTTTCCGGAGGGCGTCATTCCGGGCAAACACCGCCACCCGTCCTGTTTTGACGTCAACAATGACATGCGGATCATCCGGATAGGCCTTTATAGTAAAGCTGGTGCCTAACACCTTTGTTACCAGGCCGTTCGCGTAAATGATAAAGGGCTTGTCCGGATTTTTGGTGACGTCAAAAAAAGCCTCGCCGTTCAGATAGATTTCACGAAGCGATCCGGCAAATACAGACGGATAACTAATCCGGCTACCGGTCTTCAGAAGCACGAGCGAACCGTCATCCAGCTTTACGGGCATCACCTTCCGGGATTGATTGACCGTTTCCCGCAGGCTGACCGGTTGCTCAGCCACAAGCTGTTCATAATTGATCATGGCCTGCCGGGCCGGCTCAGTGGCGGTCAATAAATCAGGGCGTAAAAAAATAAACCGTCAGGCCGGCAATAAGCAGACAAACGGCAGCGGCTCTGAACCACAGCTGCCGGTGCAGCGGAAGTTGCCGGTGTACAGATTGTGCGGGATTGCCCGGCCATTACCGGTAGTGCTTTCGTCCGGCTAAGGGTTTGTTTAACCGCCTGCCTGATTTCATGGTCGTTTAACGGGAGCTCATGAATTTGTAAGGCCAGTACGATCTCCCTGGCCTTACTGACAGGCTCTGCCTGTTCAGGGTGGCTGGCTAACCACTGCTGCCACTGACCATCGGTTTCCCGTGTCGGGTTGAGAACCCATTGCCTGAATGGCTGGTCCCAGACAAGCTCTTCAACGCCGTATTGTAGGTATTTATCCATTCCGGTTATCGTCTATATGCAGATAGACAGAAACCGGAAACAGATACCAAAAAAAATGTAGTTTTTTTTAGAAAAAGTAGCAGAAAGCTAGTTGAGGCCGAAATGTAACAAGACGAAGGTAAGTAATTCAATTTTCCAGTAGCGGCGTAATTGCCTGAGCGCCAGTTGTAATAAGTTGGAGACGGTTTGTGGCGAAATCGCCATGACCTCTGCAATCTGTGTCCGGTCAAGTTCCTGAAAATACTTCAGATAGATAACCTCTTTCTGGCGTCGTGGCAGTGTAGTCAGTACCTGTTGCATGTGCTGAGCACGCCGGAAGGAGGCTTCACTGGTGATAAACTGATCTTCTACAGAGAATTCATAATCAAAGGTCCCCGGATCCGGATCCTGGTCCGTGGCTGCATTACCTGCCTGATTCCGGTGCATGAATCTGCGCAGCGACGCCATCAGGTATGGTTTTATTGCTACCTCAGTTCGCAGGGAAGCCCGGCGCTCCCACAAATACAGAAATAAATCCTGAATAGCGTCCTTAATAAATTCACGGTCTCTGGAGAAACGGGTAGCATACCGGAAAAGCGTCCGGTAATGATCATTCATAAGGGTTTCAAAAGCAGTTTCATCCCCCGATAAAAAGCTACGCCATACTTGTTGCTCAGCGGACGGGATACCGGAGCTTCCTTCGGGCTCAGACTCAGCAGATCGGAACAGCCTGTATTGTGACATAAACTAAAGCGACTTATTAATCCGGAAAGGAAAACGGACTGTAAAGTTGCCGACAAAACTATCAGTATTCTGATTATATTTTAGCTTTTTCTGATACCGGCAGACATTATGAGGCTATTTAGGCCGGATAGTATTCCGGCTATAGCAGAGAGCTGTACGGATCAGACGCCCGGATTGAGGGCGGGCAGCGTGACGGAGCCGGTCTGGATTTTCCGGAAAAAGGCACCTTTATACAAGCGGCCAAGCGGAAGAATAGTATGGGCAATCTTAAGCTGATCGGCGGTGTAACCCGTGAGTTTGTCCAACGCAATAATGAACGATTTGTGTACCCGGATAAATTTTTCTTCAGGCAGTTTTTCCTCCATATAGCCTAATTTTTCCGAAGCGATGAACACCTTTTCGTGTGTGTGTACTTTAATGTAGTCCGCAAAGCCCTCGATAAACAGAATGTCTTTCAGGAAGATTTTGGTCTGTTCCCGGCCTGTCTTGAAAAACATATAGGATTGCTCATAAGTACTGAGGTGCCGGGCGGGTAATTCAGGAACGCTGTGATAATGCAGGTATTTTGAAACCGACTGCATGAATCGTTCCCTGGTAATTGGTTTGACCAGATAATCAATCACATTCAGGTCGAAGGCCGTGGCAGCGTACTCCCGGTAGGCGGTCGTGAGGATAACGTTCGGGCCGTTCCTCACAGAGCGTATCAACTCAATGCCGGATAGCCCGGGCATCTGAATGTCCAGAAAAACCAGGTCAACCGGATTTGCCTGTAAAAACGTAAAGGCCGCTACGGCATTGTCTACCGCAGCCAGCACCCTGAAGTCCTTCAGTTCTGACAGATGCTGCATGAGCAGCGACCGGGCAGGCGCTTCATCATCTACGAGTAAGCAGTTCGTCATGTTCAGGCGTCTTAATGGTTAAGTTAATCAGGTAGGCGTGGGGCTCGTCAATTATGGCTAATTCATGCGCATCCGGATAGAGCAATGCCAGTCTCTTTTTAACGTTCGATAAACCAATCCCACCGGTTGCAGGTCCGGGTATTGAATACCGCTCTTGCTTACTGTTCATGATTTTAACCGAAAACTGGCGGGGTTGCCTCGAAATGTCGATACGAACCCAGCTGAATTCCGTCGAACCGGCCACTCCATGCGTAAAGCTGTTTTCTACCAACGGCAACAACAGCAAAGGCGCGATCTGAAGATCATGGACGGGGGCATACTGATTAACCGATACGTCCAGCCGGCTCCCATACTTATTTTTCTGGAGTTCGATGTAATGTTCAATATACGAAATCTCTGTCGATAGCGATACTTTCCCGTGCGCCGACTCATATAGGTTATACGACAGAAAACCCGATAAATGGGCAATCAGCGAGGCTGTTTCCGGACTGGTTTTCAGGGCGGTAGCGTAGATGTTGTTCAGCGTATTAAAGACAAAATGCGGCTGTACCTGTGCTTTCAGCAGATTGAGTTCAGCCGTTGTTTTCTGCTGTATGAGTTCATTAACACGGAGACGTTCTTCATACCAGAAGCGTATAAAATGATACAAGGCATACAGGCCGGTGATTGTATACAGGTTAACAAACTCGACCAATAGTTTACCGGCTGAAAACAGAGGCAGCTTCAGCGCTTGCGGAAAATAGGCCGGATAGATATAGTATTAGTTGATGAAGCGCCTGATTACCAGTAGAATAAGTGAACAGGATATCAGATAAACCCAGCTTTTCAGCTGCCGGGTTTCAGCCAAGCGCTTTTTAATGAAGAAATGAACGGTCAGCCACGAAAACAGGAAGGCGACCGGCAGGGCCATGCAGGCGTTGATAAAATAGCCGTTATAATCGCCGTACAGTGAGGCCAGCCCCAGCCATTGGTAGAGGAAATACAGCAGCCAAAAAACGATGGTGAAGGTGATCTCTCTGGTTCGGTTCATGCTCCCAAGTTAAGCGTTTTGACGGTCGCCGAAGGGAGTTAGCAGGTGATTTTCGGTCAACGACCTGATTTATCGGTCAACGGTATACACCGATGAAACGGGTTGTCTACAGACGATTTGCGCCGGCGAAACAACTGGTGGTTACTTTTGGCCAAACGTCAACCAGTATCGGGATGAAACGATTAATACAAACTGGCCGGGCTTTTTATGCGGCCGCTCTTGTTGTGTACGGCTGTCAGCAGGTTTATTTCGGCAGCTTCCGCGATGTATTTTTTTCGGCTTATCAGCATTACCTGCCATGGCTGAGTGTACTGGCGTCGGCCTTCGGACTCTATCTGATCATTACCGGCGTGTTACTGGTTGTGCGCAACCGGGGGAAACAAGCGGCGCTCGTGTGCGGAACGGTCTGGCTGGTGCTCTTGCTGGGAACTCATCTGACCTATGAGCTCATTTCTGAACCCAACCAGCTGTACCATTTAGGCTTATGGACAGCCCCCCTGAAAGAGCTGGCTCTGGCAGGCGGGGCCTTTGTGGTTGCCGGTTCGTTTGATATGCCGCTGAGCGGAACGTTCAGGATTCAGGAAAAAATCATGCCCTACGGCAATGTATTTTTCCTGATCACCATGACCAGTTTCGGGATTTCGCACATCATTTATGCGGATTTTCTGGCTGATACCGTTCCCGGCTGGATGGCCAATCACCTGTTCTGGGTGAACCTGACGGGAATCGCCCTGATCGCGTCGGGAATCGCACTCATACTGGGAATCCGGATCCGGATTATCGCCCTCCTGCTTTCGCTGATGATCTTTATCTGGTTCTGGCTGATCCATGTGCCG
This sequence comes from Arsenicibacter sp., assembly GCA_965247375.1. Classification (GTDB taxonomy): domain Bacteria; phylum Bacteroidota; class Bacteroidia; order Cytophagales; family Spirosomataceae; genus Arsenicibacter. The sequence continues at coordinate 5,371 of CBDFHU010000097.1, forward strand.
GGCGCGCTCCGCGACCCTGCCGGAAACCGGGGCAATCTGCCGGCCAGTGCGTTTGACGCGCTGGCCTATAGCGGGGTGGCGTTACTGATAGGTCTCACCATGAAGCAGCAGAAATGGGTAGAAGACATCGAACGCTGGTCATGATTTTACAGAAAACAACGGATTAACGCAGAAGAATACGCATGAAACGAAATAACAGCATTGATGTTATGCGCGGTCTGGTGATGGTCATTATGGCGCTGGACCACGTACGGGACCTGTTGCATACCACTTCGTTGACACAGTCGCCTACCGACCTGACCACGACGACACCAGTGTTATTTTTTACCCGGTGGATTACCTATCTGTGCGCCCCGACGTTTGTCTTTCTGTCGGGTACGTCGGCTTTTCTGTCCATGATCGCCCGGCAGAATCCGGCTGCGTCGAGGCGCTTTCTGCTCAAAAGGGGGCTCTGGCTGGTGCTGGTCGAGTTTACAGTGGTCAATTTCGGATTATGGTTTGACCCGGATTTTGATGTGCTGATCTTCGAAGTAATCGCCGCCATCGGCGTTGGATTTATTATGCTCAGCGCATTAACGGGGTTACCGGCCCGGGTAGTGGTCGTAATCGGGGGGCTAATCGTTACGTGTCACGGGCTGCTTTCCCTGGTTCCCGTTCCGGAGAATGTGGCGGGAAAAGTCTTGCTGGCTCTGTTTGCACCCACAGCGTTCCCGTATGCTGCCGGAAAACTGTTTCTGGTCGCCTATCCGCCGGTTCCCTGGCTGGGTATTCTGCTTCTCGGGTATGGGACCGGCCATTTTTTTGCCTCGCCGCAACCGGTTCAGCGACGGCTTTTCCGGCAAACGGGATTATTGTCCCTTAGCTTATTCTGTCTGCTGAGGATAACCAGCCTGTACGGTGATCCGGTGAGCTGGTCTGGCCAAAAGAATTGGGTTTACACGGTTTTGTCATTTCTGAACGTAACCAAATATCCCCCTTCTTTTCAGTTCTGTCTTTTGTTTATCGGGATCATGTTGCTCATTCTGTCACGGGTACAAGGCCTGCAAAACAGGTGGACTGCGATTTTAAGTGTATATGGGAAAACCCCGCTGTTTTATTTTCTGGTGCACTGGTATCTGATTCACCCGCTGGTTTTTATCATGGTGTTTCTGCAAGGCTTCAAGGCATCTGATTTGGTATTCGGTTCTAATTTCGGGCGACCGAAAACGGGCAGCGGCGTAGATCTGTGGGCGGTCTATCTGATCTGGATCCTCATCGTCCTGCTGATGTATCCGCTCTGCCGGTGGTATGGAAACTACAAGGAGCGGCATAAAGACCGGAAATGGCTGCGCTATATATGAGAAAAGGCCGCCAGTAGCTCCGATAAAGCAACTCATGCCCTGCCTGAGCAACCTTCAGGAACCGGAGACATTCGCTGGGGTATAGGTAGCTGATGGCTTCATGGCGTTAAACAGGTTCTCGCTTACGAAGCTGAAAAAAACGAATGACAGGCTGGTGCAAGTACCCGGAAATTTAATAAAGCGGCTGCGGTAACCACTTACCGGCCATTAACTATTCGAATACCAGCGGTAAACCGGTGATTGTGAACAGCTTCTGTCTGTAACCAAAAAAGCCCGGATGCGCATGCAGGCATCCGGGCTTTTCAGTGGCACGAAATACACACAGTTGCTCAAACGAAACTGACTCCTGTTTCCGCACCGGCTGATTTGCCGGCATGGGCTTTCAAGAGAAACGCAACAGTATGCTTGTCTGAAAATGGCTTCCGTCGATCAGGCTTTACCCGGAACAATGTGTTTGCCCAGATTAAATTCAAGCTCTCCGTTTTGCTGTAATCCTTTTTTGAACAGTGCCCCGATACGTTGTCTGGCTTCGGGCCATTCCAGAGCGGCATAAAACTTAGTCTGAGTAGCCATCAGGTCTTCGGTTTTGGCTAGCGGAGCCTGCCCGTTAATGATTTCCTTGATGGCCGCAATCGCCTGTTTGTCGAACGAGGCAATCCGGCGGGCGAACTGATCGACAAACGCATCCAGTTGTGCATCCGGCACGGCACGGTTTACCCACCCATACAGGGCAGCCGTTTCGGCGTCATAGTCCTGACCGCTTAAAATGATTTCCAGGGCTCTGGCTCTGCCGGTCAGCAAATGCAGGCGTTCCATACCGCCGCCGCCCGGGAAGGCTCCGATGCCGATTTCTACCTGAGCCAGGATCGCCTTTTCCTTGCTGGCAAAACGCAGGTCAAATGCCTGCACAAATTCACTGCCTAACCCTCTGGCCCGCCCCCGGATAGCCGCAATGCTGACAAACGGCGCCAGCTCCAGCCGCCTGGCAATATCGGGCCAGGCCGCCGATAAGCCGGTCCGGCCCGGACCCTTCGGAAAGTCATTGGCCTGCAGAATGTCCAGGTGGGCAATAAAGTAGTCCGGATTGGCGCTCTCGAATACGGCTACTTTCAGATCGCTGTCGGCTTCCATGGCATCCATCAGCACCATCAGTTGCTCTGAAAATGCGGCGCCGAAAAGGTTGATAGGTGGGTTATTAAACGTAACCTTCCAATAACCGGGGGTAATTTTATCAATACTGAAAATCATACCTGAATGTGTTTTGTCGGGACAAAACTAGCGGCATGGACGGGTAACCGGCTGATACAAATCAGGGAGATGTTTATCCGTTTCCCTGATTTCGGCTTTCGGCAGGCGAGATACCTCTTACTTTTTTGAAAAGCCGTGAAAAGTAAGGGACGTTGTCAAAGCCGACCTGATAGGCTACATCGCTAACGTTCATGCTGGTTTGCTGCAGAAGAATTTCTGCCTGTCCGATAACATAGTCATGGATGAGGGCAATGGTACTTTTTCCGGTTTCTTCCCGGACCAGATCGGTCAGGTAGTTGGGGGATACGTTCAGGCGGGCTGCCAGTGCCGAGACGGTCGGAATACCGCTTACCGGCTGAGACAGGTTTTGATAATGATCCTGCAACAGCCCTTTTACTTTATTGGTGATGCTGCGGTGCGTAATACCCTTGTCGTTGAATTGACGCGCATAATAGGTTTCTGCGTAGGTAAGCACAACGCTCAGCAGGGAAAGAACAATGTCGGTATTGGTCCGCTCCCCGTGTTGCTTAAGTTCGCTGTGAATTCTGGTAAAAAGCCACGTAATCGTTTCTTCTTCCCCGGGTGTTAAAAACAAGGCATCATGGATATCGTAGCTGAAATAGGTATAGCGGCTGATCTGGCGGGCAATCGCGTGATTTTTTAATCAGATCGGGGTGAAAAAAACAAAGGCATACCCGTCCCCAGTAAGTCAGCGTTTCCCAGGCTACCACCTGACCCGGCTCGCTGAACAACATCAATCCGTTATCCGTTTTTGTAATGACGTTTACCATACTTAATCTGCCCCGTAAAGTCTTTTTTTACCGCTATTTTTATAGAGGTTTAACCTGTATGCCCGCGCTTTGTGCCGGGAAGTTCGGAATGGCCTGCTGACAAAACCCCGGCTGTCCATTAGGGGATGCAGCGGCGCGGCAAGATTCAGGTAGTTTGTTGTATCCGGCAAGGGTATCAAATACGTGCATAGTCGGACTCATAGTCAGGTATTTAGCTTGATAAGTTTCTGTCAGGAAATACCGGATTCGTTTCTTCTTCGAGGTCCAGCATCCGGAGATGGCGCCGGAACTCTTTCCACGAAATATTCCATGCCGATTCGTACTGCAAAGGAGGGAGGGAAAATGGTGAAAAATCAGCTCATGGTCGATGGTAATGGCGGGAATGGATGGAATCAGGCTGACGACCAGCCCCGCAATCACCAGGACAATCGGATAAGCTATTCTAAAACCGTTTTGCACCCATAATCAATACCATAATACCGATTATGAGAGCCAGAAAAAACGGGAGCTGGTGGACCATGCTGGAGAAAATAATGATGCAACAATTTTACCTGATTTTTATGATTACTTGCAAAGCGCAAGTCGAAATTGACAGGTTTTCTTGCGAAATGCAAGTAAGCAGAGCGTTTTTTTATGAATAAACTAAAAAATCAGATCGGATTGTCCCGGTCAGTACGTCATTGGATATCTTCGGGGATAAGTGGTCGTTGTTGATCAGCAGGGATCTGATGTATGGCGGGCGCATGTAACCTACAGTGGACTTTTTTAAAAATCTCCGGAAAAAGATTGCGGACCAATATTCTGGCGGCCAGACTAAAAAACGCTCGAAGAAAATCAGATCATTGAACGATCCGTACAACCCGATGGCAAAGGGAAGTGTCAGTACCGGCTCACCCGGATAGGAAATCGATTTATTGCCGGTTACTGATTGAAATGAGTTTTATGGGCGGAGAAAATATTTTACGATTTTCTGCCGAAACGGAAAAGACATGCCCGGACCGCGTGAAAGCGGATAAAGCGGCCGTTCTGGAGGCCATGATGAACAAACTGGCCTCCAGAAATCAGGGATACCGGTGAGGTATCCCTGAACGCCTACAGTTTGATAAACGTAATCTGGGCACTCGATAACCCCCAGGTGCCGGTTCCGCCCTGGGTTCTTAAACCGGAAGGTGATTACGTCGCCCCGCTTCACAGTAAATGACGGTATTTAAAGCCGACGGAAATCGTTGGGTGTCGTTCCCGCTGGAGCTGTACGATGAAATATCCATACGTCCCGATACGGCGCGCACCGCCGTTCACCAGCACACTGACGGCATAGCGGTATGAAAAAAGAGGCGGGGGTTTGCTGCCATTGCTGAAGCTGGCCGTCAGGTTACCGCTGATGCTGTAAATACCCTGCTTTTACCAACGACATAGTTTCCCGTCAGCATACCGGCCGTCATCGTCCTGCACTTCCGGCAGCACAATCTGATCGCCCGCCTGGATAAATCCGACGATGTTGCCGACATCCACATTCCCGCTGAACAGTTCCACGGCGCCATAGCCGGCCTTCTGCCAGCTGGCGTCCCCGTCGGCGTCAGACGTCAGCACTTTTACCCGCTCCCTGATCGCCGGTGGCCAGCCGTACGCTGCCCGCCACATCCAGTTTTGCCTGGGGATTGATGGTGCCAATTACCGGACGTTTGCCGTTCGGCAAAAATTACTGACCCGATCTACAATCGGCATGTCGCCGTTTGCGGCAGGAATGCTGGTGGCACTGCTGGCGATATACAGCCGTCCGGAAACCCGGATCCTGACCGATCAGTCCCGCCGTACCCGGCGGTGATGGCTTTGCGGACCGTTATTGTAATAGCTGTTTGAATCCCACGCCCCGGGTAGTTGGTTTCGATGGCAACCCCGCTGGTATTCGACCCGAAAACGGCATTGACTGCCCCCTGTCTTTTTTATCCACGACAAGTCCCACCCAAACACTGGTGATACCGTAACCGATGCCCCACTTTTTCCGTCGCCGGTAAAACCGGGACGTTTTTCCGTAAAATCGCCGGAGCTGCCGGTGCCGAAACACGATGTTTGTCCGCTGGCCGTCGGGGCAAAAAGCTGGAACCGTGAACTTTGAACGCCCAGGCCGTAATGCGGCGCAATGGCCGATGCCGGGTTTCGTACTCCAGAGTGAAATTTTTGTCCGCCGAGCACGTTGCTGAATGGACAGCGGAAAAGCTCGGGGCCAGGTTTGCCGATGCCCACAAACCCGTTGGTGGCCAGGGTAAAGCTGGGCGTTTGGCGTTGTTTGGTGGCAAACCGCAGCGGGTGGTTGGTATTGGTCTGGAGATAGGCCGAGGTATTGGTGACGTACGTCCCCAGACTGACAGCTCCGTTCTCGCTGATTTTGGGCAAACCCATTGCCTGAATACTTAATCGTCAGGGGATTGGTCGGTGCATCGGTGCCTATACCGATCCGGGTATTGGTGTGGTCCAAACACGAAACTCCAGTTGCCGGTGGCGTTATTGGCAATTCCGAAATTACCGGTACTGGTCTGACCGATGAAGGAGCCCAGTGTGTTTTATCCGGCTTATTAAACCAGATACCGGCCCCGTTTGCTCCCTGATGCCGGATGCGTATCCGGCCGTTCACGTCGAGTGGGGTATTGGGGGGTTGGTGGCTCCGCCAATGCCCATAAAACTGCCCGAATGAAGGTAAAATGGCTTAGCAGGAGCAGAAGCAGAAGTTTTGTACGTGTGTGTCATCGTCCATTGAGTGTCGGAATCAGGATAAGCCCCCGATTGGGCGCGTAAAAACAGGCAGAAAAAAAAGCACGCGCCGCAATCGGATAAAGGTATGATGTGCCGGAGGAAAGCAGGGGCAAAAAAAAAAGCCGCGTACAAAACAGCAACAGGGCCTGTTTATACGCGGCAAGGAGAGGACGTGAGGTTTATCGGATAGAGTGTTCCGGTAACTGTGTTTTGATGCCTTCGTCCAACCGGCAATCCGGTCCCGGAGCCGCCCTGGTTTTCCGGAGCAGTGCGGCCAGTTCCGTTTTTAGCTGGCTGAGCTGCCGGGCGTAACGCGGATCGTTGATCAGGTTATGGCGTTCTCCCGGATCATTGGCCAGGTGATAGAGTTCGGCCATGTGTTGATCCGGTTTGCCGGTACCCGACGGATAGTGTATGTACTTCCAGGTATCGGTCCCGGATGCCGCGCACGTTCGGCGTATACGGAAATTGCTTCTCGTAGTTGTATTCGTAGTAACCAGGGACGTCCGCCAGTTGGACGTATCGCCCTTCACCAGCCGTTTAAACGATTGACCGTGTATGTTCTTTAACGGCGGGGCACCGCACAAAATCCAGAAATGCCCCGGCGCCAGATCAATCGTCCAGCACCTGTTTTTATTGACGACAAACCGGTTTCATGACCGGCGTCAGGCCGGGGTACCGGATAAATCAGCGGAATATGAAATGCTGGGCTCGTGCATCGTACGTTTTATCAAACCATGCCGTGTTTCGCCGTTCAGCAATCCGTTGTCCGACGTAAAGACAAAAATTGTATTGTCCAGTTCGCCCATGTCTTTCAGCGTCCGGTAGAGTTTCGCCCCACACTGTCCATCAACCGAGAGGATGGTAGCCCAGTAGGCCATGTTACCATTGCTTCGAAGTCCTTGACGGCTGCGGGAGAAGCATCCGGAAATTTCTTCCGCCAGTCAAAGAGCGGGCCGTAAATGCCGTGCCACGTGGTAAGCCGCTGTTCAACCCATCCGGGTTTGCCGGTCAGGTTAAATGCACTGTTGGGGTATGGGACCGGTACGTTGGCAAAGGCGTCGGCGTATTTGGGTTCCGGCGTATAAAAGCTGTGCGGGGCCTTATGCCCGAGCATCAGGAAGAAGGGTTTGTCGCGCTTTTGTTTCAGCCAGTCATCAGCCAGTTGGGTTACCACGGTGGTATAATAGCCCTTGATGGTCCGGCTGCCCTGCCCGTTGATGTTAAAATCGGTATCCCAATATTTACCCTGCCCTTTGTGTGTCACAAAGTAATCAAAACCGGGGCGGGGCATATCATTCTCTTCACCCATGTGCCACTTGCCGATATACGCCGTTTCGTAACCGGCCTGATGCAGGACCGTGGCCATATTGGGCCGGTCTTCGGGAAAGTCCGTAAAATTGTTGACGACCCCATGCGTATGGGCATAGACCCCGCTCAGAATAGACGCGCGGCTGGGCGAACACAGCGAGGTTGTGCAGAAGTAATTTTTGAAATGAACGCCTTCTGCGGCGAGTTTATCAATATGGGGTGTTTTCAGGTACGGGTTGCCGCCAACCCCGAGGGCATCCCACCGCTGATCGTCGGTCAGGATAATCACGACGTTCGGCTGTTTTGCGGCCGGCTGGCGCTTGCGGGTGAATCCGGATAGTACGGCGGCACCGACAATGCAGACGATGAGCAGGTTATTCAGATAGTTCATGTGTTCCGGCGGTAGTACAACTAGCGTAATGTCCACGTATACGGTGCTTTTCTGCGTTCTTTCACCACGGTTTTCCAGGCCGTTTTCCGCAGTTGTTCCGCAAAGGCAGGATCTACGGTTTCGGGCCGGAAGGTTAGCTTTTCCGGCGATTCATTGAACAAAAAACCGTACCAGACCAGTCCGCCGAGGTAGCAGCCGGCATCGTTGGCGTGGTGTGAGTCAAACGCCAGTTTGTCTTTGTCCCAACGGTAGCCCATATGAAGTGAATGCGTCTGATCGGGCAGGGCCGGTGCCTTCGCCTGACGGGCATCAAAAGCCTTATCGGTCCGGTAGCCCCATTTCCGGCTTGAACTGATTTGTTGGAAGGCGTCGCCGTTGGGAATTACCGGAATGTGCAGGGCATCAGCCGTTGCATGGTAAGCTGCCCTTGACGCCTGCCACATTTGCCGGGCATCACGTGCCGAGTCTTTGGGGATAATCCGGCTGAAGTCTTTTGAGTCGGTGCGGTACGCCCAGGTCTGGTGAAAGACAATCTGCGCCTGCGGCTGAAGTTTTTTTACGTACTCGTACAGGTTACGGGCATACGGCTCGTAGGTGCTGACATCGCCGGAGAGGATGGAGGCCTGCTGAATCGTGACGACATCCCACGTGCCGGCCGATAATAATTCTTTCAGCGATTTGCCGGAATAGGGTTTCCCTTTCGGATCGTCCGGATTTTTTTCGGCAGCTTCGACATGGTCCCAGTGCCGTTGCAGGGCACTACCCCCGATTTCAGCCCGGCCGATGACCAGCGTATGACCGCCTTCCTTGCTGAGCTGCGGCAGAAATTTCGAGGCATTCTGTGAAAAACTGTTGCCGATCATGAATAAACGTAACGGCTTAGGCTCCTGATTACCAGATTGTGCCGTGGCCTGAAAGGTCAGCAGGAAAAAGAGGAACAGCAAGGCGTGATAAGGCCGGTAAGCGCGGTTGTGTGTCATTGCAGGTTGAGTATGCAGGTTGTATACGGATGAAAAACGGCCCGGAAAAGGTACGGAAACCGCTCTGACTAATAAGCATATCAGAGCGCTAATCTATTGACAACCGCCGGAATTATTGCCTTACGATGACCATGTGTTTGCCCTTTTACTGCGGGAAATAAGACAAACGGCGCCGGATTTAGTTATATGCACTAAGTAGACTGATCGCAGGTGTCAGTAGAATGATGGCTAAATAGAAAACAGAACCTCAGAAAATGAAAAAGGTAATCCACTCAATACCTTGTAAATGGCCGGTTTTTATTGCCGGTATACTGCTGCTGGGCGCATGCGATCCGGATGTAGATCAGGAAAATGCGACGCCGGACGGTACGCTGGCACCGGTAGAAACCAAACCGGCGAATACCACTTATGCGCCGGCTTTTACCGGACAGACCCGTATTGCGGGTATTCAGACGACGACCGGTTATGGCGGTACGGTGCTGACCGAAAGCCTCCAGAGTCCGTGGGGTATTACGTCGCTGCCGGATGGCCGGTTGCTGATTACGCAGAAAGGCGGTACGATGCGGATCGTGACGACCAGCGGGCAGGTGAGCGAACCCATCACCGGACTCCCGGCCGTGAACGCATCGGGGCAGGGCGGTTTACTGGGCGTGCGGGTCGATCCGGCGTTTGCCACCAACCGGATGGTCTACTGGGTCTTCTCCGAAAACAGCGCAAATGGCAATGCCACCGCTGTAGCGAAGGGCATGCTGTCGGCCGATGAAAAAACAATACAGAATGCAACGGTTATTTACCGGGCGCTGCCTGCCTATAGCGGTACGCTGCATTATGGCGGCCGGATTCTGATCGATAACGCCGGCAACCTGATCATCAGCACCGGCGAACGTTCTGACCTGGTGACCCGTCCGCAGGCACAGTCGCTGAATTCAGCGCTGGGGAAAGTAATCCGGATTACGAAAGACGGGCAGGCCGCTTCCGGAAATCCGCTGGCCGGACAGTCGGGAGCTTTGCCGGAAATCTATTCATACGGCCACCGCAATGTGCAGGGGCTGGCGTTTCATCCGGTAACCGGCGAATTATGGGAGGCTGAGTTTGGTCCGCTGGGCGGCGATGAGGTTAACCGGATTCAGGCCGGGAAAAATTATGGCTGGCCAACTATCACTTATGGACTTGAATACAGCGGGCAGACCATCGGGGCCGGTATTCAGCAGCAGAGCGGTATGGAGCAGCCGGTTTATTACTGGGATCCGGTGGTGTCGCCGAGCGGGATGACCTTTTATACCGGCGACAACATGCCGGAATGGAAAAACAACCTGTTTCTGGGCGGCCTGAGCGGGATGCACATTGTCCGGCTGGTGATTAACAGCGACAACAAAGTGGTGGGCGAAGAACGGTTACTGGCCGGTGAACAGCAGCGTTTCCGCGACATTACACAGGGCACCGACGGGTATCTGTATGCTATTACCGATCAGGGACGACTGTACCGGATCGGGCGTAAGTGATCACTTTGGCTACTGTAGTTTTTAAAAAGGAGACCAGTCCGGTTTATGGGCTGGTCTCCTTTTTTATGCGGTTTGTGCCTTCGTTTAACCACTACCGGTAAAGCCATTTGGCTACTAAACGGACGAAACGCGGCATGATAACAAAGGTCATTAACCCAACGATTGTCGCACTGACAATAAAAGATCTGACAAGCGGGATAAACAGCCCGGGTTCCTGATCGAACAACGGAGTCAGGATTTTGGGAATCAGAACGGATAACGGAAAAATAGCCGTTAAGGTAATAAGGTATTGCTTGTAGGGCGGTGCGGCTTTTTTCGTCGCTGGCGGAGTAAACCAGAACTCCAGCCCGGTCCGGATATCGATGTGTTCGTCATCGTTGAGGTATGGCCTGACTTTATCGACCAGCGTTTTCCGGGTATCGGAGTTGAGCCAGGCACGAAGATTGGCTTCTGAATCAAAATGCAGAACCACGGTGTACGCATCCTGGTCACCGTGGGGCCGTATAATGTTCACCCCGCGATGGCCGGGAGCTTGCTGAGCCAGCGGCGTAATTTCTTTCAGCCACGCTTCATAAAGGTGTTTACAGGCTTTCTGCGGCCGTTGCACAATGATGGTTGTGACAGGGCTGTCGATCTCAAGCGGGGTAGTGTTCATCGTTTTTTGCCAATGGTAACCGATTCATAAATTTAGCCGGAATACTCGTTCCGGCTCTGCTCCTGAACCGGAATTTTACCGCAGGAACAAATAATTAACTCCTATATGAGGTTGTAAAAGGGGACTGTCGAAGAGTCGGGCGCCATAGTAGAAATCCGTTGATGGATTCAGGTGGGATTAGATGGTATGCCACCCTCCATACGGTCTTTTTGTGTAAATATTGTTCATAGGGGACACAGCAGGGCAAAATTCAATTAAAAAAGAAAATTGTCTAATACCTGTTGCTTTTGTGATTTCTGTGCTTATATCTTTGTGGTGTCTGACTTAGTGCGTTAAGTTATATGCTCAACAACATCCGCTGGTTTATCGTTTTTCTCCTTTTCGTGGCAACAGGGCTGAGTTTTCTCGACCGGCAGGTACTTTCGATTGCCATTATCAAAATACAGGAAGAGTTCAAGATCACGGATGTAGAATACGGGTGGATCAACACCAGTTTTCTGATCAGCTACGCCATTATGTTTACGGTCGGTGGCTGGCTGATCGACCGGGTGGGCGGTAAGACGGGGCTGGCCGTTTCGGTCGGGCTCTGGTCGGTGGCCAACAGCTTACACGCCGTGATGAATTCATTCAGTCAGTTACTGACGTTCCGGTTTTTTCTGGGCATGGGCGAAGGCGGTTGTTTTCCCGGGGCTGCGTGGACGGTCTATCGCTGGTTCGATAAAAAGGAGCGGGCACTGGCCAATGGCATTGCTATCGGCGGATCAGCGATCGGGGCCGTAGTGGCGCCGCCATTAACCATCTGGTTATCGGCTAATTATGGCTGGCGGGGCGGTTTTCTGATTCCCGGTCTGACGGGCATTATCTGGGTCATTGTCTGGTTATTGATTCCCTGGCGCCGGGAGCAATTGCAGACACCTGCACCGCAAACGACGACGCCCGGCGTTTCACTCGGCACCCTGCTGAATCTGCGGGTAACGTGGATATTCATCCTTATCCGTTTTCTGCTCGATCCGGTGTTTTATTTTATGATGTTCTGGATTCCGAAGTACCTGAGCGGGGTCCGGAAAGTGTCTTTCGAGGAAATCGGCAACCTGTTCTGGATTCCGTTTCTGGCTCTCGGTATAGCCAATATTGTGGGCGGATGGCTGTCGGGCCGGTTGATTGCGGCGGGTTTTACGGTCAATAAAGCCCGGAAAACTGTGATGGGCATTGCTGCCGCCCTGACGCTTTCAGCGCCGGTCATCGAGTGGACATCATCGGTCGGTGTGGCCGTGGGACTCATGGCGGTTTTTATGTTTGCGCATGGTTTCTGGATCACCAACTACATTACCGCTATCTCGGATATATTCGGACAAAAGGCCACTTCGACCGTTGTGGGCCTGTCGGGGACGGCAGGGGCCTTGTCGGGTTTGCTGCTGAATCCGCTGATGGGCGTCGTTATCCGCGAATATACCTACCGGCCTTTGTGGATTGCGTCCGGTATGCTATATCCGCTTGCCTTTCTGCTACTGATATGGCTTGTGCCTCGTATTCACGAGTATAGCCTTGACGCGCAGGTGCCCGGACCGGCCTTACCCGAAACGACCTGACAACTGCTGACTTTCCGGCAGGCATCCTGTGTCTGCCTCATTTTGGCCGTATTTTTACTTAGTGCACTAACTTGAATTGTGGTATACACAAACTGAAGATTATGGAAAATCAGTTGCTGAATGGCCTGGCTATCGGGCAGGCGGGCATCAGTCCCCGGAAGAGAACACGCCCCCGCATCGGGGTATTCGGCGTTGGCTATGTCAAATACTGGGCGCAGTTTGAGGGCCTGCTGGACGATCTGCTCCGGAAACAGGCGGTTTTTATTGACAAGCTGGAAAAGGCGGATGCCGTTGACGTCATTGATTTCGGATTAGTAGATGAGGCGGCTAAGGCGTATGAACTGGTGCCGAAGCTCAATGCCGCAAACCTCGATCTGATCTTCTGCGACATGCTGACCTATGCAACCTCCAGCACATTCGGGGTGATCATCCGGAGTGTTGAGGTGCCCATCGTGCTGGTGGCCCTGCAACCTGATAAAGCTATGGATTACAGCAATGCCTCGACGTACCTGCAACTCTACAACGACGACATCTGCTCACTGCCGGAATTTACGGGTGTAGCCGTCCGGATGGGCAAAAAAGTGCCGGAAATCATCATTGGTACGCTGTATGACGATCCGCAGGCGGATGCCGAAATTGAAGAGTACTGCCGGATTGCGGCCGTTTTGCATGATCTGAAAACCGCCCGGATCGGTCATATCGGACACCCGATTGAGGCGATGCTCGACATGCATTCGGACTCTACCATGCTGACCGCGCATTTCGGACCACACATTGTTCAGTGTGAAGCCCACGAAATTGTGACGCACTACCTTCAGGCGACCGAAGACGAGATTGATGCACAGAAAGAGCGTATTCTGGCTTTTTTCGATACGCCGGACCCGGTTTCTGACCCCATTTCGGAGAAGCTGCGGGACACAGACCTGTACGTAGCGGCCCGTGCTGCCGTGGCGCTGGAACAGTTTATCCGTACTAAAAAACTCGATGGACTGGCCTATTACTACGATGGTCCCGAAAACAGCGATACGCGGGTGGTCATGTCGAACCTGATTGTGGGTAACTCCCTGTTGCAGGGGGCCGGGTTTCCGATGTGCGGTGAATCTGATCTGAAAACCTGCATTGCGATGCTGATCATGGAGCGGCTGGGCATTGGCGGCAGTTTTGCCGAGTTCCACCCGGTCGATTTTAAGGAAGATTTTGTACTGGTCGGCCACGACGGACCCCACAACATTGCCATTGCCGAAGGGCAGCCGGTTTTGCGGAGCCTGAAAAAATACCACGGTAAGCCGGGCTTCGGGGCGGGTGTCGAATTCAAGATTAAGGAGGGGCCGATTACGATGCTGAGCATTAACTCGACGTTTGATGGAAAAATGAAGTTTATTATCGCGGAAGGCGAGTCCATTGCCGGCCCGATTCCACCCACAGGTAATACCAACACCAGAGGCTTTTTTAAACCCGATGTCCGCACATTTCTGAAGCGCTGGATCAGCGAGGGCCCGACCCATCACTTTGCGCTGGGCGTTGGTCATCATGCCGCCACCATCCGGAAGATAGCTGATTATCTGAAAGTTGAGTCGGTGATTGTCAGTGGTTAATCAATCGTTACATCATTCCTGAACCCTTAAACGCAATGAATCATCATCTATTTTATCGCCTGCGGCTACTGGTCATCGGTACCCTGCTGAGCATACTGACCGTTGCCGGTCCGGTCAGCGCTCAATCGAATAAAGTACAGATCAGCGGCAAAATCACGGCTGCCGAGGATGGCGAAGTGCTGGTAGGAGCAACCATTACGGAAAAAGGCTCCTCCAACGGTACTACCTCAGACGCGGGTGGTCAGTTTAAACTGAACGTTTCACCAACCAGTACGCTGGTGGTGAGTTTCATCGGATATACGCCGCAGGAGGTGGCCGTCAATGGCCGGACAATCATCAATATTTCGCTGAAAACCGACCAGCAGCAATTACAGGATGTGGTAGTGGTCGGCTACGGAACGCAGCGTAAAAAAGACCTGACGGGCTCGCTCGTAAACCTGACCAACAAGGACCTGGTACCGGTGCCGTCGGCGACGAGCGTTGACCAGATGATGCAGGGCAAGGTGGCCGGTGTGCAGATTACCCAGACATCAGGGGCGCCGGGCGGCAACGTCAACGTCCTGATTCGGGGCATCAGCTCGATTACGGGCGGTAACTCGCCGCTGTATGTGGTCGACGGCTATGCCATCGGTACGGGCGGGGGCGGTTCCGACCTCACGACCTTTGCGGCCAACTCGTATTCGGCCGGCAACATTGCCAGTAGCAGCGGTACGAACCGGGTTAACCCGCTGACGACCATTAATCCGTCTGATATTGAGTCGATTCAGGTGCTGAAAGATGCGTCGGCAACGGCCATCTACGGGTCACGCGGGGCCAATGGCGTGGTAATTATCACGACGAAGCGGGGGAAAAGCGGCAAACCGCAGATCAGTTTCGAACACTCGACCGGTATTCAGCAGCTGGCCAAAAAACTGGACCTGCTGTCGCCGCGCGAGTACGCCGAATACGTAGCCGAAGGGCGGGACAATGCCTGGGTTTTTGCCGGCGGCAAAGCCAGTGATCCGAACAGCGTTCGTAGTACGGCCACGCAGGTGAAACCCGAATTCCGGAATTCGGGTCAGTTTAGCGGTAACGGTACTGACTGGCAGGATGTTATTTTCCGGCAGGGCATTGTGCAGAACTACCAGTTGTCGGCGAGCGGTACCAGCCGCGATGTCGGTTACTATGTGTCCGGTGGGTTCTTCGATCAGAAAGGGATTATCATCGGCTCTGATTTCAAGAAGTTTACCTTGCGGACAAACATCGACGCTCACCTCACCGACAAGCTCAAACTCGGGGCCTCGTTCTCGGGTGCGCATTCGTACGGCGACTTTGCCCGGGCAGAGGGGCACCTGCAATACCGTGGCCTGATCTCGGCCGCCCTGGCGAGCGACCCGACTATTCCGGTGTATAACGCCGACGGCACGCCATATTCCGAGTTTTCGAGCCCGACGGGGATTCCGGTCGAGAATCCGGTGGTCATTGCCGCCGAATTCTCGGATCAGCGGAACAACACCAACGTCTTTACCAACAATTATTTACAGTACGAAATTGCACCGGGATTTGTGTTTAAAACGTCGGTCGGGGTCAATTATTCCAACAACGTCACACGGCTCTGGAAATCCTCAAAAGTAGGGCTGGCTACCAGCCGGACGGGGGCGGCCACTGCCGGGGTAACCGAGATCAAAAGCCTGAACTGGCTGAATGAAAACACGTTGAATTACCGACATAAATTCGGAGGCATGCACGACCTGGACGTACTGGCCGGTTATACGATCCAGAAAAATACGGATCAGGTGTTACAGGCCGGTGCGACCGATTTCCCGACGGACGATGTCCATTATCTGGCTGCCGGTGCGGTTACGTCGGGCACTGACTACAAGAGCGAATGGTCGATGATGTCGTGGCTGGCGCGGGTCAACTACACGCTGGCCGGTAAGTATCTCTTTACAGCTACGGTGCGCGCCGATGGTAGTTCGCGGTTCGGGAAGCAAAACCGCTGGGGTACGTTCCCGTCGTTTTCCATTGCCTACCGGGTGTCTGATGAGGCCTTTATGAAGTCGGTACCGGCCATCAACGATCTGAAGCTGCGGGCCAGTTACGGGATTGCGGGTAACAACCTGATTCCGAACTATGCGAGTCAGGGCCTGCTGAGCATTCTGCGGAATGTACAGGGCGGTCAGGTCGTTTCGGGGGTAGCACCGTCAAGTTTATCGAATGATCTGCTGACGTGGGAGCAATCGCTGCAAACCAACCTTGGCCTGGACCTGTCGCTGTTCAACAACCGGCTGTCCTTTGTGGTCGATGCGTACCGGTCGCACAAGAAAAACCTGCTGCTGAATGTGATTCTGCCGGCGGCGTCGGGTTTCGGCTCGTCGGTGCAGAACATCGGTGAAATCGAAAATAAAGGTCTGGAGCTGACCATCAACGGGCAACCTGTACAGAAAGGGACGTTTCAGTGGAATACCGATTTTAACATCAGCTGGAACCGCAACAAGGTACTGGCCCTGAACTCGGCCACGGCCCGGATTCAGACCTCAGACTATCAGGTGGCACAGGTCGGTTATCCGATTTCCAGTTTCCGGCTGCTGAATATTCTGGGCGTATTCCAGACGCAGCAGGAGGTAGATGCCAGTCCGAAGCAACACCCGCGGGTGCAGCCCGGCGACTACAAATACCAGGATGCCAACGGCGACGGCACCATCACGGCGGCCGACCGTACCATTGTCGGCAATCCGTGGCCGGATTTTACGTGGGGCTTCGGCAACCGGTTGTCCTACAAAAACCTGACGCTGAATATCAGCGTAAACGGCTCGCAGGGGAATGAGATTTACTTCCAGGGCGGCGAGGTGTCGCTCAACGGGGCGGGTGTGCAGAATCAGCTGGCGGTCATGGCAGATCGCTGGCGGTCGGCCGACAGTCCGGGGGGCGGGCGGTATTCGCGGGCCATCCGGAACGACTACGCCTTTGGCTTCAGCGCCGGTACGACCAAATACCTCTTCGACGGCTCGTATGTCCGCATCCGGAATGTGAACCTGAACTACGCCTTCCCGACTACGCTGACGAAAAAACTCCGGTTACAGGCCCTGTCGGTCTATGCCGACGTAACCAATCTATACACGTTTACGAAATATCCCGGCTATGACCCTGAAGGAAGTACAACCGGCGATAACGTTGCCCGGAGCGGTATTGATTTCTTTGCCTACCCGAACCCGCGCACGTATACCCTTGGCCTGCGTGTTTCGCTGTAAATCCCTGACATATAACAGACTACTGTCATGAAAAAGAAACTATTCCTGCTCCTGATGATGGCCGTTGCCCTGGTGTCCTGCAAAGATTTTCTCTCTCTTGCTCCGGAATACCAGATCAGTGAACAAACTTTTTACAAAAGCCAGAATGATTTTGAAACAGCGCTGACCGGTGTATACGGCACTTTCCGCGGCCTGTTCAGCAGCAATGTCCTGTATATGACTGAACTGTCGACCGATAACGCCGAGATTCAGTGGTCGTCGCCGTCGACGGATGAAATGCAGATGGACCAGAACGCGGTAACCTCGACCAATGCTTTTGTGCAGGCGGTCTGGAACAGCTGTCTGTATACCATCTCCCGCAGCAACGCGATTCTGAACCGGATCGACGGCGTGAACTTCGACCAGACGGCGAAAGACCGGATCAAAGGCGAAGCAAAGTTTATGCGGGCCGCGGCGTATTTTTATCTGGTACGGCTGTACGGTAATGCCCCGATTATCACTCAGACATTCAGCAGTCCGGCGCAGGTAGCTGCCGCTGATCTGTCGCTGAAACCGGCTACCGAGGTCTATGCGTTTTTGATTAAGGACCTGACCGAGGCCGAAACCTTGCTGCCGGCCAGCGGTAATACCGACAAAACGCGGGCGTCGCGGATGTCGGCCAAAGCCCTGCTCGGGAAGGTTTATCTGACGCAGAAAAGCTATGACCTGGCTGCGGCAAAACTGAAAGAAGTGATCGACGCGAAGACTTATTCGCTGGCTGCCAGCTACCAGACGTTGTTTACGAACGGAAATAACAACCTGGCGGAGTCGGTTTTTGAGGTGCAGTTTGTCTCCGGACGCAGCCTGGGCAACAACTTTTCGGCCCTGTTTACCCCGGCAATTACCAGCATGGCAATTTTTACCAACAACCTCCAGGGCTCGGGGCGGATCACGCCGACCCTGAACCTGCTGAACGCCTACGAAGCAGGCGATGCCCGTAAGTCGGTGTCGGTCAATGACTCGGTCAGTCTGATCGGCGGCAAAAAATCATACAGCCGCTACGGGCTGAAGTTTGTTGATTTTAAGGCGATTGATCTTTCCGATGGCAGTGTGGCGTTTACCGTTCTTCGGTATGCCGATGTGCTGCTGATGTATGCCGAAGCACTGAACGAACAAGGTAAGCCCGCCGACGCAATTCCGTACATCAATCAGGTCCGGACGCGGGCGAAACTGGGGAATCTGACCGCACAGACGCAGGCAGATGTCCGGCTGGCTATTGAAAACGAGCGCCGTGTGGAGTTCCTCTATGAAGGCCAGCGCTGGTTTGATCTGGTCCGGACAGGGCGGGCACAAACGGTGATGAATGCCCATTACGCGGGCCTGAAACTGTCGTTTAAACTGGACGAATTTGAGCTGATCTTCCCGATTCCGCAGAACGAGGTAGACCTCAATCCGGCACTGGTGAAACAGAATCCGGGCTATTAATCAACGGTAAACCGCCGTCAAACCTGACTTTCGACTGTATGCGTAAATTACTGATCGCCTTCCTGAGCATTGCTGTTCTGAGCTTTACAGCCAATCGCGGAACACCGGTACCGGATCCGGCAACCCTGCGTGGCAAACCCTTTAACAACATTACGCTGGAACTCTCGCTGAAGCCGTTTAAGAAAAACGACAAGGCGTATATCCGGCAGGTGTCGACAGAGCTGTTTACGCAGTGGTCGGCGTTGCTGCGGCATGCCGATACCGTGTCGGTCATGCTCTGGACGGGCGACGGCTCGGAAATACTGGATTATACGGGCCGCCTCGATCAGCCGCTCGAATGGGCGCGCTACATGGGTAACCCGAATACCGACCACGCTGTCGGGTCGGGGCCGAAGGAGCTTTCCCTGCACGAGCGGGCTTACCTCTACATGGACAATCCGCCGTCGTTTACCTACGGCGATCTGAAAGGCATCATTCAGTCGCTCAAAGAAGCGGGCGGGCGGGTGACGGGTAAACCGGTCCGGATCGGGGCAACCTTTGATCCGGGGCCGGAGTTTGCCAGATCGGAGTTTAAATACCGGAAACATCCGGAAATTCTGGGCGGAAATGCCATGGGCCATAAAACAATGGTCAGCTGTTATGCCACCCTGAATGCAGACACCGACCGGTACGCCGGTTTCCCGTCGGGGATTCCGGCCAATACGCCCTTCGGAACGTTTCTGGGCCGGCAGAGCCAGCATTTCCTGACGGATCTGGGCTATGATTACATCTGGCTCAGCAACGGCTTCGGGTTCGGGGTGGAGGGCTGGTCATCGACCGGTGCAATTTTTAACGGGCAGGCCTTTGCCAGCGAAAAACTGGCCAACACCCGTGGCCTGATCGCTGATTTCTGGAACCGGTTCCGGAAAGAATGTCCTGACTTTCAGATTCAGACGCGGGGGACCAATCTGTCGGCCGGTGCTGATCTGGCCCGCGACGGAGTTGATCTGAAGCAGATTTATGGGGGGAAATACAACATGCTGCCGCCACCGAATTCGCCCTGGGCCGGCGCTCGACGGTGATTTCGGACTGGAAATGGCAGGCTACATGTCACGCATGGCCGAGCTGCCCGACGAGCGGTATCTGTTCCGGTACTATACCCATGATCCGTGGTGGGTCAACAGCCCGTGGCTCGACCGGTACGGGCAGGAGCCGCACGACATTTACCTGCCGATGGCCGTTGCCCGGATTAATGCGAAAGGGGAGGTCCGGTTGCCGACGCACCTGAACTTCCTGACGGCCGACAATACCTATGGGGAGATGCCCGCGCAGGTGCCCGACGAAGTGACGCCGCACATTCTGAAAGCCCGCTATGATTCGCCGACGGCACCGGGGCCGCTGGTGTGGGTGTACCCGTTCGACGAGTACCATACGCAGGCCTATACACAGCCTGACCGCCTGTCCGAAATTTATTACGGCGACTGGCTGATCCGGCAGGCAATCAACAATGGATTTCCGCTCAATACGGTGATTTCGACCCGCTCGTTCCGGGAGGTAGTGGCCCGGAAACCGGATTATTTCGACGGTTCAATCCTGGTCAGTACGGTGCCGGAAGCCGGTTCGGAGCAGGAAAAGACCCTGATCCGTTTTGTGGAAACAGGTGGTAAACTGCTCATTTACGGCCCGGCCAGCCATGCCGGAAAGGCTTTTCTGGACCTGCTGAACGGGCAGAATACGACGCCGCTGGAAGGTGATTTCCGGATCGCTTCAACGATCGGCACTGACCGGCTGGCGAAACCGGCACCGGACAAAATCACGCACCGGGCCCTGTTTTGCGGCGGAGGAATTACGACAGTCGTGAAGGATAAAGCCGACAAATACACCCGCGTACTGACCCGGATGACGCAGGCTGCCAACAGCCGCGATGTGGTGTGGGTGCGGGAGCTACCTGCCTGGCAGGGCGGCAAGGTCGCGTATGTGCGCGGGACTAATTCCAGCAAGTTTACCGGCGGCAAACTGCTGACGCCGGACAATCCCGACGAGCTGTTTACGGGCCCGCTGCTGATGCGGTATGTGCTCCGCGAGTTCGGGCTGGACTACCGGGTCGACAAGAAAAATCCGTCGGTCAAAAATCCGGTGCTGGCCATTGCGCGGGCAAACAACGGGTTTTTCTTCTCCGGATATTGCCCCAATACTACGGTGATTCACCGGCTTAGACTCCCGCAGGGAGCGCCGTTGCTGACCGGCTACGAAACCGATATCGAGAACGGATTTTCGGTGTATAACCTGCCCAAAGCCTGGCACCGCGAAAGCCGCTTTTTTATTGATCAGGCGGCCGGTCAGGTTTCATGTCAGGAGATGACATCGGGTGTACAGCACATGAAGCGGTGTGTGCGGCTGACGGGCCTTAATCAGGCAACGGTGCGGATTTATCCGGATGAGGGTGTTTCGGCGCAGGACCTCAGGGTATATACCAATGCGGCTTATCCGTGGAAAAAAGGGCAGACTGCCTTTAAAACCGGAGACAAGAAATACGGTCATCACTATGTCGTAGAAAACGTCACCGGCGATCTGGTGGCGTTCTGGTAGACGCGCGGCCTGTACGCACGTATCCCTTAAAAAACTGAAAAGCCATGAGATTTCCTGTCTTTCTGCCAGGCCTGGCACTGGTATGCGCCATACTGGCCTCCCGACCGGTTTCCCTTACCCCAACCCCGAAACTCCCGGTCCGCTCCGCCCTGCTGTCCGTCCCGGACCTGCGGGCGGGCTTCCGCAATCCGCCCGTGCATGCCCGCCCGAAAGTCTACTGGTGGTGGCTGAACGGCTATGTCGATACGCTGCGGCTGAAGGAAGAATTGCGGGCCATAAAACAGGCGGGACTCGGCGGCGTCGATATTTTTGAAATCGGCCTGCCGCCCGCCAGCGACCTGAATCAGGTAATTCCGGCGGGACCGGCGTTCATGAGCGATGCCTCGGTGAAAACCATCGGCATGGCAATCCGCGAGGCGGGTAAGCTGGGCCTGGAGGTCGGGCTAAACCTGGCCAGCAGCTGGAATGCGGGCGGAACCTGGGTGACACCACAGCATGCGGCTAAGACCATTTACGCGGCAAAAACAACGGTACGGGGCGGAGGTACGCAAGCGCTGAAACTGCCGTTTCCGGAAATCACCCCGGACCGGCAGGGCAATAAACGTCCGATCCGGTACCGGGCCGACGGCCGGCCGGCCTGGTATGAAGAAATTGCCGTGGTCGCCGTGCCGGCCGGTGCCAAAGGAACGCTGGATACCGCACAGGTCATCCATCTGTCGGGCCGTTTCAACCCGGAAACCGAAACGTTGAGCTGGCAGGCACCCGCCGGTGACTGGGAGGTTTACCGTTACATCTGCGCGAATTCCGGTGAGCAGCTGATCCGGCCGACGCCCCGGTCGGTTGGCCCGATTATCGACCATTTCGACTCGTCGGCGACGCGGATGCACGTCATGTACTTCATTGACCGGCTGAAACCCGTTGTCGGTGATTTTGCGAAAAGTCCGCTCAAAAACCTGTATCTGGCCAGCTACGAAGCCAAAGAATTTACCTGGACGCCCACGCTGCCGGCAGCTTTCCGGAAACAGCACGGCTATGATCTGTACAAGTTTCTGCCCGCCGTCTTTAACCGCGAATGGTACCGGCCCGAGCTGGCGGCGGCATTTCAGGCAGACATTGACAAGGCGTTTTCGGAGCTGATGATCAACAACCATTACCGGAAATCAAAGGAAATCTGTAACCGCTACGGGTTGCAGATTATTTCGGAGTCGGGCGGGCCGGGACACCTGCACCACATTCCGGTCGAGACCCTGAAGGCGCTGGGTGCGCTCGATGTGCCACGGGGCGAAAACTGGTATAACCGGACATTTTTCCTTGACAATGACAAGGATAGTCTGGTCGACATGATTTTTCTGGTAAAGGAAATTGCCGCAGCCTCTCACATCTACAAGCGCAAGGTGGTGAAACAGGAGTCGTTTACGAGTTATTGGGACTGGCAGGAGGGACCGTCGGACCTGAAACCACTGGCCGACCGGGCGTTCTGCGAGGGGATGAACCGGCTGGTCATCCACGGATTTACCCACAATCCGTCGGGCATGGGGTATCCGGGCATTGCCTACTTTGCCGGTACGCATTACAACGACCGAAACGGCTGGTGGTCCAAGAGCAAGCCGTTCAACGACTACCTGAGCCGGATTTCATACATCCTGCAACAGACGGATTTTGTGGCTGATGTGCTGCACTATTACGGCGACGGGGTACCCAATCTGGTACCACCCAAAAACACGCGCTATGTCGTCGGGCCCGGGTATGATTACGAGGTGGTGAATACCGAAGTGCTGCTCAGCGACCTGACCGTTCAGGACGGGAAATGGGTACTGCCCGGCGTGGGCAGCTATGCTGTGCTTGACCTCGGGCAGGGAGCACGGATTCCGGAGGCCGTCCGGGCAAAGGTAAGGCGGCTGGCGGCGCAGGGGGCCACCCTTACAGAAGGCGAACCGCTGCTCAACGTGATGAAACAGAAGAACATTCCGCCGGATTTCAGCTATGCCGGACAAAAAGCCGATCAGCGGTATACGGCTGTTGACCACATTCATTACCGGAAGGCCGGACAGGATTTTTACCTGCTCCGCAATACAACCGGTCAATGGCAGACGCTGCCGGGCTACTTCCGTCAGACGGCCCGTACAGCAGAGCTCTGGGATCCTGTAACAGGGCAGATAACAACCCTTGCCGGACTGCGGCAGGAGGGCCCGCTCGTGCGCCTGCCGGTCACCTTACCGCCCTATGGTGCCTGCTTTATCGTGTTTGGCAGCGGGACAGCCGCACCCACCGGCCAGACGGCTATCGGGTTTGTAGCGGCATCTGCCGGAAAACAGCTGCAAACCGTTGACGGGCCGTGGCAACTGTCATTTCCCGCCAATTGGGGGGCTCCGGCAGCGGTCACCTTGCCCGGACTGCTATCGTGGACCGCCTCGGGTGATACAGGCATAGCTTATTTTTCGGGGATCGCTACGTACCGGAAAACGTTTACCTACAGGCCGTCGGCCACACCGAACAAGGGGCAGCGTATCTGGCTTGATCTGGGGCGGGTTGCTAAAGTCGGGGAGGTCTGGCTGAACGATAAACCCTGCGGCATTGCCTGGACCGCACCTTACCGGGTTGACATCACCGACGCGCTTCGTACGGGGACAAACGTGCTGCGGATTGAGGTTGCCAATACCTGGTCCAACCGCCTGACCGGCGACGGGGTAAGGGGCGAAACCTACACCAAAACGAATATCACCAAAGCCAATAAAAACCTGGTGGCCTGGAAGGATCTGCCCCTTATTGAATCCGGTCTGTTGGGACCGGTGACCATCCAAACCACCCGCTAACCGGAAACTCATGCTGAAACAAAGAGGATTCATCGGACTGTGCTGGCTTTGCCTGCTACATACGGCCATCGCCCAGCCGGATGTGTACCGGCAGCTGCGTACAGGGTTTAAGGAACAGCCCCCGCAGGCCCGCCCCAAAGTGTACTGGTGGTGGCTGAATGATCATGCCGATACCACGCGCCTGAAGGAAGAACTTCAGGCCATGAAAAAGGCCGGCATCCCTGAAAACACTCTATCTGGCCAGTTATGAAGCTACCGGTTTTGTCTGGACACCGGCCCTCCCGGCGGCCTTTAAGGTCGTCAACGGCTATCCGATAGAGAAATTTTTGCCCGCACTCTTCGACAAAACCCTCCTGACGAAAGAGCTACCGCGTCTTTTCAGCAAGGCTTTACCCGCACGCTGTCGGAACTGATGATTGACAATCATTACCGCAAAGCAGGCGAAATCTGTCATCAGAACGGCTTGCAGATCGCCTCGGAAGCAGGTGGTCCGGGGCCGCCCCTGCACAATGTTCCGGTTGAAACGCTGAAGGCCCTGGGCGCTCTTGATGTGCCGCGCGGGGAGTTCTGGAGCCGGTACACCTACATGACCCCCGACAGCGTCGATTACCGCCCTGATCCGGAAGGGCGAAAACCGGTTGACGATCGCCGTTGCCAATACCTGGTCGAACCGCCTGACCGGTGATGCCCTGACCGGTGAACGCTATACGAAGACCAATATACCGGTTGGCTATAAGGGAACGCCCTGGAAGCAGGTACCGCTCCGTCCGTCCGGTTTGCTCGGGCCGGTTATGATTCAGACAGTTACATCAGATTAACCCGTTACTGATAAAATGATACGACTTACCGCCGGCCTGTTTATCGGCCTGAGTATGCTGACAGCAGCACTCCGTGCGCAGCCTGCCGATACGGCCACCTATTTAGCCGGTGTCCGGACAGAACTGAAGGCTGTCTGGCCTAAAAACCGGACCATCAATCTGGTATTTCACGGCCATTCAGTACCGGCCGGATTCTGGCACGATCATGAAGTGCACACGCTGGAATCTTATCCGAATCTGGTGCTCAGACGGCTGAAAAAGCAATACCCCTACGCCGTGATCAACGTAATTGTTACGGCTATCGGCGGTGAAAATGCCGTTAAGGGCGAAACCCGGATGGAGCAGGAGGTATTGCCGCACCGGGCCGATGTGTTGTTTATCGACTATGCCCTCAATGACCGCTTTTCAGACATTAATAAGGTCAGGGAAGCATGGGAAAAGATGATCCGGGCCGCACAGGCAAGACATATTCCGGTGATTTTACTGACGCCGTCTCCGGATCAGCGTATTGACATTACCGACCCGGCCAACCCGCTGGAACCCCATGTGCAGCAAATCCGGAGTCTGGCCGCGCAGTACCATACCGGCCTGGCCGACCCGTATCCGGTGTTTCAGCAGCTGACCAAAGCCGGCAAGCAGAAAGACTATATGTCGCACGTCAATCATCCTAACGAGGCTGGTCATGAGGTCATTGCTGCGGAGATTATGAAGTGGTTCAGACCGTAGGCTGAACGGGGCGGGGTTGCTTTTCGGGGTTGGCAATGACGGCAAACTTATACTTGTCGCCGTGGTAGTACGACTGCTCGATCTCCACTACCTTGTCGTTGGTGCAGACAACTGCACTGTCGAGGACAAACGCCGCCGTTGGCTTCGCCAGATCGAAGTTGGTGGTGTTTGGCTCCAGAATCCGGACACTCAGCGTCTGCTGTACTTCGCTGATATGCAGGTGGTAAGCACTTTCGTAGACTTTGAAGTACGAGACTTCGGTCGGGATGCGGTTTATTTTCGGGCAGAGCTGGAGGGAAATGTATTTTACTTCATCCTTAATCAGGACCTCATCCGCATACCGGAGCTGATGCAGCTTCATCACCGGCCCTTCGATGATAAAATGGCGGCCGTTAATTTCCGAGGAGATGCCGTCGGGCAGAATCGTCTTTTCCAGCACAATGTTTTTAGGCGTGAACCCCTCGGCAATCAGGCTGTCGTGGAAGCCGCGTCGGGTGGCGTAGATCGATCCCAGGGTGCGCAGTAGGTGATGGTCTTCGGTACGGTTCAGCACGTAGGTGCCTTTGCCCTTGACGCGCCGTGCCCAGCCTTTCGACTCAATTTCCAGCAGGGCTTTGCGGGCAGTGGTGTTACTGACCTGGTAGGTTTTGATTAGCTCATTTTCCGACGGAATCTGATCGCCGGGCTGTAGTTCGCCCGATTTTATGCGTTCGATAATGAGTTCACTGATCGCAATGAACTTGGCTTTCTGGTTTTCCCCGTCGGTTGTTAACAGATTTTCTTTCATCAAGGTGAATACAGACAAGGTATAGTTAAGGCCCTGCCATTGTACTGTGCGGCTGTAAAGATACACTTTACGCACTAAGTTAACGGTATCCTGCCGGACGAAAATCATACCCGTAGTTTCAGCCGGACCGGATGGTATGCGAAACGGCCTGCCCTTAGCGGAAGAGCAGGCCGTTTGCCGGTTGAACCAGATAGGATTAGTACCCTTCGTTCTGGTACATTTTCGTCGGGTTGAGCTTGTACTCATCAAACGGAATCGGATAGTAATAATCCTTCCGGCCGAAGTTCGACACCTTCGCTGTTCCGTAATCCGCCTGCGTTTTGGTTTTCATGTACGCCGTCAGTTCATCCGGTGTAAATGACCGGAGCAGGTCGAACCAGCGGTGGTTTTCAAACGCCAGTTCCACGCGTCGCTCGTGCAGAATCGCCAGTTTGAGTGTCGGGTACCGGGCGGCATAAGCAGCATTTGTTTTGGCCACGGCATACAGCGGCATGTTAGCCCGCGCCCGTACCTGATCGAGTAAACTGATAGCCGTTGCTTCGTCGTTGAGGTAGAGATTTACTTCGGCCAGCATCAGGATCACGTCGGCATACCGGATCAGAATCCAGTCGTTACCGCCGTAGCCGGTTGCGCCCGCGGCAGCACTGGCATCCCGGTATTTGGTGATGAAGTAATCCTTCACGTTCGAGGCGTTGGCGTATTTAATCGAAAAGTCTTTGCGCAGATCGCCGTCTTCGTAGTCTTTTACCAGATCTGCCTTTACGTTACCCCCCGAACCGGTCGTCACCCGCAGCGAGTTAATCGTCTCGCCCTGTGCCTGGTTACTGGCCGCAATACCCGATGAATAGTTCACATCGCCCTGTTTGTAGACAATCTGGAAAATGATCTCGGCGTTGGTCGATTTCTTGTTTACATCGAATACGTCGGCATACGGGATTTCCTTCAGCTGTCCGAACGTACGCTTGCTGTACGCCTGCGTCAGGAAGTTTTTGGCCTGATTCAGGTTGGTAGTCCGGTTGGCCTGATCGAGGGTGGTCGCCATCGTCAGATACACCTGACCCAGCAGTGACAGACCGGCTACTTTCGATACGCGGCCTTTATTGGCTGCCGGCTGATGATCAGGCAGCGGGCTGTTCACCACATCCGTCAGGTCGGCAACAATCTGGTCGTATACCTTCTCTTTTTTCTCGCGGAATGTACTGGCCGACACCTCATCGGCCGAGGTCAGTGGTTTGGTCACGAGCGGTACGTCGCCCCATTTCCGGACCAGGTGGAAGTAAATCAGCGCACGGATAAACTTCACCTCGGCCTGGTACTGTGATTTGGTATCGGCTTTGGCAAACGTGACGTTTTCCATACCGGCCAGTACCTGATTGGCGCGGGTAATGGTCTGATAAAGCGCCAGCCAGTGGCTTTTCAGGTACGTATTGCTCGGCAACAGCGAGAAGTCGTTGAACTGGAACGGCTCCCCGGCGTTCGACTGGTTGTCGTTCCGGCCGGTGTTGTCGGAGCGTTCTTCCGAAAACAGCCCGCTGCCCTCGGCGATGCCGTTGTTGTTGCGCAGCGCCTGATAAACGCCGTTCACGCCCAACAGCACATCGTTTTCGTTCTGGTAATAGGTATTGGCGGCCACCGCGTTGGGATCGGTCTGCACCAGAAAGTCTTCGTTACAGGCCGTTACGGATACCAGCAGGAACCCGCCCAACAGTAAACTAAATGTATTTTTCATGATCTGATTCTGATTTGAATGCCGGACAAGTCGTTAGAAGGTCACTTTTACGCCCACGTTATAGCCACGTGCCAGCGGATAAAGCCCGTAATCGACACCAGGTGTCAGGTTACTACCTGCTGAGCTGGTGCCGCCGGTTGTTCCCGAACTGCTGTCGTAGTACACGTTGTAGTTGTAATCGACTTCCGGATTATAGCCTTTATACTTCGTGAGGGTAAAGGCGTTGTTGATGTTGCCGTACACGCGGATACCGCCGAGCTTGAGTTTGCTGACCAGGGCAGCCGGCAGGTTATAGCCGATGGTGATGTTGGAACACCGCAGGAACGAACCGCTTTGCAGGTAGAAGGTCGACAGGCGGGTGCTGTTGGACTGCGTACCCCCGCGCGACGCCCGGTATACCTGCCCGTTGCCCGGCTGACTGGCCGACCGGTAGCGGTCGTTCACCACCGAATACTGATTGCCCGACGCTTCCATGTTGAACAGGTAGTAGTCCTGACCATCAAGCACCTGGTTGCCGTAGCTGCCGTTGAACGAAGCGTTCAGGTCGATGCCTTTGTAGCTTGAGGTCACCGAGAATCCATACGTGAATTTCGGATACGGCGTGCCGATCACGCGTTTGTCGGCATCATTGACCACGCCATCGCCGTTTACGTCTTCAAATATCAGGTCGCCGGGGCGGAGCGGGTTGCTGGATGCTGTCGAACGGGCCGGACCTTTGCGTACGTAACCGGCGGTATAGGTCTGGGTCGCCGAATTGTAATTGGCGTTGTCCCGGGCAATGGCCTCCATGTCTTTCTCCTGTACCATCCCGATCACTTTAAAGCCGTAGAACATGCCAATCGGCTGGCCTTCCTGCGTAATGTGGGTGATGTACGATCGCTCGGCACCGATCCCGAAAATGGTGTTGGCGCCGCCCATGTTCAGGACTTTGTTCCGGTTCAGGGCAATGTTGCCGCTCAGGTTCAGTTTAAAATCACTGGTCGATACCACGCGCCCGTCGATCTGCAACTCAATTCCTTTGTTCTGTACTTTAGAATCGCGCAGGTTAGTCAGGATGCTCGATGTACCCGATACGGCCGACACCGGCTGGTTAAACAGCAGGTTGTATGAGTTACTCAGATAGCCGTTGGCAATCAGTAACAGGCGGTTGTTCAGCAGGCCGAGGTCGAAGCCAACGTTAAACTGTGAGGTTGACTCCCAGCCCAGTTTCTGGTCTTTGAGCGCACCGGCCCAAACCGCTGTGTTGATCGTACCGTTCCCGAATACGGCCCCGCCCGGATTGTTCATCGTTTGCTGGTAGTTGTAATTACCGATGTTGTAATTACCCGTCAGTCCCCAGCTCGCCCGCAGTTTCAGCGACGATGCTTCGCCGGCCAGATCGCGGTAGAACGGCTCATTAGATACCGTCCAGCCCGCCGACAGCGACGGGAAACTGCCCCAGCGGTTCTGCGGGCCGAATCGTGAGGAACCATCGGTCCGGAAGGCCGCCGTCAGGAAGTACCGCTCATCGAAGTTATAGGATGCCCGTGCCAGGTACGACAGCAGGGTCTCGTTGTATTTGCGGGCACTGTTCAGGTAAAAGTTGGTCGGGTCGGCACCTTTGCCCGAAATTTCCTGAATCCGGTCGTTCTGGAATCCCTGCGCCGATACGCTGATGAGGTCGCCCGACGTTTTCTGCGCCGAATAACCGGCCAGCAAACTCAGGTTGTGGCGGTCGAACTGCCGGTTATAGGTCAGGGTCAGCTCGCCGAGCATGTTCTGGGTTGCGTTCGTCTGAGCCGTTGCCCTGGCGGCAGCAATCGACGCGGCCGAATACGGCGGGTTTGCTCCGTTGCTCAGGCTGGTCGGCAGGTAATATTCGTACTTTTCGTTGTAGGTCTGCAAGCCCAGGTTTGCGCGGGCGGTCAGGCCCTTCGTGATGTCGTAGCTGGCGGTACCGGTCAGGTTTGTGCGGAGGCCTTTGCGGGTAATGTTGGTCTCACGGGCCAGGGCCAGCGGGTTTTCGATGGTCTGATACCCGTACAAAGCCGACTGCGATGCTGCTTCGTTTTTGATCAGGTTGCCGTTGTCGTCATAAGCGCGGAAGATCGGCATGTAGATCAGCGCGCCCAGAATCGGGCCCTGGTTAAAACGGCCCTCCTGTACTTCGCGGTTGTTGGTCGAGGTCAGGAAAATGCTGGTACCGACCTTGAATTTCTTGCTGATTTCGCCGTCGATATTGGCGCGCAGGTTAATCCGTTCCTGTTTAGTGGGGTCCAGAATACCTTGCTGGTTCAGGTAGCCGCCGCTGATGAGATAGCGGGTTGAGCCGTTACCGCCCGAGAAAGTCAGATTGTGGCGCGTCATCGGGGCGTTCCGGTACAATACGTCCTGCCAGTCGGTGTTGTATTTCGGCGCAATCATCTGCTGCGACGCGAAATCGTAGAACTCAGCCGGAATCTGAACGGCGCTGGCGTTGCCGACATTGGCTACCCGTGTGGCGTTCGCGTCGGAGAAGTTGGCATCGCTGAATGCTTTACCGGCATTCTGCATCAGGTCGCGGTAGGTGTTGTTCCGTGCGTCGATCAGCAGCTGGACAAATTCAGACGAATTGAGCAGCTTGACCTTTTTCGCCAGTTGATTGATCCCGTACTGGAATTCGTACTCGAATTTACCTTTGCCGTCCTTACCGCGTTTAGTGGTGATCAGCACCACCCCGCCCGATGCCCGTGAGCCGTAGATGGCGGCCGAGGCAGCATCTTTCAGGATGTCGATGCTTTCAATATCATTCGGATTAATAAACACATCGTTGCCCGCCGGAAAGCCGTCGATGACGTAGAGCGGATCGGAACTAGCGTTAATCGACCCGATGCCCCGTACCCGGATTTTAGCCCCGAGATAGGGCGCGCCGCTTACCTGCGACACCTGCACACCGGCCAGTTTGCCGACCAGTGCCTGGCTGAGGGTAGGGGCGGTGACGTTCAGCTCGCGGGCTTTTACGTTGGCAATCGCACCGGTCACGTCGCTTTTCCGCAGCGTCTGATAGCCGACAGCCACGACTTCGTTCAGCATGGTGCTGCCTTCTTTCAGCTGAATGGTCAGGCTTGTTTGCTGACCGACTACGACTTCCTGCGTGTCAAAGCCGATGAACGAGAATACGAGTGTTGCGCCCTGATTGACATCGAGGGAGAACTGCCCGTTTCCGTCCGAAACGGTGCCTTTGCGGGTCTGTTTCTCCACAACGCTGACACCAGGCATTGGCTGTCCATTGGTGTCGGTCACCTGACCGGTGATGCGTTGCAGGTTTGTGGCTGACGGACGAACCTGCGGACGTCCGGCGGCGTGTGCAGCGATCGGGTAAGCCGGCCATGACAGTACGGTCACCGCAAACAGGCCTGCCACCAGCCGCATAACCGGGTTGGGGTAATGATTCATGCAAATTCAGATTGTATAAAGTTGTATGTATTTAATTATCAGGATGAAATGGTGGTGTGCTTACCAGTTCAGGTCGACCAGCCGTACATTGTTCCGGCGGGCTGAGGAAACGGCTATACCCCGGTTCAGACTGCCCGAGAGCGTGAAGCCCTCCAGTTCGTCGGCATCATCAGTGTCAATAACCCGGACTACCTGCTGCGTACCCGATTCCAGGGATTTGGCCAGATCGACGAGCGTAAAGCGCCACCGGCGACCCTCGATCTGATTCTGAATCAGAACCAGTAGGCCTTTTTCGGGTATCCAGTGCAGGTTCTGCACGAAAGGGGTGCAGGTAAACTTGTTCACTACGACACCGGCTTCGCTGGTCTTCTTCGCTTTATGAAGCTTTTCAGGGTCCATTAGCCGGACCTCATTGCCGTTGTTACCGTAATCGGCCGTGGCTACGTACCATTTGTTTTTGTAGCGCACGTACTCGGGGCGGGTCCCCTGAATGCAGGCGTCATCCTCGATGGTATTCAACAGGTTGCCGTCGAGGGTACCGGTTTTCAGCAGGCGGTTCCAGTCGACACTGTAAATCACGGCCCGCCATTTGGTCCCTTCCGGATTCAGCCGGATGCTGTTGCCGATAAAGGTCGGATCCTTACCATTCCAGGCGATGCCGGTCGGGTGATTGATGATATCCTGACCTTTTTCCGTCAGTTTAATTTCACGGTTGGTGTAGGTTAGTCCGTCGGTGGTTTGCGTATAACGCCGGATCATGCCCACCTCACGATCACCGTACAGATAGACGTTACCGCCGATAAAGGCCGCGCCCTGACCCGCGCCGAGAGAATCGACGGTAAACGGCGCGCGAAACATCATAGACGGCCGTTCCGAATGCATGCTTACCAGGAGTAACCCTGCTAGCAGAATCATAATTGCGTTTTTCATAAGTCAGTATTTCAGGTTAAATGCAATGAAAATCAGTCAGCCAGACAGAGTAGCAGTAAATGGGGGGACGGCAGAAAGGAAAAAGGTTCAGGAAACAGAGACTGACTATGCAGCCACAAAAGTCGTGTTCCTGTATTACCGGAGCGTTACCGGAATCTTGTCAAATTGTTACGAAATAGCTTGTTAGGTGTATTTTATGAAAGCTGGCCGGAATGGTAATGAATTCGTAATCTTGCAGGCAGAAACAGGCCGAATCCATCGGCTACCTTTGCAAAACGTTATTGTAGCATGAGTCATTATCGTTTTCTCGCCTCTGTAAGTACACTCTTTTTCCTGACGGTTTCGCCGCTCTGGGCGCAGATGCCCACCCGGGCCAATTACGAAAAACAGGAAAAGGCCGGGTATACCCTCGGCCGGATTCCGGAGCTCAAAACGCTGGAAGGTGCGCTGAACTTTGTGGTGGTGGGCGATTGGGGCCGTCAGGGCGAGTACAGTCAGAAAGCCGTTGCGCTCCAGATGGCGAAAACTATGGCCGGGCTCGACGGCAACTTTGTGATTTCGACCGGCGACAACATTTATCCGAACGGAGTGGTCAGTGCGCAGGACCCGCTGTGGTGGGGGAGTTTTGAGTCGGTCTATACCTATGCGCATCTGCAACGCAACTGGTACCCTGTGCTGGGCAACCACGATTACGGCGGAAATGCCGATGCCCAGATTGAGTACTCAAAAATTAGCCGCCGGTGGCGGATGCCAGCCCGCTATTACTCCCTGAAAAAAAGCGTTGGTAACAGCAAGGTTTTATTTGTCTTTATCGATACCAACGGCTTTGAACCCGGCTATTATAAAAATGAAGACCTTGCCCCCGCCCTGAGTCAGCAGGATACCACCGCCCAGAAACGCTGGCTTCGGGAGGTCCTGGCCGACCCTGACCCGTCGATCCGCTGGAAAATTGTGGTAGGCCATCATCCCCTGTATACGGCCGGGAAACGGGTGGCGGTCACGGGGCCGGTCCGGCAGGCAATTAAGCCGGTACTGGATGAATTCGGGGTGGATATCTACCTGTCAGGCCACGACCACGACCTGCAATACAACAAACCGGTGGGCCCGACTCACCATTTTTTGTCGGGGGCTGGCTCCGAAACGGATAACAATCCGCACAAGACGCCGGAGAATATTTTTTATAATGGCAATAACGGGTTCATGGCTTTCTCGATTACTGAAAACCAGTTTCTGGTACAGATCATCGACGCGGCCGGTCAGATCCTGTTTTCGCGCGTAATTCCCAAAAATGAGGTTCCGAAAAAATAACCGGGGCATTCAGGTTTGGCTGGGCCTGTTGCTGCTGTCAATGTCCCTCCATGCCCAAACGCCCATGCGCTACACAACCGCTCAGGCCCACTCACACAACGACTACGAACAGAAAATACCGTTCTGGCAGGCCTATCACCAGCATTTCGGGTCTATTGAGGCCGATGTACATGCCGTAAACGGTACGCTCTATGTCGCCCACGATCCGTCGGCAGTTACCGGCAGCCGGACCCTTGACGCGCTGTATATTCAGCCGCTGGTACAGAAAGTGGCCGAGCTGAAAGGGGCCGTCTACGAAGACAAACAACCCCTGCAACTCCTGATTGACCTGAAAACGCCGGCTGACCAGACATTGCCGTTGCTGGTGAAACTGCTGGCTGCCCATCCGGCGGTTTTCGGCGATAACGGGCCGGTACAGGTAGTAGTCAGCGGGAACATGCCACAACCGGAACAGTTTCAGGCCTATCCGTCATGGCTGAAATTCGATGGCCGTCCGGAGATAGCCTACACCGCTGAGCAGTTAACCCGCGTCGGCCTGATCAGCCAGTCATTTCTGAGCTATAGCGGCTGGAACGGGAAAGGCCTGATCGTGAAAAAAGAGCGGACAAAGCTGCTGGGGATGATCCGCAAGGCCCACGCGCAGGGGAAAAAAGTACGGCTCTGGGCCACGCCCGACAACGTGAATACGTGGAAAGCGCTGATCAACCTCGGCGTTGACTTTATCAATACCGACCACATTGCCGAACTGGCCGGGTTTCTCAACAGCCGCCCGACGGCTGAATTTCAGAATACCAGCTTTCACACGCCTTACCAGCCGACATACCGCAACAACGACGAACGCAGCCGGGTCAAAAATGTAATCCTGTTGATTGGCGACGGCATGGGCCTGGCGCAAATTTATGCGGGCCTGACCGCCAACCGCGGGAGCCTGAATCTGGGCCATTTTCTGAATATCGGGTTTTCAAAAACCAGTTCTGCCGATTCGTACATTACCGATTCGGCGGCGGGCGGCACGGCGATGGCCACCGGCTCAAAAACCAACAACCGCTACATCGGAGTCGATTCAGCGGGAGTGGCCTTACCTGCGATTCCGGCCTTGATCCGGCAGTGGGGCATGCCATCCGGTATCATTACGGTAGGGAGCGTGACCGATGCCACACCGGCTGCGTTTTATGCCCATCAGCCCGACCGCGCGTTTGAGTACGACATTGCCACGGATTTTCTGCACTCGCCGGTCGATATCCTCATTGGAGGCGGTTACCGGTTTTTTAACGAACGGAAAGTGCTTGATACGCTGCGGCAACGGCAGTACCAGGTCGGTACAAGTTTCAGCGGGCTGGAAGCAATGAAGCCGCCGTTTGTGCTGCTTGATGATCAGGCAGTCGGAGCCGTGCATCAGGGCCGGACCAGCTTTCTGTCGGATGGCCTCAACAAGCTTATCCGCGAGCTGAAGGGGCGGAAAAAGGGCTTTTTTGTGATGGCTGAAGGAGCGCAGATTGATTACGGCGGACACGCTAAAGATCTTGGCTACGTAGCCCGTGAAATGGTCGATTTTGACCGTGCCATCGGTGAGGCCATGCGCTTTGCCGATGAAAACGGCGAAACCCTCGTTATTGTCACCGCCGACCACGAAACCGGCGGGCTGACCCTGCTCGACGGTGATCTGAAGCGCGGCTATGTCGACGGGCATTTCAGCACCAACGACCATACGGGTGTCATGGTGCCGGTATTTGCCTACGGCCCGCATTCGCTTGATTTCCGGGGGATATACGAAAACACCGCCATTCACCACAAGATCATGGCGATTCTGAAACGGTATAAATAATCTAACCACGAAGGCGGGAAGGACCAAAGCAGCACAAAGAAAATATACTTCGTGCTGCTTTGGTCCTTCCCGCCTTTGTGATTTAACCCTTCGTGGCAGAAAACTAGTAAACCGGTATCCGGATGACGGACAGCGAATGCGGCCCCAGCGTTACCGTAACCGCTTTTTTCCGGACATCAACCGGAAGCGGCCGTTTAACGGGGCTGACTGCCGTGGCGTTTTCAAACGTATTGACCGCTTCCAGCTTATCGGTTGTCAGCAGGGTCAGGGTGGCGGCCGGTTTCAGTTTTTTGGTGCCATCCAGCAGAATGGTGCGGTGGACCGGCTTACCCGATACATTAACCAGCTTCACAATCACCTCGGCCGTTTTCTGATCCAGTACGGCCGACGCATACAGGCTGTCGGTATCGGCCACGAGTTGTCCCTGTTGGGTCAAATCAAGGGCCTGTGTGCCTTTGTAAAGCGAAAAGAGCTTTGGGCGGCCCACTCGCCGGCAAATACCTTTGACCCGGTGCAGGGGTACTGGTCATACCGGGTGGCATTCTCCGGAAACCATTCCGGCCGCCGGTAGTAGTGTTCGTCGATCAGGTCGGCGTTCATGGCCCGCAACTGCCCGTTCAGTTTGTGCCGGAAGACAGGCGGTACATAACCGAAAAATCGTAGCGGAGGCCGTTTTTGAGGCCCATGCCTTTGAAGCCCTCGTTGGTCAGGCCCAGATCGCCGGTAGCCAGGTTGTTG
This sequence comes from Arsenicibacter sp., assembly GCA_965247375.1. GTDB lineage: Bacteria > Bacteroidota > Bacteroidia > Cytophagales > Spirosomataceae > Arsenicibacter. The sequence continues at coordinate 41,874 of CBDFHU010000097.1, forward strand.
GCCGAAATGTGCAGGTAGCGGGGATTTTTGTGTTCAACAGGTTCACGGATTTGATCAGTTAAGCAGATTGCCGGTCGTATCGACACGCCTGAGCCGAGCCGTAACGCTTGTTAAAGGGCTACAAGATTCAAACGTGTAAATCTGACACAACTTCAGCATAGCAAAACTCAATCTCCAAATAGTTCAACAGGTTTGTGGGGCCTACTCAATTTTGGGCAGAGACCACTGATAGCGGATGGCGAGCAGACGGAACAGCGTGATGGTACCGGCCGACAGCATAAACGTCAGGGTGGGGTCGAGGCCAAGGGTGCTGCCTGACAGGTAAACGAGCGCGCCGGTAAAGCAGGGAGTTACGTAAAGGTCTTTGCCGAAAATAACCGGCAGGTCGTTGACCAGGGTGTCGCGGATAACCCCGCCGAAAATCGCTGACATGATGCCCAGTAGTACTGCTGCCCAGTTGTTGACGCCGGCACTCAGCGCTTTTTGCAGCCCCAGAATGGTGTATATGCCCACGCCGAGTGTATCAAATAGCAACAGCGGCCGCTTCAGGGCTCCCAGCCACCACTTCCGGCAAACGATGGCCACCAATACGCTGCCTGCAATGATGATCAGGTAATTCGGGTCGCGTATCCAGGCGATGGGGTGGGCACCCATGATGATGTCGCGCAGCGTACCGCCGCCGATGGCAGTCACAAAACCGATAAAGAAAATGCTGAACAGGTCGTGATACATTTTCTTGCTGAGCGCCGTCAGGGCACCGGAAATGGCAAAAACGCTTGTGCCTGCCAGGTCGGTCAGATACCAGATCGTCATGTGTATTGAAAGGTTGAGCGTTGTACTGACTGCAAAAAGTAACCGGTTACGGGTGGAAGTGCCGGAAAAAAAGTTGCGCTGGTAACGTTGCCGGGAACGATTGCAGTATAAAAAATGGCCCGTAACGCTTGGGAAATCACAGGAATGGATGGATATTTAACAAAGATCATTTGGTATAAACCGGCCATTGTTGAGCCTAAAACTCCCTTTTCCTGCATGCGTATTGCCCTGCTTATTCTCTGTTTTTTCACTGCTTTTATCAATAAATCCTTTTCGCAGACCACTACACCGGCATCTGTGACCTATCCGGCCTCGTTTACGGTGGCGCAGGATGGCAGCGGTAATTTCCGGACCATTCAGGAGGCTGTCAACGCCTTCCGCGATCATTCGCAGGCGCGGGTGACGCTCTACATCAAAAACGGTACGTACACCGAAAAACTGCTGATTCCGGCCTGGAAGCCGAATATTCACCTGATCGGTGAAAGCCGTGACGGGGTAATCATTACCGGCAACGACTACTCCGGCAAAGCGTATCCGGGCGGTAAAGACGCGACCGGCAAGGACAAATTCAGTACCTACACCTCGTATGTAGTGCTGGTGGATGCACCGGACATAGTGCTCGAAAATCTGACGATTCAGAATACGGCGGGCCGGGTTGGTCAGGCGGTGGCGCTGCACGTAGAAGGGGACCGCTGTATCGTCCGGAATTGCCGGTTGCTGGGCAATCAGGATACGTTGTATGCTGCCCGCGAAGGGACCCGGCAGTATTACGAAAACTGCTATATCGAAGGGACAACAGACTTTATTTTCGGTAAATCAATCGCTGTTTTTCAGGGTTGTACCATCAAAAGCCTCGTGAATTCGTACATCACCGCCGCCGCAACACCGGTATATCAGTCGTATGGGTTTGTCTTTTTCGACTGTAAACTGATTGCCGATCCGGCGGCGCAGAAGGTTTATCTGGGGCGTCCGTGGCGACCCCAGGCCAAAACGATCTTTATCCGGACAGAGATGGGAGCGCACATTCTGCCGGAAGGCTGGCAGAACTGGAACAATCCTGCCAACGAAGCTACTGTACTCTATGCCGAATACGGCAGTACCGGCCCCGGCGCTAATCCGGCCGGTCGGGTGAAATGGTCAAAACAGCTGTCAGCCAAGGAGGCCAAACGATATACCCTGCAAGCTATTTTCGGTGGCACGAGTCCGTGGGAACCGCGTTAAAACTGGTTTCTGATGGTTGCACTTATGTGGCTATGTGGAACCAGTAAAAAGGTTATTCCGGCTGCTAATCCGACTATTTGTCAAAAAATACAACATGAAAACGATATCGCTTGCTGCCGTTGCGTTGCTGCTGCCGGTTTATGGATGGACACAGAAAGCAGCGGTGAAACCCGCGCCCTATGTCTCAAAAGTCTGGGTGTCAGATCCGGGAAACGGCACATACAAAAATCCGGTCCTGAACGCCGATTATTCAGACCCGGATGCCTGCCGTGCCGGGCAGGATTACTACATGATTGCGTCGAGTTTTGATGCGGTTCCGGGATTGCCGGTCCTGCACTCGCGCGATCTGGTGAACTGGACGCTGATCGGTCATGCCCTGAAACGACAACCGCCGCTGGACCATTTTTCGGCTCCGCAGCACGGAAACGGGGTATGGGCACCGGCTATCCGGTACCATAACAACGAATTTTATATCTACTACCCCGACCCCGATTTCGGGGTGTATGTCGTAAAGGCAACCAATCCGGCGGGGCCGTGGTCGGAACCGGTCCTGGTCGAAAGCGGTAAGGGCCTGATTGATCCCTGCCCGCTCTGGGACGATGACGGGACGGTTTATCTTGTACATGGCTGGGCCGGTAGCCGGGCGGGTATCAAAAGCATCATCACCGTAAAACAGCTGAGTGCCGACGGGACCAAAGTGATTGATGAGGGGGCAATTGTGTACGACGGTCACGAAACCGATCCGACCATCGAAGGCCCGAAAATTTACAAGCGCAACGGCTATTATTACCTCTTTGCTCCGGCGGGTGGTGTACCGACGGGCTGGCAGCTCGTACTGCGGTCGAAAAACATTTACGGACCCTACGAACGGAAGATTGTGCTGGACCAGGGCAAAACACCCGTCAACGGGCCGCATCAGGGCGCGTGGGTAGATACGCCGCCGGTAAAGGGCCGGCCGCAGCAGGATTGGTTCCTGCACTTTCAGGGACAAGGACGCGTATGGCCGGGTGGTTCACCTGCAACCGATGCGCTGGGTCAATGACTGGCCGGTGATCGGTGTTGATCCGGACGGCGACGGCAAGGGCGAACCGGTGCTTACCTTTAAAAAGCCCGATGTCGGGGCGACGTATCCGGTGGCAACACCCGCAGAGTCAGATGAGTTTAACGACCTTAGGTTAGGGCTTCAGTGGCAATGGCAGGCCAATCCGAAAGGAACCTGGATGACTACGAGTAAGCTGGGTTTTCTGCGGTTATACACCCATAAAATACCCGAGGGAGCCCGGAATCTGTGGGAGGTTCCGAACGTATTGATGCAGAAGTTTGCCGGCCGACGCCTTTATGGCAACCACCAAAATGACGTTTACGCCTAATCCGAAGCTCGAAAACGAAAAGGCGGGTCTGGTGCTGATGGGGCAGAGTTATGCCAGTCTGGCCATCCGGAGCCGGAAAGACGGTCTTGAGCTGGTCTATGGCGTTTGTGCGAAAGCCGTTGACGGAAAGCCGGAAGCCGAAAAAGTCATCGCCCGCCTGCCGAACGGTACCGTTTACCTGCGGATGCGGATGGCCGTAGGGGCAACCTGCCGGTTCAGTTACAGTCTCGACGGACAGTCGTTTACCGATGCCGGTGAGCCCTTTAAGGCGGAGCCGGGCAAATGGATCGGTGCCAAAATGGGCCTGTTCTGTACCCGAACGACCCAGATTAACGATTCCGGGTTTGCCGATTTCGACTGGTTCCGGGTGGAGCCGAATCAATGACTGAAAGCCGGGCATTTGTCCGGCTTTTTTTGTATATTTCGTTGGTAAACAACACGTTTTCTGAACTCCTTTTTTACGGACATGGCGCAAAACAAAACTGTCGAAACCACCATCAGTGTGGACGATTTTCTGGCATCGATTACTGACGAGGCCAAACGCACCGATAGCCGGCACCTGGCCGGCATATTCGAAGCACAGACCGGTATGCCGCCCAGAATGTGGGGGCCTTCTATCGTCGGCTTCGGCAGTTATCATTATGTCTACGAAAGCGGCCGCGAGGGGGATGCCCCGATTGTGGCCTTTTCGCCCCGCAAAGATGCCCTGACGCTCTATCTGCCCACCGGCTTCCCCGAACGAGAGCCGCTGCTCACCCAACTCGGCAAACACAAGACCGGTAAAGGGTGTGTGTATATCAAAAAGCTCAGCGACATACAGCACGATGTGCTTGAGGCGCTGATTCTGCACGCGTTCCGCTACAAACAACCCTCGTAGAGACGCAACATTTTGCGTCTCAGCCGATAAGGATTATTAATGTAAATTAAGTGTCTGAGACGCAAAATGCTCTGTTTGGGGTATGACCGGCTACTGAGACGCAATATCTTGCGTCTCTACACATAAAAAAGCCCGTATCACTACGGGCCTGGAAAATAAAATCAGTGAAAACTGCCGGTCATGTTGCGGGCGAGGGTTTTGGCACTCCACTGCCCGCCGGCAATGATCCGGCGGATGCAGAAAAGCGGATCGTTCGGGTCCCGTTTCTTTTCGGCCAGTTGGTAGGCAGTCAGTAGTCCTCTTTTTTTTAGTTCCGGCAAGGCCGCTTCGTTCCAGAGCCCGAACCGGATAGGCGAAATGGTAGACAGGCTTACCAATGATGGCTTCCAGTTTTTTCCTGGGCTCCTCAATCTGGATTTTCCAGTCGTCGCCCTGATATTTTTTGACATTATGATGGTCCCAGGTATGAAGGCCAACTGTATGACCACGGTCGGCTAGGTCCTTAATCTGGGCCTTGTCCATGTAGGGCTGGTAGCCGCGCCGACCGATAGCGACAGTCATGATGAAAAACGACGCTTTGAACCCGTACTTGTCGAGTTCCGGTAAGGCCGTTTCGTACTGGTCGAGGTCGCCGTCGTCGAAGGTAATCATCACCGGTTTTTCGGGGAGCTTCGCGCCGGTAGTCAGGTAGGCGTAGAGCTGATCGGGCACGATCGTATGGTAACCGCTGTCGGCCAGCATCTTCATGTGCTCTTTAAAGGCTGCCACCGGAATAATGTAATCCTTCGCACTTTTCGAGTCTTTTGCCCGCCAGTCGCGGACCTGGTGATAGCACAGGATCGGTACCTGCGGCCGCGACAGAATCGTAGCTGCATCCGCAATTTTACCGGCAGGGATAGAGGCCGGGTCAGTGGCGGGAGCCGTTGCCGGCGGAGTGGCTGTTTGGGTAGCCGCACTATCCGGTGTGTCGGCGTGCGCAGCGGTTGTCGCCGTAGTGGTGGTTTCCTCCTGTTTATTGCCGGATTGGCAAGCGGTGAGTAAGCTAACGGTACAGGCCGCGCCGGCCAGTGTCATGTAAAGGCGTCGTTTGATAAGCATAATCAGAAAATTATGCCCAAAAGATAAGCGAAAGTCACAGGCTTCGGGTGGTGTGTTGTTTTTTTCTCTCAAACGGCCGGAACCGGTGGGTAACTCAGGCGTTAACCGGGATGTTCGTCGTACTTTTTACTTCGTCCATCACAAAAAAACTGCTGATGTGCAGGATGCCGGGAATCACCGACAAACGTTCCTGATAAAAGCGGTTGTAGCTCTCCATGTCACGGATGATAATCTTGAGCAGGTAGTCGAACGTGCCGGAGACCAGTACACAGTCGAGGACTTCGGGCATGTCGTTGATTGCCTTATTAAAGTCCGCAAAGGTGTCGCGGGTTTGTTTGTCGAGCGTTACCTGACAATAAACCAGCAACAGGTTGCCGAGTTTCTTTTTGTTGACGATGGTGACGTAGCGGTCAATGTAGCCTTCGCGTTCGAGGCGTTTGATCCGTTCATGAACCGGCGTTTTGGACAGGTTGATGCGCTGGCCGATTTCCTGCATGGTCAGCTGCGCATTTTCCTGAAGCAGGGTCAGAATCAGGCGGTCGGTTTTATCTAAATCAGTGATCATGCGGCCAAAATAACAGACAAAATAGAAAAAGGTGCGATGGTCATGGGAAAAACCAGGTTTTTACCCATATCGTCGCACCTTTTGCCCTGAAAATAATCCGGAAATCAGTTTTCCCGCAGCAGATCGTCTCGTTTCAGATTCTCCGGCGGCGCTTGGTTCAGTACTTTGCGGTATTCCTTGCTCTGGAGATCGCCCCGTTTGATCGACCGGATAAAGTTGGCCCATGCCAGTGGATTCAGGAACGGGATGGTATTTGCCTGACCACGGCTGGTAATGGCATCGCGCCCGAAAATCTGCTGATTCATGAAGTACTGGTGATTGGCCACGGCTCCCATCGGTGTCATCGCCGACATCCGCATCAGGTACATCGGGTCCATGTTTTTGGCCAGGTTCTCCCGTTCTTTTTCGTCAGGGAGTTTCATGTTCACAAAGGCTTCTTTAAACAATTGTTCGGTCGCGTACGGATACACCTTTACTTCGGCCAGCGTTTTGACATCTTCCTGAAGGGCTACTACCGCCGAATAGGTCACGTCGGAAAGCCGGCGCGGAATGATATGGTACTGGGTCTTATACCCGACATAGCTGAAGATAATACTGTCACCGGGAAAAACCGGCAGTGCAAAATAACCGTTGTTGGCCGACAGGACACCACGACCGGCGCGCGGGATGTAGATATACGCACCCGGCAACGGTTCGTTACTTTTCCCCCCCGTCAAAAAGCCGGTAAAGGTCACTTGCCGCTCCTGTCCCTGCGCCTTTGTTTCCGTAAAAACGCCGGCCAGGCAGATCAGAAGAAAGAGTATAGTTATTTTCGTTAGTACAGCGTTCATGAATTACCTTACTAAGTCAGCGTTTTGGGCTGATGTATTACAAAATAACGAAAGGAAACAGAATCCTTACTTATCTAATCGAATATTTTAAGAAATGTTAGGAGTTTCACCGTTTTCAGGCAAACAGCTTCAGAAAGGTGATGATAAACGGAGCAGCCAGCAACAGGCCGTCGAAGCGGTCCAGAAAGCCACCGTGACCGGGAATGCTGCTGCCCGAGTCCTTTATGGCAATGCTGCGTTTAAAGAGCGATTCGACGAGATCACCGTAGGTGCCGGTAACGACAATAATACCGCCGACGCAGTACCACTGCCAGGGCTTCAGGTCAGGGGCATAAATGGTCAGGATGAAGGCGATTATCGCCGCCATAGCCGCCCCGCCCAGACTGCCTTCCCACGATTTTTTCGGTGATACGCGTTCAAACAGTTTACGGCGGCCGAATTTGGTACCGGCAAAATAAGCGCCGATATCACTGGCCCACAGTAGCAGCAGACAGCCAAGGATGATTTTAGGGTGGTAGCTGCCTCCGCGTAATGCAAGCACGTTCAGCAGCGCGAAGGGAACCGCGACATAGATGATGCCCAGAAACGTAAAGCCAATGTTCGTGAACGGCTTCATGTCTTTCTTTTTGTACAGTTTAATAAGAAAGACCATCGACGCTACCGGGCAGATCAGAAAGTAGGTATCGTGCGGAATAAATTCCTTTTCGATAAAAAAAGTAAGCAGGCAGATAAAACAGCCGACCACTGTACCGTAAAACGTAAGCGGCTGGTTGCCGTCTAGGCCGAGCAGCCGGTAAAATTCAATCTGGGTGAGTGCACTGATGGCACAGAACAGGAGAACAAAACTCCAGTCGGCGTACATAATGGCGCCAAGAATCAGAAAAATCCCTGCAATGGCGGCAATAATCCGTTGCTGCAGATTAGATAAATTAGCTAAACGTGGTTTCATTATCCAGAATTACTTTGGCAACAATGGCGTGCTCCTGCGGAACAAACAACTCACAATTGCCAAAAGGTGGGTAACTACTGCTTTTCTTGTTCACAACTACGGCCTGGATATCATGTTCGGCCAGCAAGGCTTTAGCGAGTTCGGCCCGGAACGGGAGGGGAGTTGTCAGGACTTTTTCCCAGTTTACTAACATACGCGTTGACTAAAGCCGTTCTGAACCGGATGGCCTGGTTTGGTTAATTTGACGAAAATAGTACAATATTCCGAATGAAAGAATCATCGACACCAAAGCGCCTAAAAGCGGAACGGATTCGGTTTCTTCAATATTCACCGAAACTACCTTCTGTTTATTGAGATAGACCATTAGAACCGTAAACCCGTTGTTTACGAAGTGGGCCAGAATCGGTACCCATAAATTACCGGACCATGCATACAGATAACCGAAGAGTGCCCCCAGCAGCATCCGCGGGAAAAAGCCGTAAAACTGGATATGGATGGCACTGAAAATGGCCGCTGCCAGCCAGATACCGACATGCAGATTACCGGTCCACCGGATGAAATTACGCTGAAGAACGCCCCGGAACAGCACTTCTTCGCCAATAGACGGAATAACCGCGATGATCAGAATGGCCATTACCAATTGACCGGTAGAGGTAAAGCCGGTCAGGAATTTTGTCAGGCCGGACAGCTCATCTTCCTTGGCGCGCATCCATTTTTCAATAGGGGCAAGCGTTTCCGGCAGTGTCAGGTTCTGGTTCCACTCAATCAGCAGGGCGTTGAACGGCATAAAAATAATTACCAGCATGACCACAAGGCCGAGGCCCGTCACGGCTGATAAAGGCCGGTCGTTTGCCGCCGCAAAGCTACTGCGTTCAAAGATTTTCCAGTATACGAGCACCGGAATCAGGAAGTTAAACAGGTGATTGACCCCCTGCGCAATCATCAGCAAGGGCCAGCCGTTAGGGTAGTTTTCCGGATGCTTAATCAGAGGTAACAGCCGCAGGGGCGGGTCCTGCCCAAACAGCGGCGACAGTATATATACGGTGCCATCGGCCAGCAGGGCGCCAAGCGTCATCCCCAGCAACAGACAGCCGGTAAGCAGTAAAAGGCTGCGCAGCGGTGTGATGCTGTTGAATCCGCCTGTAGGTGGTGTATAGTTGGGTTGCATAATTGCGTAAATTTACGGTAGAAATGAGTTTAAGTCTGTTCGGAACGAAAAAAACCTGTCAGGGAAGTTACTAAAGGTGGTCGTATTGTACATGATCAGACGGTAATAATCCCCTGTCTCGTAGGTCCTGCAAGCCTGTCAGTAAAAAAAAAGAGGAACGATTCAGGGCGGGAACGGTGTTTCGGAGAAACGGGTAGAACCAGCATTAACAAGATATGAGCAATCAGAATAAATCGGTAAAAATCGAAAACATTGACTTAGGTGAGTTTCCATTGCTGTTGGCGCCGATGGAGGACGTCAGCGATCCGCCGTTCCGGGCGGTCTGCAAGGCCAATGGCGCTGATTTGATGTATACCGAATTTATTTCGTCGGAAGGACTGATCCGCGATGCCGCCAAAAGTGTGCAGAAACTGGACATTTTTGAATACGAACGACCGATCGGGATTCAGCTGTTCGGATCTGATATTGAGACGATGGGCAGTTGTGCCGAAATTGCTACCCGTGCTAATCCTGATCTGATTGATATTAATTACGGTTGTCCGGTGAAGAACGTGGCCTGCCGCGGGGCGGGAGCGGCGCTGTTGCAGGATATTCCCAAGATGGTGAAAATGACGGAAGCCGTCGTGAAGGGGACGCACCTCCCTGTAACTGTCAAAACGCGCCTGGGCTGGGATGATAGTACCAAAAATATCCTTGACGTGGCCGAACGCCTGCAGGACATCGGTATCAAGGCGCTGACTGTACACGGCCGCACGCGGGTGCAGATGTACAAGGGTGACGCGGATTGGACGCTCATCGGCCGGATCAAAGAAAATCCCCGCATCACGATTCCGATTTTCGGTAACGGCGACATCGACACGCCTGAAAAGGCCCTGGAATACAAAAACCGGTTCGGCGTTGATGGCATTATGATCGGCCGCGCCAGCATCGGGTATCCGTGGATTTTCAACGAGATCAAACATTTCCTGAAAACCGGCGAGCACCTGCCGGCACCGACCATTGCCGACCGCATTGATGTGTGCCTGAAACACCTCGATTTCTCAATCCGCTGGAAAGGGGAGCGGGTCGGTATTTTTGAAATGCGCCGTCACTACGCCAGCTATTTCAAGGGACTGGATAACTTTAAGCAATACCGGGCCCAGCTCGTCACGGCCGATACCTATCCTGAAGTACTGGCTATTCTGGAAACCGTGCAGCAGGTTTACCAGCCCGACGCTGTGTTGTCTTAGACGCTGCCCCTGTGTGCTCAATACGTAACCTGAAATACAACCTTTCTAATGACTGAAACATCTACGGCTACTACAGTGCCGGTGACCCCTGCGCGGACATGGGTAGCCTGGGCATTTCTGTGTATACTCGCACTGGTTTGGGGCAGTTCCTTTATCCTGATCAAACGGAGCCTGGAAGTGTTTTCTTCGCAGCAGGTAGCAGCGGGCCGCATTTTGCTGGCCTGGCTGTTTTTTATCCCGTTTCTGGCTCACCAGAGCCGCCAGCCTGAAATCCGGACATCAGTAAAGCAGCGGTGGTGGGTGCTGCTGGCAGCCGGGCTGCTTGGCAATCTGATACCGGCGTTTATGTTTGCCTTTGCCGGTGCGCACCTCAACAGTTCCCTGTCGGGTGCACTGAACTCACTGAGTCCGTTGTTTACGCTGCTGATCGGGGCCTTCTTCTTTGGCCGTAAGATTCCGGGCCGTCAGCTGGCCGGTATTCTGCTGGGGCTGGTCGGGTCGGTATTATTGGTATTCTTCAGCACGACGGGCAGCTTTACCGTAAATGGCTATGCGTTGCTGGTCGTAATTGCCACGCTCTGTTACGGCACCAACATTAACCTGATTGGCCGCTATTTAGGGCATATGCCGTCGCTGGTATCAACCAGCTGGATTTTTATGGCCGTCGGGCCGCTGGCTTTGCTGACGCTGCTGCCGACCGATGCGTTACAGCGATTGCAGGAGCCGGGCGTTGGCCGCAGCCTGTCGGCCCTGATTGTATTAGGCGTTCTGGGGTCAGGGGTCATGACGATTCTGTTTAACCGGATCGTACAGCTGGCCGGACCGGTATTCGGCTCGTCGGTTACGTACCTGATTCCGATTGTGGCGCTGGGCTGGGGTATTGCCGATGGTGAAGCCGTTTATTTCACCCAGTACGCCGGCATGGGTATCTGCCTGCTGGGAATTTATCTGACCAACAAGTAGAGCCGCAAGACAAACGGATGCTGTTATGACTACTCACCCAGCCATCGCCGGAAGGCCATCGCTTTATCGCGGCTGACGATGAGCTCATCGTCAGCCGGTGGCATGACATCTACTTTAAGCTTACTGTTAAAAAATAAATGTACCTTCCGGACAGCTTTATGGCCAACGATAAACTGCCGGCTGGCGCGATAGAACCGGCGCGGATCGAGCATTTGTTCGAGTTCGTCAAGTGAGTAGTCGATCGCATACTGCTTACCGGTAAGGGTTTTTAAAAAACTCTGTTTGTTCGCTGAAAAAAAGTAGGCAACCTCTTCGACATCGATAGGCAACAATCGTTGTCCCTGGTGAACCAGAAACCGGTCGCGGTAGTGCGTCGCAGTTTGCATGTACTTGTTAATCTGTTGTAACAACTCATTGACTGGTAGTTGCAGGCCACCCGAACCACCGTAGGTTTGCCGCAGCTGCCGAAACTTGTCGAAGGCTTTCCGGAGGGCCGCTTCTTCAACGGGCTTCAGCAGATAATCAACACTATTGACCTCAAACGCACGCCGGGCATACTCATCATAGGCCGTTATGAAGATGACCGGACACGTGACGGTTACCTGTTTGAATATCTCGAAACTCTGCCCGTCCGACAGTTCAATGTCCAGCAGGATAAGGTCAGGCTGAGGATGCTGACGGAGGTAGGCGACGGAGGCTTCGATACTCTCCAATACCGACAGCACCGTACTACCGGCACTGACCCGGCCAATCATGGATTTTAATTGACGGGCGGCTACGGCTTCGTCCTCAACAATCAGTATGTTCATGGCAATGCGGGTTTTATGAGCGGAACGCTCACCTGAAACATCGTATCAGTTTGATGAATGATTATATCGGGCTGGTTCAACAGCCTGTACCGGGCAGCGATGTTACTCAGGCCCATCCGGTTCGACAGGAGCGTCGATTGTTTGGGTTGCCGGTTATTCGTTACCACGATGTTCCGGGTAGCATCGGTCTGAATACGGATAATCAGTGGGCTGGCGGTCGACACCCGATTGTGTTTTACGGCATTCTCGACCAGCAGTTGCACCGTCAGCGGAGGCAGGGTATAGGCCAGTTTGTCGGCAGCAACGTCGATGTGTAACGCCAGCCCTTGCTCAAACCGCGTTTTCAGCAGACTGATATAGGCCCGGACGAAGCTCAGTTCGCTCTCCAGCGTAATAAGCGGCTGCTCGTTGCTTTGCAACAGATACCGATACACCTGCGAAAGGTTGATAATAAACTGCACCGCCTGTTCTTTTTCGTCTTCCATGACCAATCCCTGCAACGTGTTCAGGCTATTAAAGAGGAAGTGCGGCTTCACCTGCTCCCGCAATGACTCCAGCTGGCTTTGCAGCGTCATTTTCTTGAGTTCCTGCGCTTCGTGATAGCTCGTTCGCCATTGCTGATACAGGTAAAGCCCTTCATAAATAGCCGCCACCGGAATGACACAGAAAACTCCTACAGCTATGTTATATAAATAACGGAGAGGCGTATAGTGGTAGCCCCAAAAAAGGGTTATATCGTAGATGAACGAAGTCGTCAGCCGAAAAGCGCTGGTTATAAGGATAAACCAAAGCGCCTGAAAAATTACGCGTTTTGGCGACTGGCTCAGGGTTGGATACCGGCGGCGCGATTGCAGGATGCCAAACCGGCTGATGGTCCATAGCAGAGACACCTCGGCCAGCCCTACGAGATAATCGAACCAGAACGGCCAGCCGTGCTGCCGGTTGATTTCGTCGTAAAAAATCCAGTCGCCCAGCAGCGTAATCAGGGGAATACCAGCCAGCCGCAACCAACGGTCATTCAGATACATTAGAAAAGGTGTTTAAGGCGTAAACGGATATCAGCGAAGCAATTCCATCGCGGTTTCCAGTGCCCGGTCGCGTCCGGCTTTCAGTTCCTCAGGCTTATTCCTGACAAGCACTTTCGGTACAATACCGATGCCCTCCAGATTCCGTCCTGTGGCATCGCGTACATCGGCAATGGGGACGCGGAAACTCCAGCCGTTGGGCAGGTCGCGGGGGATGGCATCCGACAGTGCCCCACCCGTGGTATCACCTACCTGCGTAACCGTTTTATTCTGAAGCATCGCCAGTAAAAACGTCTCCGCTGAACTATACGACGACCGGTTGGTCAGTATCACAACAGGCTTCGTGTACTGAAAATGACCTGCTGGTTCGGTATAAAAACGTAGTTCAGGACCAAAATCAGTGTGTTGAGGGCCGTTGCGTAACCGTGCCGTAAACGACAGGTGCCGCTCAGTCGCAAATCGGTTGGCAATATACTGTGCCACGCGGTCTTCGCCCCCACCGTTGTCGCGCAGCTCAATAATCAGCCCTTTGGTGTCCTGTAAGTACGTGAGCACAGAGTCCATGGTTTGGGCATAGGTGCTGTAATCACGCTCAAACCCTTTCAGCAGGATATACCCCAGTTGGCCGGGTAATTTACTGCACACCATTTCATTGGTAAAGGACCGGCTGTCGCTCAGGTAACGTTTCACCACGGTTCCGTCGTAATCGACTGTTTTTGTGCGGCCCAGTATTCCTCCGCTATACCACGGCAGCCCTGTGTTTGCGGTCGGGCGGAGGTAGACATGGTTATCGTCGAGATGGGCCAGCAGGTCTGTCATGGTCTGGTACAAGCCGGCATCGGTAGTCTGCTCGTTTACCTTCGGACGGTAGGTGTTGTAAAGCGCTTGCCAATCCAGCTTCTTAGCGTCAAACGCACCGTAGAGCCGGTCGTATTCCCCCCAAAGGTAGTCGAAATTCGCAACCGGATTGTCAGGCGTTTCGGGCTTCAGCAGCCGATTGGTGCAAGCCGTCAGGGAGCTGATCAGGATGAAGAGCAGGAGTGCAGGAGCTAGTAGCTTTTTCATGAGTGTTGTTGCTTACTGTGATTAAAAATGGATTTCACTTTCGACCATGAGTGAACTGTTGAGTAACCGAACGGGCCTTGGATCGGGATAGCTCAGGTAACGGGCGCGGTAGGTGGTGCCCACGCTCAGGCGCGGACTGATGCGGTAGGAATACCCAAGCTGTACATTCACGTTGCCCAACCGGTTCGCCGTTGAGGTGTGCGTCCCCTGCCGGAAATAGGCCGCCACGTTATTATCGCTGGTTGATTTGGGGAAGTTTGCCCAGATGGCCCGGGTAATCAGGCCAATAACGGCCATATCGACCCGCAGAGTCAGGCTGTGATGGTTCGCAAAAGCGTAGTCTGTCTGGATTACAGGCGATAGTGTAGCGGTGTTGATAACCCACGGAAAGTTGGCGACTTCGTCGGCATACAATAACGATTCGGATACCGAGCCGCCAACCCAGGTGTTGAGGCGGCCCGGTTCAGGTCCGCCAATACGCCGGAGGTAGCCGGCTTCGAGGTTAACCTGGTACAGGGCCGACGAAATCTGGTAGGAGAAGGGTTTGCCATCGTCAAATGTGGTTGCATACGTTCGGGGGCCAAACCGTTCGGGGTTCATCGTCCCTAACCCGCCCGACAGCCGCAGGTTGAATTGGGAGTCGCTGGTGCGATGGCGGTAGCTCAATCCGTATAGCGGCCGGATCGTACCCGTATACTGTAATGGAGAAGCCTGTTGGTCAAGTGTTCGCAGGCTAAACGTGCCCACCGAAAAGCCAATGCTGTTGCGATACTGGGCCGAAGCGGTTGAGGGTATGATGGTAAGCGCAGCGAAGCCAAAGGCAATTTTTTGTAGCGTGTTCATTGATCTGTTGTCTGATTACCCGACAAAATTCATGGCTGGCAGTGACGTATAAAACAATCGCCCGACGAATTGGAAAAGAGCTTTACTCAATCCGGAAAAATCAGCTCCGAATCGCAGTCGGATGGCATGCCATTACCCCCATCTATCGCCGGTAGAAGCCGCATGTGTAACGGTATCGGCTTCCTGGCAATCCGCAGTATTTTGCGGCTCGTTTTTGTGGCTTGTCTTTTTTGCAATATCTTGCCTGAGCCGCAAGATATTGCCTGAGCCGCAAAATATTGCGGCTCTACTTTAAACCTCGAAACTACAATGTATCAAGCAACCGTAAACGGAGGTGCACCGCAGCAGGTCACCTTTACCGGAGGTTCACCGGTGCTGAACGATGAACCGTTTAACTGGAACCTTGTCCGGCTCTCTGACCGGACGTTTCATATTCTGCACAACAACCGGTCGTTTACGGCCGAGGTGCTGAGCGTGGATGCGGCTCAAAAAAAGATCAGCCTTAAAATCAACCAGCACATTCATGAAGTAGCGCTTAAAGACCGGTTCGACATGCTGCTGGAAAAAATGGGTATGAGCAGTGCCGCCACCTCGAAGCTCAATGACCTGAAAGCACCGATGCCGGGCCTGATCGTGAGTGTGAACGTACAGCCCGGTGATGTGGTCTCGAAAGGGGATAGTGTACTGATTCTGGAGGCGATGAAAATGGAAAATAACATTAAATCGCCCGGCGAAGGCACTATTAAGTCTATTCGTGTTGCCAAAGGCGACCGGGTTGAGAAAAATCAGGTACTCATTGAGTTTGTATAACCAACACGTCCGGAGGGGACAGCAGAGACGCTGATCGGAGGATAAAAAAGCATGATTTGCCGGACTCCTTCTTCAGCTTACCTTTTGTCCCTTTTTCCTTTTTCCTATCTTTGCGGCCAAAATTCCCTACATGGCTCATCAACTGAAGTATAACCGAATCCTGCTCAAGCTGAGCGGAGAGGCTCTGGCTGGCACCGACGGTTCCGGTATCAGCACAGCTGTTCTGGAGCAATATGCCCTTGAAATCAAACAAGTCGTCGACCTGGGTGTTGAGGTGGCTATCGTGATCGGTGGCGGTAACATCTTCCGCGGGGTGACGGGTGAGCGCTCGGGCATCGACCGGGTGCAGGGAGATTACATGGGTATGCTGGCAA
Organism: Arsenicibacter sp.; assembly: GCA_965247375.1. Classification (GTDB taxonomy): domain Bacteria; phylum Bacteroidota; class Bacteroidia; order Cytophagales; family Spirosomataceae; genus Arsenicibacter. Next base: position 57,883 of record CBDFHU010000097.1, read on the forward strand.
CGGTCATCAACGCGATGGCGATCCAGAGCGCCTGTGAGCGCCAGGGCATGTACACGCGGGTCATGTCGGCTATCAAGATGGAACAGGTTTGTGAACCGTATGTCCGCCGTCGTGCGGTACGTCACCTCGAAAAGGGGCGGGTTGTGATTTTCGGAGCCGGAACCGGTAACCCGTACTTTACAACCGATACAACGGCAAGCTTACGGGCCATTGAGATTGAAGCGGATGTGGTTCTGAAAGGTACAAAAGTGGACGGGGTGTATACCGCCGATCCGATGAAGGACAAAACGGCTACCCGCTACAACACCATTACGTTTAAGGATGTACTGGAAAAGAAACTGAGTGTCATGGACCTGACGGCCTTTACGTTATGCCAGGAAAACAACTTGCCGATCATCGTGTTCGATATGAACCAGGAGGGTAATTTGCTGAAGCTGGTGGAAGGCGAAGACATCGGCACGCTGATTACGGTGGATTTACCGCTTGAAACTGTTTAACGCGTCAGGCATCACCAGCCGAATAAACACCTGACGATTGCTGGCTACGCATTGATCACTAACAAAATGGAAGAGATTGAATTATTCTTAGAAGACGCCAAAGACACAATGGAAAAGGCGTTGAAGCACCTGACGATTGAGCTGTCAAAAATACGGGCCGGACGGGCCTCTGCCAGCATGCTCGACGGGCTTCAGGTTGAATATTACGGCGTTATGTCGCCAATCAACAACGTTGCTTCGGTTACTACGCCGGACGCCCGTACCATTGCCATCAAGCCGTTCGAACGTAAAATGATCGGTGAACTGGAAAAGGCTATCCGTAACAGCAATCTGGGTCTGGCGCCTTCCAACGACGGTGAAGTAATCCGGTTAAGCATCCCGGTACTGACGGAAGAACGCCGCCGTGATCTGGTGAAAAAAGTAAAACAGGAAATTGAAGTCGCTAAGGTAAACGTCCGGAATATCCGTAAAGACACCAACGAATCGATCCGGAAACTGACCAAAGAAGGCGTTTCGGAAGACGAAGTGAAACTGGGCGAAGAACGCGTTCAGAAGCTGACCGATGGCTTTATTACCCGCGTTGACGAGGTGTTCGTCGCTAAGGAAAAAGATATTATGTCGGTTTAGTGTTGACCGGCTTTAACGGAATGGCATTCTGTTTTACAGTATGTAGAACGGAATGTCATTCCGTTCTTTTTTAATTCTGGTAGAACACCACCAGCCCGTCTTTGCCGGCCACAATTATATCTTTCTTGCCGTTCTGCCGTAAATCCGCTACGGTCAGGTAAATGCCGGTACCCTTGCCTTCACCCACCGGCCCATGCGCAATGGTTTGTTTCTGAAACTGTTTGCCGTCCCAATGAAACAGGTAGATGCCCACCGGATCGTCGGAGCCGGGATCATGGTCATTGTGGGCCCGGTATCGTTTTCCCGTCAGCAGCTCCGGTTTGCCGTCGCCGTCAATGTCGAGCCACTCCATGACGTGATACTGCGAGTTTTTATCATCAATCGTGTGCTTGATCCACCGGCGTTGTCCCTGCGCGGGAGCCTGCTGCTCGTACCAGTGCAGACCGTAGCCGTGTGCCTGCCCCACGATTAAATCATTCCGTCCGTCGCCGTTGACATCAACGACCAGAATCGGTACGCTGGCCGACCCGAGCGAAAAATCCTTGTGTAAGGTCCACGGGCCGCTTTCGCGGTTGGCAGGGGCTTCGAGCCAGCCATCGCTCACGATAAAATCACCGCGACCGTCGCCGTTGACATCGCCGAAACCCAGCCCGTGGCCCTGGGTGGGGGCAACGTCGGTTTGCCTGAATTGGCCGGGCGCTGTCAGCGTAAAATACGTCAGCGGTTTGCCTGGATTATTGGGAATAATCTCGGGTTTACCATCTCCGTCGACATCCCAGGAACGGGTGGTTTCAATATTCCCGGTCCGGGCAATTTCGTGAACAGGCCACTGCTGTTTGGGATCGGCCGGGTTTTCGACCCAGCGCAGGCTTTCACCCCACCAGCCACCGGTGATAAAGTCGGTTCGTCCGTCGCCGTTGACATCCATCGGAATCGTCGAAAAATCGTCGTAGTATTGGTCCTGTCGTTTCTGATTGCCAATCAGGTACCGTTGCCGGAAAGATGGCCCCTCATACCAGAAATCGCCCGAGACCAGGTCCGGTTTTCCGTCCCGGTTTACATCAAATACCCCGACCGATTCATAGCTTTCGGCCGCTACAAAATAGCGCGTAAACGAAGGCTGCTTAGCGGGCGGATCAGGCAGCAGGCCCGCCAAAACAAGAGAGAGCGGAAGCAGAAAAGGAATGGTCATGAGGCAACGTGTTAAATACTGTATTCGAATAAGTAAAATTAGTATTCCATTGTACAATTAATATAAATTATTGCGTTACAGGAATAAACATCTACTCCATGATACGCACACAGTTACTTCTAGCTTCAGCCTTTATTTTACTATTAACAGGATGCAAGCACACCGATCCATCCGTACAACAGCCTGAGTCTGGTGCCATAAATACGGCTAACATCAGCCAGATGAATATCGCGTTTAAAAGCCCGCATCTGGACTGCCTGTTGCAGCAATGGTATGGCGACCGCTACAGGGATGATTCCCCGATTGTCTTACGGGTGATCAATGACCCGACCGCTTATGCTGCTTTCTTTCCCTGTACGCTGACAGAGCCTTTACCGGTGATTGATTTTACCAGACAGACGCTATTGATCGGGATGAAGGCTGATTACGGGCGATTTGTCAATTCACCGGTAAACATTAAGGCGATGGAACAGAATCTGGTAAAACAGGCTGATGGAAGTTATGTCCTCAATGTGAAAGTTACCGGCCAGGAATCATCCAGGGGATACGGTGGCGAATGGTTTGCTTTTATGTCAGTTGTGCCAAAAATCACAACTTCAGTCAAAACAGAGATGGATTATGTGTTTTCGAAGTAAGTAAATGCCCTGATTTATCAGGGCATAATTTTTTTAACGACTTCTTGTCACAAAAAAGCGGCTCACCGGTCTTAGCGGAATCGTCGTGTTTGATTATAATGAGCACTTCAGAATCAGACAGATGTATTCTGTCCGTAATCCGGACAAACTGACCTGTTAGCGGGGACTTATCTGATCGGGCAATTTACCACATAGCCACGACAGGAGGTCCGTGTTGACTATGTGGTAAACGGCTCGTCAGCGACGGTGCGGGTACGTTACTCGTTTTCTTTGATTACTTCCGAAATCGGGCGGAGATTCGGGCCGATTTTATCTTCTTCCGTATACGGGAAAATGTCCAGAATGGCCGTGCGGTTGATGTCTGTGATTTCGTAAGGCATCAGAATCGTTTTCAGGCTGTCCTCCAGACGGTCATAGGCCTGCTTCACCGATTCAGCGTTGATCAGCATCATATTGACCAGCTTCTTCTCGCGGCCTTTGTCGTCTTCGGTCGTGAAAACCACCTTGCATTTATACCATGTTTCGCCGCCTTCGTCGATAAAGAAAACGTCGGCCAGTTTCATTTTGCTGATGTTGGCAACCGTAAATTCGGGTGTGTTAGCGGCCACTTCCTGATACAGGCGGGCTTCGGCGTCGGTAAAAGAAACTGCGTCGAGCAGATAGGCTTCCGAAATGGTCTTCATCTTCACCTGATCGCCCTGCCGGTCGGTGACAATCTCTTCTTTTTGGTACTTAATCTTACCTTGAAACCAGGTTGGCATTGTCTGTTCTGTGCTAAGTGAATCGCAGACCACGGTTGTACGGCGCGGGGCTGCCAAAACACCAAAAGTACGAATAAAGCCCTACGGTTTTCCGGCAAAACTCCGAACTTTGTTCAATGGAATCACCTGCCGAACGCCCCGATATCAACACCCGCGCCGACATTGAACGGCTCGTTAATACGTTTTACGAATACGTGCATAAAGATGATTTACTGGCGCCTGTTTTCAATCTGCCGCCCGAACGCTGGGCGTATCACCTGAACCGGACGTATAACTTCTGGGAGAACTGGTTGTTTCAGACGGGTAACTACGGTGGCGGGCTGATGTGGGCGCATCTGGAGAAAAACCAGACGCACCCGTTTCAGAAAGAACATTTTGAGCATTGGCTCAGTATCTGGTTCGGCACCGTCGATGCCTTATTTGCCGGTCCGCGTGCCGACTTCATCAAGGCCAAAGCACTGGAAATCGGGGGCTGGATGTTCGGGAACATTGACCGGCTGAACCAGGAAAAAGGCATTAAAACTCAACAATAAAACCAATTGTCGGTACCACGCTCGGGTCGTTGTTCTGCAGGATCAGCGGGATGGCGTTACTGCCGTCCGGCCGGAGGGCCTGCCCGTCGGTAGTGGGCGAAACCTGTGTTATCGGCGTTGCGCGTAAACGTATACTGCTGGTAGGCCGGGCTTTTCTGTACGAATGCATTGCTGACATCAAAGAACAAGTCCAGCGTGGCGCGGCGGTAGTTCCATTTTTTATCAATCCGGAAATCAAACTGACTGAAGTTGCCTAAGCGCAGTGTATTCAGCTGTGAATAATCGAGCAGGCCGCGGCCGACCGATTGAAAATTCTGCTGCGAGGCAACCAGATCAAACGGCGTATACGGAGCACCGCCGGCAAAAGCGGTAACGCAGCCCCATTTCCCAGCCTTTGCCGAATTTCCGGCCCAGGAGACCCGAAACCAGATGGCGGTTATCCCAGGCAGATGGTACGAGCTTGCCGGAGTTACCCGAAAACTCGCTGCGGACATAGGTGTAGGACAGAACGCAACAGGTTTTTGGTCAGTTTCTGCTGAAACAGAAACTCCATGCCGAATGCCTGTCCCTTGCCGTTACTGTTGACTGCTTCGTTGCCGATGGAACCGAAATCACCGCCCTGGTTGGCCAGCGAAATGCCGTCGCGGACCGATACCGGGTAGTTACTGTAACGTTTATAGAAGCCTTCCAAAGTAAAGCGGCGGCTTGGCTGCGGCAAATATTCGACCCTGCTACGTAATGATTCGAGTTGATGTATGTATTACTCTTGTTGGCAAACTGACCGGTTTGCGAGTCCTTATACCCTAAGACAGTGTAAACCGGCAGCTTGAAGTAACGGCCAACCGAGGCATTGACCGTCCATTTGCTGGTCAGGGCATATGACAGGGCCGCCCGCGGCGACAGGGTTTGCAGCGGATTCAGGCCGGTATCGGTAAAGGAGTTCATGTCGGTCCGGATACCTGCCGACACGCTGAGCCGGTCGTTGACAAAGCTTTTAGCTACCTGCCCGAATGCCCCGAACCGCCAGAAATTCAGGTCACTGGCGAAGTTCAGCACCACGGCCGGCTGAATAACTGTCCCGTTGGCGGCCGTGATCTGGTTGCGGATTTTGTTGAACACCTTATTGTCGAACTGCACATACTGCGCCACTGCCCCGTACGAAAACTTCCAGCCATCGACAAACCGGTTGACATCCAGCCGCAGCTTGTTTTCGATCTCATTTGAACTTGATGCCTAATGCCCGCCGTGCTTCATTGCCTTCCTGCCGGTCTTTCGAAGCGGTCGAGGCGGTTGTTGAAGTGATTGCGGCTGATGGCGAGGTTGATATAGCCTTTGTTAATCAGTCGTTTGATGGCGAAGCCTACGGTATAATTCCACTGGTTAATCGTCGGGTTCGAGCGAAGGATGTAATCGTTTTCGGGCGTCGATTCTTTGGGAACGGCAAAACTGAATTCGTCAATGGCACCGACGCCAAGCGCGGTAATGGTCGTTTTGGCGTTCAGCTTGTGGGTAACTTTGTACTGGAAATCCCAGTAGTTCGGACGGATGGGTAAATCCAGTGCCGAAAAGAGTAACTGAAGATAAGAGGCGGGCGGGCTGAGGCAATAAAGTTTGTTTTCGATGACAGCGGGACCTTCGAGCGTGCCGGCCAGTTCGGTGCCGCTCAGCCGCACGTTGGCCCGATAACCGCTCCTGATTGCCCTGCCGCTGTTTAAACTGAAATACCGAAGCCAGGGCATTGTCGTAACGCGCATCAAAACTGGACGATGACAGCGTTACGTCTTCGATGAAGGATACGTTGAGAATACCGGTCGGGCCGCCGGAAGCGCCTTGTGTTGAGAAGTGGTTGATCACCGGTATTTCGATGCCGTCGAGGTAAAAGACGTTTTCGTTCGGCGCACCGCCCCGGATGATGATGTCATTCCGGAAACCGCCGACCGAGCCTGAAGTCCCGCCGACACCCGGCAGGGACTGAATTACCCGCGAAATATCAAAGTTGCCGCCCGGAATGGAACGGATTTCCTCGGTCGATAAACGCTGGATCGAATTCGGCGTTTCGAGCGTCGTGACCGCTGCCGTATTGCGGGTTCGATTTAACGGTCACTTCCGAGAGCTGCGCCTGCTCTTCAACCAGTTCAAAATTGATCTGACTTGTATTTGCAGGAGGTCAGGTTAATGTTAAACTTTACCTGTGGCTGAAAGCCGACAAAGGATGCTTTCAGGGTGTAACTACCGACCGGCGCAACCAGCCGGTAGCTGCCATCAGTGCCGGTTGTAGTACCAATCGGCTTGCCGTTCAATCTGTATGGCAACCCCGATCAGGGGCTCCTGGGTGTTTTTGTCCCGTACGGTCCCTGTAATGATACCGGTTGGTACCTGTTGAGCAGTGCCATGTATCAGAAAAGAAAGGTATACTATCATAGGTAATAAAGTATTTCATGACGTTATTTAGTAGTGAATAGATTTCATTTAACTATGCAAACATAGTTGTTTAATGTTTGTTTATGAAATCTTAAACAAAAAAATAGTCGTCAGGTAACCAATACCGTTACGACGCTAGCCGAATTTGCTGATAGCGACTCTGAACGTATTACAGTGGGCATCTACAATGTCAGCGATTCGGGGCGAGTATCCGCCGCCCATGGATACCACAATCGGTAAACCATACCGGATTGCCTGATCAAATACAAAGGTATCGCGCTGGCGGCATCCTTCGCGACTGACACTGAGTTTACCGAGCCGGTCGGTCGCCAGGATATCAACGCCGGAGATAAAAAACAGGAAATCAGGCTTCTGCTCTTCAATCAATCGGGGGAGCGTTTGGGTGAGCGTGGTCAGATAGGCATCGTCGCCGGTGCCGGTAGCGAGTTCGATATCGAGGTCTGAGTGCTCTTTCCGGAGCGGATAATTGTCTTTGCCGTGCATGCTGAACGTAAAGACCCCGGTCGTCGCCGGCAAACATCACGGCCGTACCGTTGCCCTGATGTACATCCAGATCAATGACCAGTATTTTTTTCGCTTTCCGGTTAGCCAGCAGATAGTGGGATGCAACACCAACATCGTTAAGCAGACAAAACCCTTCGCCCCGGTCGGGATAGGCGTGGTGCGTCCCGCCGGCAATATTCATTCCGGCGCCATGAACAAGCGCATGCAGCGCACAGTCGATGGTCCCCTGCTTAATGACCCATTCCCGTTGAACCAGCTCAGTTGTCAGCGGAAACCCGATGCGGCGTACCATGGCTGCCGGCGCACTGAGCGTCTTCAACTGGGTCCACATACGTGGATGTATGAACACCCAGTACCCAATCATCGTTAACGGGAGCAGGCTCGTGAAAGTTTGCCGGCGTGCAGGTGCCTTCGTAGAGCAATTGTTCAGGAATCAGTTCATACTTAAGCATCGGGAAACGGTGGCCTTCCGGTAGCGGATGGGCATAAACAGGACTGAACGCGATATAAAACATGAATAGGGAACCGTTCGATAAATGCAAAAAATAAATAATTAGCGAATGTTCACTGATTTTTAAACATTCGTTAGTTTTGTAAGGTCATTAATGCATACAATACACGAACACATACAACCTCTAATTAACTTAAAATATACGGCATCAGTTATGAATATTGAACTGAATACAATCGGGACTGCTTCGCACGATTTACTTGATACCCAGGTAATCCTGAACCGAAACAGAGGAAACTCTCCGTTGTCCGTTGAATTCTTATATCGCAGTGATATTCAGGATGATTGTCTCCAGCTGCCGCCGTTGTCATGGTATGACGCGCAGCAGTTGCAGCAGTTTACGACCGAACTGGCCTCAGTAAAGGGAGTAGATACATGTCAGAAAGATTTACCGGATGCCGGTATCCGGCTAACGGGTTGTGTTAAGAAAGGTATTTTAGCGGGTACATCCGGCCGTACAATCCGGGTTGAAGCACTGCCGGAAGCTGACCGGAATTTTGTGCCGTTTTCAATCAACGGGTCGCAGCACGAGATTCAGGCCTACGCACGGAAACTGTATAACCGGCTGTGGGAGGCTTTCTGCCGGGGGTAAAACAGTACGTTGCGTTTTTGGGTTTGTTGACATAACCGGCAGCAGGTGTTTCCGGTAAAACACTCAACGAACATGGAAAATGTCAATCAGGATGCGATGATGCATCAACCCCGAACGTATCAGTCGGACACCGGCGGCCCTATGCAGATTCCTGATCAGCAGGATATGCTATCGGAACAGGTCAGTGATTCAGAAAATATGGTGCCCGATGACGGAGCACACGGATCGGCCGAAAGCGTAGGAAACAACGACGGCAATCTACCCGATCCGGAACGTATTGAGCTGGCGGAAGCCACGCTTATTAAAGAAAACGATGCCATGGGCGATGACGGTGATCTGGATATGCCGGAAGCTGATGATTCGCTGCTGGCCGAAGAAGATGCCGGTGTATAATAACGGAATAGAAGGAAAAGGTAATATTGTTAAGCAAGAGGGAATCCGGTTCTTTATTGATCCGGTTTTCTGTAAAGGAAAAATTTGGTGAAATAGTGAGTTCCGGTATGTAAAAAGGCGGCTTCAGATCGAAAGCCGCCTTTTTTGATGTGGATACTAAACGTACCCGGTTAAATGCCGGACATACCACCCAGTGTGGCATCCTGACTGCGACGATACGTCGGGTCAAACATACCACCATCGGTTGTCAGGTCATCGTCATTATCGTTTCGATATGGTGTGGTTTGATCGTTTTCGCCGGCTGCCCGCTGATTAATAAACGATTCAGCCAGCTGAGTAAGTTTTTTATCAGTGTTTTTCTCCTCCTGTAATGTCTGGTCGAGCCATTGGGCTGCTTCTGCATACCCGAGCACATGGGCAAGGGTTACCAGTGAGCCGTAAGCGGCAATTTCGTGATGCTCAGCTTTCTGGCCACAAATGATCAGCGCGGCGTCGCGGGTGAGCGAACCTGATTCCGTATTGGAAATAACGGTGCGGGTATCGGCAATCATACCGTCTACCGCTTCGCAGGTCATATCATCGACATCGAGGTTCAGACTGCGGAACACACGCTCAAGCCGCTCCACGTGGCCACGCGTTTCCTGCTGGTGTTGCAGAAACCCGTTTCTGACCTCATCCGTGGTCGAAGCATCAGCCAGTTCAGCCAGTGCATCGACTAAATGTGTTTCCGTATAATAAATTCCGCGCAACTCATGAATAAATAAACCACGCAGACCTTCTGTATCGGTGTCGTTACCACTGAAGAAGTTTGAAATTTTGTCCATTAAGGAAGCCATAACATTGAGTGTTTAATAGTATAATGATCTCATTTACAGACAATAATTGTGCCATGTACTGATAGCCAGCATGCTAACGTCACAGTGAGCGGCAGGGTTGAGGTGATATGTCTACGGAAAATGTAGAGTAATATTCCGGATTTGTAACCAGTTACATAAGCCAGGCTGCTGCTGAAACGCTTTTGCCACTTTATCCGTATAGGGAAGAAGTGTATAGCCGTGTGCAAAATCCGTTTTAAAACGGCTTTAGAAGGGTTTTCTACGTGGCAAAACCGAACGAAAATGCGGGGGAAAATGTTTATTAACTATAGCCAATGCCCAAACAATCGCACCGAAAAACGATTATTTGAAGACCCCATCTTCCCGCTGTCCGGCTGGCAACTTCGTTCATATTTTGTTTGCAATACTAATTTTGCTCCTATCTTTGGCGCAAAAGATGGGTTTTGGGGCCGCATACAGCCCAAACTATGCGTACGTAAAAGGTAGATTGGTCGTGGTGAAAACAACCTGCAACCTGTATTATGACAAAAAACTTAGTCATTGTTGAATCGCCGGCGAAGGCGAAGACGATTGAAGGATATTTAGGAAAAGACTTTACGGTTAAATCGAGCTTCGGGCACGTCCGTGACCTGCCGAAAGACGGTATGGCGGTAGATGTACAGAATGGTTTCCGGCCTTCCTATGAAGTTTCACCCGATAAGCGGCAGTTGGTAAGTGAGCTGAAAAAACTGGCTAAGGATGCCGAGGAGGTCTGGCTCGCAACGGATGATGACCGCGAAGGAGAAGCCATTTCGTGGCACCTGAAGGAGGCATTGGGTCTGCGGGAAAATACCAAACGGATTGTTTTCCGCGAGATCACCAAAAATGCTATTCTGAACTCGATTCAGGCTCCCCGGACCATTGATCTGGATCTGGTGAATGCCCAGCAGGCCCGCCGCGTATTAGACCGGCTGGTCGGCTATGAGCTGTCACCGGTACTGTGGCGTAAAATTAAAGGCGGCAGCACCGGCCTGTCGGCAGGACGTGTACAGTCGGTAGCCCTGCGGCTGGTGGTTGAACGCGAGCGTGAAATCGAAAAACACCAGTCGAAGTCAAGCTTTAAGGTAACGGCACAGTTTATTGTTGACGGCAATAAGGTGCTGAATGCCGAGCTGCCGAAAAACTTTGCGACCCAGGCCGAAGCCCGTACGTTTCTGGAGCGTTGTGTAGCGGCCGTTTTCAGTATTAAGAATCTGGAGACAAAACCGGCAAAGAAATCACCGGCGCCTCCGTTTACCACCTCGACCCTGCAACAGGAGGCGTCACGGAAACTGAGCTTCTCGGTGGACCGGACCATGCGTCTGGCCCAGGCACTCTACGAAGCCGGTAAAATTTCGTACATGCGTACCGATTCGACCAGCCTGTCGCAGGAGGCCATTGATAAGGCTAAAGCCGAAATTGAAACCGAGTTTGGTAGCCGGTACGTATTTACCCGTCAGTACCGGACCAAAAACGAGTCGGCGCAGGAAGCACACGAAGCCATCCGGCCAACGAACTTCAGCGACCGGTCGGCCGGTGCCAATAAAGACGAAAAACGGTTGTATGAACTGATCTGGAAACGGTCAATTGCTTCGCAGATGGCCGATGCCCAGCTGGAACGTACAACCGCCACTATAGCTATTTCCACCACGCCGGAAGAACTGATTGCGCAGGGTGAGGTGATCAAATTCGACGGCTTCCTGAAAGTTTATCTGGAATCGAAGGACGATGAAGACGAGGAAGCCAAAGGCATGCTGCCGCCGTTGCTGATCGGCCAGAACCTGAATCTGGGTCAGATGAAGGCAACCGAGAAATTTACCCGGCCGCAGCCGCGATACGCCGAAGCCAGTCTGGTGAAGAAACTCGAAGAAATGGGCATCGGCCGTCCGTCGACCTACGCCCCGACCATTTCGACTATCATCAACCGCGGCTATGTCATTAAGGAAGACCGGCCTGGTCAGCAGCGTGAGTTTAAGGAAATGACCTTGCAGCGCGGACAGATTCAGGAAACGGTTGGAAAAGAGACGTTCGGTTCCGAAAAGTCCAAGCTGTTTCCGACCAATACAGGGGTTGTAGTGAACGATTTCCTTGTCGAATACTTTCCGGATATTGTCGATTTCAAATTCACGGCTTCGGTCGAGAAGGAGTTTGACGAAATTGCGGAGGGCAAGCTCGACTGGCAGAAAATGCTCGAATCGTTCTACGGCGATTTCCACCAGAACGTTGAAACCATTCAGGGTACATCAGTTGCTTCCTTTAAAACCGGCGCCCGTGAACTGGGACTTGACCCACGCACCGGTAAGAAAGTCTCCGCCCGTTTGGGCCGGTATGGCGCGTATGTGCAGATCGGAGAAGCCACGGACGAAGAAAAACCACAATTTGCGAACCTGCGCAAGGATCAGCTGATTGAAACGATTTCGTTGCAGGAAGCGCTTGATCTGTTTGCGTTGCCCCGCGAAGTCGGGTTTTTTGAAGACAAGCCAATGATTATTGGTGTGGGAAAATTCGGTCCCTATGTCAAACACGATGACAAATATGTCTCACTGGCGAAAGATGACGATCCGTACACGGTGTCGGCGGAACGTGCCGTTGAACTGATTCAGCAGAAACGGATAGAGTCGGCAAGCGATACACTGGGCGAATTTGAAGGCAAGCCGGTTACGACGGGCAAAGGCCGGTTCGGTCCGTATGTGAAGTTTGAGGACAAATACATTTCGCTGCCGAAAGGGGATACGCTGGCGGGTATTACGCTGGACCGTGCGATTGAGCTGATTCAGCAGAAGCGGCAGGCCGAAAGCAATAAATACATTAAGGAGTTTGCTGAAAATCCGTCGGTTAAGGTGGTAAACGGCATGTATGGGCCGTATATCGCGGTTGGCAAACGGAATATTAAAATCCCGAAAGATACCGATCCGGCCACGCTGACGCTGGAAGATTGTCTGGCGCTGGCCGGTGAACCGGCAGCTGAAAAAGGAAAAGGTAAAGTGGAAAAATCAGCGGACACGCCGAAAAAAGCCACGGCAAAACGGCATCTAAACCAGCGGCAAAGACTGCGACAGCGGCGAAGAAGGCGAAAAAATAGCTGCAAATAGCTGCTTACAAATCTATTAGTATTAAAAATACGTTATTAGCATACTGTGGCCTTGCCATAGTGTGGATTAGGGATACATCCCGGCTGGCGTTTGCCGGCCGGGATTTTCTGTTGGTACGGTGCCGGTTTTGCGGTTTGTGGCTGCAACGCTTTTGGCCTAATTGCAGAATCCGTCGTATTTTCGTGCTGATTTTGACACTTAGCGGTTCCGATTGATTATTCAGAGATAGTATGCAGTTATTAGACGGAAAGTTTCTTTCAGCACAGATCAAGCAGGAAATTGCGGCAGAGGTCGCAGAAATCCGGGAGGCCGGCGGGAAAATCCCGCACTTAGTAGCCATTCTGGTCGGTACACTGGGTCGGAGCGAGACCTATGTGGCCAGCAAAATGAAGAGTTGCGAAGAGGTTGGCATGAAGTCAACTCTGATTCGTTTTGATGATTCCGTAACGGAAGACGAGCTTCTGGATGCTGTGCGGAAAGTAAACGACGATCCGGATATGGACGGTCTGATTGTTCAGCTGCCGCTACCTGACCATATATCGGCTGATAAGGTAATGGAAACCATTGCGCCGGCCAAGGATGTTGACGGGTTCCATCCGATCAATATCGGCCGGATGGCCAAAGGGTTGCCTGCTTACATCTCGGCGACGCCGCAGGGTATTCTGGAAATGCTGAAGCGGTATAACATCGAAACGGCCGGTAAACATTGTGTCGTGGTAGGCCGCAGCCAGATCGTTGGTCTGCCGATGAGCATTCTGATGCAGCGCAACACCTATCCCGGCAACAGTACCGTAACAATTACCCACAGCCGGACAAAGAACCTGGCCGACATCTGCCGCTCTGCCGATATTCTGGTGGCTGCGCTGGGGCGTCCGGAATTCGTGACCGCCGACATGGTGAAGGAAGGCGCGGTTGTGATTGACGTGGGCCTTGAGCGCGTGCCGGATGCGACTAAGAAAAGCGGCTTTGCCCTGAAAGGTGACGTGAAGTTTGACGAAGTAGCGTCGAAGACCAGTTACATTACGCCGGTGCCGGGCGGCGTTGGGCTGATGACGATCTGCTCGCTGATGCAGAACACGCTGAAATCAGCGAAACGGGAGATTTATCCGTAAGTTTTTGGTATAAACAGATTCTGAAAAGCTGTGGAAACGCAGCTTTTTTACTTTCTACTACGGCTATATGAAGCACATAACGTTTATCACTTTTCTTTTTCTGATTGTCGTCCACACCTATGCCCAGCCTAAACGTGAATTCAGAGGAGCATGGATCGCTACCGTGGGCAATATTGACTGGCCGAACCGCAAAGGCCTTTCATCGGATCAGCAGCAACAGCAGTTTATCAATATCCTGAATCAGCATCAACAGGCGGGCATCAACGCTGTTGTAGTACAGATCCGCAGTGTTTGCGACGCTACTTACCCGAGTACGCTGGAGCCCTGGGCTGAGGTACTGACCGGGAAGCAGGGACAGGCACCGCAGCCGTATTACGATCCGCTGCAGTTTATGATTACTGAATGCCGTAAACGCGGAATCGAGTTTCATGCCTGGATGAACCCCTACCGTGCCGTGTCGAACATCACAACGGCGCAGCTGGATCCGGCCCATGTTGTCAGAACACACCCGGACTGGCTGCTGGCCCAGGGTAATCTGCGTATTCTGAACCCCGGCCTGCCGGAGGTGCGGAATTACGTAACCAAAGTAGTGATGGATGTGGTACGGCGGTATGATGTCGACGGCATCCACTTCGACGATTATTTCTATCCATATCCGCAAACCGGCCTGAGTTTTTCCGACGACTCGACCTATGCCATTTACAATCGTGGTATCGCAAAACGCGACGACTGGCGGCGCGACAACATCGACCTGCTGGTTAAACAGGTTTCTGACAGTATCCGCGCCGCAAAACCGTACGTTAAATTCGGGATTTCGCCGTTTGGCATCTGGCAAAACCGGTCCACAGCGCAGCCGCTGGGATCGGCAACCAGCGGTTTACAGGGCTACAACGAGATTTATGCCGACTCGCGGAAATGGATTCAGCAGGGCTGGCTCGACTACATTGCACCGCAGGTCTACTGGCACATAGGTTTTGCTGCGGCCGATTATTCCGTGCTGGTGCCGTGGTGGGACAACGTAATGAAAGCCACTTCGGGGCGGCACCTGTACATCGGACAGGCTGCTTACCGCGTGAATAACGACAGTAATGTCAACTGGCTGACACCGACCCAGATTCCGAATCAGATTCAGTTTAACCGGCAGATGGCCAATGTCCAGGGAAACATTCTGTACAATACAACCTCCGTAATCAGTAATCCGCTCGGGTTGCGGGATTCCCTGCGAAACCGGTTGTTTGCCCGTCCGGCGCTGATGCCGGCCATGCCGTGGAAAGACGATGTGGCGCCACCGGCCCCGGTGTTGACGGTGAGTGCGGGCCAGACCTCGGCCACACTCCGCTGGACACGCCCGCAGACCGGTACCGGACCGCTTGACAAAGTACGGCAGTATGCGGTCTATCGTTTTCCGCAGAACAGTCCGGTTGATATTTCGCGGGGGGAATACCTGCTGGCCGTTTCGGCGACCGATACGACCGGTTATGTGGATGGAACGTTGAAACAAGGCGAGGCTTATACCTATGTGGTGACAGCACTGGACCGGCTGCACAACGAAAGTACGCCCTCTAACCCGGTTTCGGTCGCGCTGATACTGGGAGAAGATACCGGTCTTGCGGCCGGTGCGCTGACTAATGCGCCGAATCCGTTCAGCGAAGAAACCATGATTTCATACACCTTGCTGCGGGCAGGTGATGTCCGGCTGACCGTACAGGACCTGACCGGCCGTGAGCTGGCAGAGGTACTGAACGAACGGCAGGCTGCCGGCCCGCATCAGGTGATGTATCGGGCCGGGAACCTGCCGTCGGGCATGTATTTGCTGACATTGACGGTAAACAATGCCCGGATTAGCCGCCGGATGATTGTGCAGCCTTAGAAACCGATGTCCAGCACCAGCGGCTCGTACGTCGTCTGGCCGGTGTTGACATTGTAAATTGTTCGTACACCCACGCTGAACGGTTGCCGGAAACGCAGCACGTTGAAGGTAAACGACACATCGGCACCCACGGACTGAAACTGTTCCTGAAATGCCTGACGCTGACCTGATGACGTCGGGTACATACTTTTCCCGCTGCCGGCATCGACAAAGCCGGCAGCCACGACCCGCTGGATATAGAGCCAGCGGCCGAGTGTCCAGTGCGGGCTGGCCAGCGGCAGGCGGTATTCGGCACTGCCAACCAGAAGCTGATCATGACTGGTGTAGGCGTGGCCACGGGGGAAAAATACCGTGCCTGAGAAGCGGTATGTATTTGCTTCCAGCTGATTCTGCTGCTGGAAACCGCCCCGCAGCCGGATGGAATGGTGTTTGCCGATGCCGGGCAGGAATAAATTCCCCTGAAGACCAAACTGTTGTCCCGACAGCGACCCGCCGAACGGCGTATGCCGGAGAAGCCCGGACAGGGTAATGCCCCAGCGGGGAGCTACATCGCGTTTACTTTGTTTCAGTAGTAACGAATAGCTGAGGCCGTAGGTCATGGCCGACACACTGCCTGCGGTACCGACTTCCGAATAGTAACGTCCCGGCAGATTATAGTCCTTGACGGCTAACAGGTTATAATAAGCTGAAATGTTCAGGTTTTGCCGGAACTTTGACTGGGTCAGCACAAACGGCAGCCGGATACCTGCCGACAGCTGGTTGTATTGCCACGAATCTGACCGCAGGCTATCCAGCGGTGCCCGGCGGTCGATGTAAATTGACGTTGTCCGGGTACCGCTCTGGAACGTCAGGTCGAAAATCGGGAACAGCCCCTGGTAGCTCAGCGCACCGAATACCGTACCGGTTTTCTCCGACTGATTAAAGCTGTAGCCAACGGATGCCTGGGTTGTCGCCAGTAAATCCTGCGATTCGAGGGAGGCGGTGAAGTTCTGGCCGTCCGAAGCGGCGGCCGGACCGAAACCCAGCAGGTTGAGCGCATGCGGCAAGCGGCGGTACCGGCTGACGGCGAAGGTGTCTTTCGGGAACGGGCGGTTAAATGCCGAAAGCGTGGCCTGAGCCCCCGGCTCCTTGTTGAGCAAAGGCCCGAAGTAGCGGATACTCTGGTCTTTTACCTGCGTGGCGGGGACCCATTCGGCCGGATTCAGCGCCATTTCAGCAATCCGGAAGCCGGTGCCTTTGCGGCGGTCGGCCATAAAATCCTGGAAGACCATCCGCTTCTGATCCGGTGAAACAGCAGCCTGATAGGCACCGAAGGGCCGTGAGGTTACCTGAAACGTCTGACCAGTGCGGGTATCAACGGCGTAAATATTGTCGATGCCTGACTGTGGTGAATTGTAGAGTACATAATCGCCCCACGGCTGCGGGTGGCTGATATTTTCCTGCGTAAGCGGCAGTACATCGGTCTTCGTACCTGACTCATAATTGATGGCCTGTATGGTTTTGCCGGCAGGGGCTGATTGCTCACCGCGTTTCTGGGTAATGACAATAATGGTCTGGTTATCGGCTTTCCAGCGCGGATGCAGGTAAATATCATTCGCCGGATTATCGATGACCTTCACGATTCCACCGGCTTCGGCTTCAATGATAACGAGTTTGTTGAGGCCCTCCGGCGTATTTTCGACGGCGACAATTCTGGATCCGTCCGGTGACAGAGAAACCGCTGTGTAGCGGCTCTTCTCGGAGAACCGTTGGCCGTATGGCCCGAACAGTTTCCCCGTTTTCAGGTCAAGTACCCGGATTTCCGACCAGACTTTCATGTTCCAGCGGGGCTGATACCGGTACTCCAGCCAGCAGGCTTTATTCCCGCCTGCCGAAAAATATTCGGAATCGTTGAACAGACCGGGCACAAAGAGCTTTTGTTCTTTACCTGAGGGTGAAAGCGCAACCAGCTGCGTAATATCGCCCAATCCGCTTTTGACGGCTATAACTGAACTGTCTGACAAATACTGCGGGTATTGATAATTGGTAAAGACTACTTTACCATCTAATTCTTTTTCCGGTTGGGCGGCAAACGGGCGGGCGGGGGTCAGGCGAAGATTCTCCTGCTGTTTGCGCAGGGTTTCGTCCAGATCGGCCATAGTACGCCGGTACAGTTCTTCTACGCGGTACTTTGTGACGGATTTGAGGCTGTTCGAAAAGGAGAACGGATAAAGCGGGAAGGCATAATACCGGTTCAGTACCGAGCTCCACGCATTAATGCCATAGTTATTTTTGAGGTTGGTACTCAGGAAGTACCCCAGCACATAGTGGTCCGGAACATTGTCGCGATACGAACCGGCAACTGCTTTGGCGTAGTTAAAATGCTGGCCCGACAACCGGTTGGCCCGCATGCCCAGATCAAAATTCGGAATCCGGCCGCGGCCGCTCCGTGTCAGCAGGGTTTCGGTACCTACCGCGTCGCCCTCGGCAAACCAGTCCGGTACGCCCAGCATAAGGCCTGCCTGAGCATAGTTTCCGAACAGCGTATGGACGAGGCCCGTAAACCCTTGCAGGGCTTTTTCATATTGGACCACGTGGCGGTATTCGTGTACCGCCAGCAGGTCGAGCCACTGATTGGTACCCGTGAGCGATGGCGCCTGCGGTGTTGCCGTAAAAAACTCCGACTTACGCGGCAGCAGGGTTACATAGCCATTATTGATGGTCGTCTGATTTTGCAGCAGCACGGAAATCGGTCGCGGCTTTCGTTCCAGCGAGGCGCTGACCGGTTCATACACCTGCTCCAGGCGGTGGGCGGTTTCCTGCGCCCGCTGCTCAAAGCCTTCCGGATACAGAACCCGGAAATGAGGTGTTTTCAGCCGGTACCAGTGCAAACCGGCCGGTGTCTGTTGCAGTACAGGAAACGTCTGGGCCAGTGAACTTAGGGTGGTGAGCAGGCAGCCCGCCAGGGTTAGTCGTGTTCTCATAGTCATCGGCTACGAAATAACGAAATATCCCTAATTCACCAAACGGCAGACCTGCCCTTATCAGCCTTTCTTCACCAGGAATGAAATAAGCTTCTGTACAAAACCGGTATACGGCGGAAAAACAAAGGACGAGGTGCCGTATTCGCGGCGGACAACACCGCGTAGGTTCGAGAATTCCTGAAAACCATAAATGCCGTTTGACTTCCCGATGCCGCTGTTGTTGACCCCGCCAAACGGCAGGGATGTCTGGGCAATCTGGCTCATGAGGTCATTGATAACCGTGTCGCCGGCCGATGTCCGCGCCATGATGTAATCGATGTTGCGCCGGCTGCGGCTCTGTATGTAAAGCGCCAGTGGTTTTTCGCGGGAGCGGATCCGGAGCAGGGCTTCATCGAGATCACTGTAGGACAGGACGGGCAGCACCGGCCCGAAAATCTCTTCCTGCATGAGGGCCATGCCGTCGGTCAGATTATCGAGTACGGTAGGCTCGAGAAACCGGTCAGCTGCATCGGATTTTCCGCCGATCCGGATGCGGGCACCCTGTGTCACGGCATCGCTGATGAGGCCGGTTACCCGCTGGAAATGCCGTTGATTCACAATCCGGTTGTAGCTGGCCGACTCCTGAACCGGCTTGCCGTCAGGCGAGTACATGGCCTTAACCGCCTCCTGATAAGCGGCCAGAAACGCTTCTTTTTTTGACTCATGGATCAGCACATAATCCGGTGCAATGCAGGTCTGCCCGTTATTGAAACATTTGGCCCAGGCTACTTGTTGAGCTGTTGTTACCGGATTTACGGTGTCATCAACGACAACCGGCGACTTACCGCCCAGTTCGAGAGTAACCGATGCCAGATGGCGGGCTGCTGCTGCCATCACTACTTTACCAACAGCCGGACTTCCGGTAAAAAAAATATGGTTGAAGGGCAGATCAAGCAAGGCCCTGGAAACCTCAACGCCACCGTCGAATAAGGCCACTTCTTCGCGGGGAAAGAGGTCGCGGATCATCCGCTCAAGCAACGCCGTCGTATGCGGAGTCATTTCAGACGGTTTCAGAATCGCCACATTACCGGCCGCTATTGCTGACACCAGCGGCTTCAGTACGAGACCGAACGGATAGTTCCAGGGAGCAATGATCAGTACATTACCTTTGGGTTCGTGGTGCACATGGCTACGGGTACCGATCAGCGGCAGGGGAGTTGCCACCCGTTGCGGACGCATCCACTGACGGAGGTGTTTCCGGACGTATTTTATTTCGTGCATCAGGATCCCGAGATCACCGAGCAACACTTCCGCCGGTGGTTTCCGGAAGTCATCGTACAGGGCTTTAAAAATTGCCTCTTCATGATTGAGTACCCAGTTTTCAATCCGGTTCAGCCGTTCAATGCGTTCTCCGGCCGTAGTAAGTGCCATTTGCGGCGCATACTGACGCTGTTTATCGAAAACAAGCCGGATTTCCTGACTCAGATCAAATTCTAACGGAAGTGTATTCATGACAGAAGCATAGGATGTTTAATGTGACGCGGAATGCCATTCCTTACTACAGCGTACCTTCATGGCATAACCATATAATGTTCCATAAAAATACCAAAAAAGACCATGTTTTCTAGTACTTATGCGGAGATACTGTCAGCAGTTGGTAGTTATGTAAATGGTTTACAAAACGGTAAATCCTGTTTTCATTTATTAGCGTATGTATTAAATAGATATTAAAAGGGATTTTTAAGATATTTTCGGGAAATCTGCGTTACATATTGGCTTTGAGTGGTATTATCTTCTAAAAGGAAGAATTCAGGTTGGCATAGTGTTTGTGTTAGTAACAGGAAGTATTTCAGGTAGAGGTACATTCCTATACAGCCCCAGCGTACCACAGTATGAAGTATGCAAAAACTATATGGTTATTTTTACTAGTTGTTGCCGGTAGATGTGGTCTGAATGATGCCTGCGCGCAGGTTGCCTGTGGTACATCATCGCCTTCCCGATTGCAGGAGAGCGAGTACCAGCAGTGGATTATACGTCTCAAACAAGCCAAAACGAACAAAGCGGCATCATCTTTGCAGTATATCCCGATCCGGTTTCATGTGCTCAGGCGCGATGACGGATCGGGCGGTCCTGATATTACAACTATCAATCAGGGACTTGTACTGCTGAACCAGCTGTATAAACAGGCTGGTATTTCCTTCTATATGTGTGGTTCGGCTCCGAACTATATCAACAGCTCGCTCTGGTTCGACATGGATACCAGCGAGGAAGATGATCTGGTGGCCGCTCACTATGTAAACAATGCGATAAACGTATACCTGCTCAACAGCATTACCAACGGTGGGGCTGCCGTCGGCGGATATGCCTACTTCCCCGATCCCAGCGCCATCACAAACCGCGTATTTTCCCTTGGCTCCCGCATTACCAACAACTACACACTGGCGCACGAACTCGGGCACTATTTCAACCTCTACCATACGTTTGAAAACAATAACAATACGTTTGATCCGTCCCGCAAGGAGCTGGTAATCCGTCCCGGTGATCCGCAGAACGGACGTCCGTTTACAGCTAACTGTTCAACAGGCGGTGATTATGTGTGTGATACGCCGGCTGATCCTTATGGTTTATCTGGAGCAACAACATCGGGCTGTACGTATACCGGTACTGCCCGTGATGCTAATAATGACCTGTTTGCACCGGATATGACCAATATCATGTCGTATTATACCCTGTGTGTCAATAAGTTCTCAGCAGGGCAATATACACGGATGGCCGACGGGCTTTTGCTGCGGACGGATGGCGGTAACGAATATACACTTGACTGCATGACACCCAATCTGGCGGCTCCGGCAAACCTTGCCGTGACCATGACTGCACAGGGTGCCTTAATCCAGTTTTCATTCACCGGAAATAACGCTTCGGGCTTTATCATCGAACGGGCAACCAGTGCCGGCGGTGAGTTTACCCCGCTGGCCGGTATTGCACCGACCTCCCTGTCATACGTTGATGCCACATTAGCGCCTTATACGACCTACTACTACCGTGTAAAAGCGTCGAACGCATCAACACAGTATTCGGCTACGCAACAGGTCACGTCAACCCTGTTTTACTGTGCACCGACCTACAGCCAGCCGGTTGCCAATTTCGTACCGGAAATTTCGGATTTCATCATTCAGGGAACCACGCTGAGCAAGATTAACTCGGGCAATCCAAACCTGTCACGCTATTCTGATTTCAGCCAGACACAGTATAATGTCAATGCCGGGCAAACCTACACGTTTATTGCCCGGGCGGTTACCGGTGGTTTCGGCACCTACGTAAATCAGCACGCAACAATCTGGATTGACAAAAACCGTGACGGGGTACTGTCATCATCAGAAATTCTGTTCCAGAGTTCAGCCAGTCAGCTGATGAACCCGAGTCTGACGGGCAGCATTACCATTCCGTCGGATATGACACCCGGTCCGGCCCGCCTCCGGATCCGGAGCCAGTACAGTGCCGACGGCATTGTAACGGATCCGTGTAACACACTGCGGTTCGGCGAGGCCGAAGATTATACGCTGAACATCCAGGGAACACCGACTTGCTTTACGGCCAGCTCTTCCGTAACGAATATTTCCTGCTTCGGCGCTACGACCGGTCAGGTAACGCTGTCGGCAACGGGGGCTACCGGTACACTGTCCTATACGCTGAACGGGTCAGTTAACAGCACCGGTGTATTTACCGGTCTGGCGGCCGGTCAGTATACCGGAACGATAAAGGATGCGACGACCGGTTGCTCGGTGATTCGCTCGGTAACCATTACGCAGCCAACGCAGATTGTAGCGTCTTTATCGGGGTCAACAGCTGTTTGTGGTGCACAAACCGTTAATCTGGCTGCCGGTGTAACGGGGGGCGTACCGCCATACCGCCTTACGGTCAACGGAAATCAGACGGCAAATTACGTGAGCGGGACAGCCATTCCGGTAACGCCGGGGCAGACAACGATCTACACACTATCATCGGTGCAGGACGCCAATAACTGTATTGTGAATCCGAACAGTACGGCGACGGTAACCGTCAACAATGCCGCACAGGCATCTGTTTCGCCGTCGAATCCGCAACTGTGCGCCGGGCAGACCCTGACGTTATCATCCAGTGCGGGAGTATCGTATGCCTGGAGTAACGGCGGCAATGGTCAGTCCATCATCATTAATGCGACCGGTACCTATTCGGTGACGGTTACTGACGGCAACAGCTGCCGGAGTGTCGCTTCTGCAACCGTTACACAAGCACCGGCTGTAGCGGCTACCATCACCGGTAACACAACGGTCTGTAACGGAACCAATGCTACCCTGACCGCCGGCGGCGGCCTCTCATATATCTGGAATACCGGCTCAACGACCCCGACTATTAATGTGGGTACCGCCAGTGTGTATTCAGTGACGGCTACGAATGCGGCAGGCTGCCGGGGAACGGCAACGATCACGGTCAGTCAGTGCTCAAATTTGCCGACCTTTTCATTTAAGGCAAAGTTTTTGCTGGAAGGGTTTCTTAATACACAAACGGGTTTACTTTCTACCGATTTAGCTATAAATAACATTCTGCCGAAGCAGCAGCCGTTCAATACATCCCCGTGGAATTATGCAGGTACTGAGCAGGTTAGCGCCTATCCGGCCAATGTTTCTGACTGGGTATTGGTTGTGGCACGAACAAATGATGGTACGGTTATTGATAGACGTGCAGGTATGGTACGCAACGATGGCACGTTGATCAATACCGATGGATCTGAAGGCATTGGCTTTTCAAATCTGCCGACAACGGTCTATTTCTCCATTCATCATAAAAGCCACCTGGCCGTCATGACCAACAATCCGGTAACCAGCGGCGTTGTGGTTGATTTTACAATCTCTGATGTGGTTGTAAGGGGGCTGGCTCAGGAAAAGCTGGTGACAGGGAAGTATGTTTTGTTTGTCGGGGATTTTGACGGCAATGGGATTATCAATAACCAGGATTTTAACCGCTGGCGGCAAGTAAGGTCTGCAATCGGACAATATCTGGCAATTGATGCAGATGGTAATGGTTTTGTAAATAACCAGGATTTCAACCGTTGGTCGCAAATACGTGCTAAGCTGGGTACAACAGAGGTCTGGTAAAAAGAATTTACAGGATTATGAAAAAACTATACAACAGTTTATTGGCAGGAGTTCTGTTGCTGATAGGAATGGCAGGTATATTCCACGTCAATGTTCAGGCGCAAACGGCAGACTTACAGTTTGACCCGTCCCTGAATTGTACATTGGGTGAGTACACGGTCATGAGCCAGATTAAAGCAGGTTCTGCACAATCGTTTTCAATCGGAACGTCTTCAATATTGATTACGTACAATCCGGCTTCTTTATCCTTTGTTTCATACCAGTCACAAAACTTTAATCCATCAAATGTTTGTGCTACCTGGGATGAACACGCTGTTAGTAACAACTCAGTTTCCGGTCAGCTCCTGATAACATTATCCTTAAATAGTGTGGCCAGTTGTCCGGTGATCACAAGCGGAAGCTGGGTTAACATCGGATCAATAAAGTTCAAGGTGCTTAATCCGGCACTTAACCCTCAGATCAGCTACAACGCTAACATTACTAATTTTAATGATGCAACTAATAATAACGGAACAACGTCAATTCAATTAGGTACGTTAACCGGTATTAGTCAAGCCGCTGGTCTGTTTAGCACCGTTGCATTAACCGCAGGGGCTTCGGCCTGTAATCCGGCTACGAACAGCTATGTACTGAGCGGGACGGCAACGGTTTCTAACCCCGGCGCGGCCGGTACACTGACACTGGTATCCGGCGCTATAAGCCAGACGGCAGCGATCGGTACCGGAAATACAAGCATTCCTTACTCAATCTCAGGCCTGGTATCAGTCGGGGGTACGCAGACCGTAACGGTTTTTGCGCCGAACTGCGGTTCAGCCACGACAAGCTATGCGGTGCCGGCCAGTTGTTCGGCAGCTCCGCCGGCAAACTGCTCTGTCGGTCTGGCGGTAACACCGGGCGTTTGTAATTCGGCAACCAATCAATACACGCTGTCGGGTGTGCTGAGTTTAACCAACGCCACGCAGGCGCAGTCAATCACAATTACGAACGGGGTGCAGAGTGCTACAGCCGCCCTTGCCGCGAATACGGGTACCTATAGTTTTTCGCTCAACGGCCTTACTTCAGACGGTGTTGCCCGTACGCTGACGGTTCTGTTTTCCGGCACGGCCTGTAGCTCGGTATCGCAGCAGTATACTGCTCCGGTCTCATGCTCGGTTGCCCCGCCACCGGCACCCTGTGCCGTTAGCGTTGCTGTAACGCCGGGTGCCTGTAATTCAGCAACCAACCAGTATACACTGAGCGGTGTGCTGAGTTTAACCAACGCCACGCAGGCTCAGTCGGTAACGATCACCAACGGTGTGCAGAGTGTAACGGCAGCCCTGGCGGCCAATACGAGCTCATTCAGCTTTACGATGAGTGGTTTGCCGTCAGACGGGACAACCCGTACGGTTACAGTACTGTTCTCCGGCACGGCCTGTAGCTCGGCATCGCAGCAGTATACGGCACCGGTTTCGTGCTCCTGCGCTCCGGCCGTATTATCAAACGTGATTGTTACACGGGCAACCTGTAGCGGTACCGCGGTCAACAACGATGCGGGCATTCAGATTTCTGCCACCAATGCCTCGTCGTATCTGGTATCTGGTCCCGGCATTTCGATGACTACCCCGGCGCCGCTGGGTAACGGACAGGCAACAGTGACGAATCTGCCGAATCCGTCAGCAACGGCTTCCTATACAGTTACGGTGTTTGCTACCAATGCAAACTGTGCAAGTGCCCAGCAAACGGTAAACCTGCCGGTCACGAACTGTAACTGCCCGCCGGCGGTCTGTGTGCCGGTTGTGGCGGAGCGGATACGATAAGCAATCATAAGGATACATACTTTGAGCGGCGGGTGTTTCCGGACATCCGCCGTTTCTGTTTTTAGGGTGCGTTGTATTGCTGCAAGCCGTACCTTTGTGGCCGAGAACCTGTACAATGTCCCACGTAGAGACTATTGCGTTGCCTCCGGGCCGTAACGTTTATTTCGCTTCTGATTTTCATTTAGGCACGCCTTCCCATGCGCAAAGCCTCGTTCGTGAACGGGCCGTCATTACCTGGCTCGACCAGATTAAGGACGATGCGGCCGCCATTTTTCTGGTCGGCGATGTGTTTGATTTCTGGTTTGAGTATAAACACGCCATTCCCAAAGGATTTGCGCGGTTGCAGGGAAAACTGGCCGAGCTGACAGATGCCGGTCTGCCCGTGATTCTGTTTACGGGGAATCATGACATGTGGATGGCAGATTACTTTACGAAAGAGTTGAACATTCCGGTTTATCGGGAGCCACGCAGCTACCAGATCGGCGAGAAGCGCCTGTACGTCGGTCATGGCGACGGATTAGGCCCCGGTGATTATACCTACAAACAGCTGAAAAAAGTATTCGAAAACCGGCTGGCGCGGATGCTGTTCCGCTGGGTGCACCCGGATGTAGGGATTGGGCTGGCCCATGCCTGGTCGCGGCACAGCCGGCTGACGAATAACGAAAAAGGAGAGGACAAATTCCTGGGCGAAGACCGGGAGTGGTTGTTTCAGTACTGCCTGGAAGTGGAACGGGTGCAGCACCACGATTTTTATATCTTCGGCCACCGGCACCTGCCGCTGGACCTGGCCGTACCACCATCGAGCCGCTATATTAACCTCGGCGAATGGGTGTTTGCCAAAACCTACGCCGTTTTCGACGGACAGTCGGTGGTGCTGAAAACGTTTGGAAAGTAGAGTTTGTAAGCGAGTGGTGGCACGACTGAGACAGCGCCGCCTGGCGGTCGGGGACGCCCAGTCGGGGACGCCTAGTCGTGCCACCACTACGTGTTTTCTTACGGCAGTGGCTTAATCATAATATCCTTGTAATAAACCTTGCTTTTGGGGTCGTGGCCTTGCAGGGCTACGGTGCCGCTGCTCAGTTTTTTCTGTGCGTCGCCGCCTTTCCGTTCGACATTATCGGGCTCGGTATATTCATTGATGACCTTATCATTGATCTTAATGGTCACTTTTTTGCCCTGTACGATGATGTGTTCGGTATACCACTCATTGTCTTTCACAAAAACTTCTTTCACATCCTGGACGCCATACACGCTGCCGGTTTTCCGCCAGTCGGTGTGTGTCTGGTTTACCTGAATTTCGTAGCCTTTCGATGGCCATCCGTCTTGCTGGTAAACGGTGTGGATGAACATACCGGAGTTAGAGCCAGGTAAGGTCATCACTTTCGCCTTAAATTCGAAGTTTTTGAAGTCGTGGTTTTGCAGCGGCCCTTCATAAAACAGGTGAGCCCGCGGACCATTGACGACGATAGCCCCGTCCTCGATTTTAAATGTAGAAGCGTTGGCGCCGACTTTCCAGCCATTAAACGTCTTGCCGTCGAAGACGTTTACCCAGCCTCCTTTTGAGTTAGTTGATTTTGATCCGGCGCAGCCCATAAACAGCATGGCGCAGGCCGCATAAGTAAGTAGTTTTTTCATGAGTGAGTTTTGAACCCGGTTTGTGTATACAAGTGCGGAATTGAGCTATTTCTACTCGTTTAGCTTGCTGAACTCCCCAAGGGTTTTAAACCCTTGGGGAGTTTTTGGCTTATTTATACAACGACGTCAGGTACTTCCGGAACTCATCAGTGTCGTAGTTGGCCATACCTTCGATGCGCTGGGCAATCTGACCGTCCGGCCCGAGGATAATGGTCGTCGGAATGGCGGTGGTTTCAAACGCCTGTGGCATCGGACCGGCCAGCCCGAAAACCGGCATGGTGTACTGTTTTGCTTTAGCGAAGTCGCGGGCCGTAACAAAGTCATCATCCAGCGACAGCATCACAAAAGCAACCTTGTTTTTATCCAGCGATTTGTACAGCCGCTCGATGGCCGGCATTTCAGCTTTGCATGGCGGACACCATGTTGCCCATTGATTGAGAAAAACTACCTTACCCTTAAATTGAGACAATGAAACGGAATTACCCCCGGTATCAATCAGATTCAGGGAAGGATAACCACCTGTGGAGACTTCGGCCTGAGCGGGCGCCGGTTCGTCGGTAGGCGCATTTTTAACGCCCGTTTTCAGAACAAGCTGCTGTACGCCGGTCCGGATGTTAGTGCCTAAATCGGTGAAGAACAGAATCAGGATGAAGCCGGCCATCAGCACATATTGCAGCCAGTTAATTGATTTTTTCGGGGGAGTTTCCATGGGTATCTGTATACTTGTTACACGGTAAATAACAGGATGTGATGACCATTGGTTGCATCGTTATCAATAACCGGATGAATGCGTATGGATGTCAGGGAAGAACTGGTATTGTTTCTGTCGGTGTTAAAGTGGGTGCTTCTGGCAACGATCATCGGCTGGATGACCGGTTTTGCGGCATCGGGCTTCATCAAACTGATTCACTACATCATTGAGCAAAGCAACGAATACGAGTCTGTTTTTTACCTGTTGCCGCTAAGTTTCTTCACGGCTAATGTACTGAGTCAGTTTGTTCTGAAACGTCATCTGGGAACGGATGCGCTGATTGCGGCTATTAATAACAATTATGGCCGGATTGAAGGAAGTTTTATCCCGACCAAGGTCATTAATGTGATGCTGATTCTGGGAACCGGCGGGTCGGCGGGAAAGGAAAGTCCGTGTGCGCAGATCGGTGCCGGGCTGGGGAGCCTGTGCGCCGGTGTACTGAAGGTCGATGACATCGACCGGCGGAAAATGGTGCTTTGCGGTTTTTGTGCTGGTTTTGCCTGCGTGTTCGGGGCACCGCTGGCAGGGGCCTTGTTTGGAATTGAGTTGCTGGCCGTCGGGGTGATTCTGTATGATGTGCTGCTGCCGGCGTTTGTCGCGTCGATCACGGCTTATCAGGTGTCGTCATCGCTGGGCGTAACGTTTTTTTATTACCCGCTGCACTTTGTTCCGGCGTTCGAAGAGGGCTTTTTTCTGCGGTTGCTGCTGGGCGGCGTATGTTTCGGCGTGCTGTCTTTTGTGCTGATCCGGACGATTAAACACACAACCGAACTGGTCGGCAACATACCCATCTGGCGACCCTTGAAAGGACTGCTTGGCGGGGCGGTGTTGGTAGGACTGGCGCTGGTGTTCTCCCGCGACTATCTGGGCCTCGGGCTGAACCTGATGGAAGGTGCTATCCGTGGCGAAACGGTTGTGCCCTATGCGTTTCTGTTAAAGGCCCTGTTTACGGTAATCACCCTGAGTATCAGCCGGAGCGGGAGCGTCATTACGCCTATGCTGTTTATCGGCGCAACAGCCGGTAGTGCCTATGCACATGTTGTCGGAGCCGACCCGTCTACCTTTGCGGCCATTGGTTTCGTCAGTGTGCTGGCCGGAGTGGCCAATGTGCCGGTGTCGGCCAGTATTCTGGCCGTTGAGTTATTCGGGGCCACCGTGGCGCCTTATGCGGCGGTGTCGTGCGTGATCAGTTTTCTGATGTCCGGCCATCAAAGCCTGTATACGGCCCAGCGGCTGACGATCAGCAAATCCAGGGCATTTGATGTCGAACTGGGAAAAGAATTTAAGGAAACAACCCAGACGATCCGGCCGGTTAGGTTGTCGGTGGTACGCTGGTTTCGTCAGGTGCTTTCCCGAAAACGATAATTTGCCAAAATGAAAACGACTTATTTATTGATCATAAGCGGCTGGGTGCTCTATGGGGCGATACACAGTCTTCTCGCAGCGCAGCGGATCAGGCAGTATTTCCAGCAAACTGTTATTCCGGCGCGTTATTACCGGCTGATATATAACCTTATAGCCGCGGTTAGCTTTCTGCCCCTGCTCTACCTGCTGCGCTTTACGCCTGCTGATACGATGCCGTTAATGCCGCCTGTAACGTGGCTTGGGAACGGTCTGATCCTGACCGGAACGGTACTTGGGGTGCTGGCGCTGCGGCATTACAACCTGACTGAATTTATGGGCTGGCCGGCAACAGACCCGCAACCGGCAGGTCCGGCAGTGTTGCGCCGGCAAGGGCTGCTGGCTTACGTCCGGCATCCGCTGTATACTGCTACTTACATTGTTCTGGCCGGGTTGTTTATCCGGCAACCGGATATGAAACACCTTCTTTTTGGTCTCGGGGCAATGAGCTACATCCGGACCGGCATTTACTTCGAGGAAAAGAAGCTGATCCGCGAATTCGGCAGTCAGTATCTGCATTACCGGCAAGAAGTACCAATGTTGTTCCCGCTGAAGGGACTGTGAGGGATAAAATGAAAGCCCGTTGCCCGTCCTGCCGGCAGGACGGGCAACGGGCTGGTGGGTTCTGATTTACCAGTGACAAGTAATTGCTTAACCAAGCATCTCCCGTGCCATCCGGACAACATGATCAACCGTAAAACCAAAATAGGCCATGACCTCATCGGCTGGCCCCGACAGTCCGAAATGCGTCATGCCCAGTACCCGACCTTCGTCAGTCACATATTTGTGCCAGCCAACCGGAGAGGCCATTTCAACCGCCAGCCGCTTGCGGCAGTTAGGAGGCAGTACCTCATCCCGGTAGGCCTGATCCTGTTTATCAAACAGTTCCCATGACGGCATGCTGACGACCCGCGTCGGAATGCCGTTTTGTTGTAAATGCGCCTGTGCGTCGAGGACCAGCGACACTTCAGAACCGGTTGCGATCAGGAGCAGTTGTGGACTGGTATCGGCTTCACTCAGCACATAGGCGCCTTTTTGCAGACCTTTGGCGGAGGCATATTTGTCCTGGTCCAGCACCGGTAGTTTCTGGCGCGACAGGAGCAGCGCCACCGGACCGCTCCGGTGTGTCATGGCAAACCGCCACGCCTCCACGGTTTCGTTGGCGTCGGCCGGCCGGATTACGATGGAGTTCGGTACGGCCCGGAGACCAACATACTGCTCAATGGGCTGATGCGTCGGCCCATCCTCACCGAGGCCAATGCTGTCGTGTGTAAAAACAAAGGTGGCTGCTGATTCGGCAAGGGCGGTCAGACGGAAGGCTCCGCGCATGTAGTCAGAAAAATTCAGAAACGTGCCGCCGTACGGGTGTACACCCCCATGCCGCGCCATGCCGTTCAGGGCAGCTGCCATGGCATGTTCGCGGACACCGAACCAGATGTTGCTGTTTTCGTAATGTCCTGGCTGGAAGCTGACATTGCCTTCGGTCGGCATTTCGTTTGACGAAGCCAGGTCGGCCGAACCACCGAAGACGAACGGCACCCGTTTTTTGATCGCCGTGAGGGCTTTACCGGAGGCCTGCCGTGTGGCCAGTTTGCCGTCTGCGGGGGTGAAAACCGGCAGTTCTTCGTCCCAGTTGTCGGGCAGATCATAGTGAAACGACCGCGTAAACAAATCGGCTTGCTGCGGAAAATCAGCCTTGTAGGCATCGAACCGTTGTTGCCAGTCGTCCTGGAGGGCTGCACCCCGGTTACCAACCTCAGCCATGTGTTTGCCTGCTTCTTCCGGTATGAAAAACGACTGTTCGGGGTCAAAGCCGAGAAACTCCTTTACCTTTTTGACGCCCTCTTCACCCAGCGGGTTGCCGTGAACCTTATTTGTCCCTTGCTGTGGGCTGCCGTACCCGATAATGGTCCGGACGGCAATGATCGACGGCCGGTCGGTCTGCGCCTGCGCCGCGCGGATCGCCTGATCAATGGCTTCCAGATCGTTGCCGTCGCTGACCTGCTGAGTATGCCAGCCATAGGCCGCAAAACGGGCCATGCGGTCTTCGGTAAAGGCCAGATTGGTGTCACCGTCGAGCGAAATCAGATTGTCGTCGTAGAGGTATATGAGTTTGCCGAGCTTCAGATGACCGGCCAGTGACGCCGCTTCAGACGCGATGCCTTCCATCAGGTCGCCGTCCGAAACAATGGAGTAGGTATAATGATCCATGACCGTATGGCCGTCGTGGTTGTACGTAGCCCCCAGAAACGCCTCCGTCATTGCCATGCCGACGCCATTGGCAAACCCCTGACCAAGCGGCCCGGTGGTTACTTCGACGCCGGGTGTCAGGTTCGACTCGGGGTGGCCGGGTGTTTTGGAATGCAGCTGCCGGAAGCTTTTCAGGTCATCCAGTGACAGGTCATACCCGAAGAGATGGAGCAGGCTATACAGGAGGGCAGAGCCGTGGCCGGCCGACAAGACAAACCGGTCACGGTCGGGCCAGTTCGGGTCTTTGGGGTTAAAACGGAGGAAGCGTGACCAGAGGACATACGCCATAGGAGCCGCACCGAGTGGCAGGCCGGGGTGGCCGGAATTTGCTTTCTGGACAGCATCGACGGACAGGAGCCGGATGGTGTCAATACAAAGCTGATCGAGATCAGTCTGAGTGTTTTTCATACGTTTTAAAAAGCATTAACGCTGGTAATCAGACAGGATTTCGGGAAATAAATCCTGAATATCCGCAAGCCTGCCGGAAAACCAGTTAAGCATGTGCTTATAAAACGTAACAACTCAGCGGGTAAGTTGATTACTAAAAATGAGGGATTACGCCAGAATATCGCGGATTACCTGCCCGTGAACATCCGTCAGCCGGAAGTTCCGGCCCTGAAACGGGAAGACCAGTTTTTCATGATCGAAACCCAGCACGTGCAGGATTGTCGCCTGTAAATCATGGATATGCGTCCGGCCTTTAACGCCGTAATACCCGATCTCGTCGGTTTCGCCGTGACTGTATCCCGCCTTCAGGCCGCCACCCGCCATCCACATCGTAAACGCATCAATATGGTGGTCGCGGCCCTTAAACGGCGAATCATTATCCCCGGCGCGGTTTTCCATCATCGGCGTCCGGCCGAATTCGCCGCCCCAGACAACCAATGTGTCTTCCAGGCAGACCACGCTGTTTCAGGTCTTCGAGCAACGCCGCAATCGGCTTGTCAATCGTGCGGACATTGTTCCGGAGCCCTTCGCCGACCCCACTGCCCGCATCCGTACCGTGCGAATCCCAGCGCCGGTCAAACAGCTGCACAAACCGTACGCCTTTTTCCAGCAGTTTGCGGGCCAGCAGGCAGTTATTGGTAAACGACGACTTGCCGGGTTTGGCACCGTACCAGTCCTGCACCCATTGCGGTTCGTCGGCAATGTCCATCGTTTCCGGCACTTCCGATTGCATCCGGTACGCGAGTTCATATTGCGAAATCCGGCTCAGAATCTCCGGGTCGCCGATTTCCTGATGTTCCAGTTCGTTGATCTGATTAATGACATCAATGGACTTTTTCCGCAGACTGTCGCTGATACCCGACGGATTCTTGATATACAACACCGGCTCGCCCATCGACCGGCACTGTACGCCCTGGTAAACTGTCGGTAGAAACCCGCTGCCCCAGACCGACTTGCCCGCGCTGGGGTCAGACCCCGACACAAGCACCACATAACCCGGCAGGTTCTGGTTTTCGGAGCCCAGCCCGTAGGTGACCCACGCCCCGAGACTTGGCCGGCCGAGCCGCGGACTACCCGTGTGCATAAACAGCTGGGCCGGTGCGTGGTTGAACTCATCGGTATGCATGGCCTTCAGAAACGTCAGGTCATCGACTACTTTTGGCAGGTACTCAAAATACTCGGACAGGTAGGTGCCGGACTGTCCGTACTGACAGAATTGGGCCTGTGGTCCCAGCATTTTCGGAACCCCTTTGATGAACGCAAAACGCTTGCCTTCGAGCAGCGACGGCGGGCAAAGCTGACCGTCGAGTTTGGCCAGTTCCGGTTTGTAGTCGAACAGTTCCAGCTGCGACGGCGCCCCTTCCATGTGCATAAACAACACCCGTTTGGCTTTCGGAGCCAGCGGTGGGCTGATCGGCTTGAGCGGGTTATCGGCCAGGCCGGTTTTAGGCTCGCTTAATCCGCAGCTGTCCAGCAGCGACAGCAGGGCCAGTGACCCCAGCCCCGACGTACATTGCTTTAGAAAATGGCGCCGGGTATTAAACGTGGCCTCCGAAAACAAGGCTTCGTCTGCGTGTGAAATCCGTTTCATTTGGTCAATGTTTCGTCGAGGTTTAAGAGGGCATTGGCCACTAGTGCCATTGCCTTGGGATCGGGTGCAGGAGCGGGTTTCCGCCGGGGCGGTAAGGCCTCCGTGTACAGTTGTTCGAGCAGCACAAGTTTAGCCTTTGCCGGTTGCCGGAACATGATTTTCTGATACCCGGCCGCAATTTTTTCGGGAATGGTCCGGCCGGATTTGTTCATAAACTGTGCCAGATGCTGAGCCGCTTCGGTATACACCGTGTCGTTGAGCGTCGTCAGGGCCTGTAGCGGGGTGTTTGTCCGGACCCGCCGCGACACACAGACATTCCGCTGCGGGCTGTCGAAGGTCACCATCGACGGAAACGGGTTTGTCCGCTGCCAGAAGGTGTACAGGGCGCGGCGGTGCCGGTTTTCGGGCTTTTCGTTTTCCCAGCCCCGATCCGCCGGATTAAACGGCCGGACGCTCGGGCCGTACAGCTCTGTGTTCAGCAGGCCGCTGACCGCCAGTGCCTGATCGCGGATTTGCTCGGCACTGAGCCGGACGCGCGGACCACGGGCCAGCAGCAGATTACGCGGGTCTTTTTCCAGCTGCTCCGGCGTTGTTCTGGCCGACTGCCGGTAGGTTTCCGACAACACCATCGACCGCAGCAGCTTCTTCACGCTCCATTTATATTCGTCCTGAAACTGAACCGCCAGCCAGTCGAGGAGTTCGGGATGGCTGGGTTTAGCGCCCATCGTACCAAAATCTTCGAGTGTTTCGACCAGACCGATGCCGAACAGTTGTTCCCAGAACCGGTTGACCATGACGCGGGCCGTTAACGGATTCTGCGGACTGACCAGCCAGCGGGCCATGTCGAGGCGGTTGGTCTGACCGGTACCGTTTTGTGCCAGAAAACCCGGAATGGCCGGGCTGACAACAGGGCCTTTGGTCAGCCAGTTGCCTCGGATGAAGACCTGAGCGGTGCGCTTCCGGTTTTCGGGGCGTTCGATGATGACAGGCGTAGAAACGGCCGGAATCTGCGCCAGTTGCCATACCGAATCCCGCAGCGCTTTGTCGCGCTGAATCGGGGCATTGGCTACCCCCAATTCGATCCAGTCGAGGTGTACGAGGTCGCTGCGGAATTCCTTGTCTTTGCGGAACACCACCACAATCGTATGCAGGCCGGTTGCCGGTTTGACCGGTGTCGTCATGGTCCGGAACGTTTTCCAGCTGCCCCACGAGGCCGGATCGCCTTCCTGCGCAGGGAGAATCTTCAGCCGGCTGAGCAGTGGCCCGTCAGGCCGGTCGAGGTGTAGCTCCAGAAACGAGGTAAACGACGTGGTGTAATTGTAGGAAATCTGATTTACGCCCGTCATGTCCACGTTCTCGTAGGCGACAAATGCACCTTCGGTGGTTTGCATGATGGTGGTCTGGTTGTTGAACAACTCAATGTGGCGGCTGGTGCTGTCAAAATCTTCGGCTTCAATCCGGCGGTAGCCGAGCGCCGACAGCAGGGCCTGACGTTGGTGGCCGAGGCCACCGGTCAGGTTGGCCACATACGGTTTGGCGGCAGGTTGGGCCTTGATCCAGTTCATCAGCCGGTTCACGTGTTGTTCTGCATCGGGTCTGAACGTGTAAAGTTTGGGTTTTTCGTTATAGAGGTCTTTGTCCTGCGTATTGTTGAAGTACGCCATGAACTTGTAGAAGTCAGCATGGCGGATGGGGTCGTAGGGATGACTGTGGCATTGCACACAAGCCATGGTGGTTCCCTGCCAGACTTCCCAGGTTGTGCTGACACGGTCGATCAGGGCCATGTTCCGGAATTCTTCGTCGTTGGTGCCGCCTTCGTCGTTCGACATGGTATTGCGGTGGAAAGCCGTCGCAATCAGCAGGTCATCGGCCGTTTTAGGGTCGGGGGCGGGTAGCAGGTCACCGGCCAGCTGTTTAACCGTAAACTCGTCGAAAGGCATGTCGCGGTTCAGGGCTTTGATGACCCAATCGCGGTACAGCCAGATGCTGCGTTCAAGGTCTTTTTCGTAGCCCTTTGAGTCGGCATACCGCGCCAGATCGAGCCAGAGCGATGCCCAGCGTTCGCCGAATTGCGGTGACCGCATCAACTGATCCACCAGTTTCGGATAGGCTTCCGGTGATTGATCGGCCAGAAAGGCCGAGGCCTGCTGTGGTGTCGGCGGCAAGCCCGTCAGGTCCAGACTGACCCGCCGGAGCAGGGTGGCTTTATCGGCTTCGGGGGAGGGTTTCAGGCCTTCGCGGCCCAGCCGGTCGCGGATGAAAGCGTCGATACCCGAAGCACCGTCCACATCAGGCGGTTGCAGGCTGCGGTCGGGCCGGATATAGGCCCAGTGGTCTTCCCAGTCAGCGCCCTGATTGATCCAGGTTTTTATCAGTTTGATTTCGTCGGCAGTCAGCGGCGGGTGTTCCTGCGGCATCCGGAGTTCGGGATCATCGGTCAGCAACCGCTTAAC
This sequence comes from Arsenicibacter sp., assembly GCA_965247375.1. Lineage (GTDB taxonomy): Bacteria > Bacteroidota > Bacteroidia > Cytophagales > Spirosomataceae > Arsenicibacter. The sequence continues at coordinate 93,899 of CBDFHU010000097.1, forward strand.
CAGTTCCGAGTTATCGGCATCGCCGGGGATGATGGCATATTTACCGGATTTGGCCTTTGCCAGCGCCTCTTCCCGGAACAGCAGACTGAATTTACCGCTCTGTTTGATGCCGCCGTGGCAGGTGATGCATTTGGTATTGAAGATCGGCCGGATGTGCTGATTGTAGCTGATTGTCTCGTCAGTAAAGAGCGCACTGAGCGTGCAGGCCGTTACCGAAAACAGCAGGAGCAGACCGCTAAGCCAGTACATTTTCATACGCGGACCGGAAATTGACGTGTTTAGGAAAAGAAAAAGCTACTTTAAGAATAAAACATAGAAATAGTGGCATTCTACCGTTTTGAGTGCCTATTTTCCCGTAAAAAAAGTAGGTGGTTCCGATTTGCCGCTTATGCCGGTAAACCCGTTCCTTACCCTATGTTCCGTTATGTGTTACTAGCTGCCGGCTGTTTGCTGACGGCCGCTTTTTATACCCCGTCTACTGACGAAAAAGACACCGGCTGGCCGGAATATCTTGGCGGTCCGGACCGTAACCATTATTCACCGCTGACCCAGATCAATCCGGCCAACGTAAACCGGCTGGCGGTTGCCTGGGCCTATTCAGCACCTGATTCGGGGCAGATGCAGACCAGCCCGATCATGGTTGATGGATTGTTGTATGGCGTAACCAGCACCGTGCAGGCGTTTGCCCTCGATGCCCGGACCGGCAAAGAGGTCTGGCGTTTCGGTGATCTGCTGAAAAGCTGGGCCAGTACCAGCCGTGGGGTCACCTACTGGCAGGACGGTGCTGACCGCCGCATTCTCTACACCGTCGGGCCGAATCTGTGGGCGCTGGATGCCAAAACCGGGAAGCCGGTGCTGAGTTTCGGGGATGGGGGGAAGGTAGACCTGCACACGGGTCTGCCCGCTGCCGCAAAGGACAAATTCATAATTTCGAATACGCCCGGCACCTTGTATGGTGATCTGATTATCATGCCCGTCCGGTTGTCGGAAGAAGCTGACGCGGCTCCGGGCGATATCCGGGCATTCAATGTCCGGACCGGTAAACTGGCCTGGACGTTTCATACGATTCCGTATCCCGGCGAGCCTGGTTACGAGACCTGGCCGAAAGTGGCCTACAAAAACACGGATGTCGGAGCGGCCAACAACTGGTCGGGCATGGCTGTTGACCGCAAGCGGGGGATTGTGTTTGTACCGACGGGGTCAGCTTCGTATGACTTTTACGGCGGTAACCGGAAAGGGCAGAATCTGTATGCCAACTGTCTGCTGGCGCTCGATGCGCAAACGGGTAAGCGGCTCTGGCATTACCAGTTTATCCACCACGATGTCTGGGACCGTGATATACCGGCTCCCCCCAACCTCGTTACGCTTCAGCACAACGGCAGGCTGGTAGATGCGGTGGCGCAGGTCACCAAGCAGGGGTATGTGTTTGTCTTTGACCGCGTAACGGGCAAACCGCTGTTTCCGATTAACGAGGTAGCGGCCCCCAAATCAACCATTCCCGGCGAGGTGACGTGGCCAACCCAGCCGCTGCCGTCGAAACCGGCACCCTATGCCCGGCAGGTGAACACGCTGACCGAAAAAGACATCAGCCCTTACGCCCCGAACCGCGACTCGCTGGTGGCCCGTTTCCGGAAGTACCGCAAAGAGCTGTTTGCCGCGCCCAGCCGCGAGGGAACCATCATTTACCCCGGCTTTGACGGAGGCGCTGAGTGGGGCGGCGCAGCAGCCGATCCGGAGGGTATTCTGTATGTCAACAGCAATGAGATGGCCTGGATTCTGAGCATGGTCGATACACCGAAAGCAGATGCACTGGCGCATTTGCCAACCGGCGAACGGATTTATACCACCACCTGCACACCCTGCCACGGCGCCGACCGTAAAGGCAATGCGAAAAGCGGCTATCCGTCGCTTGTCGATATTGGTAGCCGCCGCGACCGTGCGTATGTAACGCAGGTGGTCAGCAACGGGAAAGGCATGATGCCCGGCTTTACGACCCTGACCGCCGATGAAAAACAGGCGCTCGTGGGGTTCCTGTTCGGTGAAGAAAAGAAAGAAGTAGCCTCGTCGGCGGGTCCGAAAAAGCCGTGGCTGCCA
>CBDFHU010000098.1:0-46507 GCA_965247375.1 Arsenicibacter sp.
TCCCAGTTGGTCCAGACATCGGTTTTATGACCACGGTATTTGTGGATCGTCGCGTAAATAGTGCCCGGCTGATTTCTGCCGGTGTCTTCAATCTCGTTTGTCTCTTCCTTGGTGCAGCCCGAACGGTAGCTTGGCATTGTTCCACAGGCCGATAATCAATGCGGCAATCCGTTCGATGTCGCCGGCCTCGCTGATTTTCGTAGGGTGCATTTTCAGATGGTGCGTTACATCCCGGTTATACTGGGCGCCCATCAGAATCGGTAAACCGGTTTCGACGGCGGTATCCTTCAGATTCAGACAGATCTGCTTAAGCTCTTCCTGACGGGAATAGGTCCTGTACTTATTAGCCGGCAGATTAAGCAGCTGGATGTAGTCAATCAGTATGCCGCCGGTCGAGGGGTCCTGTGCCAGAAACCGTATGGCATCCATCAGTGTATCGGAATCATAGTCCACGTAATGAATATTGAGCCGTTTGGTATCAATGTATTCGCGGAAGAACTCTTCTTTCTTTTTAAGGAAGATATCGGCTTTGCCGCGGGAAAAATACTGCGTGGTATCTCCGGCAAAGTACTGCGTGATGGAGCTCAGGTTATTCTCCGACAGCTTCTGGCCGATAAACACGTTCAGCGTCTTGAGCAGAATAGCGTCCCTGTCCTCCTCATAGGTAAAGACGTGAAACTTCTTATCCGGATAACGGTGGGCGACATCCAGTGCCAGGTTATTGATAATGGCCGTTTTGCCGTGTGAAGTCGGCGCTACGATAATTGAAATGGCTCCGGAAGGAAGGCTGATCTGCACATCTTCGATTTCATAGCTGGTTACCAGCGGTACCGGCTTATTCTGCAGATTATTCCGCAGCTGGCTTTCCGTTGGAGGAACCAGCAGTGAATTGAACAGCGCCCCCTGATCGGTCTGCTTAATTTCTCTGGCTCTTTCGGTCAGCAGCGAGAGCGCGTCCTGCACCTTTCCCTTTGTCTGCAGGTCTTTAGCCCTGGTAATGGCTTCGGTCAGCTCTTTATTCTGCTTTTCCTGCGCGGCCTTAAACTCCAGCCGGCGGACGGCCTCTTCCAGTGACCCGCGGGTTATGCCCAGCTCACGAATGGCCGGATTCGAAATAAAAGCGCTTACTAACTGATCTTTATCTACGGGATCATGCACACCGGCCAGCAGCGCCTGCATTTCATCGAGCATGTCATCCCAGTCCTTCTGAGTCAGCTCGCCGGCTTTCTGCTCAATGTCCCGGTAGCGGTCCAGAATGTCAAGCATCAGAAAGTCTTCTGCCTTCTGGGCCTGATGGATCACGGCTCTGGCAGCGTCGGTGCCATGCTTGACAATGAGCTCGTCGAGATCCTTAATCCCCTGCGGAAATTCGCCGACGTAAGCTTTCAGCTCCGGCTGGCAGCGGATCAGCTCCAGGGCTTTCATGAGTCCCTTGTAGCCGGCCGTGTCGCCGTCGGGCAGAAAAGTAACTTTCTTAAAGCCGAAACGGATAATCTGCCGGATGTGGTTTGCATTAAGGCTGTTACCGCCCAGGGCCGCGACATCCCGTATACCGGTGGCTCCGGCATGCAGCGCGTCAAGTTCCCCCTCGACGATCACCAGGTCCCTGGAGCCGTCACGGCGGGCTGAGCGTAAAAAAAGAAGGGTGTCTTCCTTTACGGTGCCGGAAACGTTGATGTACTTGTTTTCATCGCGGCCTTTCAAAAGTGAATGTTACGGAACTTGATGCCCGTATGCGGCCGGTATGGTCCCGCAGCGGCAAGGACAGCGTGTGGGTCTCGCCGATGGTCCGGGCCTGCGCTTCGGGCAGTAGCTTCACAATGTCATCGGCCAGGTGACCGCGGCTTTTAAGGTGCTGCCAGATTTCCCGCAGCGGCGGGGCAAAGCCCAGTTCCATTTTCTGGCTGAAATCAGTGCGTTCCTGGCCTGGGCTGCGCAGCTCGCTGAATTTATAGCCCCGCTGATGAACCAGGTAATTCCGCACCGCCTCCGCCTTGGGGAGAACGGCAAACGGGTTTTCTCTGTCATGCAGGCAGCTGATGAGAAAGTCGTTAAGATCTTCCCACATCCGGATCTGCCGGTTGGCGGCCCTGAGGGCGTCGATCTCCTCCGCCGATAACTGTTTGTCCGGGTTTACGCCGGCCAGCTCTGCCAGATACCGGAAGGTTTCGCTACCCCCCAGCCCGTCGCGCAACTGTACGTAATCCCAGAATGAGCAGAAGCCGCGGGTATAGTCCTTAAAGCCCCTGATGTTGTTTTCGTATACGAAGACTTTTCCTTTTGAGTCGCCGTCGGCGCCGTCGACCTTGCGCTGTGTAGTAGATTGCCAGTATCCGTTCCGCCACTGAAAGCCGAATTCAGGGAAGGCCTGATCGATTTTAGGGAACAGGTTGGTGAGGATGTCCGCGTAGGCCAGACTGGTGTCGGTCGTATCTGTTGTTTTAAAAGCGGCCATTTTACTAAAGCAGTAAAAAGTAAAGGATAAATCTTTAGCAAAAGCTGTTTACTTTGCTAATAAATAATTGAAAATCAGTTATTTACTAAATTTTCAGGGGTTGTTTTAGCATTTTTGCGGCTATAGTTCCGTACCGAATTGGCAATCATATCACGCATAGCGTCTGAGATAGATATTTCCCGTTCACTGCACATGGCAATAAACTCCTTTTTGAGCTTAGGGCTTAACCTGATTGTTAATGTACTCTTTTCCATAGAATTAACGTTAATTTACAGTGCCTTCAAATATACAAAAAATGTACTACAATCTGCAATTTTTATTTGTACTACATCCTGTAATATTATATCTTTACATTTGTTAAACGACCGTTTAAGGTATGTAAAATATGGCCGTTTTTAGTCTTTACGCCTGTGTTTATTACTGAATAATACGAGTAAACATAGTAATAAAAGTAAATCCGGTAAGTAAAATATTTTAAGTAAACAGTGTAATATACCTTTACCGGATAATCTAAGTAATTCAGGTAATATGAGCAAGATAATCGCCCTCAGCAACCATAAAGGCGGCGTAGGTAAAACAACGTCAACCATCAGTCTCGGGGCCGCCCTGCATCAGGAAGGCTACAGTGTTTTACTGGTTGATCTGGATCCCCAGGCTAATCTGACCCAGAGCCTGCGGCTGCTGGAAGAAGATCCGGCAAAGACTATTTACGGCGCTATCCGCGGACTGGCTCCCCTTCAGGTAAAGAGTATCGCTGAAGGGTTTGATGTGATTCCGTCGACGCTTGATCTGTCCGGTGCGGAAATTGAGCTCAGTGCCGAGACCGGCCGTGAATATATCCTTAAAGAGCTGCTGGAAACGGTAAAGGATAATTACGACTTTATCCTCATCGATAGTCCGCCGTCACTGGGTCTTCTGACGCTGAATGCACTGACTGCTTCCGACGAAGTACTTATCCCGTTACAGGCCGAATACCTTGCTACGCAGGGACTAACCAAGCTTATGGAAGTCGTTGAGAAAATACAGAAGCGTATCAACCGGTCACTGAAAATCGGCGGGGTATTTATCACGCAGTATGACGGACGGAAAGTGCTTAACCGGAACGTGGCGGAAGCGGTAGGGTCGCACTTTGAAAAATACCTCCTCAGCACGAAAATCAGGGATAACGTTGCACTGGCCGAGGCCCCCGCTGCGGGCGTTGATATCTTCCGCTATAACCCGAAGAGCAACGGTGCTGAGGATTATCTGCTGTTAGCCAAAGAGTTACTTGGTAAACAAAAATGATTATGTTTATTAAATAACCTAAGTAATTTAAGTAAGGCTATATTATTAAGTAATATTAGTAAACAGTGTTTATGAAAGGTAAAAAGAACTTTACAGGCGGTCTGTCGTCACTACTGGGCGAATCGCCGCAGGCACCGGAGCCGGCAGCCGGAGAGGTAGTTGAGACAGCCCCGCAAGGCCGGTCAAAGCAGGCAGAAAAGGTTATCACAAAGACCTCTCAGATCGGAACTAAGGAGGAGGAAACAAGGGCAACGTTTATCGTAAAGGAGCCGCTGCTGGACAAGGTGAAGGCCATTGCTTACTGGGACCGTATCCAGATCAAAGATGTTGTAAACAGTGCTCTGGAAGAATATATAAAGCGGTACGAGAAGGCAAACGGTGAAATTACAATTCCGGATAAACTAAAGTAATATGGCAAAAAAAGCGGCAGTAACACAGCCCGTAACAGCGGTCGCCAGATATGTCGCTTACTACCGGGTATCGACCAGAAAGCAGGGCGAATCAGGCCTTGGCTGGAAGCTCAGCGCGCGGCCGTGTCCGGCTTCTGCAAGGGTATTATTATTGCAGAGTTTACTGAAGTGGAGTCGGGCAAAAAGGACAGTCGTAAGCAGCTGGCACTGGCCATTGACAAGGCTAAGCAGGAAAACGCGATACTGGTCATTGCCAAACTCGACCGGCTGAGCCGTAACGCGTCGTTTATCTTTGCGCTACGTGATTCCGGAGTAAACTTTCAGTGTGTCGACCTGCCCGAAGCCAATACGCTGACCATCGGCATTTTTGCCACCATGGCTCAGCACGAGCGGGAGCTGATTGCCGGCCGGACAAAAGCAGGTCTTGCCGTAAAAAAGGCGCAGGGTATCAAACTTGGCAAACCGGAGAACCTCACGCCCGAAGCCCGTAAAAAGGGCGTGGAAGCGAATGCACAGCGGGCATTGGATAATGAGAATAACCGGCGGGCTACGGCCATGATTAAAATGATGCGCAGTGCCGGCAAATCATACACGAAGATTGCCGAGCAGCTCAACAAGACAGGCTTCCGGGCGTCAAGGGGCGGACTTTTCTCTGCCGTGCAGGTTAAGCGGTTAACCGAGCGGATCTGAACAGTTTTTGTAAGACAACACATTGAATTAATCTTTAAATTCGCAATTCGCGAATCGCGAATCAAGAATTTTATGAAAAAGCATAACGGCATGAGGCCGCTGGATATAGTGGTCCTGCTGAAAATAACAGCACTCGGGCAGATAGAATGGAAACAGAAGGATCTGGCCTATTCGCTCGGCATCAGCGCTTCTGAAGTCAGCGAATCGCTGAGCCGATCAGAACTGGCCGGACTGATCGACGAAAAGAAACAGAAGGTAATGGCCAGGTCTCTGTATGAGTTTCTTTTCCACGGATTTAAATACGTGTATCCGCAAAGGCCGGGCGCTATTACCGTCGGGATGCCGACGGCAATTTCAGCGCCGGCTTTTTCTTCCATAGTTACCGGAAAAGATACGTTTGTATGGCCGGATCCTGAGGGAACAACGAGGGGTCAAACCATCGAGCCGCTTTATGACACGGTGCCCGGCGCCTGTAGAAAAGACCAGCTGCTGTATGAGTTGCTGGCGCTGACGGACATTATACGGATCGGACGTGTCCGCGAGGTTGAGGCGGCCGGAAAGGAGCTAAGACAACGGCTTACAATTTTATGACAAATAACTACGAGGTAAATAAAGTACGTCTGAAGGCTGTATCCGGGGCACTGACCGGCCTTGGACAGGATGTTGTCTTTGTCGGCGGTGCGGTTGTAGCGCTTTACGTCAACCATGAAACGGCAGCCGAAGTAAGGCCGACCGAAGATATTGATGTAGTCGTCGAACTGATCAGTTACGGTTCTTACGCCGGTCTGGAGAACCGGCTGCGGGAGCTGGGCTTTCAGAATGATATTGCTTCCGGCGTAATCTGCCGGTACACTATTCAGGGGATTACCGTTGATATCATGCCGACGGACTCCGGTGTACTGGGCTTCAGCAATCAATGGTATGCAGGGGGCTTTAAATCAGCAATTGATTACCGGCTGGACGAAGAGTCTGTGATTAAGATATTTTCATTGCCGTATTTCATAGCCTCGAAATGGGAGGCCTGTAAATCACGTGGAGGTAATGACCTTCGGTTCAGCAGTGACTTTGAGGATCTGGTTTTCGTACTGGATCAGGCACCGGACGCAGAGACCGAATTGCTGAATAGTCCGGCTGACATACGTGCCTGGCTGAAAGAAGAGGTTACCGGGCTGCTGAAGAATCCGTCAATTGATGAGTTTATCTATTCGCATCTGGAGCCACGATATGCCAGCCGGAGAACAGCGCGGATACTGGAGATGCTCAACAGGCTGTCACAGTAGTATCGAGATAGACCTGGAGGTTGACAGCTGATTTTTAGTTGAGATACTGTAAACGGATAGTAGGACTATAAGCATGAACTAATAAATTCACCCCGAAACTGTAGGAGACCACAGTTCTGAAGATCCCGTTATGATTTACTCGTTCCGGGCGGTGAATCAGAAATCTTGCCCAGTCGCTACGGCTCCTTGATTAGCTTCGAGCCAGTAATGACAAATGGTATCCATTGTTATTTTAAAGCATAAAAGTCTACATCTTTTATCATGAATGAATTAGCTCCCGCATCATAACAATCATTGATTTCTTCGGCAGAAGCCGCAGCACTCAACATAACTACCGGAATTTTTTTCAGGTCAGGATGTTGCTTCAGCCATAATAACGTCTGATAACCGTCAAGCCCCGGCATATGCCGGTCAAGGAGGATGAGTCCCGGATTGGCTTGCCGGCTGGAAAGACAATCCAGCAACCGATTGCCGCTTTCAAAAAAAAGGACTGAATAGCTAGGCAAATACCGGCTAAAGATTTGCCGGAGCAGAAAGTGGAAATCTGCCTGATCGTCAATAATTAAAATCTGTTTTAAAGACATAGCGTTGCCGGTAACTTTTCTGCTGAACAATCAAAACGGCTTTTTTTCGAAAAGCTACTGAGGGATTGTGAGAGAACGGATCTCTCCGGAATCAAATCTGTTACCTTCCGGACAGGATTTTATGAAGTAAAATGTCAGCTAAACGCGGCTAAACGTCCGTAACAACAGTTCCGGCCCGAAACCTCACAAATAAATACGGTAAAAGGGCTGTTACCGAATAAAAAGGTTGAAAAGGGATACTCAATGCCGGACCTGATGTATAAATAGCCTGTAGTATGTAGTAATGTCATACCGCGCGCAGCCTTTCCAAAACTTTGTAAAATGGAGTACGAAAAAGAACTCATAGTATTAAAGGCTTATTTTGCGGACGCGCAATTGCCGGTCACCCCTGTCCGGCTCAACGGACTCCTGCGCATTACAAATGTCAGGGATTTTGTTAATGAATGCTTCCGGATGATTGACAGTGGCAGACCTTCGTCACGCAAACTGGGTATCCGTGACTTACAGCGGCTGAAGTCATATATTGAAGCGGATAAACATCACACTTCCTGACGGGTTGATGAAATCAAAACATACGTTATCAGTATAATCCATAGATAGCCGCGGGATGACTATTCGTTAAGCAGGATATAAAGCGATTCTGCATACCGGATGTGGCTGAGCGAATAGAAGCGTTCGTTAGCGCTGGACCGGGAAACGAGAATGCCTCCTTTTTTTAACAGGGCCTAAATGATGCGATGTCAGCGACTGGCTAATGGAAAGCATTTGCTCTAATTCTGTAACACTGAGTTCACGGCCCCCGTTTCTGAATGCTAATATCATTTGCATACGGATGGGGTGAGCCAGTAGTTTAACAATATGTGCGCTACGGATAGCCGATTCAGATAAAATAGGGGGCATGGTAGTAAAATTTTGATAAACCCCGTTTAAATGGTCTGGCAGCAGCGAAAGCAGGGGTATTGCCGAGGCTTTTCCGTAACAGACTTACAGGATTTATTTTTGTCATCCTAATCAGAGGCATTGTCTTATACGCCGGATAACCTTTCAGGAATGGCGGAACGGAGGTAGCTTTTCGCCTCAACAAAGGCTCTGACCAGATGCCTCGAAAAGAAAATACGGTTACGGCCGATGAAGAACGTCAGTTCATCTTCGTAGGGACAGCTAAAAAAAAGCCCGTCCGGAAAATAGCCGGTACCGGCGCCAAAGAAATGACGGATTGAGGGGATCGTTTGCTGGTCCGAAGACGCTTTATTTATCTTTGGATTTGCCTCGTCCAGATGCCGGCACATGCCCGTAATCAGACTGGTAATATCCTCAATACGGCCGTTTGTGCCTACTTCGTCCAGAAATCCGATCCGGTTACCGGCCTGCTGAGCCTGCATTAGTAAAGCTTCTTCAAGAAAAATAAGCCTGATGAAATTTGATTGTGTTAAGCTGGTGAATACCGCTTCCCGTTTGAAACATGGTTCATTCAGCAGTAGCTCAATACGAATTAAATTCGCATCTAATTGACCTCGGGTCCAGAGTGCAACGGAATTGTTCATATTACCGGCTAGCAGACCAGGGTTAGTTAAAAATAAGCCGATAGCTTCCTGATAAACAATTCAGGCAGGGAAACGATTTATTTATTTACATAGGCTGAGATAGTCAGCTATATCTAACATCCGGATTTATGTTGCTCAACAATAAAATTTCACTGGGGTTCTTTGTTAAAAATATCCTTCAGCAGGCACTCTTTATTTTTCTTTTTTTCAAACCTGATTGTAGTACTGAAATTATTCAGTTCCAACCCGCTGGTCATACCGATCGCTATTGCGGCCATATTGGGCACATGCATCGCACTGCTGCTCGCCTTCCGCACCAACCAGGCCTATGACCGCTGGTGGGAAGCGCGGATTGCATGGGGGGCTATTGTTAATGATAGCCGCAGCCTCATTCGGCAGCTTCAGATGTTTCTTCCGGGTGAATCGCAAAAAGAACTGCTTTTTACGTTTGTAGAGCGCCAGTGTGGTTTCTGTTTTATACTGGGGGACAGTCTGCGGGGGCAGAATACAGCTGAGAGAGCAGAGGAGTTTCTTTCCGAAGCGGATAAGGTGGCCGTAGATAAGGCTGTTAATAAACCTAATGCCATTTTACAGGGCCACAGTATGGCGATTCGCCGGCTTTATGATGACAGGGAGCTGACTGATTTTCAGATGATCCAGCTGAGTGCATGTCTCAATAGCTTAACCGACTCAATGGGGCGATGTGAGCGAATCAAAAACACCGTATTCCCCAGAACCTATACATTTAACATGCAGGTTTTCATTTACTTGTTTGCTGCTATTCTGCCTTTCAGCTTAGATCCGGTCCATTACTTTCTCGATGTCCCGCTGGTAACATTACTGGCCTCAGCATTTATACTTATCGAAAAAAGCGCTATTCAGTTGCAGGATCCATTTGAAAATAAGCCGACAGACACTCCCATGACATCAATTGCCCGTACGATTGAGATTGATTTGAAAACGATGACGGACTATCCGGAAATCCCCTGCCGGTACATCTCACAGACATACTACGCCCTGTGATGCTGCCGCCTTTATGTAACCTGACTTTATCAATCAAAGGCAGGTAAAAGCGAACCTGATGCTGATTTTGTATCGCTTTATAGAAAGATATAGCTTATTGTGCCATCCTGTATAGACAAATAACTCACTGCCAGTAAGATAGTCTTGCTATGATGAAAAGCCGGCTACGAAAGAGGTTTTTCACGTTATGGACAGTCCCCGGGGCTTCAATCAGGCAATACGGTATATCATGTATTACCGGTTTGGACGGGGCTGATACACCATCCGCCCCCTGTGCTAGGCCGTTTTTTTATACCCCCCCCACAAGGGCCATTCTCCCTTTACGTAAGGAATCCCTTAATGATTAGCTGTGCCGAAGCAGCAGGCGGTTAAAAACGTCAGATTCAATCATTAAACTGTATAAAGCCGGTACTAAGGAAGGTCACACCGTTGATAGGAAAAATTTAGTCAGCACAACTTTGCGTGAAGCTCCGGCATATATTGCCAGACAAGGACGAACATCATCGCCTGGCTGAAGTTCTCTAAAGTCGAAGTAGAATTCACCTGAAGGCAAACTATCTGGCAAACTCAGTACTTCAATAACATTCTCCTCAAATGAATTTGCGCCGGCATAGATTCTGGAATTAACGTCGCGGTTGATGACTTTTACCGCCACTGCTCCACATCCCATCCCATAGAGTTTACCTGTATAGGGCAGGCAATCATCACGCTTATTTACACACGAGTTCGTCAAAACCACTATTAAAAAAAGCAGCGTCCTTTTCATTTGCTTACACATTTTTGCTAAGACTCTATTACAAAGCAGAAAGTTGGAACGGCTTCTTTAATCAGAGTTGCCCTGATCTTACCTGAAGCCTTTTATCCGGCACGAAGCAGATGTTTCATCAGAATGCCGGATACAGGAATATCTCCGCCACTTTCTGCATGTCGACAGTGCTCTCTATAATTGACTGCACCGGCTGAGGCACGTTGCTGAAAAAATCAAGGCCGGTCATGCTCTCAATGGCATCGACCGACGTACGAAAATTCGTCCATGGCTGTGAGCCAACTGCCTGCTGATTCGGCATCCAGACAGCAATCACCCGTGTGGCCGTATTTACCCGGCACACATCATCCTGACCGACGGGTAATACCAGTATCACTTTCCAGAGCACTTCAGGCACCGTTACCCGGCCGGATCCGACGGTAGTGGCCGCGCCGTTGGATCCGATACCGCCCGTGCCCGAAACACCGGCCGTAATGTAAAGCTCGTTGCCTTGCTCAACCAGATCGCGGCAATAGTCTTCCAGCAGCCGCCATGCGTTGGTTATGGGTCGGCGACTGGGGCACAATGTTGGTCAGTAGAAACGTGCTGCGGTTTTCGTCTGTCGTACTGTCGCGGTCGTCGGACGGGCAGAGGTGTCCGCGGTCAAAGCCGGAATTCGTGTAATCGGCATGACGTACCTGATACCATCCTACCGGCAGCGACGTATCAGTAATAAAGTTACCTGAATAGCGGGCTACGCCACCTTTCCAGGCTGATGACAGGTGCCACGACACCCAGTTAGGAGTCGCCCGTGCGCGGTTGTATGAAATAGCGTAAGTCGGCCGGCGGATAAGGTAATTATTCTCGTTAAGTGTGCTGCTGGTAGCCGCCGAGGGGTTACCCATGGCCAGATGATCGTCACGTGTGGGAATAATGGTCGAAATAGCCGGATTGGCGGGAGCAAAGACAAGCGCTGATGGACTACCGGCAAACAGGAGCCGGCCACCGGTCCCGTAGCTGGGGTTCTTTTAGCAACGGGACAAAGAATTACGCTAAGGAATTTTGATCTACCCGCTCCGGCGCACCGGTTCGGCCCGTGGCAATCGGTTTAACTTCCACCCCCGCATAGCGAAGCACTTTGTAAAACGTCCGACGACTGCCAATCCCAAAGTAACTCATAATCTGCGTCGTCGATTGGCTATCCGACTCGTAGAGATTTTTAACCGCTGGGGCGATCTTCTGGTATTTCACCGCTAGCCCTTTCGGACGACCGCCCTGGCGACCCCGTGCCCGGGCCGACTCTAATCCCGCCCGGGTCCGTTGCACAATCACGTTCCGTTCATGCTCGGCCAACGCACAAAAGATTTGAAAGACCAACAGCCCGCCCGGTGAGGTGGTATCAATGGGGTCATTGAGCGAAACCAGGTGGATGCCTTTTTGACTCAGCCCTTCGACCAACTCGATTAACCCGCGCGTTGAACGACCAAGCCGATCCAGTTTCCAAATGACAATCGTATCACCAGCCCGCAGGTAACTCATCATCAACTCAAACTGAGGCTTGTGGGCCTTCATACCCGATACTTTGTCGGTAAAGACACGGTCGCAACCCGCCTGCTGTAAAGCATCGGTCTGTAAATCCAATGTCTGCTCTTGGGTACTTACCCGGGCATAACCTACACGCATACGCATTGCTCATTTTTTGTACCAGTTACTCATCTGTCAGCAATATACGGTACATTCATAAAGTAGATAAGTTTTTGGTACAACTTTTTTGGGTATTTTCAAAAGCCTTTGCTCAGGTACAAGTCTGTACCAAAAAACGACCGTTTTTTTAGCCACCTTGACATCGGAACGCTATGCCCGCTGATTTTCTCTCCGATGCTGAACGGAGCCGTTATCAGATCATTCCGGCTGACTTATCATCCGAAGATTTAAATCAGTACTGTTTTCTCTCGCCCATCGACCATGCCCTTGTAGCCGGGCAGCGACGCGACCATAATCGGTTAGGCTTTGCTCTTCAGTTGACCATTATCCGCTTAATGAATCACCTGCCCCAGGAGTGGTACAGACAAGTACCGACCTCCCTGGCAACCTACGTGGCTGGTCAGTTAGGGCTGGACCCTGCCGTGCTAGCGCGTTATGGCGAGCGGGAAGCTACTTGTTCAGAACATCTTCACACTGTATTACTTTATCTCAAACGGCGACGCTGGCAACCCCTAATCGACGTTGTCCCGCTGGAGCGTTGGTTGTTAGAGCGGGCGCTGGAACACGATAACGAACGGGTGTTGCTAAGAATAGCCTGTGAGTGGCTACGCGAGGCCTGTATTCTGCGCCCGGCTATTATCGAACTGGAGCGATTGGTAGCTTCCTTAGCCGAACTGGCACATCAGGAAACTTACCGGCGTTTAGCCCCACTGCTAACGGATACTCTCAAAGAGCGGCTGGATAAGTTACTGATTGTGGATAGCGACCTTAAGCTGACTCCCCATACCTGGTTAATCAAACCGCCCGTTAGTCCGACCGTAGGTCAGATTAGGCTGGCACTCAACAAGCGACAATATGTGACGACACTAGGCGTCGAAGGCTGGAAAGAGGTTGATCTGCATCCTAACCGCCAAAAACGCTTGGCTGCCATCGCACGCAGTAAGACCAATCAAGCCTTATTTCGACTGGCCGACGAAAAACGGTATCCGATGCTACTTGCTTTCTGCCTGGAGGCCTATGTTACGCTGACAGATTACGTGCTGCGGCTGTTCGATGAATATTGGGAAGACATCGTCGGGCAGGCTAATCGGGAACTGACAGAGCATCAACTGAAGCAGGTTAAAGCTAAAGATCGCATTTTAATTACGCTGGGTAAGGTAGCTGAGCCGATCATCGATGAGTTGAATGTGACGGATGAAACCCTGCGGGAACAGATCTACGCCAAAGTAGCACGAAGCGAACTGGTTGAAGCCATCGACCTAATGCTCTCTATAACTGGGCAAGGGTCACGCTCATTTCATCATTTCCTGGCTACTCGCTATCGTACGATTAAGTCATTCTCAGCAATTATGCTGGACCGATTCATCTTTGTTCATGCCTTTACAGGGGACGATTTCGATCAGGCCCTGACCCTAGTGAGCGAGTGGCAGAATGGCCGTCGACGCAAAGCACCCGACGAGCTACCAACCAGGTTCCTGCTGCCTTCCTGGAAGTCCTTCGTCCAACCGACGGGTGAGGTAGTGGACCGAACCGCTTATGAGTTGAGTGTCTTGTCCCGACTCCGTGATCGGTTGAGGTCCGGCGATGTGTATGTGGACTACTCCCGTAGATATGCCAGTCCCGATGTCTATTTAATGCCGCACTCGCATTGGCAAAGCCACCAGGCAGACCTGTTGGCTCTGCTGGGTTACCGGAATGCAACAGCCTACCGGTTGGATGAGCAACTGGCTGACCTAGAGGCTAATTTACCCCTGATTGAGCAGATCCTGACCCAGGAGGGGGATATTCGCATCGATGACGAAGGCGAGTTGGTCGTCACTCCGCTGAAAGCCGAAGAACTGCCCGAATCCGTTAAACGCCTGCGGCAGCTGATCGATGGGCGATTACCCGCTGTCGAACTGACTGATGTGCTGGTTGAAGTCGATGCCTGGACCGGATTTTCCTCCGAACTGATTGGCTTGGAAGCTGAACCCAGACGAGCCGATCATATAGCTCTTTTGTATGCGGCTCTGCTGGCCGGAGCCTGTAATATTCCTCTGGCTGAGATGGCTCAAAGCGCAGGCTTGGATTACCAGGCTCTTTGGTGGGTATCGACCAACTACTTACGAGAAGAAACCCTCAAACGGGCGACCGTCCGCCTGGTCAATTATCAACACAAGCAGTGGCTGGCATCCTACTGGGGTAGTGGGATGCTATCGTCTTCTGACGGTCAGCGTTTTCCCGTCAGTGGCAAGATCCGCAACGCGCAGGCGATTCCGCGATATTATGGTTACGGCAAGGGATATACGTTACTGACGCACTCCTCTGATCAGTACGCACAATATGGTAGCAAAGCCATTCCCTCCACGATTCGGGATGCCACTTATGTTTTGGACGAGATTTTGGGGAACGAGACGGATTTAGAGATTGTCGAACATACAACCGATACTGGCGGTTACACGGACATCGTATTTGCGTTATTTGATCTGCTTGGTCTCCAATTTTCTCCCCGACTGCGCGATCTGGCCAACCAACGCTTGTGTCGTATCAAAGGTCGAGACATACACTATCCTTCCTTGAAATTCACCAGCTATTTTCGGCCCGAGTATGTCCGGGCGCAGTGGAGTGAGTTATTGCGAGTAGCGGCTACGTTAAAAAGCGGCTGGGTAACATCATCTCTATTGATCAGTAAGTTACAGAGTTATCCCCGGCAACATCACCTAACGGCTCTGCTCCAGGAGTACGGTAAATTGGTCAAAACGACGTTCATCCTGCGCTACTTACAGAGCAGACCGTTACGCCGACGAATCCATGCACAACTCAACAAAGGCGAGCAACTCCATGCCTTACGGGCTTGGTTGTGGTTTGGAGGAGATGGCCACCTGAGACGTAAACAGGAAGAGGCCCAACAGGAGACCGCCGGTTGTCTGAACGTGCTGACCAATCTGGTCGTCGTCTGGAATACGATTTACACCCAGGAAGTACTGAAGAAACATCAGGCGGATGGTCATGAGGTTGACGAAAATGACTTTGAACACCTATCGCCATCTCGCTTCGCCCATATTAATCGGCTAGGTCGATACACCTTCCAACAAGCCGATCAATTTATGACTAACGGATTGCGTCCGTTAAGGCCATAATTCCTTAGCGTAATTCTTTGTCCCGTTGCTAAAAGAACCCCTTCATGCCGAAGGGCTGCTGTCAGCACCCTGACCAGCGAGCTTTTACCCGTCCCGTAACTGCCTTTTACAAACAGAATGGGCGTAAACTTCTTATGCCGTAGAGCTACGTCACGATATAGTGACATCAGCAGAAAGCAAAAGGGAATGATAGCGTTATCGTACAGGTGAGCCGCCGAGTACAGTCCGAAAAATTCATTGATTGACAGTCTGGTATCCGTCAGCGTAAAACGGTGAGCCTTGTTTTTATTCTGTGCCGGCATCGACAGTACCAGCTGCCGGTTTTGCTTTTCTGTGGTAACCATCCCGAACTGATCCGGCTCCAGTACCTTGCCGTTTACCGCCTTGTTGGCAAAAAAGAACACCCCTGACTCCGGATGGTAACCGTAGCGGGTAATTTTGACAGCACGGGCAAATTCGGTTTCACTAAACAGAAATGCCTGCAATTCCGACAGTTCATTGTCACTGGCCTTGAGGGAATATCGCTTACCGGTAATGATTTTTTTCAGCCGGCTGGCACTGGTAAAATCGTCGTGCGGTACCTCAATAAAGATCGGCTCACCCTCCTGCATGCGGATTTCCAGTATCCAGGTCAGGTTCTCGTCTTCATCTTCGGTCTGGTACTTGATATACAGGTGAAAGTTATTGGCTACCGTATTCCAGCCGCCCCGGCCACCCTTTACCCGCATGGTCATATCATGCTGCCGGTACCAGACCGTATCGGTCTGCATATCCTCCGTCCCGGCAGCGGCCGCTTCAGCCGGCAAACGCTCCTGTCCGGCCTTCAGCTTTTTCAGCCGCCGGGTCAGCTCGCGGGGCTCGCTCTCCAGCACAGTAGCCAGCTTCCGGACAAGCTTGCCGCGCAGCTCCTCATCGGCCAGTTTCAGCAGCATCGACAGCAGGCGGTTTTCCTTTTCAACCAGCAGGTCCATATCCGCTTCCCGGACATACACACCGGCCAGCCACAACAGGCCGTCTTCCGCATGTTTTGCTACGTGATTGGCAAGGGCCATGCGGACCGTTTTTTCCTGCTGCCGCATAAACAGGCGCCCCCAGGCATCCGCATCAGTCTTACTGCCGTCTTCAGGCACCGGCAGGTGAAAGACTTTTACGCGCAGGCCTGCCTCCAGCAGTTTTTCACAGTCGCTGATCAGCGCCTTCTGTCCGGAGCCGTTGGGGTCCACGTCGTAAATAAGCGTAACGCTCTCAGCCAGACGGCTGATTTTACGGATCTGTGCATCCGTCAGGGCGGTACCGCCCTTGCCTACCGTTTCGGTAAGCCCGTACCGGTGTAATGTGGTTACGTCAAAGTTCCCTTCCGTCAACACTACATGTTTTTCCCGAATGATTGTCCGCCTGGCATGGTGTAAGCCAAAAAGAAGACCTGATTTCTGAAAAACAGGCGTTTCTCTGGTATTGAGGTATTTCGGCTCCTGACTGTCGATGGCCCGTCCGGTGAATCCGGCTACGTTGCCGTTTTCGTCGAAAAGGGGAATCACCAGCCGGTTGCGGAAAAAATCGTACTTCTTCGTACCGTTTTCAACGCAGACCCCGGCAGTAACGGCATGGGAGAAAGCTCCTTGTTCAATCAATGGTGTGGAGATGAAGCGCCATTCATCAGGCGCGTAGCCAAGCTGCCAGCTGTCAATCTGCTCATCGCTCAGCTCACGGGCGGCACTGCGGACGTAGCGGGTAACCGGATGCTCCGGATCGGCCAGCAGTTCCTTCAGGTGCCTGTGGTAAGTTTCGGCAACGGCTTTATTGATATCCAGCAGCTCCAGGCTGGTTTCATCGTAGGTTGAGATTGTGGAACCTGGATCTGGGTTTTGGATTTGTGTGCTCATACTCAACAGGTTCATTATAGCGGCCGGCTATATAGATAACCGCTTCCGAAAAACTGATACGTTTAAAATTCTGGACAAAGGAAAAGACATCTCCGGCCTCCCCGCAGCCGAAGCATTTATAGATCTGTTTTGAGGAACTGACATGAAAGGAGGGGGATTTCTCCTCATGAAAGGGACAGCAGGCTCTGAACTGACTGCCGGCCTTTGTAAGGGGCCAGAGCTCGCCGGCAATATGGACGATATCGGCCCGCTGCCTGATGCGGTCAATACATTCAGATGTTATCATCAGCTTGCCGGGTGTTCAGGCGGCCGGGTATATTGACCCGCTGTTTCCGCCGGGTTTTCGTTGTGGTGTCCATTGCAGAGCTGGTTCAGAGATTAATGAATTCGTCGGCCGAGACGGGAAAAAACTGATTGAAATACGTCAGCAGGCCCCTGATTTCTTCAGAGTCCGGACGCAGCTGTCCCCGGGCGAGTTTGGCAAACCGCAGGTGATTGATTCCTACCTGCTGATAAAAGCTCCGGGTCGGTTTAAAGACCAGATTTGTCTTGTTCTCGTAGCGCCCGATCAGCTCCTGGATAGGTGATGATGTGCTTGTCATTTTTAGTTATTAGATTAGTTAATAATTGATTTAAATGACTACAATAATTTAATTTAACGGTCGCAATATAGAATAATACTTCCCTTACAGCCAAGAAATAAGGCCAACATCTTATTGGTCGGAATATTTTCTCGCAGTTCATTCCAACCAGTAAATAATTAATTATTAAGTCGGAAAAGTCATTTTTTTATAGTAAGGCGGGTATTATCCGGTAATGAATGACTTACTTTGTCGTAGTATGTGTTATATTTTTAAATAATAATCATTAGTAACAACGAAATGTCATTAGTCCGCAATTTCTTATCCGGAATCCCGCCCGGTGAGGAGCATACAGACAAGGTTTCACAGCGTATAAAGGAGATCAGGGCTCAGAAGGGGATTCCGCAGGCTGAGATGGCAAAGGCACTGGATCTGGACCGGTCTAACTATCACCGCATTGAGAACCGCGGGGAAAAGCTGTCCGTCGAAGTGCTGGACCGCATTGCCAGAACGCTGGATGTACCACTGGAGCTGCTTATTACGGGCAAGACCCGCGATGACCTCAGGGCAGAAGAACAGGAGCTGATCAGCCTGCGGCAGCGGGTAGCTGACCTGGAGGAGCAGCTGCGGGATAAGCAGAAGCTGATGGAGTTTTATGAGGCCAGAGCGCTGGCAATCCGACAGTATATCCTTGACATGATCTACATGACCGCCGTTGTACTCAACATGACGGATTTTCCCCTTGACCGCAAGACCCTGGAGAGCTGCTATGCCGTCTGGGGGGAAGATCAGTTTAATGAAAACGGGGAGCGGGTACTGGTATTCGGCGTCGATTACTTCAGGCTGGATAATGATGCGCTGACAGTCATATTCGATTACCTCTCCGAGCATAATCCGCAGCTCTATCACAACTTTCAGGATGTAGCCTTTGAGGTGTTTACCAAACCGTCTTCGCTGATCAGAACTAATATTTCAGCCAGACTTTTCACGGCCAACCGTAGCTCAAAAAAAACACGGTTTGAGCAGCGGCAGCAGCGCCGGGAACGGGGGTTTGAATGAGCGGTTTTCAACTGTCTTTTTTCAGAAAACAGGCTGTTTTCCGGCGTGTTTTTGCTGAAAACCGGACCTGGAGCGCAAATCTGACAATTGCACTTTTCACATAATAACTACTTGGTAATCAGCATAGTTATCCGTCAAAAAGTACCGTTTTCAGCACCCATATATTTCCGCATTTCTGTCACAGAAAAATAATTAATCGTTTGATTATCAGAAATCTAGCTTTTGTACTATTTTTTTCAGGCCGTTTTCCGGCTCAGACCGGCCAGCCATGCCCTGAGGAGAGAGTGCAATTGCACACCCCCGCCCCCCTGCATATATGAAACGGGGTGCATGTTACTTCAACTCAGGACAGTAGTTGTATTATTCCGCGATTTGTGTAGTAATTGTGCTGTTTTGATAGCATTCAACCATTGTCCGGACAGACAATGGTTGAATGCGGTAGTAGCTTTATATTGAAGCGTTGAGTGCTGTCAGTTTAACACTTTGGGTGGAGCACAGACATTAATTGACGGTGCAATTGCAGGGTGCTGATAGCCGGTCTGGTAGGGTGAAAAGGGGCCGGAAACGAAAAATTGACCGTTTGTCCGGTTGCAACTGCACCGATCCCAGTAACTGTAGTTGCAAGTACCAAGGCGGGCCAGATATCAAAAGCGCTCTGTGGCTCTTCTTTTTCTACCGTTGGCTAACGTAAACTGCTTAGATACGACCAATAAAAACGAATCGCCGACCCGCTCAGCAGTTAACGTGACCTAATTGCCAGGCGAACCCGTCAGGAAAGCAGCCGGGTTCGGTTAGGTCGGCCCAAAGCAGCAGG
This sequence comes from Arsenicibacter sp., assembly GCA_965247375.1. Classification (GTDB taxonomy): domain Bacteria; phylum Bacteroidota; class Bacteroidia; order Cytophagales; family Spirosomataceae; genus Arsenicibacter. Next base: position 19,176 of record CBDFHU010000098.1, read on the forward strand.
CAAAAGCAAGTTGACGTGTATCGAATGGAATCGAAGCCCTACTCAATAATGGGTATACTCAACAGTTTATCGCCAAACGATACGGCATTACAAAGCAGAATCGAACGAATGGTTAAAGCAAAATAATTGGCAATGAGGCCGGCATGACAACGCCCGATCAGGCAGTAGTCATTGATAGCGGAACAGGTTCTGGCCGCTAACTGCCTCATCGTTCCTCTTTTTGGTGGAATTCCGATATAGTCTATCATTATAATAAACCCCAGCCCAGGCATATGCCCGCCCAACTCCCTATTAAAAATAAACTGGAAACGGAACGATTAATCAAAATTGCCCCGTTCCGCAAAAACGTACGCCGGACAGATCCACACAAGCACAATGCCTACCTGGAACTGATTTATCTTTCGCAGGGAAGCGGCACGCACTCTATTGATTCGATTGACTATGCCATCAGCCCGCCTATGATTCACATCATCCGGCAGGAGCAGGTTCACTGCTGGCAACTTGACTCCGAACCGGAAGGGTATGTCGTTATTATCCGGAAAGCGTTCTTTGAAAAAAGCCTGGACAGCGAACTAAAAACACTTTTTACCGCTATTTCCAGTCAGTGTTGCCTTGAGGTGGAGGAACGCTCCGTGATTGAAAGTCTACTGGAACTGCTTGTAAAAGAAAGTCAGACGAATGGGCAAAAAACGTTCACGATCATCGAAGGATTATTGAAAGCCCTATTGGCTAAGGTTCTGGAAGTAGCTCACCCGCTCGTCAATCGAGGGGAGTTGCAGCCGGGGCTTTATCAATCGTTTATCAACTTGTTAAGCCTGGATCAGGGGATCAAAAAGACGATACGCTACTACGCGGACAAACTACATGTTTCCCCGCAAAACCTGAATACGGCCTGCCAGCGGGCTGGTAATCGGACTGCTACTGAGGTACTTGACGAATTTGTGCTGGCTGAATCAAAAAGACTTTTGCTGTATACGGATCTACGAATCAGCGAAATCGCCTTCACCCTGCGTTTTTCTGATCCCTCTCACTTTGTCAAATATTTTCGCCGGATCGTCGGGACTACCCCCCAAAGCTTTAGAAACGAAAATGCATGATACCATACGTTTTCCATTTATACCACGAATTGCCATTTCTGTTGTACTAATTTCGGCCATTCTCAGGCTTTAAGCCTGGAATAGTTTACAGGTAAACGATTTTAGGAATAAAATGAGATTAGGCTTTACAGGCATTTTATGCCTTCTCCTGAGTGGTTTCAAGGTTCAGGCACAACTGATTGGCCGGATTCAGGATAAATTCACGCAAAAACCCATTCCGTTTGTCAGTGTAGCCCTTTATTCTATCCCTGACACCATCGTGGTGGGCGGCACACTCACCGATTCGACCGGGAGCTACCGGCTCGCTACACCCGGACCGGGAAACTATATGCTCAAAACGTTTTTTGTTGGTTATAAGCCGACCGCCACTCCGGTAAGCCTGGTGCAAGGCCAAACCCTCGACCTGGGTAAGTTAACCCTTGAAGCCGAATCCAGACTCCTCCAGGAGGTTCAGGTAACCGGCCAACGTGCCGATGTTGTAATACAAACCGACCGCCAAACCTACCGGGCCGCTCAGTTTGGGTCGGCAGCAGGTGGCACAGCTACGGACGTACTGCGAAACTTGCCTGGCCTGACGATCAATGTAGAGGGGGAGGTGAGTTTGCGGGGCACGAATGGATTTCTGGTCTTGCTTAATGGCAAACCTGTGCAAACGAATCTGGGCACGCTCCTGAATCAACTTCCAGCTAACTCTATTGAATCCATTGACGTGATAACGACGCCCAATGCCCGCTATGATCCCGATGGAAAGGCGGGGATTATTGCTCTGGTCACCAAAAAGGGCGTCGATACAGGCTGGTCGGCTCAGATAAACGCACTGATTGGGTTACCTTCGGTCAACCCGTTCGGAAATGCCCAAAACCCCGTTCGGTATAGTCCCGATATCACCCTGAACTACCGTTCGGCCCGTTGGGATATAACGCTGGCTTCCGCCTATATCCGTAATGATATTGCCGGCAGACGGGTAGGTGATGTAAACACGGCCATTGGGAATCGATTTACCCGGTTTCCCTCCGAAGGGGAGCGGAGTTTTAAGCGCTATACATTCACCAATCGGCTAGCCATTGCTTATGCACCGGATAAAGCCAATAGCTGGAATCTGGGTCTATATCAGAGCCACCGTACCGAGGACCGGCTGGCGGATCTTTTGTATACCAATACGACGACGAACCTGACCACCGGGCAACTGATTAGTCAACGGGCCTATTTCAACAGCAATCTGGTTCGGAAAGGCGGTCAATTTTATACAGCCAATCTGGACTATACCCATACGTTTCCCGGTAAAGTGACCCTCAACGCAGGCACCCTATACGAATATGACCTGATTGATGGTTTTACCAGCAACCGGAACCTGACCCGAATCGATTCCCGTGACACACTCCAGTATACGCTTTCGACTACCAGCCGGCCTATTCAAAATGTCAGAACCTATGTCGATGCCCGTATGCCGCTGTGGGGTGGTAAATTGGAGGCAGGCTATCAGTTTCGCTATCAGCAGGATCGGGGTGAATACCGCTACGACCAGCAGGATGGCAACGGTCTTCCGCTCATTGTTGTACCGGAATTTACAGGTCGAACGGCCATTACCAACAGGATTCATAGTTTGTATACCCAGTTTGGGGCTGTAAGCAAAAAATTGGAGTATACGCTGGGGCTTCGTTATGAAAACACCGGCCGGTCAGTGCTGTCTCTCCCCGGCAACCAAACGTTTGCACTCCGGCTCAACAACCTCTTTCCCTCCTTTAACGTACTCTATAAGCCCCGCACGGGGCTTGGCCTGCGGGCCGGGTTTAGCCGGCGGGTACAGCGCAATAGTAACTTCGCTCTGAATCCGCTTCCCGAACGCGAACACTCGGAAACGCTCGAACAAGGCGACCCGAACCTGCTGCCGGAGTTTGTGAATCTGGCCGAACTGGGTATGAGCAAAGAATTAGGCCGGAGTACTTTGCTGGCCACCTTGTATTATCAGGGCATTGAACATGTGATAAACCGCGTAAACCGGGTGTATGCCGATACCATTCTGAGCCGGATTTTTACAAATGCCGGGAAAGCCCAACGACTTGGTATCGAACTGGCTACTGATCTCAAACTAACAAAAAGCTGGAAACTATACCTCGGTAGTACGATCTATCGATACACCCAGGCTGGCGGGTTGTTTCAGAATGAAGTCATTTTCGATCAGGCCGCTTGGGTGTACTCAGTCAATGCCAATACGAGTGTGCAACTTACATCCTCCCTATCGGTGCAGGCTAATGTGAATTATCTCTCGCAGCGCCTTACGGCGCAGGGGGAAGACTCCCGCTTTTTAATTCCCAACCTGTTGGTGAAGAAAAGCTGGCTGGCCAATCGGCTGACAATGACGCTCCAATGGCAGAACTTGGGGTTAGGGTTGCTGCCGACCAACGAGCAGCGAATCACCACGCGGGGAAACGACTTTTTTACCACGACGAATTACATTCAGGAGAAAGACCTTTTCTTGCTTAACTTCAGCTATTCCTTCCGGCAACTGAACAAAGGAGCCCGGCTGCCGGGTAACGAATACGGCGATAAAGAATTTTAGCGGTAAAAACAGCCGTTAAACGCTATTTGATTTCGGGCCCGCTTTGGTAATTGCAAACTGAGTGCTGTCAGTTTGACTCTATTGGTGAATATTGACGGTGCAATTGCAGGGTGCTGATAGCCGGTCTGGCAGAAAGACAAACGGCCGGCCGCGTTTGTCCGGTTGCAATTGCACTGATCGCGGCAACAGCGTAGTTTTGAGGAGCAATCATGATCTCAAAAGGTTTGTTTGCGTCCGTTACGCTAAACTTATACAAGTCTGAACCTCATGGCTCAGACTGCCGTTAGCTTCCTGCTTCACAGCGGCCCGTTCGGACTTGTCTGTTCGGTTGTTTGCCGCTCCACAGGCAATCCCCGCGTAACTCACGGTGCTGTACTGTTCAAGATTAAGAGCCGCGTTCAGGTCACGGTCTATCCGCAAGCCGCACGACTGGCAATGGTAGGTGCGCTCTGAAAGTTTCAGCACCGCTTTCTTCTGACCACAGCCCGAACACGTTTTGCTGCTGGCAAAGAAACGATCAGCAACCACAACCTCACTGCCATACCAGTCAGCTTTATAGGTGAGTTGCCTACGGAACTCATGGAACCCGCCGTCCAGAATAGCCGATGCCAGCCGATGATTCTTACTCATGCCGTTACGCTAAACTTACACAAATCTGAACCTTATGGCTCAGACTGCCGTTAGCTTCCTGCTTCATAGCGACCCGTTCGGACAAGTCCGTTCGGTTGTTTGCCGCTCCACAGGCACTTCCCGTGTAACTCACGGTGCTGTACTGTTCAAGATTAAGAGCCGCGTTCAGGTCACGGTCTATCCGCAAGCCGCACGACTGGCAATGGTAGGTGCGCTCTGAAAGTTTCAGCACCGCTTTCTTCTGACCACAGCCCGAACACGTTTTGCTGCTGGCAAAGAAACGGTTGGCTACAAGTACCTCCGAGCCGTACCACTCCGCTTTATAGGTCAACTGCCGACGAAACTCAAAAAAGCCACCGTCCAGAATAGCCGAAGCCAGCCGATGATTCTTACTCATGCCACGCACATTCAAATCTTCAATCACAATCCGGCTATATTTTTTAGCCAGATGCGTCGTGAGCTTGTGGAGATTATCCGCCCGGATGTTGGCGATCCGGGCATGGATACGGGCTACTTTCGCCTGTGCCTTGCGGTAGTTATTGCTTTGCTTTTTGGTGTTTTTGCAGTATTTTTTGCTGACCCGCCGTTGAGCCAGTTTTAGTTTACGTTTGTGTTTCTTGTAGGGTTTAACAGACTGAAATACAACACCATTAGAGAGCGTTGCCAGCGTCTTGATGCCCAGATCAACGCCCACACAACCGGTCGTTTTTTCGGTCTTGGCAGGAGTATGCGGCACTTTAAACGACACAAACCAATGGTCAGCCGTGCGGCTAATAGAGACGTTCTTAATCGCCGTGCCATTTGGGATCGCTTCACAGGTACGAACCCACCCCAAATGCGGGAGTTTGAGTCGCTGGCCATCGGCTTTGATGCTCCCTTCCAGATAGAATCCGTCGCGCTGCCCCTTCTTTTTGAACTGTGGTAGCCCCTCTAACACGGTTTTTGTTTGACCGTTTCTACGGATAGTTTTGCGCTTCTTGTAGCCAGACGGTTTCTGGATCCGGTGAAACGCCTGATACGCCGATTGCAGGTTTCTAAGAGCCTGTTGAGGGGCGCATTTGCTCACCTGGTAGTACCAGCTATGTTCCGGTTTGACCTCAGCAACCAGCCGTTTGTGGAGGTCAATAGCAGAGGGTATTTTCTCTTTGTTGTTAAACGCTTTCTGACATTCGGCCACGCCCCAGTTGTAGGCATGACGGGCTACGCCTGCGTGTTTGCGGCAAAGCGTTGTCTGCTTCTGGTTGAGGTTAAGGCGAATTTTAAGCGATTTCATGCAAGAAAATTCAGTAAAAATTTGACTATCAATTAATTACTTTACAGATCTTCCATCCTTCTGCGTCTCCCGGCATGCTGCCAGCACCTGCTCCAGTGTCGGCTTGTCATGGTGGAAGTGACCCGTCAGCCGGTGTTTGGAGACCTGAATGAGCTGACTTTGCGGCATTTCCAGAAAACAATTATTGACGCCGTGATAGTGCATGCGGACAACGAACGCCGGATTAATCAGGTGGCGCCTGTGCACCCGGATAAAGCCGGGCAGCTGCCGCTGGTATTCCATCAGGGTGAGGGCCATCAGTACCCTCTGGTTGTTATCAAGGTGAATGACGGAATAGTTGCCGTCCGCCTGAATCCGGATAATGCGGGCAGCATCAACCGGCTTTCGGTTCAGATATATAGACATTCGGGGATTTCGGTTTTGGAAAGAATAGAGGTATACAGCGTGCATATTAACAGCCGGCCGTATGTGCCGGAGGCTGTGTTTCCTGCTTGCGGCAAGGGTGCAAGTGCATTCCAACTACCGTCTGTACAGACGGTAGTTGGAATGCACTTGCCTGCTGATCCAGGATCAGCAGGCGGGACGACCGGTTTGTTTATACCGGCCGGAACGGGATGAAATGCGCACGTGTACAGTCCTGTTCTCCTGGAATGTACTATGGTGTATGTGCTGAACAGCACATACACGGCCCAAAGAGTTTGGTAATCTGAAGCGGCCGGCTACGCGGTGCATTGGCTGTTTAGCCAATGCACGGTACCGGAGCGGCACCGGCTGTTTGCCGCCTGCATAACCGCAAATGTTGTTGTTGGATTGCCGGCTGTTATGCAGGCGCCCGTGATGCCGGTTATCAGGGAGAAAAGGGGCCGGAAATGAAAATTTGACCGTTTGTTCGGTTGCAATTGCACTGATCCAAGCAGTTGCGTAATTTTGAGGAGCAATCATGATCTCAACAGGGTTTGTTTGCATGACCCTTCGCTCAGTCCGCCAAGATAAAAGCGAAGGGTTTTTTACTGTATCAAAATTACCTAAACTCCCCTAATTAGTCAAGTTTACTCAAAGCTAATTCTTAGCTTTTTGTTAAGAGCTTTTGCGACATTCTCAAGTGTTGCAACTGTTGGATGCCGTTCTCCACTTTCCAATTTATTAACTGCGGATTCTACTACCCCCATTTTAGCTGCTAACTCTTTCTGAGTTAAACCCTCTGCTTTGCGGGCTTTCTTAATTAGTTGGCTTATTTCGCTGGAGATTTCAGACATAGTTTGAACTCATAATTGCTACCTGAATTGACGGCACAAATTAGTCAATTCAGGTAGCAATTGCATCCGCCCAATCAGCTCTCTTTCAGATACAGCGTTGTGATGCCGCACTTGATTTTGTGGCTGAACGTGGCCAGCTCGCGGTCGATGAGTTTATTATCGTTGGAATACGGCACCGGCTGCATGATGTATTCCGGATCGATGAAAATGATATTGAGCTTCTGGTGCACCCGGTCAGCGACCCGCTCGGTATGCTTGAGCATGTGCTCGCTGAGCGTAGTGGTTTTCATGGTTTGCGGATCATCGAAGTAGCGGTAGGTACAGTACCAGTAGCGGTAATAATGGTGGTAGTTTGACAGACAGGCCTGAAAGCGGTCCGGATGGCTGCGGACCATCCTCAGCAGCTCATCCGTTTCCTTCAGCTCCCGGAGCTGTCCTTTGCCGGCCTGTTCCAGCAGTGATTTATTAAGCAGCTCATCACGGCGGTTTTGCAGATAAGCGATAATCTCAGCCGGGCTGATATCCCGTTTAAGGGAGTATTTATGTTTGGAATAGAACGACAGGGAAATCGCCGGCCGCTCGTAGTTAATCATCTTTACGTGTTTAACAGCCTTTGCCGCCGTGTGCAGGGGTTTAAACTCATGCATCTGATCTTTGGGCAGCAGATAATACTCCAGCTGCTCATCAACCGGCGGATCGCTGATCTGATGCAGGCCGGGGGTGAGCGCCACATGCATGGTACGTAAATGAATGCGCAGCGCGTCAAGCCACTGTGAATCAGGCAGTTCTTTTTTCTTTGCGGGCATAAAAGAGGTATTTATTTACTATAAAGGTAAATAAATAGAGGTGTTTTGCAAAATCTCCCTCCCCTTTCCAAAGAAAATCGCGCATTTTGATCTTTATCTAGTTATCAATTATTTTTTTGATTGATTTAGGAAGCCCGCAAACTACTATAAATCAATTACTTACAAAGAGAAAAAGGAGGTTTGTAAGGTCAGAAAAGGAGGTTTGTAAGGTCAAAATAACCATCAAAAAGGAGGTTTGTAAGGTTGAAAAAGGAGGTTTGTAAGGTCAGAAAAGGAGGTTTGTAAGGTCAAATAAGGAGGTTTGTAAGGTTTGATCCGGGAAGCAAAAAGAGATTTACGAGGAGTGTAAATACAGTCTTAAAAGGACTTTTTTGGCTCAATCCGGACTTAAAAAGACTTTTTTGGCCCGAATTCAGCAAAAAGCTATCCGAAACAGACCATACATCAAGCGTTTTCCGGCGCAACAAATCAGTCAGGCGGTAGTAAAAAGGAGGTTTGTAAGGTCGCATTACTTACCATTATGCGCTGATATACAGCACATATATACTTCAAACGGTATTTCTGCAAACCAAATGAGTGGCATACAAAAAGGAGTTTGTTAAAACAAACTCCTTTTTGTATGTTTGGGATCAGATATCAAACTATACCTCCACATGGATTCCGGCCTGCGATCAGGTGACAATAAAGCCCTGCTTTTTGAGAAACGCCCGACAAACTATCAACCCAACGTATTTACCGAATCCCGGCAGGAGTTTACTGAGCTGGAGAAAAAAATTGTTGTACTGGTTGTCAACCAGATCGGGCATATGTCATTAAAAGGTAAGATTCCGACCAACAGTAATCTGGTTTTTCATATCCCCTTTCAGGAGCTCACAAAAAAGAATTACTCGGTGATTGCAGATGCAGCTGTAACGCTCCAGTCGAAACGCTTAATGTACCGGAACGATAAGACCCAGCAGCTTGATATAATCACTCCTTTTCCCCGCGTTAAGTTTGACACTGTGGAGGGCAAAAAGGTGATTGAAGTGACTATGTTTGCCGATGTGGTACCGCATTTTGCAGAGCTTGGACAGCGGTATACTAAGTACGAATGTGATATCATGCTATCTCTGCGGTCGGTTTATGCGCAAAGGATGTTTGATATCGTCAGTATGTTTCAGTGCCGTAGTCAGTACAGGTTCAGTTACCGTCTGGACCGGCTTATGGAAATGCTCAACTGCCCTGAAACGTACTCTTTCAATGATTTTAAAAAGAATGTGCTTTTCGTAGCTCAAAAAGAGCTTCAGCAGGTTGCAAAGATTGCTTTGGACTGGACGCCATCGAAGAAAGCAGGTAAAAAGGTTATTGAGCTTGAATTTAGTATCAATAGCACCAGGAAAAACGCAGCTGAAGCTGTTGAGCAGGACCGGCAGACAATCAGCCAGATGCCGGTTCATCAGGTTGTCGCCACTGCCTGGCAACTGATGAAAAAATATAAGCTGAAAGACTGGCAAAAGGAGCTGATTGTTTCGGACTTCAGTCTGCTGGAAATATTCTACCGGTTAGACTCGGAGATAAATAACGGCCTGCGCGGAGAGATCAGGAACAAAACCGCCTACCTGGTCAAGTCGCTGGGTATCGATCAGCAGAAAGCACCGGCAAAGACCGGAGAACCGGAGCCGCCGGTATCTGCTCCGGCCATGATGCCGGCTCCGGCGCCAAAGCCTTCCGGATCTGTTCTGCCGCAGGGACCGGCCGTACGGTCAAATACGCCTATGTCGTTAGGGTCGATTCTGGGCGATCTGAAGATGGGCGGTTGAAGCATCATAAATGCATAAGGTACGCGTGATTAACAAACGCCCGGCCCGTACTGGGCCGGGCGTTTGTTAATCACGCGTTGTCGCTTAAAAAGCAACTGTTCCTATAACTCACATCCCGCTTCTTCAGTTATTAAAGCACAAAAAAGCGCTGTCTCAACCGGACGGGGCTTTTACATTTTAATTGCAGGTACCGGTTGTGAGGTACTCATGTATGCCGCCAAAATATGATAAAGACTCTCCCATGGAACGGATGCCGGTATCAGCACAAAGCTTATGGCAGGGCTTTTTGCGGTGATAATAGCGGAGGGGATGGCCGGCAGCAGGCTTAACGGGTACAGCTTTCATGCAACAGGTTTGGTTAAGGTATCAAGGGCCGGATATCTCCCAAATATAATGTCCTACACAGGTAACTTTATTAATGTTTATTGATAGTTAGTGCTACTTGTTCTTTATTTGTCACAAATAAGCCATACTCATAAACAACTGGTTACCCTGCCATTTCATGAAACATCTGTTCCTCTGCCTTTCCCTGTTGATTACTTTTTCCGTCCGCGCACAGATTACGCTAACCACCCTGAAAACCGGTAACTGGAATGATCCTGCCGTCTGGTCCTGCGGCCGCATGCCGATGGCCGGTGATGCCGTGCAGCTGCTGCATACGGTGACTATCCCGGCCGGCGTAACGGCGACTGCCTATACGCTCAGTTACGGTACCGGTGGCAGGCTCCTGTTTGCCGCCAGCCCGTCGGCGCTTGTCTTTGCCCCCGCCAATCCGGCTATTGCGGCCATTATCCCCACACGCGACGACCATCTGGCCATGGGAAACCCCTCAGCGGCCGTCAGCAGCACGCTCAACGAGAATAATTACCTCATCCGCCGGCCGACGTATGCTGTTTCATACAACCGCGCACGGGCAACGCCTAACTGGGTGTCGTGGCATTTATCCTCCGCCTGGAAAGGTGGTGTAACCCGTTATTCGGGCAACTTCATTACTGATACCTCACTACCGGCAGGATGGTATCAGGTCCGGCATGCCGATTATACAAATTCCGGCTTTGACCGCGGACACCTCTGCCCCTCCGACGACCGGGACAGTACGACAGAAGAAAACCGCAGTACCTTTCTGCTGACCAATATCGTGCCCCAGTCGCCGACCCATAACCAACAGGCATGGCGGCTACTGGAAGACTATTGCCGCGATCTGGTGGAGCAAGGCATTGAGCTCTACATTACGGCCGGTGTTTCGGGTACGGGTGGTATCGGCTCCAACGGCGCGGCCAATAGCGTCGGAGCCGGCCGGGTAACGGTGCCCGAAGTGCTCTGGAAAGTGATACTGGTATTACCCGTCGGTCAGGATGATGTGTGCCGGGTTAATACGGCCACGCGGGTGATTGCTGTCTGGATGCCGAATCAGCAGGCATCAGGCTCGCAGCCATGGACAAACTTTCGTACCTCGGTCGATGCCATTGAGAGCATGACCGGCCTTGATTTCTTTGGTAATCTGCCTCAACCGGTGCAGGCAGTGATCGAAAGCACTGTCGACATGCAGAAAGTGGCGGAAGTGTTCCTGTATCCGGCGTTCTGATGAAACGGGAGCGCCCGGACACTCAGCTGTAAAACCCGTCCTTTGGATTAGCTTAAAAGCTCTTTAGCGTAAATCAGAAAACAGATTTAAGCCATGAAATTCTTAACCAGAGACCAGTATATACCCTACCTGCTTTTGGCAGCCAGAGTATTGCTGGCTTACACCTTATTCAGCTATGGCTGGGCAAAGCTGACAGGGAATCAGTTTGGGGTAGACGATAAGACCATGAATTTACCGCTGAAAGACGTTGACTTGTTCCGGCTTTCATGGTATTTAGCAGACCATCAGCCCTTCAAAGCCTTTATCGGCCTGTCCCAGACCGGTGTAGCGCTGTTATTGATTTTTAACAGAACCCATATCATCGGTGCCTTTGCTTCTATTCCCGTTTGGCTCAATATCCTGATGTGGGACATGACCTTTATGGATGGCATGACCAGCGCCTTTGTCTTTCGTTTATCATTTTATTTATTGCTGACCGGACTCATCCTGTATCAGTCACGGGACAAGGTACTGCCTGCCTTGCGGCATATATCCGGAAAGAAGCCTGTGGAGGTTTTCCCATACTGGGTGTATTTAACCCTGCCCATTGCGGCTATTTGTCTGGAGTTGCTGGGAGCTATCCCTAACGCTGTTTTATTTTATCTTGGCCTTTCGGGAAAATAACTGTCAAATAAAAGGTTTTTCCGTAGTATACTACCGCCGGCGAAAAACAGGTTGATATAGCCAAATATGCTTTTTACCGCCTGCTGCTTTGGCAAGTTAATCAGTAAGGGATTCCTTACGAAAAAGAACAATTACCCCCGGGGGTATAAAAAAACGGCATAGCACAGGGGACGGATGGTGTATCAGCCCCGACGACTACCCCCCATCAGAAGGAAACGGCATTGCTTTACATTTTACAGAAAGAAACTCTATTAATATCTGTAAATCAAACTATTGCCCTTACAGAAGTACACATACAGCTATCTGTCACATAGATCTACGACATCATCCGTACAGTATTATGGTACAACACTACGGATTATCCGTAGTGTAAAGGAAAACAGGTTATGTCCGGGAGAGAAAATTGATCTGAGAAATCTAATTCAGACAAACAGGCTTGTTAAGTACCCATATACGTGTTCCGTGTTTACGCTGAGGAGGTTCTTTCAGGTCAAGTGTAAATGCCAGTAACGGATAAAAACTGCCCTTCTGCTTCCATCCGCTGAATGAAAAGAGCCAGTGCGCTATTTCTTTTGATTTGGCATATCCCTGAGATTCATGATATACAGGCCACAAATCCCGGCAACCGATGACCATATACATTTTTATCATACCCGTTATTCTTTCTTCAATTGCTGAACCTATATGTTTCAGCAGGTTTTCAAAATTAACGGATTCCTTACTGTAGCGACAGGCCTGACCAGGGGGAGGAAAAAAAGAGTATCAACAGGGGCCGGAATGGTGTATCAACCCCGGACAGCCGGCGGTATTACGGGATATACCGTATTGATTGCTTAACTCCGTAATGACTGCCCGCGTCAGGAGAATAGCCTCCCAAAAATATTTTTTCTGAAATAAACTGCTTTCAAGCTGCAAATCAGATGATTGCTGTCAATAAAGGAATAAAACAGCACGCCCTCTATAGAGCGATACAAAAATTACCTTCTGCCAGCGGTCCAGCGTCGCCCATAGCAGCTTTTGAATAGTCTGTAGATCGCCGGCCTGTTCATTGAATTGGAAGGAAGATACCATACCGTTGCGGTTAAATGAGAAAGCAGTAAGATTGAGCCAAACCATTAACAGAGGGAATGGCAAACAGGTTGATTTATTTACTAAGTGAACGGATGGACTATACGACAAGCAGTTAATCACTGGTATCCTGATGTCATCATCAGATATTCAGGCAGCTTTGCTCAGATCGGGAGCATATTTTGAGAATAGATATAATACACCGAAAGCTATCTGACGATGGCTACCCTGTTTCAATTTCACTGTATTTATTACCTTCTACTTGGCTGGGTGATTGTTAAGTCGAGGCTCCCATGATATGCTCCCGGTGCTGTTCGCCCCAGTTCTTCAAAGCCTCAATCACACTACCCAGTGTTTCTGCATAAGGTAGCGTAGTATAGGTGATCAGAACCGGGTAGCCATCATCAACCGTCCGTTTGATCAAGCCATTTTCTTCCAGGTCTTTTAACTCCTTGGCCAAAACCTTCGTACTTAGGTCGGGAATACTGCGCTGTATTTCGCGAAACCGATGATTGCCCACCCCGATGGACACTAAGATTAATAGTTTCCACTTGCCGTTCACTACTTCCAACGCATCTCTAATGGGGATCAAAGCCGATAAACAATCTCTGTAATTAGGCATAGCTTTCTTAAGTGATTACCAAAAGGTAACTGATTACCTATGGGTAACTGATAACTTTAGGTTATCAAATGTAGCTACTTTTGTTAAGAAAACAATCTGGCGCTCCCTACCCCTTAGCGCATGTAATCAATGTTCAGGGCAATACAATTTCTAATTATCAATCCATCATGAATACCAGGCACGTACGACTAATCTATTGGACATCCACGCTATTGCTGGCCCTGGTTGGCTTAGCGGGTATCTTCAACATCCTCATGGTTGACCAGTTGGTTCAGGTCAACCGATCGCTGGGACTACCCGATTATTTCATGCCCTTTTTGGGTTTCGTCAAAGTGGTTGGTGCCATTACGATTTTGGTGCCTGCGCTTCGATACTTCCAGCAAGCCGCCTATTTCGGTTTTATCTTTTATTTCATTGGGGCAACCTACATCCTGATGGCCACCCATGGCGGCCCTGAAAAATGGGGCGTTACCCTACTGATTCTTGCCGCTACGAGTGTTTCGTATTGGGCCTGGCAGCAACTGTTTCAGTCTAAAGCCCCCCTCCCGATTTCGTAGTTCTCACGTCCAACAATCGTCTTTATTTATGGCACAAACACTCGCCATTATCGGTGCTGGCCCTGGTGTGGGGCTGGCCATCGCTGAAAACTTTGGTTTGCACGGTTACAAAGTAGCCCTCTTATCCAGAAATACCGAGAAGCTGGCCCTGCTCCAAAACAAGCTGCAAGTCAAGGGCATTGAGGCAGGCATTTTCCCAGTCGATATTCTGGACCGGGATAGCCTCACTCAGGCGCTCAATCGAGTAATCGCTGCCTATGGCTCGATCGATGTACTGGAGTTTAGCCCTTCGCCGTCTTGGGAAACCCTGCGGCCACCTCGACACATGGATGTGGCCAATGCCCAATATCATTTAGATTTTCAGGTGCTCTCGGCCATCACAGCTGTACAAACCGTACTTCCGCAGATGGTCGAGCGCAAATCGGGTAGTATCCTGTTCACCACAGCATCAGCCGCGCAACGTCCTAACATTGCTACGGCTAGTTTTGGCGTGGCGGCTGGAGCCTTACTCAATTATGCACGCTTGCTACACGAGGATCTGGGTCAGGATAATATTTACGTGGGTATCGTATCCATTGGGGCCATTGTGGTCGGTGAGGGCCTAGGCTCAAAAGGGGATTTTCCGGCCGATATGCCGACCATCCATGTTGACGAAGTGGCCCAAACGCATTGGGATCTTCATACGAAACGGGAAGTAGTCGAGATTATTATTGGCGCGAACTAGACCACACATTCACGGCAAACGAGTATCTTGAACATGATGAGTTCGAGGTACTCGTTTATCTTTAGAAAAGAGGTGTGGCTCCCAGAAAAGCTTACTTGGGGGCCTTCCCATTTCTCAAAACGCCCATTGATGGACCGTGAGACTTCCCTCGTCTCAGGTGGGAGCGTTTAAAGTGATACTATAATTTTAGGTCAAAAGGAGTCATCTGTTTCAAGGATTGAATATGAATAGGCGTCAACCCACTCGCCCCGAATGGGCAAGACGCTTCGTTTACAGCCTTCCCTGACCATACCCACTTTCTCAAGAACTTTAATGGAGGCTATATTTTTGACGGCGCATCCTGCTTCAATTCGATGCAGCTTCAAGCTGGAAAAACCGTATTGAAGCAGTTCCTTTAAGGCTTCTGTGGTGTACCCTTGACGCCAGTAGGCGGGCAGTATTTTGTACCATACTTCAGCTACTCTAAAGGGAAGTTTACCTACGGTTAGGGCCATCAAGCCAACAAATTGATTGGTTGGTTTGAGTTGGATACGTAGTATATAGGCTGCTCTTGGGATAGCCTTCTGCTGTTCGATCCATTGGTTCAGTAGGTTTTCAGTCACCTGAATGGAATCAGGAATGCCGAGTGTGTTAAACTCATCCGTTTCTGTTAATGAATGGAGCTGATGAATATCGCTCAGGTCATTTAGTGATAGTTCGGACATGATCAATCGTTCGGTACTGAGTTCCATGCTGTGGTATTAAGCTTACACTGGTCATCATACCAAAAAATAGGAGGGTTTTGGGAGAATATTATACAGCTGGTTACAAAATTAAAACGACCATTCCAGAGTCCTTACTCTGTCCGGATGTAAACGCTCGTTTGCTTGTAAACAGAGTAGAAAACAGGCGTCCGGACTAACTTTGATCCGGACGCTGAAAGTGAACTCTGATGGTCTGGATGGCTCCGAAATCGAGATTCGACACCATCAGTTTTTGGCCTGTCAGTTGTAGAATCAGTTGTTCACGAATTGTTGAATCGCTCGCATGCACCTGTACCCGGAAAATACGGAAATCTTCACTGATCTGGAATTGAACCACCACAATACATTGGAGATGGCGGTTACTATGTCGAAGGGGCATTAAAATGCGGGTAAGCTGCCGTTCGACACTGGGGGGCGCTTTGGGCTTCCGGTTACCAGCCTGAGCTGAGCAGGAACTGATAAGAAGCAGGCAGGCCAAAAGCAGAGCATTTTTCATCGCTCGTCATCGGGCAGTGCGCAAGGCGTCGGCATAGGCATTTGGTAAATCGCTTTGCTCTACAGCCTGAGCTGCTTTTTCGACATCGTAGGCTACCCGAATATACTCAACATGAACGCCTGCGCGAAAACCGGGGCGCGCTGTTTCATCAATCGTGAGCATCACATAGCAGGCGCGGGGATCTGCATCTTTGGGCTTGCCAACTGATCCGACATTAATGGCATGCCGGAAGTAGGTTTCTTCCCCCGACGCTTCCGCGCTTACGACTTTATGAAAAGGTTTGTGCGTATGGCCGAAGCAAAGCACATCGGCCCCGGCTCCTTCCAGCACCCGGCCCAAACTGCGGTCCCCCCGATCCTCAAACAGATATTCATTCACGCGACGCGGACTCCCATGCACCAGCAGCAGCGTGAACGGGGTTTGCTGGTGCCATAAATGATCCGGATCGTTACCTAACTCAAACTCAGCCCGAATATGGGTTGGGAGGGTGCGCAGATACTTCCGCTCGTCGTCTCCCACCTGAGCATTGGTGTAAGCAATGGACATTTTGCCATTGGCTTTTTCCTGCTCCTCTTTGTAAGCGCATCCGCAGTCATCGGAGTTGCGGCCAATACCATAATCGTAGTTTCCGGCTATGGTAGGAATACCCCGTTTGCGGATGGTGTTCACTACTTCATTGGGCCAGATGTTGTAACCGACCAGGTCACCCAAACAATACACCGCGTCAGGCTGGCGGCTGTCGATATCGGCCAATACCGCATCGAGTGCGGGCAAATTGGCGTGAATGTCCGAAAACAGGGCAATTTTCATACGTGTTTCTGAAAGGCTTTTTTGTAGTGGGGTGCAAACTTCTTCTCTTGTTTCAGCGCAAAATTGACCATTAGAATCAGTACCGGTACTTCGATCAGGGGGCCAACCACAGCCGCAAACGCTGCACCCGAATTGATGCCGAAAACGGCGATGGCTACCGCAATGCCCAACTCGAAATTATTGCCCGCTGCGGTGAAGGCCAGCGAGGTTGATTTGCCGTAATCGGCCCCGGCCCGTTTAGAGAGATAAAAAGCCGAGAAGAACATGATGGCAAAATAAAGCGTCAGCGGAATGGCGATACGCACCACATCGAAAGGGATCGACACGATCAACTGACCTTTGAGGCTGAACATCACAACAATGGTGAACAGCAGCGCAATAAGCGTGATGGGGCTAACAGCAGGCAGAAAGCGTTCCTCATACCACTGGCGGCTGAATAACCGTGCAAGGATAATCCGTGAGAACAACCCGGCCAGAAACGGTATACCCAGATAGATGAAAACACTCTTAGCCACTTCGCCAATCGTGATGTTGACGGTATAGCCTTTCAGTCCGAACAGGGGCGGCAGCACCGTGATAAAAACGTAGGCATAGACCGAGTAGAACAGCACCTGGAAAATGCTGTTGAAAGCGACCAGGCCAGCGGCATAAAGCCGGTCGCCTTTGGCCAGGTCATTCCAGACGATCACCATGGCAATACAGCGGGCGATGCCGATCATGATAAGCCCGGTCATGTATTCGGGTTTGTCGGGCAGAAACACCACGGCCAGCCCAAACATGAGCAGCGGGCCAACGATCCAGTTTTGCAGCAGTGACAGACCAAGAATTTTTGTATTGGCAAACACCTTCGGTAACTCGCTGTAACGCACTTTAGCCAGCGGTGGGTACATCATCAGCACCAAGCCAATGGCCAGCGGGATATTGGTCGAGCCGGAATTAAACTGGTTGATGAAGCCTTGCGACTGCGGGAAGAAATACCCGATGCCCACGCCGATC
This sequence comes from Arsenicibacter sp., assembly GCA_965247375.1. Lineage (GTDB taxonomy): Bacteria > Bacteroidota > Bacteroidia > Cytophagales > Spirosomataceae > Arsenicibacter. The sequence continues at coordinate 36,861 of CBDFHU010000098.1, forward strand.
AGCATGGCCAGAAAAATCCACAGCGTTAAAAATCGGTCGAGAAATGAGAGTTTAGGCATGGGCGGCTTGGCTCGTTACGTTTTCCTCGATGAATTGGCGGCTGTACTCCTTGATCTCGTCGCGCACTACCCGGAACTGCGCCAATCTATCATCCGCATCGGCGGACCGACCCGGGGCGTGCGAAGGGTCGGTGAAGCTGTGATGCACCTTCGTGGCCGTGGACGGAAAGAACGGGCATTGTTCGCGGGCATTGTCGCAAACCGTAATCACATAATCGAGCGGCAGGCTGGTGTATTCGTCGGCATGGTTTGAGGTGTGATGGGAAATATCAATGCCATCTTCTGCCATGACCTGAATGGCCAGGGGATTGACCACGTGGGGAGCAACGCCCGCGCTGTAAACCCGGGCGCTCTCGCCCGCAAAATGTTGCAGATAGCCGTGGGCCATCTGGGAACGGGCGGAATTGCCCGTGCAAAGCACTAGAATGTTTTTCATAATGTATTTCGTTTGGTGGTTGTTCCCGTGGTTAGCAGCAGCCCGAACCCGGTTTGCAAGCTGCGGGCGCAGCCGTTGCACTAGCAGGCTTCTGGGCAAACACGGTCACGCTGTAAATGCCCCGGTCTTGCTGGCGGTATTCCGCGATTTCGGCGGCTGACAGGAAGTTTTGCAACACATCGTCGGGCAGGGCGATTTCCCGCTCTTTCTGAATCTGAATATTGGTAAAACCAGCATCCTGCACGAGCTGCAAATAGGCGTCCTTCTGGATCGCCCCGGACACGCAGCCCACATACATTTCCGCATCACGCTGCAAGCCTTCGGGCAGCTCGCCTTTCAGGACAATGTCGGAAATGCTGAAATGCCCGCCCGGCTTCAGGATGCGGAAGGTTTCCGAGAAGGCTTTTTGCTTGTCGGGAACCAGGTTCATCACGCAGTTACTCACCACCACATCGGCCAGGTTTTCCGGCAACGGCATGTCCTCGATGTCGCCATAGACGAACTCGACATTGGTAAAGCCCAGGGTTTTCGCATTCTTGCGCGCACGGTCGATCATGGGCGGAGTCATATCTAAGCCAATTACCCTGCCCGTCTCACCCGTTTCCGCACGGGCCACAAAGCAATCATTGCCAGCCCCTGAACCCAGATCCACCACCGTATTACCGAGTTTGATCTGCGCGAATTGCGTGGGCAGGCCACAACCCAATCCCAAATCAGCATCGGCCACGTAGCCGTTCAGCTCCTGGTAATCCTGGGCCATGACAATCGGCACGTTCGCATCGATCTCTGGGCCACAGCAGGAGGTAGGGCCACAGCAACCGTTCGCGTCAGGTTGTTCGGCAATCGCGCCGTATTTCTGGCGCACGACTTCTTTGATTTGTTCAGCGGTTTCCATGTGATTTTTCCTTTATCGTTTTAATGTAATATTACGATTAATTAGGGTAAAAAAGCCCGCTTCTCTCAGCAGCAGGGTGCTTCCACGATTGATTCCAGCAATGCGCCAAAAATTTGTTTGGCTTCCTCCCATACCGGCTGATTAATGCAGTAGCACACGCGGGGCGGGTTGATTTCGCCCTGGATGATACCGATGCGTTTCAACTCCTTCAAATGCTGGGAAACGGTCGCCTGGGCCAAGGGTAATTCGTCCACCAGATCGCCACAAACGCAGGCTTTTTTCCGGGCCAGCAATTGCAGGATAGCTACCCGTGCCGGATGTGCGAAGGCTTTTGCCAGATCCGCGATGCGGTTCTGCTCTTCGGTGAATATTTCGGTTTTCGTGACTCCCATGTTGCAAAGGTAATACAACAATTATCAATCGCAATATTACGATTTATATTTTTTAAATAACAGACTCTTCGTCTCTTTAAACGCCCGTTTTGTGAGACACTTTCGCCCTCCGTCCAACTGCCCCCTTTTCCACCCCGAAACCGTCTCAAATCATTATCTCACAAATCAATGTCTCATTTTTCTATCTTTGCCTGACTTAGTGAGACAAACACATGCTTTTCGGATACGCACGGGTTTCGACCCAGGACCAGAACCTAAACCTGCAACTTGATGACCTCAGGAAGGCCGGTTGCCAGAAAATCTTTCAGGAAAAAGTGTCGTCGGCCAAAGACCGGCCCCAGCTTCAGAAACTGCTGGAGACATTGCGCGAAGGCGACACTCTCATCGTCTGGAAACTCGACCGCCTCGGCCGGTCGCTCAAAGAGCTGATCACCCTTGTCAACGACTTCCAGCAGAAAGGCATCGGCTTCCGCAGCCTCAACGATGCCATCGACACCACCACCGCGCAGGGGCGGCTGGTGTTTAATATCTTTGCGTCGCTAGCCGAGTTCGAGCGTGACCTCATCCGTGAGCGCACCCGTGCCGGACTCTCGGCCGCGCGGGCCCGTGGCCGGCAGGGCGGCAAGCCCAAAGGCCTGACCAAAGAAGCACAGGCTAAAGCTGCCGCCGTGAAAACACTCTATGCCGGCAAAGACAAGACCGTCGCCGAGATCGGGCAGCTCCTGAACCTGAGCAGGGCCACCGTGTACCGGTATCTGCAATGGGAGCCGGAGAGGTAATAAACCGGACAGGATACCACCTGAGCAGGCAAGGCCTCATCACAAGGTGTTTTTCATGCCTCACATGAACCGGAACGATCCGGAAAGCGGCTGGGTCAGCGGCAGCACACTGCGTATCGAATCTGTTCAGAAAAAGGATGCAGAGAAATGGGGCCTGACAACGGATATGGACCGGAGCGTAGCGACGTGGGGTGATGTGCTGATGAGCCAGCAGAAAGATAGTCTGAAGCTGAGAGAAATCAACAATTACCTAAACCCGCCGCGGGAGAAGAAGGATAACCGTCCTAAAGTTTAAATATTGGGGCGCATCAGCCAATCAGAATCAAGCGGGAAACAAAAAAAGCTTCCGGCCTTTATTTTTGTGGCGGTAATACCGGCAGGGTAATACCGATGCTGTATAGAGGTATTATCGCTACAGAACGCGTAAAACGCCTTTTTGGCGCTGGTAATACCGGTAATACCTCATCCGGTTTTTTTTGAGGTATTACCATTGAAAATGACATTCCGGTAATACCTCGGCGGAGGTATTACCGCACCTTTCCCTGCATCTAAAACGCATACCATAGACTAATTTTAGCATTCCTGAGTAAATGCGCCATTACGGTTATCGATCGAAAGCGCTGTCGATATGCAGAATGTGGCCAAGGGGCTTATCAGTGAGTACTGCTGAAGGCAATCATTTCAGATCAGAGGACTTTTTACTAAAGGACTGCGCTTGACTGAATGGTTTGATATATCCTACTATAGTTTAGCAATACCAGATCATCGTTAGCGTCATGTTGATTGAATCAAAGTAAAAACATTGTTCATGCAAGGGATAGGTATTACGCTCATAGTTAACGTACTCAAACCAATCTTCGGCAAAGATCTGTTCAACACGATCATATTTTCTGTTAGCATAAAAATAATCTCCCGTAACAGTTGTTTTTGGTACTCGTCCACCTCTGCTCTTCAGGTATTTAAACTCGAAATCATCACTTTTCCATTGCCAGCAAATTTGTCCTCTCTGCGAGCACACAACGACAACAGGATGATTCCCGATATGGACGTACCGAAGCAGCGTGGCTGCTATACTGGTCTGGTATTTATCGGACAGTGACCTGATCAATTCTACCGATACGTTCTTACCATGGCAATCAGACTTAAACCGGGTTTCCGGCATTAGTAAAGCACACGAAAAATAATCAGCTTCCTGCTCGACTGGATTTTTTGACGAAAAGTCTGTTACAGATTGGTGAGAGGGCGTATAACCCGATGCTAACGCTAGGCGGTGCTCATCTAAAAAATAATGGCCCAGCTCATGGCCAAAGGTAAAGCGCCCCCTGGCACTGTCTGGTCGCCGAACTCTTGTCAGGTTGATATAAATATGAAAATCGCCGTACTCATGTTCCAGTAAGCCGTCAAAGCAGTCCCCGTAGTAGCCGTAACAATAGCTAACTAAGTTATCATCGGCGATATACTCAGGTGAAATCGGACTTGTCGGGAAATAGGTATTGGCGATACTTTCTGCCAATGACGATATTACCCGTTTTCTGGACAATGCAATCACTGTTCTCCCTTTTTTTTACGGGCTGCCTGTCTGTCCCGAATCATTTGCTGGCGAACATCATCAGGTATGTCTTTGCCTTCCCGGGCCGCCTGTGCCAAATTCTGCTGAGTTTCTTCATTAAACCGTATGCCTAAAGCAGGTTGAAAGTCAATAATTCCCCGCTTAAGAATATCGGCCCCCGAGGTAATCCCGAACGGTACATTCTGAAAAATATGAGGATGGTTTTCCTCCAGAATTTTCACCTGCTCGATCGAAACAGGGAATAAATAGCCATTAGACCGCAAAGAGAAAGCCAGCTTAGATTCAGATTTGTACATATAGTGGTCTTGGTTGTCCATGTCAGGTACTCTTTATAGCCAGTAGTTGATTTAATTTAGCCATTACTTTTTGCCGGGCAGTGCTTTTAATCTTCCGGAAGTTAACTCGGGTAATCTGCCATAATTTACAGGTACTATCAATAAACTTTGAGGGCAGGTATTTTCCTTCCTGCTCATAGGCTGCACTTTGGACAAGAATGTATCGTTCCATCTCGCTAAGCGTCGCCAATGCTTGATCGAGAACCTGGCGTTGGTAAGATTGAGGATCTTCCTTTGATTCCTCAGCGGGAATATCTTCTATATCCAGCTCTGTTATGGGTATATCTTCCACCAACTGAATGTCCGGACTTTTCCGGAGCTGACGCAACAGTAATTTATGTTCTGTATCAGCAATACGACCCAGCCAAGCTTTTATACCTGTTTTCAGGTCAGTTGATTTTATTTTCCCTGAATCAAAAGTCTCCGCCCGCAGATAAACCCGCATAAATGTGTTCTGGAAAACAGCCTCAAACAGCTCATTAGACGATTTCGGAAAATAGGAACAAACGTTACGTGTCAATCCAAGTAAATACGACTCATACCGCTCATAGAAGACCTGGAAAGCCATCTGGGCAACAGATTCATTTTCTTCCCGTAAAGCGATGAGTTTTAGTATTACGTCATCACGCTGCTGACGAAGTTCATCCATCGACATCGAACGGGTCGGTACATTTGGGTTCATGGCGGAGGGTATAGGCTATTATTCAAAAGTGTGAAGGGCCCCTCTTCACGCTTTTGAATATACATTAAAAAAATCTCACAATAAAAATGGGCAACCTACAAAAACAATTTGATCAATATCACGACGCGATAAAACTCCGTCGATTTCAGGAAAATGCTATACTTCAGGAGAAGCGGAACATTATTCGTAAAAAACTGAAAGATAACTTACCGGACATCTTTGCCAGTCATGGAGAGGAAAACCTCGTTCCTGAATTCCGTGATCAGGGTAGCTACGAAATGGGTACAGGCGTTAAGCCACTTGATGGTGAATTTGATATTGATCAGGGGGTCTATTTCCCTACCTCAAAAACTAGTGGTCCGTATGCTACCGATCCCGTCCTGCTAAAAGAACGCGTATACGAAGCCCTTAATGGCCATACAAAGGAGGTATGTATCCGTCGCCCCTGCGTTACAGTATTTTACCAGAAAGATGGTGAACGTGTATACCATGTCGATTTAGCGATCTATTCTGACGGCAATAATAACAGTGATGGAGCCGATTATCTGGCCATGGGCAAACAGAATTCCGGTGTTGACTATCGGGAGTGGCAAGTGTCAAATCCTACACAGTTGAAAAATATCCTCTTTAAGCGTTTTGAAAGTGATGAACCCGCCCGTAAGCAGTTCCGGCGAGTTATTCGATACCTAAAACGATGGAAAGACCTGAATTTTTCAAGTACCGGCAATGAAGCACCGCGTGGAATCGGTCTTACCATCAGCGCATATGAAGGCTTTTTGGCAAGTTATTCAGATCATTTAACCTACAAACCAGATGATTTGGCTGCTTTGCTGGGGCTGGTCAATTTCATATTGAACCGATTTGTCTCTTCTATTAAATACCAAAATAACCAGTTTATCACAGTCCGCCGGTTAACGGCATATTTACCCGTGGCCCCCGGGAATGACATTTACGCCCGAATGTCGGACGCTCATATGCAGAATTTTGAGGATAAGTTAAAGAACCTAAAAGCAGCACTGGAAAAAGCCTCTTTGGAAGTAGATACTTCTGAAGCTTGCGCGATTTTAGCCGATAAGAAAGTACTTGGCGACTGCTTTCCCATTCCTACTAAAGCCGCAGCAGCAGTAGCTACCCGTTCGGTGGCAGTGGCATCCTCAAGCAACGCAGGATAAATTTCATGGACGAATCGCAGGCATCAGCCATACTGGACGAACTGGAGTCCGGTGGAATTTTTCAGGAGGTCAGGCTTACTTACACATCGACCGAAAAACCGGTACTGTTTTTGATAACAGCCCGACTCGGTGAGTATCCTGTCCGGCTTAAAATTTATATACCTACCAACTTTCCGCGGAGTTTACCCTCTATTTATTTAGAAGAGGGGCATGCATTTGCTGGTTTGCCTCATGTAATGGATACAAATTTTATCTGCTATCAAAGTAGTGAGGGTCTGGTCGTAGATAAGAATCAGCCGGCAAAAATCATTCAATGGGCCATTGAAAAAACCTTATTGGTTCTGTCAGATGGGAAAACTGGGGCAAACCAAGGAGATTATGCTGATGAGTTCGAAGTATACTGGAGTTATATTTGCGATCAGTCTATAATAAATTTAGTCAACCCGTCTACGACTTCGCAGGACGTTAAACTTTTTAAGAACAGGGACAGCAAAGTAAGATACCTGGCGAGTTCAGTTTCTGATTTAGCCAAATATCTGCACCTCGATCTAGCCGAAGTGTATGAAAAATTTCCTACAGTTGAGAGGTCCACTTTTTTCGTTTTACCCCAAGGAACAGTGATCGTTCCACCCCGCGGAGTAAAGCAATTCTGGTCAATAAACGAATTAAAGCATCATGTTCAACCTGCTCTTGACTGCTTGTCTGTCAAGCAGACCCGGCAGCTAATTAAAAAGAATACCTCGGCAAATGGTACGATGGTTTTTGCCTTACCCAGGCCTAATGGAGGGTTTTCTTTGTTTGGTGTGTCGTATGTTAATTCCGGAGGTTTTCATCCGCTATCGGCCGGAGCAAATTCAGCGATTTTACAACCGGTAAATATAACTCGGCAGGAGGCCACTTATATACTCCCGCGTGGAGGAAGCAAGACGGCTTTAGGGCCTAAGCGTGTTTTATTATTAGGATGCGGAGCCATTGGTGGACATATTGCCCATGAACTGGTTCGCGCTGGCATTTTGCAGCTCACTTTGGTGGATTCAGATACAATGAGTCTGGAAAATACATTTCGCCATGTACTCGGCAATGCATATTGTGGTCGTCCTAAGGCCAGCGCTTTACGCGAAGAACTGAACCGGAAATTTCCTTATACAACGATCGTAGCCCTGGATGAATCGGTTGATGCATTGATAGAAGCCGGAACGCTTCGTCTTACCGGATTCGACTTAGTTATTAGTGCACTAGGTAGCCCAACACTTGAAATATGGCTAAGTGAGCAGATCATGATTGCCGGTAAAACGCCGGCACTTTTCGGCTGGGTAGAACCATTGGGTATTGGAGGTCATGCATTACTTGCAATCCCGGGGACACCTGGTTGCTTTACATGCCTCTACCGTTCAGCAGACCCTGAAGACAGCATGGTTAATCGGGCAGCATTCGCCGGCAAGAATCAATGGTTTGGCAAATCGTTATCCGGCTGCGGTCATCTGCATACTCCTTATGGTTCATTGGATGCCTCGCGTACGGCTAACCTCGTAGTTCAATTAGCCTTACAGGCATTGAGCAAAAAAGTATCCCGGAGCACGCTTCTTTCCTGGAAAGGAGATGCCACTGAATTTTTAAACCAAGGATACGTATTATCGGAGCGGTTCGGTGTAAGTGAAGAACTATTAACCAATGGTCGCCATTCATTTGCTTCTCCTGCTTGTTCAATTTGCCAAAATTTGTTATCAAATTGATGGATATACTTGCTGCAACTCATTTAGTATTTTACCGGCCTGCGGGAGGAAGGCTGAAAATAGCCGATTTCGCCTTAAAACAGATGCTATCCTATCGCCAAATAAAGGTAACCAATAAAGAAGCGGGCGGGGTGCTGCTGGGCCGCCTGCTAATCGATAGTCAAGATATTGTCATCGATGAAGTAACCGAGCCGATGCAGGGTGACAAACGGAGTCGGTTTGCCTTCTACCGGGCTAAAAGACGGCACCAGCATATTATTAATCAGCGATGGCAAGAGAGCAACGGAACTACTATTTATCTGGGAGAGTGGCACACGCATCCGGAGCGAATCCCAACTCCGTCAATGATTGATATGACGGACTGGCGCCGTAAACTTACTGTAGACCGGTTTGAAAATGACTTGTTCTTTTTAATTCTTGGAACTGTAGAAGCTAAAATGTGGACTGGCTCTAAGCGGTGTGGCCTCCTGGAGCAGTTAAACAATATGTCATCTATCTCTCCTGATTAGACTAAAAAATGCTTTCGTCATCGCATCTTAGCCTTTTACGGCTTTCCGGCTTTGTGAGAAGATCATTGACAGACTGCTTTAAAAGGGGTTATTTTTCACACCGGCCAGATGATTACCTGCGAACTAACGAACCCGACCCGAAGCAAATGACTTCAGCATCATGGCTATATATACTACCCGAGAAAGCTTCGGACATGTTTGTATTGATCTTTATCCGGCTTCTCAAGGAGAAGGATACTTTGACAAGATTCCGGTTTCTATTCCTCTAAAGTACCAACGATAATCCATTCTACCACAATCTAGTACTAGAATAGCTAACATTATGATTAACACGTCTTTGTTTATTATTCGTCATTCCGGTCTGCGCCTGATCACTCAGACCGAAGTGTTACCAACCTTTACATCTGAGCAACTTCGTTTACCCCGTCAGGATGAAGAAATTATTACTTTGGGTTTTGACGTAGAGCATGACGCTAATGCGTGGACAGAATCAGAACGTTATTTGGCGCAGCAGGCTACTAAAATTCGTGAATTGGCAGAAAAAAAACGGAGTAACAGAGTTTGCTTATTTTGGCCTGGCTGAGATTCCCCATGCGATTGCACTGGGTGCTCTTTTAGGGGATACACGACATGTCCACCCATATGATTTTAACCGGGATGAAGGTAACTGGCTTTGGACAGAAGAAGCACGCCATCTGGAGTTAACCACGCTTAGTCTTCCACAAGAACAGGTAAACTTGCCAGGTGATGCTGTTCTTCGGGTCGAAATTTCGGCGCTCATCAAAGACGAAGACGTCGAATTTTATGCAGGTAAAGCTATCCTGGCCAATATCCGGATTCAACCAAAAGATCAATCACCCCAGATAAACCTGATTCGTAACGAAACACAGGCTCGTGCTGTTAGGGAAGCAGTTCGTGAAGCCTTAGCAGCCTTACTGGCGACACGTCCTAATGTTACTACCATTCACCTGTTTGTAGCAGCTCCTGTGTCGGTTAGCTTTTTGATCGGTCAGGAACTGCGGCTGCGTAACAACCCTCCTTTTCAAACATACCGCTTTAAGCCCCAAGGTGACGGGCCGGATCAT
>CBDFHU010000099.1:0-10425 GCA_965247375.1 Arsenicibacter sp.
GACAATCAGGTCTATCAGATTGCTGGCCAACCGCCAACGACTTGAGGTAGGTGCAGCGCAGATAGCTGATCCCCGCTTTTCTGTCTGGGGATCGAAAGTCTGTCGGGGGTGCCCTGCCAGCAAGTCAACAGGCCTAATCTCCTGAAATCATGCAGCGCAAGCCGACGTTCGCCAAAAGCGGGCTTGTGTGGAGGGCGGCCTCCTCGTCTCTTCCGCCGTTGATTTCTGCCGTGACTGACCACCTCGGCATCCGGGAGGTTTACCTTTACCAGTTCAAAAAATCGCTGAAGCAACGCCAACCCACTGCTCTCGGTCCGCTAGTTTCTAAGCCCCACTAAAGCATGCAATCCACCGACCAAAAAAATTCTAGTGTTCCACAACAAAAATTTCTCGGCGAGTATTCGAAAACCGTGATCTAAATTTTCCGCAAGAAAGTCAATTCAATGCGCGCCTATCAAATAAGAGAACCAAGCGGAATAAACAACCTTCAACTGATGGAACGTTCCGTGCCTTCGCTTGGTGACAAACAAGTGCTCCTACAGATGCGTGCAGGGTCCATCAACTACCGCGAACTTTTGGTGGTGACAGGTCGGTATCTGGGTGACACTCCAGCGAATTTAGTCCCGCTATCGGATGGTTCCGGCGAGGTTGTAGCAGTGGGTGGCAATGTATCGCGCTTTAAAGTTGGGGACCGTGTTTGTCCGACTTTTTTTAAAACTTGGATCAGCGGCGAAATGAATTACATCGATTCGTGCTTCGCGCGTGGCGGAAACTTCGATGGTGTTCTAGCGGAATACGTCGCTTGCGACGAATCCGAAGTCGTCCATTTCCCAAATTACTTAAGCTACGAACAGGCAGCTTGTTTGCCGTGCGCAGGGGTAACCGCCTGGGCTGCTTTGTTTGGGCCCCGCCCCGTGCAACCAGGTCAGACTGTACTCACACTCGGTACTGGCGGAGTGTCCACCTTTGCAGTTCAATTTGCAGCAGCGGCAGGCGCCAGAGTTATTGCCACTTCGTCAAGCAACTTAAAGCTTGAGATAGCACGAAAACTCGGCGCAAGCGAAGTGATCAACTATGCCAGCCATCCCGACTGGGATCAGGAGGTTCGCCGACTAACCAATGGCCGTGGAGTGGATCATGTCATCGAAACGATCGGCGGCAGTACGGTAGCAAAGTCAATCGCGTCCACAGGATTCGGCGGCCAGGTCCATGTCGTAGGTGCTATGGATGTCGGAACGATCAATCCTCGTTCCATGTATCAGTGGAAGACAATAAGAGGTATTTACGTTGGGTCACGGTCACATTTCGAAGCGATGAATCGCATGCTTGAATTTCACAAAATTGTCCCGCTCATAGATACGGTGTTTGACTTTGAAGAGACAAAAGCTGCGTATGAATACGTCGAGTCTGCCAAGCATGTGGGAAAAGTCGTCATTCGCATCCAGTAATCCGGCGCACGCGCAGCATTGTCAGGGTTTACCCGATTTTTGATTTGCACAGATTGCAGATGCTCAGCTTGCGAAGTTCACGTATCCCGACTAGTTCAAGCCAAGCTTGCAGCACCTTAACCGGGCACCGTCCTTCCGACTTCGCCGGCAATATAAAGACCTTACGCCCCTGCCCTTCCTGATCAGTTTTTGATTTTCGAATCAAAAGCTCAAGACCATGAGCATGGGGTGTCATGTCATCCACACGTAGGGCGCCAGTTCCGAACGCCTGAAGGCTCCAGCAAAGCCGATCAGTATCAGTGCTTTGTAACGAGCAGATTTGAACAACTTCTGCTTAGCGACAGTTACTAGCAACTCCAACACGTAATCTTTCACCAACACACTGACTCTGCGCTGAGCAGGACCAAATGTGCGCTTGATCCCTTGCATTGTGCGTTTGACGTGACGGTTTGCAGGGATTGTCAAGGCCGCGACCTGCAGGACGGTTGAAAGACCTTACGCGCTCATGGTGTGTGTGGGCATGCGCGCACCTACCATGACTGGAGATTCATCATCGATGAAGTTGACTCGTCTCTTGAAGTTTTCTTGTAATTTCACTGGCCGTGCTTTGCACCATGCTGACCAGAAGATCTTCCTTGAACAAGTGCTCGCGTTCTCTGGGGAACACTAAAGAAAGGCTACCGGCAACTGCGCCATCCGCATTGAAGATCGGCGCGGCTATACCCGTCACATTCTCGTCCACTTCACCGTGGGAGATGTAATAGCCCATCTTGCGGCACTCGCGGAAATAATGCGAAAAGGTCTGCCAGTCCGGTCCCAAGGCCATAACCTCCTTCAGGTGTTTTCCTTGTTCATAGAATTTTTTCAAGGCAGCTGCGGGGAGATTGGCAAGAATGACTTTGGATGCGGCACCCTGAAACAAGGGTAGCGGCCGTCCACGGCCAAAGCTGATGTAGGTATTGTCGTTTCCCACTTCATGATGGATGTTGATGACCTGATCGTTATAAAATACTACTGAGCAGCGTGGAGCATGAGGCGCTGCGTGCGAGCGTTACCATGCACTCCCTGCCAGCAAACAGCAGAGGATCAGAACGGCGGATCATGTAATCCAGCTGAATGATCCTGAGTCCCAAGGAATACTGGCCGGCCAAGTTCTTCAGCAAGCCAGCCTCTGTCAGTTCCCCGACATAACGGAAAGCAGTCGTTCGAGGAATGCCCAACTGTGCGGCAATTTCCTCAGCGGAGAGCGTACTGCGCGCTTCAGTGAAAAGGTCAAGCACCTGCATGACCTTGATGAGTTGCGCCATTTATTGTCTGCTTGTGGGTTTAAGAATAAATGGAGGTCAAGATTCGAAAAACAGAATTTTAAATGCCACAGCACTTGTAAATCGCCACCCTAAGCAGATTGGCGAAACTCCAGACCGTAGTGCCTCAAGCCGTTACGCCAACAGCTGGCAGTACCCGTCCACGACACTCTCCCAATGAGATCGGTACAAAACCATCCCTGACTGCGCGGCCTTTAAAAATAACTTCGTCTCCGTCCTGTAGCCAGGACCTGGTTTCTCCGCCGCCAACAGATACCGGCAGGCGGCCAGCCTCGGTGATTTCTGTCATACAGGCTCTTGACTCGGCTTCCTCGCCAGAAATTGTGCCGCTGCCTATGAGGTCCCCTGGGCACAGGTTACAGCCATTGCTTGCGTGATGGGTGAGCATTTGCGCGAACGACCATGAGAGAACTTTGGGATTCGTCCGCGCAAGTCTGACGCCCTTTGCATTTAACTTTTGGGCAGCCGGCGTTCTGATCCACGCTTCCAGTTCAATGTCCAGTGCACCATTTTCCGTATCTCCTGTGCTTCGCAGATAAGGAAAAGGCTCTGGGTCGGCTTTGGTACGTCCCGTAATGCCCGTGCGAAATGGCGCGAGTGCCTCCGACGCAGTCACCCAGCACGACACGCTGCTCATGAAGTTTTTTCCCAGCAGGGGTCCAAGCATTTGCTCCCACCACTGCATATCCTTGGCAGACCAGTCATTGAGTAGCGAAAAGCCGAAAATGTGCTTCTCTGCTTCCTCGATGGGGATAGTGGTTCCGAGCGCATTTCCACGACCAATATAGGCACCAAGCTCAAGTTCAAAGTCCATCGCATCCGTCGGTGCAAATTTGATGGTGCCATCACTTCGTCTCGCTTGACCATGAGGACGAATGACAGGAGTGCCGCTCGCACGAATGGACGATACCCGGCCGTGATAGGCCACCGGCAAGGAAAGGAAGACTGGTGGTACCGGGTTTTCCAGCCCCTTCAAACGGCCGTTGCGCTCCGTATGGTGGCGAGAGGTCAGGAAGTCCGTGTATCCATTGATCTTTACGGGCAAGACAAGATCGCTGTCCTTGATGGGGTGTAGCAACTCATTGGCCAGTCCGATGGCCTTGGCGCTCCCTTCTCCGCCAACGCGAAGAAGTTCCGAAATCTGCGCACGTAATGCGGAGACCTGCACAGTATCCATCTCCATGAGCGAATTAAGGGAGGATCCGCTCGCGGCCTCCGCTGCCTTCAAGGCATCACCCGCAAACAAGCCGTTTTGAAGCCCGGAACGAACGCTGAAGATCATGTCGCCGATTCCTACGCCCACAGTTTGGATTCCTTCCCCCTTGAAGACACAAAAAGGCAAATTTTGTATGGGGTGGTCTGCGTCAGCTCTGTTCGCTGATTCAATCCAGCTCTTACGCTGCGGATCGTGTGTCTGATTGAGGGAGTGAAGTGCTGGCATATTAGAGATTGGAGATGAGCAAAAGACTATGCGGCGTCGCGCTTGATCTGGGATTTTTCAATCGACCATGCATCACATAGTCCGCGTGCGTTGGTTCGCGCAACCCTGTGAAATTCGGCATCCGCAATAGATGTTGCCAACTCCAGCCGGATGCCGTTCGGGTCAAAAAAGTAGATCGATTCGACGAAGTGATGGTCTGTGGGCCCTATGACATCCACGTCAGCGTCCCGCAGACGCTGAAGTGCCATACCCAACTCCTTACGCGAGCCCACGCGCAATGCGAGATGGTTAACCCATGCGGGAGTGTTTTCCGAAGGGAGTGCCACCTGGTCGTCGCCGAGGTCAAAAAAGGCAATGCAGGAGCCATCTACAAGCTCAAAGAACAAGTGCACGTAAGGGCAGTGCTCACCAGTGCTTGGTACTTTCTCAGCGCGAATCACATGGACGAGAGGAAGACCCAAAAGATCCTCGTAAAAGTGCCGGGTCTCTTCTGCGTCCCTGCACTTCCACGCAAAGTGATGCATTCCATAAATTGGAACAGGCAAATTTTTCAAAATATTTTCTTGCATTTTCATGCTTTATCAAGGTGCGCTTTTGCGATTCGCAGCGCGTCAGTTAGGGCTTCGGGCGTGGTCTCAACAGCCAACAACATTGCGAGCTTTGCAAGGAACAGCTTTCCATGAGAGGCATCTAGTTTGCCGAGGTGATCCCCTATGCTGCGGTATGCGCTTTCTGCATGTGACAGAGGCACCGTCAGGGGCTCGATATCCAAAGCCTTCTTTTCAATCTGGAGGCACTTGCCAAGCGCTGCCTTCACATTCCCTGGGACCAGGGTCTTCCACCTGGCGGCGACATTGTGGTCGGGGCGTATCAGATAGGTCGTTCCCTGCGTGGCGCCGAATCTGGCGTGGATGGACAGGTCTGCATCGTTCACACAACCGGATGATGATGAGGATTCGTTGCCGACAACCACCAAATTCAGCCTGGACTCAGACTCCAGCGTTCTAAGGGCCGTCTCAACCTCAGCCTGAAGAGGCAAATTCCCGCCAAAATAAATGAATCCAAATCGGCCGTCAAAAAGGCTTTGCAGATGGTTGTCATGCCGGTCTGCCGGGGTGCAATGAATTCTGATGTCCGGTGCTACCTCGCCGGGCCGAGGTCCACTTTGAAATTCTTCGGTATCTGGCGTGCTCAGTGGGGATTGGCGCAGCGGCACATAAGACGCCTGCTTAGGGTTGAGTATGTCCTGCATCTGATCCGTGCTCAGTGCCAAAGACAGTACAGCATCGCGCATCTGCTGTACGCCATCGTTGGGTGGCGTCATAAACCATGCGTTGCGACTGGCAAGTGCTGCATTCTCCTGAAAAACCAGATGCCGCTCTGCCGAATAAGTTTGCAGGAGGCTACTGTCCGCTAGACCTTTGTAGACATGAGCAATCTTCCACCCGAGGTTCCATGCATCCTCCACCCCAGAGTTCAGGCCGCGTATACCGAATATCGGCATCAGGTGCGCAGCATCACCAGCGAAGAAAATCCCGCCATGGCGAAAATCGTCAAGGGCGCGGCTATGCACCCGATAAACGCTGGACCACTGCAGTTCCCACTCGCCCGTTTCCCCAATAAACTCAAAGTGCCTCTTGATGCGGGGTATGACGTTGTCCGGCAACGCGGCCGACTCCGCGTCTTCACCCGGAGCAAGCTGATAATCCAGGCGCCAGATCCCGTCGGGTTGGCCATGCATCAAGACCGTAAAACCGGGGTTGGACGGCGGGTCAAACCAGCAGCGTCTTTCCATCAGCGCATCTGTCTTCAGGCTGATGTCAGCAATCAGGTAGGCAGCCTCATACGAAGTGCCCTCAAGCTTGAGGCCCATGCTGGACCGAACACCACTTCTTGCACCATCACATGCAATCAGATAGCGCGATTTGAGTTCGTAGATCCCGTCCGGGCACTGGACCTCGATGACAACTTGCGCACCATTTTCTTTCACGCGTAGGAATTCGTTGGCTGGACGGAAATCTATGAGGGGCTCGTCCATGACTGCCGCAACAAGGTAGGTCTCGGTATGCGACTGCTGGAGGTTGAACATCGCCCGGTATTGCAACTCAGGTTCGTCGGGCATGCGGAACTCAAGGATGGTCTGCTCCTTGTAGAAGCTTCGCCCGCTGTTCCAGCCTTTACCGTGAGCGGCTATTGGCTTTACGGCATGGAGCGCATCCCAGATTTCAAGAGTCCTTCTGGACATTCCAAGAGCCCGGCTTCCGCTGCAAACCTGGGTGTTGTCTTTCAGCAAAACACATGGCACCCCTTGTCGTGCAATGCTGAGGGCCATGGTGAGTCCAACTGGGCCAGCCCCAACTACCACCACCGGGTGCTCCCGCCCCGGACCGTCCAGTTCCGGAGGGCGTTTGTATTGAAACCCCACGGGTATGGGCTTCAATGGCAGGTCCACATCAGTGTGGGCGCTTGCTGGAAAATCTTTAACCAGGGACATCTTTTGCTGCTTAATGGGTTCGGTGAACAGGCCTTGCCTGCAGGATCGGGATCAGTCATAAGCTGGAGGCTCTATTCCAGTGTGATGTTCGCCGCCTTGATGACCTTCCCCCAGCGAGCACTTTCAGAGCGGGCTGTTTTATGAAAGGTATCTGCTGACCCTGGCGTTGCCTCTCCACCGGTATCGTTAAACAGCGTTAGGACTTTTGGGCTTTCAAGGGCTTTGTTCAAAGCCGCGTTCAAGCGATTAACAACGTCGACGGGCATGCCGGCCGGGCCAACCAGACCGAAGAGTGCATAAGCGTCCACACCCGGGACACCAGCTTCCGCAAAGGTCGGGATCTCGGGCAGGGCCTTGGCGCGCTGGGGCATCGCAACCGCCAGAACCCTGACCTTTCCTGCGCGCATGGTCTGGAGCCCCGATGCCAGGTCAAGCATCATGATCGGCACATGCCCGGCCATGACATCCTGCATCGCCAAAGCTCCACCCTTGTACGGCACATGCACCATGAAGAGGCTGGAGCGTTGTTTGAAGAGCTCCATAGCGAGGTGGTGTGGCGTCCCGTTGCCCGGAGAAGCAAAAGTGTATTTCCCCGGGTTCTTCCGAATAATCTCCACAAACTCCTTGAGGTTTCTGGCAGGAAAATCAGGATTGACCACTAGCGCTACGGGAAAACGACCAATAGCGCCGACATAAGTGAAATCTTTTTCTGGACTGTAGGGCAGCTTTTTGTACAGATGCTCATTCCAGATCAGCGCGCTATTCTCGCCGTGCAGTACGGTGTAGCCATCGGGCTTGGCTTGCAACAGCGCGCCTACAGCGACTGCCGACGCGCCGCCCGGGCGATTGTCTACAAACAGGGTTTGCCCGAGGGAAGGCTGCATCGCATCCGCAACGGCACGGGCCACCACGTCTGTTCCCCCACCGGCAGGGAAAGGCACAATCCAGCGAATGGGGCGCTCGGGATAATCAGCAGCATTGGCAAGATGCCCAAATGCGAGGGATATAACGGCAAAAGCTGCCAGGATTTTTTTGAGGAATTTCATGGTGTTGTCTCCGGTTGTCGGGATGGGGTCAGTGGGTGGAATTGCCGAATACCTGCTTCGGGTAAGAGCTCCACAGAAGTTTCAGTGCGACGAACAGCTTTTATGCCTGTGTCTCAAAGTCGGCGGAGGCACTCCGGGCTATCGGCTGCTGGGCCTGTGCTCTTTTTTTCAGATACTTTCTCATCTCTATGGATGCACGATCACTTCCGAATGAAAGTTCAAAAAGATCTTCAGCCGGCTGGGTTGTCAGAACCCTGTGCACGGCCTCCAGGCCCTCAACGTCTTCCCTGAAAGCAAGCAGAAGTTGATCGTGCATAAACTCCGTAATCGAGGCGTCTTCCATTGCAAAGCAGCGCCCATCGACAATGAAGTAATGGGTTGAGTTGGTCGTTTCAGGCGTGGGCATGTGCGCGGCCTTCGCCACAAACTCTTGCCTTTTTCCCGGAGGAAGGCGACTGTCGTAAAACGTCGCCGTTGTCTCATGCAAGCCCGGAGAAAGAAACTCAGAGGTCGCCACACGCGCCGAGTCTGGACCTTCCAGTCCGGTGGATCGTGACCACAAGGGGGGCAGCGTCGTGGGTATCACGCTACGCGTCAGGGCGAAGTACGCTTCCCGCACCGTGACATCGTAGGGTGCAGATATGTAATCCGGCGTCCCGAAACTGTTGGCGTGCAGGTAGCTCAGATGCGTCAGGTCTAAAAGGTTTTCATGCAGGCCGACGTAGCTGGCGTTCATGTGCATATAGCCAGACTTCGATGTCCAGCCATCGCCATACATCCATGATCGACCGGGAATGCGCGTGGGGTCCGCTTGATCACTATCGCCCATCCAGATCCAGACAAGAGGTCCGATCTGATGCAGCATGTACTGACGCACTCCGATTCCACTTGGGCAACGAGGTTGGGACGGGATTTCCACAACCTGACCGCTGGTGTCATAACGCATACCGTGATAACCGCACACAAGGGTTTCACCGTCAACCCTACCCATCGACAGCGGGAAGGAGCGATGTACACAACGGTCGTCGAGGGCAACTAGTTTTCCGGCGGCAGTCTTGAACAAGGCAATGTCACGCCCCAGCAAGGTGCGCTTCAAAGGCTTGCTCGAAATTTCCTCCCCCAAGGCGGCAACGTACCACTCGTCAAATATGAAAGGTGTATTGCGGTCCGCCCAACTTTGGCTCATAGCTTGAGCACGTTCAATCTGACTCTTGACCATCAAGGCCATAAAACCTCCAATAGTTCCATTAAACGGGATATTTAATATTGAAACAATTTAATATTGTTTATTAAATTCCATTTATTGGGACTAAATAGATGGTAGTTACCCTTACACTCTAAAGACTACGTCTTTGGGAATTTGGCTGAGCGTTGATTTTCCTGACCGACCTTCAGGAAGGTTAAATTTCATCGAAACCTGATCGCTCAGGGCTCTACCCGTTCGGTAATGCGTGGTGGCCGCGACAGCGGTCTTTTGTTCATGCCTGTTCGGCGAGGAGGGACTACGAGTACGCTCTATTAAACGTGGGGCACTTCGCTGTAGTCCGACCTGCGCACCATGCTCACGTATAGCGTTCGCGTAAAAACAATCGTGTTGGCAACCCGCGCCGTTTGGTCGCATGCCGCTGGCAATACTGTGGCTAGGGTACAGACCGCCCTGCAAATCGCCTCCCCCCGTGCACAACGCTTGGAGTTTTTCGTTCTCAATTACTACATTCAAGTATTGTGCTTAGCGACTACGCGGCGTACTGATGGCAACCCTTGAAATAGAAGGACTTGGATTTCGACGGCAGGAAATGACCCCATGGAACAAGGTAGAAAGCCGGCGAGCAATTCCGTTAGCCTAATCTTGCTTCCGTGCTCAAGAATCTACCAAACTACTCTAACTTAGGTATTTAGCAGCCTACGTCGAAGCTCGGGCTTGTCATCGACTTGAGCAAATTGCACGAGAAAGTTGTGGCGGAAGCCACAGGCGTCACACTATGCCGCGATCACCGCCCCGCAGAAGCTAGGCTAGTTGCCTCGATATGCGGGCCTACAACAGCAATATGATCACGCGCGCTGCATTGCAACTCTGCCCACCGCTTTTCAGCGCCCGGACTTTTTTTAACTGAGTATGTGGAAGGCAGGGCTAACGTTAACTATTTTCGTTGGAAAATTTATCATTTAACCCGCCAGCGTAGATGGCAAAAAACTCAATGCTTGCCGGATTAAGCATGGCATCAGGACTGGCGATCTTCTCAGGTGAGGCGCCAAGCAACAGCTTCCGTATCGGTACCTCCATCTTCTTCCCACTGAGCGTCCGTGGAATTTCAGCCACTTGAACTATTTCGTTTGGCAGGTGTCTCGGCGATGTCTTCGTCCTGATTTGTTCCAGGATCCGATGTTTGGTTTTCTCTTCGAATGCAAACCCCGGCTGAAGCACCACAAACAAAGGCATGAAAGAAGGTCGCCCGAGGTACTCGAGGTCTACGACCAAACTGTCGCGAATTTCCGGAAGCTCTTCGACAACACGGTATATCTCGGCGGTGCCCATCCGGATGCCGAATCGGTTAATCGTACTGTCGGAGCGTCCGTAAATCACCGAGGTATGACGTTCAGTAAAGCGAATCCAGTCTCCTTGGCGCCAGATGCCGGGGTAAGTATCGAAGTAACTTTCCAGATAACGCTT